>JABSSL010000036.1 GCA_013214355.1 Saprospiraceae bacterium | reverse complement strand
AAACACGAGTTTGGTCAATCCATTGTAGCACAGAGACAAAAGTTACTACGCAACGAGATAAAACGAATATCCAAAAACGGGGAAGTCATATTGGCAAAATCTGCCTAATTTCGACCAACCCACTTCACAAGTATGAAATTGCCCATCCTGCCAATAAAAAAGTCCATTGACACCACCAATCCACACGGTACCAGTTTGATCCTCAATAATACTATGTATAGGCCCCAGTGGTTGATCTTTTGCCGTAGTATAGTTGCGGAAGGTGTAGCCATCGAATCTGCTGACTCCCGGTTTATTCCCGATCCAGATATAGCCATCTCGATCTTGATAGAGTGCTTGTATATCGGTGGAATTCAAACCTGCTAGTTTTCCGATACTTTCTACTTGAAAACGAAGCTTTGCATTAGGAAGCGCGGTAGAAGAGGCTGTTTGTCCTAGCGTGATACCGGCCAAAAAGATTTGGCATACAAACACAAGAATACTCCTGTAGCAGCACGATATGAAGTAACTACGGTATGTCACTTTTAGGCTCATATATTATCAGGCAGCCGTATTTTCAACCCGAGTGGATACCGGGCTAAATGCGGGTTGAAATACTTAATTAATGGGCAAGAAGAGCAGGATCGACAACTAAATTTAGTGGTTCCAGTATTAAATTTACAATTTTGGCATCTGATTAATTGAATTTACAAAGACAGATGCCATGAAAGGGTCCTGCTATCGCACTAATTGATATCGTAGTTAAATTCTTTCATTGTGGTATGGATCAGGGGTAGGATCCCTAACATCTCTTCTTCTGCTAGATTTTCTCGCCAGCGCCCCACTCGCACTTTGTGATCCTTGGTGGAATAGGGTCTGGAGGTCTTTGCTTCCACAAATTGCTCATTATTGGTGTTCTGTACACGGCGCGCCCAGGCTTCCAATTCTGACCGGTGTTTTGCAATATCCACTCCTAACTGTTTAGAAAGATCCAAGGCGAAACCAATTGGATTGGCAAGCATGTCCTCAAAGCGAGATATCTGTACGATGGATTGGACTTGCTGATAGCCTATGGTATTGATGTAATTCCAGTGATAGGCACACTGCTCTAATAAGGGTTTATCCAACCAATCTTCCCAGTCATGGGGTCGAGGATGATGACCCCAATGGCGAGAAATTCCAAGTCGCAGCGAACAGATCGTATCCAAAGGATGCCGAACCTGCCAGTATACCTGCAACGGCCCCTTGACCGTTGCTAGCAGGTCCTCCAACGGAAAGGATAAGCCGGTTGTCGGCGCATACCCTTCTGACTCTTTTGGTACTTTGACTGCTTGAGCTTGCTGGTAGTTTAAAGTCTTAAGGCTGGCATAAGGTGGCTCACTGTAGTAGGTGTAGCAGGAAAGTTGCTCAAATAGCTCACCAAAGATAGAGGTACCACTGCGGCCACATCCCAAAATTAAAACATGCTTTGGCATAGAAGGATTTATTTTTTCATCCAAACGGGTTTCAGATGTGGATCATGATCTGCTCCCAAGATATCCCTGTATAAGTCAGGACGGCGAGCATTTCTATAGCGATAACCTCCGGCTAGCTCCAACTTATCACCACTGATCTGGGCCACCTGAACACTATCTTCAAAAGACTGAATCTCCGTAACAAGATTTCCGTAAGGATCCAGGATCATTGCGTTACCATTTTTAAGGTGCTCGCCATCATATCCAATCGGATTAGTGAAGGCATAATAAACCCCATTATCATAAGCTCTGGCCGGTAACCATCGAAGCAACCAATCTCGACCTTTAGGACCATTAAACTCCATTCTAAGCGGCACTGGATCAGTATGCCGTTTTTCCCATAACTCATGATCAACGTAGCCGCGACCTGGCATGGCAGATGGGGTACAGCCGGTAACATGTGGTGCAAAAATCAGTTCTGCTCCCAGCAAGGTGGTTGCTCTTACATTCTCAATAACATTGTTGTCATAACAGATCAAAATCCCACAAGTCCAATCTTTAATACTGAAAGTAACATAAGAATTCCCCGGGCTCATGTATCGACTAATGAAAGGATGTAGCTTTCTAAATTTAGCAACTAGCCCTTCTCCATTGACACAGACATAGGTATTATAGATTTGACCTTCATCCATTTCTACCAGACCTGCCAACAAATGAATATCTAAAGCATTAGCAATTCCGATTAGTTTTTGCACGCTCGGTCCATCCGGAACGGGTTCAGCTAAAGCTTGCACTTGTTCTAAGGAAAGTTCTTTAAAGAAAGTATAGGCAGTAATAGACATTTCGTGGAAACTTACTACCTCTGCGCCTCGTGCTTTGGCTTGTGCACTTAGCGCTTCAATTCGAGATAGATTGTAGGCCTTATCGCCATCGCGGGGCTCGAATTGCGCTACCCCAATTTTGAGTTGCTTCATTGCAGACCGTCAGGTTTTTCGTTCTGGCAGGATTAAGGAACGGGGCACAAATGAAAAATATAACTACATTTTATCTTTCATTTATCCCTCATTCCTAAAGGCCAAAGGCCTCCTTCATTTTATCATAGATGGCCGTGTTTTCGTAGGTCCCTCCAAACAACTCAGATCCAGGGCCGTAGGCAAATACCGGAATCAAAGTAGCGGTGTGATAATCGGAAGTAAACCCGGCGATGATCTTCTCCATCGTTGAGCCTGGGTTAATCGAATAGCCCCCTGTTTCATGGTCAGCCGTTACAATAACCAAGGTCTCGCCATCTTCTTCTGCAAACTTCAAAATATTCCCAATGGTTGCATCGAAGTCTAACATTTCCGTAATAATGTATTCCGAATTATTGTTGTGGCCGCCCCAATCGATTTGCGCTCCCTCAATCATTAGAAAAAATCCTTTCTCGGATCGTTTATCCAAAAAATTAGCAGCAGCACGGGAGGCCCCAGGCAAGTATTCACGGCCTTGCCGAACCGTCTTCGGATCAGTTTCCGCTGTGAAGTAAACGAACTTCTTGTCGAAATCTAGCACGGCTTCCTCGAAGGCTTCCACATGGAAATCAGAAACGGTATAGTTCTCCTCTTTCATCTCCTGAATCAGGTTACGCCGATCTGTACGCTTATAGAAATACTTTCTCCCTCCGCCTATCAAAAGATCTACACCCGAACTGGCATAATCCAAGGCGATCTGCTGAAAGTTATTTCTAGAAACATTATGGGCCAAAAAGGCAGCGGGAGTGGCGTGGACTATAGTTGAGGTGGTGACCATTCCAGTGGCGAGTCCCGCTTCGTGCGCTTGCTCTAGAATGGTAGGAACTGGTACCGAATCTGGTTTGACAGCGATAGCTCCATTGTAAGTCTTCACGCCTGCGGAGAAAGCGGTAGCCCCAGCCGCTGAGTCAGTGATTAAGTTGCTCGAGGAATAGGGCTTATGTAAGCCAACGATCGGAAATTCTTCCAATTGGAGTTTATTACCATTGCGGTACATTCCGGCAGTAATCTGCGTAAGCCCCATACCATCACCAATCATCAATATGATGTTTCTAGGACGTTCCTTTAGAACCGGCTTAACCAAAGGTTCGAAATTATTTTCCATGGGTGCGGTAGGCTTAGTATTGCAAGCAACCAAAGAAAATGCAAGCAAGAAAACGTGCTGAAGTAATCGTCGCATCACAGTAACATATATCTTTTACCAGGTAGTGATCGGATCATGCCCTTAAACTCTAGATGAAGTAAAACTGCGGCCATGGTACCACCTGTCATTCTACTTTCATAGGTGAGCTTATCTATACTGGCTCCCTCGTTTTGGCGAAGTAAATCTACAACTAATTTTTCATCTGGGGATAATTCCGGGAAGAGTTGTTGTTGGATACCAGAAGCATTGGATTGCTCTTCCCAACCCATGATATATGCAAGATCTTCAGCTTGTTCTATCAAGGCCGCTCGATGGGTTTTGATCAGATAGTTGCCCCCAACGGCATGTTTGTCCTTCACTCTTCCGGGGAAGGCAAAGACATCTTTATTGTAGTCGT
This sequence comes from Saprospiraceae bacterium, assembly GCA_013214355.1. GTDB lineage: Bacteria > Bacteroidota > Bacteroidia > Chitinophagales > Saprospiraceae > DT-111. The sequence continues at coordinate 88,617 of JABSSL010000036.1, read as the reverse complement.
TGGCAAACTGAGCTGTGATCATAGAGCCTCCTTCTTTTCCCGTTTCCACCACTACTAATGCATCACATAATCCGGCTACTATACGATTTCTCATCGGGAAGTGTTCTCGCTTAGGTGTGATATGACTAGGATACTCGGTGAGCAAGCCTCCCTGTTGGATCATTTGTCTAGCCACCTGGCGGTGTGAGGCTGGATAGATCTGTTGTAATCCATGGGCTAGAACCCCAATGGTAGGCATATTGAGCTGTAGGCTCTTCCGGTGTGCGGTGACATCCACTCCATACGCTAGACCGCTAATAGTCGTCACCTGGTAAGGTGCTAAGCCTTCCACCAACTCTTCACAAAGGTGGATGCCGTGTGGACTAGGTTTTCTAGTACCAATGATGGCCACCATCCTTAGTGTGTTGAGATCCTGCGTTCCTTTATAATACAAGAGGAGGGGACTATTCATGTACGGACGCAAGCGATCAGGATAGTCTTGGTCTAGATAGAAGATAGGTCGGATGCCTTCTTTATCCAGCAATTTCATCTCTTGTTCCGCTAATTCTAAGGCCTTGGAATTCAAAATTTGATCTGCCAGCACCTCCCCTACGCCAGGTACATAGCACAATTCTCGTTTCCGAGCCCGGAAAACGGCTTCTAGCCCTCCACAGTAACTGATCAAATTACGAGCAGTGATCGCACCGACCTTGGGAATCATAGTCAGTGCCACCTTGTACAAATCTTCTTGTGTCATTGTTCCTTTCTTTGGTTCTTCGACAAATCTCGTGTTGCAAGACATTCAAAAATGAAATACAATACTCTACTAACAGCCATTGTCAGTGTCACTTGTGCCGCTCATTTATGATGTTCACAAGTTTTGTCGAAGAGCATTCCTTTTAGCAAATCGATGATAAGCATAGATCTACTATCCGTAGATTATGCTATATGTAGGCTGTTGATCTACAAATGGATCAAGCCATAAAACCTGCAAATTGACTTAAGAAAGGGATACAAATACTTTAGAAAAACAACATTAATTCCTTTGATGTGAAGCGATTACCGATGAAAGCGCGCAGGTTGAATTTGTCGATTTTTTTCTTCGCCTCTGCAATTTATAGCTATTTTTGAACAAACACAAACATTTTCCCTATGGCAAAAAAAGCCTCTTTGTTGCCAAAGATAGAAGTACTGATACTAGCCATTTTCTTCTTCAGTTTTGTCGTCTGGATGGTACCTAAATGTGCTGCCAGGAAAGCAGAATATCAAGAAGCTGAAGCCATTGAAGCGGCTGAAGACTCCCTCTTGATAGGAGATACTACCGATGAAATTGACTCTTCTGCGGCCATTTCTCCACCAGCTTCTACTTCGGTACCCACACCTGTTCAGCGTAGACGCCCCATTCCGGGTAGGCCTCAAATCGAACAGGTTACACCACTCTATGTTACGCTTGAAAATCTTAATATGCGTACGGAACCCCGGGTAGGTGCCAAAATTTTGGATCGATTATCGCTGTACGATGAAGTCATCTTCCTCAATGAAGTAACCGACAGTACCCAGGAGATCAATCTGGGCAAAATCACCGCCAATGAACCTTGGATCAAGGTTCGCAACAAGAAGGGACAAGAAGGATGGGTCTATGGCGCTGGAGTGCACTATTACAAGATTAAGTTGGAGGTGGAGTAAGTAAGCATTAGGAGACATCCTAGGGCTGTGCTACTGGATGTCTCCCCAAAGGCTATATCTCTTCCTTGCCCAACCGCTTATGAATTTCATTGACTTTCATCAGAGCGGCGGAGCCGTACCAGGGGTGTAATTCCATTACTAATCTACCTTGTTGAATAGCAGGGTCGGTTTCCGTAAGGGCTCTGGCTTCTTCGATGGTGCTAACATTGAAGATATAGATTCCTCGTAGTTCTCCTCCGTCCAAGAAAGGGCCTGCGAGGGATAGCTTTCCTTCCTCAGCTAATCGACCTATATTATCTAGATGGGCTTTTTGCAGGGCAGCAGCTTCGATGGAATCTTGACTACGGTTAGGACCTGCCTTGAGAAAGGCCATCACGTATTGCCGCATACCATATTGATCCGCTCCCACCGATTCCGCTAATTCGGCATCATATCCCGTTTCTTCTGCTTTCACCTCCATAGCTTCTTTGGCCGTTTGGGACTCAGCCGGAGTACTGGGTTGGCAAGCATAAATTAAGCCTGTACAAACGACTAAGAATAGTAGCTTTTTCATCAATTTCAGATTTTTGTTTGTTTATAGATCTATTTATATCAAACCCTGTGCCAGCAGTGTATTAACCCACTTTTCCGGGCTTGACGTAGTATCTAAAATAAACAAAAAAGTTACACCTAAATCAAATTAGTGTCAACTTGGCACGTTTCCCCAGCAAGTTTGTCGAAATAGGAGTAGGATTGCTCTTACAGAGCTATTGTTTGATCACTTTCGCATTCAAAAAACCTTCCTTGGCATGCATGCGTAGCCAATAGACCCCGGCAGGAAGTTCCTGTAAATCCAATGCCGTTTGCCCCTCTTCAATCAGCTGCTGTTTCACCAATTGACCTTGCCCATCGAATAGTCGAATGGATACCGGTAAATCTCCTTTCCATTGCCACTGTAGCTTATCCTTCGTGGGATTAGGAAAAAGTGTTAGCCAATTTTCTAAGCCAGGTTCTGTGGAGGAAGTGACTTCAATACGTACTTCCAGTTGGTCCTGACAACCATGATCATCCGTCACCGTAACCTCATAGGTACCTGGCAAGAGATCAAATACATCTTCAGAATTTTCTCCATTGGACCACAGGTAGGCGTAGGGGCCGATACCTCCCGCAACTGAAAGGTTGATAAACCACAGATCTTGGTACTGTCCGCTTTGATAGCTTAATTGCAAAGGTTCTGGCTCAAAGAGGGTAAAGGCTTTGGTAGTTGCACAAAGCTTTTGATCAACAACCGTCACAATATAACTTCCGGCCATGAGGCTATCCTGATTCTTTTCAAAAGAGCCATTAGACCAGGCATACACCAACTCACCGGAACCACCAATCACGGTCAAGGCGATCTCTCCATCCGCCTCCCCGTAACAATCCGCATGTCCTAAGTCTCCTAGTACAATTGGCCCAGCCAAATCCTCTACCACAGCGGATTCATTTGTTCCACACCCATTCGTATCTTCGATACTAACGGTGTACATTCCAGCCGCTAAATTCCCGACTAACCAGCTAGAATCTCCTGTATTCCAACGATAGTAATAGGGAGCCGTACCCCCAAAAGGCTGTACTGCTACCACCCCATTGCGATTTTGGCAGGTCTCTGGGATGACTTCAAGCGTACTCATGATGGGATCAGGTTCATCCAAGGTAACACTAGTAGCAAAGGTGCATTGCATCGAATCTTGTAGTAAGACTACATGTTCCCCAGCAGGTACATTGGCAAAAACGCTATCTTGCTGAAAGTTTGGGCTATTCAAAGCGTATAAGAACGGGCCTTGTACCCCATTTACACTAACCTTTACTTCGCCGTCAGCACCATCAAAGCAGGTAACATCCGTTCCTACTGCATTGATCTCAGGGGCATCAGGCTCTTCTAGAATAAAGTCATAGGCAAACAGACAATCTAGGTCATCTTGTACATATAAGGTATAGCTCTCTGCCGACAAGTTGCTGTAGGTCGTATCTGGACCAAAATTTTCTCCATCTAAGGAATAGCTGTAGGTAGATTCTCCCCCCTGAACGGAAAAACTGACTGTCCCATCCATACCGCCTGGGCAGGTCACAGGCTGGATCTGTAATTCTAGAACAGGTGCTTGAACTTCAGCCATACTCGTATCTACCGTGTAGATACAATTACCAGGCACTTTCAGTACATAGATGCGGAAATCTCCAGCCGGCCATTCTGTCGTCAGGGTATCTCCTCGGAACCAGTTTAGACTATCTAATGAATAGAAAAGCGATCCCTCAAAGAGCTTTCCGGATTCAATAATTACGATACCAGAACTATCTCCTGGACAGGTTGGGGTTAAGTCTATCCACAAGGGAGGGGCGGCGGCGTTTTCTACTATAAATTGCGTCGAATCCTGGCAACCCTTATCATCTTGCACAAAGGCCGTATACGCACCGGCTGGTAGGTCATTGAAGACATTTGAAGTCTGTGTGGTAATATTTGTGTTAAGTCGATACTCATAGTTGGCATTCCCACCATTGGTGACGAGCAGTACCTCGCCATCACTATTACCTCCACAGCTCGCCTCTGATGTTAAAGCTTCTACTTTTAATTCCTCCGGTTGCTCAATGATGACGGCTTCTTCCAACTGCAATGCACACGTTTCTCCAAAGCGGGCAAATACATCATATCTTCCCGCAGCCAGGCCATTGAAAGTCCCATTAACCGGCGCCACATCCGTGGTATTATTGATCGAAAAGCCAACCAAGTCCGTGCTCCCGGTCGTGATTACGCTCAATTCCGCATTGGTTTCCCCAAAACAAGAAGGCTCCAGGATGCTGTAGTTCACTGCTGGGCGCACATACGGGTCTTCCGGTATCGTAATCTTTCGCTCTAGTGTACAACCGTACTGGTCAACAATCTCAATCTTATACTCCTGTCCACCTTGCAGCGCAATGAAGTTGCCATCATTTTGAAAGGGTTCACCATTGATCGCAAATTTATACTCTCCTCCCCCACCAGTCACATTGATCAGTCGAATTTGTCCATCTCCTTCACAACGATCCGGAATAGAATCCACTTTCTCTACCTGAATGGGGTCCAAAACCTTGGCGTAAACCGAACGCCTAGTCGTGCAACCATTAGAATCCTGGATATTAACACCAATGACTGTCGTTTCCGTTATCTCTATCTCCGCAGGGCAGACATCACAAGCATAATCAATTCCGTCTCCAAAACCCATAATTTCTGTCACCGCATACGCTCCACTCCCCCCACTCACGCCTTGCAGAAAATTAATCACTCCACCTGGGTGACAAAAGACCAACTCCAGAGGTGGCGCAATAATCGGATTGGCATATGCTAATTCGACACTGATCGTATCCGTACAATTAGTGCTGGCCAATTCAATCCAATACAGACCTGGACCAAGACTCGGCGCTTCTCCATCTACTGGCGCATTCACATTTAGGAATTCCACGGTGAGATCGTCTGTCGCAGCATTAGTATTAACGATAATAGTGCCATCCTCCACACCCTGACACGTAGGTTGAACGACTTCAACTCGTACATCAAAATCACAGTCCGTCGGAACTACGCCCACGTTCTGAGCGACAATTAGCTGTGATACAAAAAGGAAAAGCAGCCCAAGTAGTACCTTGGAAGATCCTACCTGAAGCTGCTTTATATGAGGTGTTTTTGGGATGACAACTTGTTTATGAATGGGATTATAATTGTTTTGAGTCCGATTGTTCATGGCTACTATTATTCATTGGGATTCTTATGTAAATTAGGAAAAATGCCTTATTTAGGAAACTCAAAATTGCTCAAAACGTAGGAGTCCAAATATGAAAACGGCTTCAAATGATCTATTTCAACTGATCAAATCTCTCAGTAAACAAGAGAAGCGATACTTCAAATTACATGCTAGTCGTCATGTAATTGGTCAGCAGAATAAGTACGTTTTGCTTTTTGATGCGATCGAAAAACAACAGCGATATGACGAGGCTCAACTTAAGGAGACCTTCAAAGGCGAGGCCTTTACTAGACAATTCCATGTCGTAAAAAACTACCTATATCATCTTATCCTTGATAGTCTCCGCAATTACCATGAAAGTAAATCCGGCGATAAATTCTACAGCTGGATGCGCAATGCTCGCCTTTTATTTGACAAAGGACTATACGATCAAAGCACCAAAGCCTTGCAAAAGGCGCAAAAACTAGCACAAAACGACGAAAACTTCTTACAACTCCTGGAAGTATATCGCTGGAAACATCAAATGATGCACAGTCAAAACCAGTTCGATGCCTTGGAAGTCTACGTCAACCAAGGGATTGAAGAAGAGTTTGAAGTCTTAGAAAAATATCGCAACCTGCTAGAATTTCAAGCCTTAAACGATCGAGTATTTATCCCTTATTGGAGAACGGGGGCGATACGAAACGAAGATGAGAAACAAGCCTTGGAGGCACTTTTTGAACGCCCACTATTCCAATCGGAGGCTAGTGCATCTTCTTTCTATGCGCGGTACTTCTACTTCAACGCACGCTTCTCCTTTCATTACTTGCTTGGACAGGCAGAAGAAAGTTATTCGCATATCCGAGAATTGGTGCAGACCTTCGAAGCACTTCCGCCCAAACAATTAAAAGGTCGGCTCGTTCGTAATTATGTCAGCGCCATTATCAATCTGTATAGTGTCCAACAACAACTTAGGCGCTTTGATGAAATCCCAGCGACCATTCAACAACTTAGACGAATCCCTACGGACTCTAAGGAGCAGGAACAGAAGCTCTTTATTCGAAGTATTAATCTTGAAACTGACTTTTACATTAGTACCGGGCAGTTCCAAGTGGGTGTTAAACAGATTACTTCCGCATTACCTGATTTACCTCACTATCTCAGAAAAAGCAATCGCCAGCAGAGACTAGGACTATTCTATAATCTAGCCTATTTACATTTTGGTGCCCGTTTATATGATGAAGCCCTTGACTGGATCAACCAATTACTGAATGATCCGGAAGTAAAAACTAGAGCAGATATTCAATGCTTTGGCCGGCTCTTAAATCTGGTGATTCACTACGAGTTGGGCAACGATCAACTACTAGAATACATCGGCAAATCGACCTACCGCTTTCTCTCCAATCGCAAACGCTTGTTTAAGGTGGAATCCACGATGCTAAAATTGATGCGGCGCTATCCAAAGTGGCTAAGCCGAGAAGCTAGTATCCAAGGCTTTTCGACCCTTCTTGAAGAACTCAAGGAATTGCAATCGGATGAGTTTGAACGCAAAGCCTTTGACTACTTCAACTTCATCGCTTGGATGGAAAGTAAAATTAGCTCCGACTCCTTTGAGTCTATCATCCAAAAAAAGGGGGCTGGACCTCAGTAGGCCCAGCCAACAATGCAGGTCGTAAACCTAAGGGTTTTTAAGGAAAATAGGGATTGGCTATGGAACAATCACACGATGCGTTTCCACCTTTGCGTCGTATTCTAGTTGGATAAAATAGACTCCTGCAGCTAAATCATTGAGATGAACCTCATTCAGCTGATCTTCAAGTTGAGTCTGACGAATCAACTGGCCCATACTATCACTAAGTCTTAGTCGGGCAGGCTGATCCAGCTGTTCCGGGAATCTAATGTTAACCAGGCCAGCACTAACGGTTGGGAAGACCTGTACCTCGAACTGCTCGGTGAAGGGCGACAGGATGACCAAAGCTGCATGTGACCGTTCCGGATCAAACAACCTTTGGTCCTGCAATAATGAAACAGGAAGCTGGCTGATAAATACATGACCATAAATTTTGAATTCAGCAGTTGTAGAATAAACTACATCACCATTAGCGCAGACTATCTCTGCCCGTACCTGTACTTCCCGATCCGAACCAGCATATAAAGGAGGTGTGTGGTAGGTCGCTGAGTTGGCCCCTGGAATGGATAACCAATCCATATTTCTAGTTCGGAATTGCCATTGTATTTGATCTCCGTAGTAGTCTTCAAGGTAAAAAGTAGTGGATGTTCCTGAACGGATGGCCCTCGGATTTACGCTGGCTCTCCCGCCTTGACAAACAGGTTCATCGATAAAAAATACATCCGTTGAACTACAGCCTGCCGCATCTTTAACTTCCACCCAATAAGTACTAGGGGCAAGATCCTCGACACAACTTTCGGTGCCGATCACCTGATTGCTTCCTAGATCATACCAAGCGTAACTATAGGGGTCTGTTCCATTTAACACCTCAATACAAGCGTAGCTTCCGTAGGGGTCAAAGTCGAGTGATGTAGCTAATCCTTCTCCTCCTGGAACAACCGCTTCGATCATAGCTGTACATTCATTTTGATCTATTATGGTAATTGGATACACTCCTGCTGCTAAGCCTTCAAATTGGACTTCATCTCCATCCAATAGCTCACTCACACCATCCCAACGCACCAAGGTATATGGCGGTACTCCCCCATTAATTTTCATCTTTATTCTGCCATCCGCTTCGCCATCACAACTTGCTGGCTCTACTCCGTATTCGATCTGGAGCGAATTACCACTTGGGATGTTTACCCGCAAAAGATCATAACAGCGATTAGCATCTAATACTAGGACTAGATAGTGGCCGGCGGGAATATCCCGGGCACAAAAGGCACTTACATTGTTGTTGTTTGGATCAAATCGCATTAAGTCAGTCGGTTGCGCCATCTCGATTCTTGGGTTACCATCAGCATCGAAGACCACCTCTGGTTCTACCGTCAGAATCGGATTCCAGGTCCATACAAATAAGCGATAAGGTCGAGTTCCTCCTTCAACGAATAGACAGCCATCGACAGTTTCACTACACGGGGGGCTAATGATTTCAAAACGAGCTTCTAGACCGTCAGCAGCGGGTACATAAACCTCCGTTTTGCCTTCACAACCCGTCGCACTGGTCACTTTGACTACGTATGCTCCAGCGCTTAGTCCTGCAAAAACAAAGTGATTTTCTTCCGTGGTGAATACGTCACCATTACTGAGTTCTAGGCTGTAAGGTGGTGCTCCACCCTCAATCTTCAAATAGATCTTGCCATCTGATCCACCATCACAACTTGCCGCTTCTGCTTCTGTGCGCAGGTGCAGCTCGCCCGCAGGTGGAATATGGACTCGAATCAATTTATAGCAGCGATTAGCATCTAGCACCAAGATTAAATAGTGGCCAGCGGGAATATCTTCTGCACACCTGCGATACACATTGGCAGTATTAGGACCAAAGTCCATTTGATCCGTTGGTTGGGCGCCATCAATGCGTGGGGTTCCATCATCGTCAAAGCTAACATGTGGTTCGATATCAATGACGGCATTCCATCGCCATACCCAGAGATTGTATGGATAGGTGCCACCATTAACCGTTAAGCAACCATCTACCCCCCCCGAGCATGAATTACTTGTAATTTCAAAGTTAGCCTGCAATTCAGCAGCTTGTTCGACCACAACTTCTGTTCTGGCACTACAGCCTTGTCTGTCCTCCACCTTGATGCGGTAGGTACCTGCTGCCAAGTCATCAAATCGGACACGATTTCCATCAAGGATACGGTATTCATTTGGATGTAGCGCAATAGCATAAGGGGGTACTCCTCCTTGGATTTCCAGTTCTATGCTTCCATCGGCGTTGCCATAACAGCGGACATCTTCGACACGCGTCCGGAGCTGAAGCCCCGTACCGGCGGGTGTTTGCATGCGAATGACATCCCAGCAGCCATTGGCATCGATTACGACGATGACATAGTATCCTGGAACCAAATTGTCCACACAACGACGGTAGTCAGCGGGACTAGTGGATGGGCCAAAAGGAAGATCGCGATTTGCCGTACCACCATCGGCGAGTGGCTCCCCATTATCAGCAATGGAGATCTGTGGTTCCGCAAAGGGAGCGGTAGGCCAATACCAAGCAAAAATGCGGTAAGGTTGTTCGCCTCCTCTCACGGTCAGGCAGCCACCAATCCCGTCTGTGCAGGCGTTCCCATTGAATTCAAATTTAGCTTCAACACCATCGCTCGGCCTAATTTCAAATCTCTCAACCAGAGCACAGCCGTTCGCATCAACTGTTCGCAGTTCGTAAACACCGGGCTGCAGTCCTTCAAAACAACCGTCATTGCCAATGATCGCCTCATCAGTGATAGAAGGATAGATTGTAGTGGCAAAGGGTCCTTCACCACCTTCAATCTTGAAGCAAATTGAACCCCCATCCGGATCATTACAAGTACCAGAATCCACTTCTACTACCCGATCAAAGTTGGGATTGGCATCGATCTCCACTCGCTTCCACTGATAACAGAAATGTAGATCTACCACAAAAATATAGTACACGCCATTGGCCACATCCTCAGCACAGAAAGCTGGGCCTTCCGTGTTCGTTGGATCATAGGGAATTCCTAGGGCCGGATCAAGGTCCGACCAATCCGTGATACTTCCGCTGGTGTTTTCTGCATATAGATCGGGAACTTGATCAAATACCCAGATATAGTAAGGTGCGGTGCCTCCTGACACGTACACACAACCATCTGGAGGTCCGCACTCCGGCTGCTCAAGACGTACATCAATAGCAATTGGATCGGGCTCACGGATCACCCAAGCTCCTACCCCAACGCATACATCGTCAGTGGTAGAAATGGAAACACTGTATACCCCTGCTTCCAGGCCTGCAATATCCTCTGTGTCAGCAGTAAAGCCCGCTGGACCCGCCCAATCAAAATACAAGGGAGCGAGGTCGATTTCGATCTGTAAGTCAATGGCTCCATCCGCAGCTCCGTGGCAACTAATATGTTGCTCTACCGCAGGGATAAGGTAATCAATCGCAGGTACTTCAATCTTCAACTCTTCAGTACAGCCTTCCTCATCTTCTACTTTCAGCCTATAATTGCCAGGTTGAAGGTTTTGGAAACATACATCCAGATCTTCCGTCGGCGTTGGATTCGTATTATCATTCGAAAATTGGATGTTGTAAGGCGGAGTCCCCCCTTCAATGTGAATACAAACTTCAGCTCCATCACAAGTCTGCGAAAAAGAGGTAGTAGATAGTTCTAAATCACAGCGCAGCAAAATGGAAGAAGTGGGTAAGTGGATCAATTGCCCAGACAGTAGGCTTGGGAAACTCGACAGCAAGCAAAGCCACAAGCTAAGCTTAGCCATAAGACCTTTTACGATAGGTACAAACTTAGACTTCATAGATAGTTTGTTTTTGGGTTTTTAAACATGAGATATTGTATGCCCACAAACTTCCAGGAATTCTAGAATGGAACCAATTCAAGATGGTGTCAAAACGTAGGAGTCCAAACGGGGATTTTTGGTACAAAATGGTAGGAGAATACGAAGTATTTTACGCTACAAATATGCTCTATAAATGGAATTGAGCCTAAAGAATTGAACTGAATTAAGAGTGAATAGGACTTTGGTACAAAGGACTAATTGAGCGTGGTGCAGGAGGCACGGAGGGATATATAAGAGCGCTGGGCTGTCTGGCGAGCTTCTTCTCTGACAATTTTTGTGTTGTTCCGCTAAGGTATCGACCAAAGGGGTTTATCCGAAGGGATATCCTACTGTTAGTCAAAAGCGAGCCACAAAAATTGTCGGAGAATGATAAGTTCATGTTTGACCATAGTAATTTGGACCTGTCTGCTGGTGCTAACTAGGCAGATTGTAAATAGCTTTAGGAAACAATCTACAAGCCTCTTCCGCTCTGCAGCACTGCTAGGGAACAAAAGTCAGCTTTGGGAGAAGCTATAATTCAATTTCTTCTACTCCAAAGCCTATCGCTAAACATGAACTAAAACTATGCTTTTGCCTTTTTAAAGGCCTTCTTTACTTTCTTTGATTTTGGGCGGCTGTTGCCATAAGAGCTCTTGTTGATCTTGCCGCGCTTGGTTCTTCTATCACCTTTTCCCATTAGATTAAATTGTGATGGTTAAAAAATAGGCGGCAAAGATAAAAAAAGGGAATTGAACTGACAAGGTTCAGCTAAATACAACTTTCAACTCTGCCGAATCAAAGGCGTTTTGCTTATTCGGACTTTTGAGCTTTTGCCTTATAATCCTCTATTATTTGTTCCTTACTGGATAATTTGCTTGCTAATGTTTCAGGGCTTACCGTCGTTGCAGGATCATGCTTAGCTCCCCACGTCCATAATTCGATGAGTACTGGAATCAATTCACCCCCCTTCTCCGTGAGCGAGTAATGCTTCATGGTCTTATTCCGTTCGTACTTCCTACTCTTGATTATACCGTAGGCCTCCAGCATTTTCAATCTGTCGGACAATACATTGGTTGCTACCCCTTCACCCGCTTCCAGAAAGTCTTTATAGAAATGCTTGTCAGCTAGTGCTATATCACGAAGGATAAGGAAAGTCCACTTATCTCCCAATAGATCCAAGGAGTAACTAATGGGGCAATCTGACCGCTTGGCTATCTTTCTCATAGCTGCAAAAATACCCTTTTACCAAAAAGATCATCCAATCCAAGTGGCTTAACTATTTGTTGAGTGCCTTAAAAGCCATTCTAGGGGCAAATCGGCTGATCAACTTCAAGCTATTGATCGGACTGACTAGTATTTCATCTTTGTTCTTTTTCAGTCCTCTCAATGAAAGTTCCGCAAAGCGCTTTGGACTAATCAGTTTCATTCCTTCTACACCAGGATTGTTGGCATTCATCCGAGTATCCACCACAGGTGGGCTCAGTAGTACTACTCTGACTTTAGTTTTCCGAAGTTGATACCGTAAGGATTGTGTCCAGGAGTTGATAGCCGCTTTAGTAGCTGAGTAAATCTGAGCATCAGTCATTGGGACATAGGCCAGCCCAGAAGTCAGATTAACGATAACAGGCTCCTTACTTTGTAGAAGTTCTTTTAAAAAGATATTGGTAACCTGAACAGGACCTTTTAGATTGATATCAATTTCCTCCAGCTGTTTCTCGAGTGGGTAATCTTCTAAAATGTTGAATCTTCTAAATACAGCGGCATTGTTGATCAGGATATCAATTCCCCCGAATAGTTCTTTCGTAGTTTGCAGTAAGTTTTCAACTTGTTCTCGTACGGTCACGTCGCATTGAGCAATCTGTAGTGCTGGATTTTCACTTTTGGCCTTATCCAAGGCAGACTGATTCCTTGCGCAAACCAATACATTTGCCTCATCCGCTAGGAACATCTTGGCCAATTCTAGCCCGATTCCAATCGAACCACCTGTAATTAAAACGTTTTTACCTTTTAGATTCATTTCTTATCCATTGAGTTTATAAGGAAAAATTACTTCTCTAAGACGAACTTGGCATACTTCAGGTGTTGAACATACAGCCGTAGACTTTTACTCCCAATCGCAGTCACACCAATTATGTTCTCACATTAATATTCACTTGCAAATAACAAGTATTTATTTTATACTTGCAAATAACAAGTGAATAAATTTTGAAAATTATGACAGCTTTTGACCTACTCAGTGATAAAATAGCCTACAACCAATGGGCAAATCAGGTGCTAATAGATTGGCTTAAACAACAACCCGACGCATTGTACGAGAAAGAGGTTATGTCCAGTTTCTCTTCGATCAATAAGCTAATGCATCACATCATAGAAGCTGAAAAATATTATCTATCCATACTTAGTCAGACGCCAACTGAATATGAAAAGCACATGACGACGCAAGCGATATTTGAGGAATTGAAGCGGATAGATCAGGAGTTGGTATCCTGGCAAGACGTCCAGTCTGAAGAGGACATGGAAAGAATCATCTCACTTAAGAGATCGCCTTTTGTGGAAAAATATACCGTAGCTACCTTGATCACTCATGTAGTGAATCATTCCACTTACCATAGAGGGCAAGTAATTGCCCTACGCCATCAGCTGGAGATGACCAAAGCCCCTCGCATTGATTATTACCGATATTTTATAGCCCAAGCAAAAATGGACTAAACCAAGTGTCCTGCCACCCTTTTTTGCCTGCTTTACAGTAAGTTGGATGGATCTTAGCGCCTTACTGCCTATCAGAAATGCTACTATTAATTTCAAAAAAATTAAGCAAGCTCTTGCGCTTAAAAGTAAAAGGACATACTTTTGTAGACGACCGGTCTAATACAAAATAATGAAGAATACTACCATCAACCATATACTGGAAGTAGGAACACAATTGATTAGCAAGAAAGGCTTCCACAATGTAGGCCTGCAAGAGGTGCTACAGACCGCTAAGGTGCCGAAAGGTTCCTTTTACTATTACTTCAAAAGCAAAGATGACTTTGGACTTCAAGTCATCCGATATTATTCTGAGCAGTCTATTAAGATCTTTGCATCTTATCTGCAAAACCAAGCGCTGGCTCCTAGGGATCGGATACTCAGCTTTTTCCAAGACCGCATCGCGATCTATAAGGAACAGGAATTCACAGAGGGTTGCTTACTGGGAAATTGCAGCTTAGAAATGAGTGATATTAAGGTAGCATTTGCCGATACGTTAGCCCAGGAACTGGATAGATGGCAGGCCCTCTTCGAGGCTTGTATTCAGGAGGGGCAGGATTCCGGCAACATTCCATCCAAAAAGGAGGCAGGTAGGATATCTGCACTACTTCTAAATAACTGGGAAGGCGCCCTTTTGCGGATGAAAGCTTCTAAAGACGGGACTGCATTAGATCTTTTTTTAGAGCACGCAGAAGAACAACTATCATAAACAAAAAATTTTAACTCATTACTAGACGACCGGTCTAATATTAATTATACAATTTAGTTTTTTAACCATTTAGTAGACGACTAGTCTACTACTAACCATTATTATCCTATGGAAAATGTTTTGATCACAGGCAGCAGTAGCGGATTTGGCTATATGAGTGCTGTCAGCCTGGCTAGAAAAGGGTACAAAGTATGGGCTAGCATGAGACAGCCCAATGGGAAGAATGCTAGCAAACAACAGGAGTTGCAGCAGCTAGCCGAAGCAGAGGGGCTTCAGATTAGCGTCATCGAAATGGATGTTACCCAAGATGAATCGGTAGCACATGCAGTTAAGCACATTATCGAAACAGACGGCAGAATTGATAATCTGGTAAATAATGCGGGGGTAATGTATGTCGGCATTACAGAGGCCTACAGTATTGATCAAGCCAAATCTCAGTTTGAGACCAACTTCTTCGGTATCCTTCGAACCGTAAAAGCTGTGACACCGCATATGCGGAAGGCTGGCAAGGGATTTATCCTCAACATTACTTCTCTTGCAGGTAGGCTTACTTTCCCCTATTTTGGTATCTACTGCGCTAGCAAACATGCTGTGGAAGCCTATTCACAGGCCTTGCGCTATGAGTTAGCGCCTTTTGGGGTGGAAGTATCAATTATCGAGCCTGGTCCCTTTGATACGGGCTTATTGTACAGCGGGCCCGCCGAAGCAGATCAGCAGGTATTCGAGGCTTATGGTGAGCATCGGGAGGTACCTAAGGCTGTCTTGAAGAACTTCGAAGGCTTCTACGAGTCAGCTGACGCCTTAGATCCTCAAATCGTTGCGGATGATATTGTGAGAATGATTGAAACACAAAAAGGTCAACGCAACGCACGGATTGTGTCTGGCATTGATTATGGTACCGTGCAGTACAATACTTTGGTGGAGCCTATTCAAGAAGCATTAGTGCGAGATGCCCTTCAAATGGGGCACCTTTTGGAGGTGAGTCAAAACTAGAGTTGTGGGACACGCAAAACATCCGAAGTTTCTTCAGGCCTGACTGGAGGTAAACTTCGGATGTTTGCGGGTCTGGGTGGATCTACTTCTTAGCCGCGCGAATGCGGGTCTTCTCCTGGATCCAGCAGCCCACGGAGAAAGATCCTCCCTCCTGCAAGCCCCGCTGAAAGATATCTCCTCGGGAAGGCATGTACTTGGCATAGCGACCAATCCATTTATTAGCTTCGGCGGCCACAGATGGATCAATTCGCTTGGCATAATTCCATTTGTCGATGGCAGGCCAAGTCACAATCTGACTATCCCATCCAGTTCCAGGTCCACAAAGCGGGCCACTGGAAGCGTACAATTGACCAATAAGCAGATAAGGCTCACCCCAATTTTCACGTGCCCCGGCGGCCTTGAGCGCATATTCCCGCGCTTTGCCGAAACGCTTAAGATGGCTGTAGTAGATTTTGGCTACTAGCAGCAAGTATTTTGATTTCTTTTCAATATCGGCCTCTTCCTCAGCCGCCGCTTCGAATAGCTCAATCGCCAACTCATATTTGGCATCTCGTAGGGCTTGATACGCTTTCTGTAGGGCCGTCTCCTCCACACACTCCTCATTACCCACTCTCACTAGATGCTTAAACTTCTCCATGGTTTCTTCACATCCTCCCCATTTGAGGCGACTATAGACCATGCGAATGACATCACAGTTGGTGGAGTCCTGTTCGAACTCGGGATAGAATTTATCCAGATAGTATTCACAGTCATAAAAGCCTTTCACGGTCTCAAAGGCTTCCAATCTAACCGGAGCATACCCTTGTATGATTTCCCAACGTTGGCAGCCAACCCCTTCACATTTTTCCACTCCGTTAGCTACGATCTCCTTAATTCTGGCATCGTACTTTTGTGCCTCAGCTACGTCAATCTTTTCCTGCAAGTACATTTCTACCAACAAAGAGGTAAAGGGATTGACGATGAAGTCAGGCACTTTATCAATGTCAGCATCGATGGCACCTTTAGCCATTTGGTAGATTTCTTCTCGGGTAGCCCGTTTGGGATATTTATAGTAAAGGTCGAAAGACTTTCGAGCTGCCACATATTCCTGCTCTTGGTAGCAGCTACCAATCTCATCATACAGTTCGAAAATACGGTCTACATGCTTTTCCTTCTCAGCTTCATCTTTTGTGGCCGCATAAAAATGCTGATGAAAACGAATACCATCCGCATAAACCGTATTCCGTTTCCCGTCTGCGGCCGGAGCAACGGCATAGACTTTTTGCCAATAATCAAAAGCCTGGTCCCATTCCTTGACCTTGAGGAAATCACGATAGAGAACATAGTTCGTTTCAGCCTCATCCTTATCGGGTGCATCGGTAAACTTAGGACAAGGGCTTAGATTGGGATCCACAGGTGGTGGAGCCACTTCTTCCTTAGGTTCTTCCACCACTTCTTCCTCTCCTTTCTTCTTGCGCTTCTTTTTCTTTTTTTTAGCCTTTCGATCTTCTTGCTCGGTATTGGCTTTTTGCGCTACGGTGGTCGTTGTAGGGCCAAATATGTTGATCACCAAAACTGCTAGGACAGCCTTGATTAGCAGTTTGTAATTCATAAGATTCAGATTTAAGAAAGTGCAGGAATGTGCAAGAGCAGGAATAGGGTCACCACCATGCTTGCCAGCTCTCTAAAACAACACAAGGCAAAGGGTCTAGGAGACCACTTTGCCTTGCGTTGCTTATTTTTTCATGATGTTGCCTTACTAGCGCAACTAATTAATGCAAGTTGCGATTCATGCTGCAGCGCCCAAAATGCGTCAGATTTCTGCAGCAAAACCAAGCGCTCGGCTGTATGTTGCCGCAAAACCTTTCTTTTTTGAGCTCATTCATCGCAACTTGGGTTAATTACTTGAATCGGATAGTTACCGTTTCACCAATCCAACATGGCACAGTAGCCTTTTGTCCAGCTTTTACGCCACGCATAAAGCCTTCCTGGCCATCTGGACGTGCCCCACTTAAGTTACCAATTCGCTTATTGGCATCATCTGCCACATCAGAATCGATAGATTTAGCGTAAGCATACTTTTCGATCGCCGCCAATACCGCCAAACGGGAAGCCCAGTCATCACCACAAGAGCGAGTTGTTTTACTGTACATATCGCCGATTAGGATATAAGGTTTGCCCCATCCTTCTTTCAAAGAAGCGGCTTTGCGCGCATTCGCACGTGCTGCTTGGTACTTTCCTAGCTCCCAAGTTTGGATGAAAGCCATACTGTAGTATACCTGTGCTAGTGCTTCTCCTTCTTGCTCTCCTGCATCAACACATTCCTTGTAACGCGCCATTGCCTCTTCGTACTTCCCTTCTTTTTGCAATTGGGTCGCATCGTAGCAAGGACTGTTTTTACGTCTTTCTATTTCCAATTGAGCATTGATCTCAGCGGCTAGGGTCTCGTACTTGCCTTTCAATTCTGCCACCTCAGGATCTGACTCGTCACATCCTCTTTCTCTCAAGGTAACGTAAACGTACTTAATCACCTCTAGATCTTCAGGGTTCTCCTTGTAAGAAGGCATCAATTTTTCTTTGAAATACGCACAGTCAAAGATGTCATTTTCGATTTCTTTGAAGTGGTTTTCGAAGATAGCCTTACTTGACTTATAGTATTCACCGTACTTGGCGTTGTTCTCTATATTGTGATCTGCAATTGAGATGGCTTTCTCGTGGATCTTCAAGAACTCATCCTTAGGAAGCTGATTAGCCGTGTACAAATACTTCATCACTTGACCTAGTGGATCATAGATGATGTATTCAGTGGCGTTTGCCGCTTTTTCCATAGAAGAAACTAGCGTTTCTAAGGTAGTTTTGGAATAGCCATAACCCGGAGTATAGAACATGTCATACCCTTTACGACCCAACAAATAACCTTCGTTTTTGTAACACTGGATTTGTTCGTCATACAAACGCATCACCCAATCAGCCAATTCTTTTTTCTTGGCAGCGTCGGATTCTTTAACCATCATGGCCTTCAATAGTTTACGTCCATCTACGTAGTGAGAAGGGCGTTGTCCATCAGCAGCAGGTGCGATTTCGTATGCAGTTTTCCAGTTATCAAAGGCGATCTGAAAGTTTTCACCATCAAGTTTGGAAAGGTCGCCTTTCATAAAGGGACGGTACACTACGTGAGCGTTTTCTGCTTGATCTTTCTTGTCTGAGTCATTCCATGTTTGACACTGTGCCTGAAGACCTGAGGTACTCAAGCCAGTAAGAAGCGCTAGCATCAAAAAATTGCGTAATACCTTCATAATTAATTGAATTTGCGTTTTAAAAACCAAGTGTTATCATTAAGGGTGAATCCTAGAGTGACCTTCCCATAGGTTTCATTGAGCACCTCATTGAGGCCGAATTGTCCAATCTCAAATGAAATATCAAAAAAGGAAACCTGTTGTCGGGGCATAACAATCGGGAAGCCTGCCCCAAAAGTCAAGCCAACTTTCCTTAGCTGTGACCCATCAACATGGCGGGGATCCGTCCCATAATAAAAACCAGCTCTATAATATACCCTTTCAAAATAATTATTATAAGATAGAATATTCGGTACATATTCAGCTCCCAGACTGAACTGATAGGTGTTCATCAGACTCTCCTCTTTCGCCTCATTTCGGTACTGGCTCCAATTCCCAACGGAGTATTCCACACCTAGTTTTAACTTGTTTACCTGCTCATAGGTAAGCCCAATACTAAATTGGGCCGGCAGATTAAGCCGCTCCTCTATGTTATTTTCGAACAGCAACGTATCTCGAATATCAGTCGTATAGTTCACAAAATTATCTCTGTGATAAAAGCGGCTAGAGTTCGTTCTGATCTCATTTTGGTTGTTTCCAAAAACACCTACGGTCAGAAACTGGCCAGAAGTTGCAGAATTATCATCCTCCTGTGGCTGATCGATTCTAAATCGATATTGTAAACCTAGATCAAAACCTACCCCACTGATGCTGAATTCATCCAGAAACTCGGTATCATACGAAACAACCAAGCTATCAAAACTCACTTTTCGGTTTTGGGTCAGCTTTCCGAAGCTATAGTTCAAGTTCACACCCGCAGAGAAACCTTTATAGCGAAAAGCATTCCCCCAGCGGAAGCGATAGGTTCCTCCTTTCCCTTTCAATATATTGGTTGCTACGTCAAAATTCTCATCCGTAACCTGAGATTCAATGTCATACCCTACCAAAGTATAAGGAACCAAGGCTATACTCATTCCCCAACCCGTAGATCCATCTTTGCGATCCAATGCCTCATTAATGGGGTTGAACAAAGGAAAACCTAAAGCTAAATATCTTAAGTTTCCACTCCATTGATTATCCACTACGGAAGGACTTTCCCAACTAGAATACCGAGCTCCAATGCCTACCTCGAAAGCCGTAGCTCTCAAGGAAGCTAGCGAAGCAGGATTATCTAAATTCATATGGTAAGGATCCTGGTAGGCAGCACGCAGGCCCGCCATTGCTCCAGAGGCTGCGAAGTATTGATCAAGAAAATCACCTAGTCCGAAACGGGAGAAAGGGGAGTTGATCGTCGGGTTGATCACATCACTGGAGCTCTCTATTTGAGCCGAGAGTTGACCACAAAATAACAGTCCAAACAACAAACCAAAAATTCTACTCCTTCTACTCGACATTATAATCCAGAATTTTATTTAGTCCCAGTAGGACCAAATGTTGATGCACAAATATCTTTCTTTTCATTTTTTCTGCCAAAAAATTCGCGTCTCCTCCTGTTAAAATTACTGTTAAGGGATCGAATTGCCGGCCAAAATGATCAATCGTTGCTTCTATTTCTCTAATCGTTCCCCATTGTGCCCCGTTGCGCATCGCGCTTGGGGTATCATAACCAATGATCGATTCGGTGGCTCCGGTTGACAGATCTGGTAGTCGGGCTGTAAAATGATGCATCGCCTGCAATCTCATCTGAATACCCGGAGATATATTGCCTCCATGGTATATTCGATTATCTTCTAAAACTTCAAAGGTAATGCAAGTTCCTGCATCAATAATCAACTTATTATTTGCTGGTCCTACCAAAGTAGCACCGACTACAGCTGCTATTCTGTCTTTTCCTAAAGTCTTGGGTGTTCGATAGGTATTCTGTATAGGGAGGGCTGTTTTTTCATTCAGTTCGATGAAATTAACAGGATCTCTCCATATTTGACTTATCTCGTTCCCAACATCTTGGGCTACTGTAGATAAGATGACATTTTTTATCGAATGGTTGGTTAGGGTTCGGGGGAACTCCATGATTTCTGCCCGGGGAATAGACCAAAACTGTTGCAGTTGCGGGCCATCGAAAAGTCCGATTTTAGCCCTTGTATTCCCGATATCTAAGCATAGATTCATAGATTTCTTTCCCTTTTGACCCAGGCTACTGGAGAAAGTCTCTTAATAAAGCGTTAAACTCCTAATGCTTAAAATGTCTTACGCCTGTTTTCACCATAGCCATCCCATGCTCATCACAAAAATCAATGCTATCTTGATCCTTGATTGATCCACCGGGCTGAATCACCGCTCTAACGCCCGCCTGATGAGCGATTTCCACACAATCTGGGAATGGAAAGAATGCATCAGAAGCCATCACGGCCCCTGCTAATTCAAAGCCAAATCTTCCCGCCTTATCTATCGCTTGTTTGAGCGCATCGACCCTGGAGGTTTGTCCACAGCCCATACTAAGCAATTGATTGCCCCGTGCCAATACAATCGTATTTGACTTCAAATGCTTGACGCACTTATTGGCAAAGATTAAATCAGCAATTTCAGCATCTGTTGGAGCCTTTTTGGTCACCACTTCCAAATCATCTGCCGTTTCCATTTTAAGATCTGTATCCTGTTCAATGACTCCATTTAACAGACTCTTGAAGCTGCGGGCTTGCACGGAGAATTCTTTGATTTGTAAGAGAATTCTTTTCTTTTTCGCGCTCAATAATTCTAAAGCGTCAGCAGCAAAAGAAGGAGCTATTAGTACCTCGTAGAATAACTTATTGATCTCCTCAGCCGTAGCTAAGTCAATTTCTTTGTTACAAATCAAAATCCCTCCAAAAGCAGAAATATTATCCGCTGCCAGGGCATCTGTCCAAGCTTGTAGTACAGTAGGTCGGGTAGCGACTCCACAAGCATTCGTATGCTTCAGAATGGCAAAGGTTGGATCAGCATCCTTGAATTCTGCCATTAAAGCCACGGCAGCATCTATATCTACTAAATTATTGTAAGACAATGCCTTGCCATTCAGCTTTTCAAATAACCCACTCAAATCACCATGGAAAATACCTTGCTGATGCGGATTTTCTCCATATCTCAATACCTCTTGCTGGTGCATGCTGTGCTTAAAGGCACGATCATCAGTATCTTCATCAAAGTATTGGAAAATAGCCGTGTCATAATGAGAGGATACCTTGAAGGCCCGGCGCGCCAATTCCTTGCGATGCGCCAATTCTGTTACTCCGTCCTTTTCTTGCAATAAATCAAGGAGCATTCCATACTCCTCTCGAGAGGGAACCACTACGACGTCTTTGTAGTTCTTAGCTGCCGCCCGAATTAAAGAGATGCCTCCGATATCGATTTTTTCGATGATGGCGCTTTCATCCTGCGTACTAGCCACGGTTTCTTCAAAGGGATATAAATCTACAATCACTAGATCCAACTCTGGAATCTGGTATTTTTCCAACTGCCCCAAGTGACTCTCTTCTCGGCGCGCCAAGATTCCGCCAAACACCTTGGGATGCAAGGTCTTTACTCTACCATCCAAAATGGAGGGGTAAGTAGTTAAGTCCTCAACAGCCTCAACTGGTACTCCTTGCTCCTCGATAAACCGCTGGGTTCCACCGGTAGAGTAGATTTTCACTCCCAAGCGCTTAAGCTCCTGCACGATCGGTCCTAAACCTTCTTTATAGAATACTGAAATAAGGGCTGATTGTATTTTTTTTGCCATGGTCTTCCCTTTGCATGTTTGTGGTTGGAAAAAAGAAGTTGCAAAGGTAAAAAACTGCGGGGAAAGTGAAGTAGAATAGTTTATCGGAGATTTCAGATACTTACAAATCGGAAAATACAATAGCGTGCTTGCTGACTCATTTAGCTGGATACAAAAGCTTCTCGTTCAGCAAGTAGACTGGCATTAAGCTTGTGAATTAGGAACTAAAACATAATCGAATTATGCCATCCTATTTTCGCTTCTTCTTGTAAATGGGCACCGTAGAGCAGGGCTCTCCGTACATGATACTTTTTGCAATAGGCTGCAAACGGCGGGTAATTTCCAAATAAGCGGAGGCGGGTACGGGCTCATCTCCACATCCTTTAATGACTAAACGCTCGTCTTCGTATTGCTTATAGTCAATCTTATCCAGGCGTTGATAGAGAGCGTGGCGCAGGAACTCGTCCTTCGTTCCCTGAAAAACGGTGTGTGCGTGCGGTGTGGCGTAAGTGGCCACTAGCATGTAGGCCCACATCGGAATAATGGCATCAGTGGAGCAATAAACCGTAAGTATCTGGCCATCAAATTGTGTCCAGTCCATTTCCTTAAGCGCCGTCCGGAAATCTTTTTCTTTCAGTATGAGACCATGAAAGAGATAGTCTTTCAAATCCATTTCTACAATGGGCTCTTTCGGTAAGAATTCCTCTAATTTAATGGTGATCAGACCGCTAGCGGCTACTTTATTAACTAATGGCTTATCTACATTCATAGCTATTCTTCTTCTGTTGTAGCGGTGGGATCCGCTGCTGGTTCGTCTTGAAGTGTAACCGATTCTTCAATGGGAGCTTGTTCACCTATTTGGTTACTGGGTTCCTTGAATTCTTTCGGTTTAGGAAGGTCTTCGAGGCTTTTCAAGCCAAAATAATCCATGAATTTCTCGCTAGTCCCGTACAATAAAGGACGCCCTGGACCTTCACTTCTCCCTAAAATAGCAACAAGTTCTTTTTCTAAAAGTTTTTGAATAGCGTAGTCACAACTCACGCCCCGTATGCGCTCCAACTCACTTTTTATTACGGGTTGCTTGTAAGCGATAATCGAAAGGGTCTCCAAGGCTGAGCGCGATAAACGCTTCTTCATCGTTTGCTTAAGGTAAATACCGATCGTGTTATGGTACGCCCCTTTCGTAAGAAACTGATAGCCCCCAGCAATCTTTAGCGGTTCTATGGAGAAGGCCTCATCCTCATACCTATCCTTTAAAGCCTGAATGGCCTCCTCTATTTCTGCATCATTAAATTTGACCCCAAAGGCCTCAGTAAGACAGTCAACCATCTCTTTTTTAGAGATGGGGGTTTCAGCTGAAAAAATGAGGCTCTCAATATGTTGTGCCAGCTTTTCCAAATTCTTTTTTTCGCAAAAGTAAAAAACCTTGGCGGACAATTTTGGGGCCTTGGTCAAAATGAAGCGTAAAAGCGCTTGAAAACAAGCGAGGATAACAGATTTCTACAAAAGCACCCAAAGGCTTCAGCCATTTACTGCAAAAGCAAAGGCTCGGCTATGGCTTTTGAAAACCTTACTTTTTCACGCTCATTCATCACCACTTGGACTAGTTGGGTAGGCGGCAAGCTTCAACTTTTTCCAGGTAAGGCAAATCTCGAATCAATTTTTGGAAACTGTCTTGATTAAAGCGAGGCGAGTCTTTCGTCTGCTGGTTCTGAAAATAGAAGTTGGCCATGCCATCAATCCCATACAACTGGAAGGCGATATCTACCTGACAAGCCACTTGATCTTCCGTAAGTTCTGGGTGTGATTTTTGGTGGATGGCGATGGTACGATCCCGGTACCGCCCGAGCTGGGTATAGGTTATACTTTCGAAATCGAACTGGTTGATGGAGGGTTTGTATAAACTAAATCGGAGGTTGAATTCATCGCCGGTTTCCAGGGGAAAGGGGGTTATGATGGCTTCAATAGGGACCGATCGGACATAGTCTCTGGTTAAGCCCTGGAACTCCAATTGGAACTTCAACTCTACCGAATCCTGACGCTGTTGGACCACCTGGACGGCGACGGCTCTACTGGCATTACTCAAAGTCTGCGCCAATCGTTGCTTCTTTTGCCGGTAAGCATAAGCAAAGATAAGGCTACCAATTAGGATGATGGCGAAAAAACCGGTAGCAAACCAATAGGTTTTGCGCATATCCGATTTCTCCTTGGCTTTGCGTTGACGATTCAAGGGGGTATCAACATCCTGATTGATTTTAAACCCGTAGGCAAAGCGATCATCTTCTTTTCGTTCTACCTCAATTTCACACAGTTCCTCCTCGATGAAGAAGGAGTAAGTTTTGGTTTCCAAAACTTGAAAATCAATAATGATCACTTTCGAGTTAAGGTACACCATCAGGTGCCCCGTATTATCGCCATGAAATAATCCGACACTATACTGCCGACCCGTATCTGCCAGATATGTCCAGTTGAACTGTGCCAAAAGTAGTAATATTGCAAGCGTGTGTAAATCGTAACTCAGAGATCTACCACCAGAGCTTTTTTCATTGGGAACTTACAGATGAGATAATCTGCAAGAGAATCAAGTCAAGTAGTATTTGTAGGGGATAGTTCCTATTAGTTGGTAATGTGTTGAGATAGGAAAAGTTACAATATTTAGAACTAAGAATCAGAACTTTAACATAATTCCAATCATGATTTACGAATTTCAGGGTTTCAAACCTGTCATACATCCTTCCGCTTATATCCACCCTCAAGCCGTCGTTACGGGAAATGTCATCATCGGGCGAGATGTTTACATCGGTCCTGCGGCTGCTTTGCGAGGAGATTGGGGAGGTATCATTGTTGAAGATGGCTGCAATGTTCAGGAGAATTGTACGGTTCACATGTTTCCTGGCATTACCGTACGATTGGAAGAAAGTGCACACATTGGGCATGGCGCCATTATACACGGCGCACACATCGGACGCAATGTAATGGTGGGTATGAATGCCGTGATTATGGACGAAGTAGAGGTTGGGGCAGAATGCATTATCGGAGCCCTCACCTTTATCAAAGCAGGGGAAAAAATTCCTGCCCGTAGCTTAGTCGTTGGCAACCCTGGACGCGTGGTAAAAACCGTCAGCGATGAAATGATCCAATGGAAAACCAAGGGGACGCAACTGTACCAGCGATTACCTGCGGCATGCCATGAGGGCTTACGTGAATGTGAGCCTCTCCGTGAGATTCCAAAAGACAGACCCGCCCAACCCAAGCTGTATCAAGTATGGAATGACCTTAAGAAAAAGGGCTAGCTTCCCCGCTGTGAAAAGCGCTTAGCTAGTCCGCTACTGATTTAGAGTATGTTTAAAGTTAATCCCTGCCGGCAGGCAGGCGGGCTTTCACTAATATGAACGCCTCTCTTTGCCGGGCTTCAGCTAATTTTTGGGCCGTATCTTCCAGACCCCGTTCCGAGACCGGGGTTGCGGAATATGCCCCAAAAATGAAGCTTCGCGCGGCTGTGAGATCCATTTCATATTACAAGAAAAACTAAATTTAAACATACTCTTATTCTGCGGTGGGTATTTCCTCTAAACTATAATAAATTTTCAGTCCTCTTTCAGCGGCAATTTTGACATCCATATCCGCCCCCTTGGAAGCGCCTGGGATTCTCAGAACGGCATCACACTTTTCGAGTAAACGGTGTGCGGTAGGATATTGAATTTCATTCCAAAGTTCATCTCCTATTTGTTGGGAGCCAGCTAGCTTGAGCAAGGGTAAAGCCACCCATTCTCCGATCATAGGTACGTGCCCCTTACGGAATATGGGTAACGCCATAGCCTCGAGATTATCTAGGTTTTTTTGAATAACTGCAGGGTCATTATTGGTTCCGCTTCTATAGGGACCAGCAATTAAGATTAGCATATCTCCGTGTTTTTAGCAAAGAACTTGCTTGCTTCCTAGAAAAGAGATAAGGTATCTTAAGAAATAAGTTCAGTTCTAGATTATTTCTTCCGGATATAACTCAAAAACTCTGGCGTGACGCCGAGATAAGAAGCAATTTGCTTGAGCGTGACTTGATGCGCCAAACGCGGATATTTCTCTATGAATTCCTCGTATCGATCCTTTGCTTGCAAAGAGAGTCGCTGCATCACTCTGAGTTGCTCACGGCAATAGGCATTCTGCATCAGAATCCGAAAGAATTTGTTGAATTTTGGAATGTCTTCATACAAGCTATCCAGTTTCTCTTTGGATAAAGCCAACATACTAGCAGGTTCTACAACTTGAATATTTACCATGGCAGGAAGTCCATTCAGAAAGCAATACATATCTGTAATCCACCAATCTTCCATCGCAAACATGACGGTGGCATCTTTCCCTTGCTCATTCAAATAGTAAGCCCGCAATATTCCAGAATTGACAAAGTATAGCTGTTGGCATCGTTCTCCTTGTCTGAGGACAAATGCGTTTTTAGCAAGCTCTTGCGCTTCCAACAGTCCCGCAAAATGCTCTTTCTCTGCCGGCGTAAGGGAGATATGTTTGGAGATATTCGAAAAGATTAGCTCAGTATTCACAGGCTTATTGAATTTAGCTTTCAGGAACACTAAGATAATAATCCGCTATCCTTCCTCTTGACTACTTACGGGAGTCGCTTGATACTTCACATTAATGTGAATCCAGACCGATCTGGACAATCTAAGAATACGAAAAAAACTGATCGCTCCAATGGCTAGAATCACGATCATGGCACGTGTCGCACTCCAATCATATCCTAATACTAGAATCAAAGCAGGAACCAGTAACAAAATGGCAGACAAGCCATAGGAAACAAACATAGCCCCGAAATAGAAACCGGGTTCAGGTTCAAAATGCTGATTACAAGTCGGGCATCTTTCTGGCATGTCCAGGGGATTATAAAAATCAAAGGGCTCATTAAATAGTTTGCCCGTACGACAGCGCGGACAACGATACTGTACAATACTTTTCAGGAGATTCATAAGAAGAGTTTTGAAGGGATACCCAGCCCATCCTGCCTTTTTCTGGTGTCAAAATGGGCCGAGCTAAAAGGGAATCGAGTGAAATACTAGTACTTATTGCCGGATCAAATGTTTTAATACCAATTAAACCCAATTCCGACCGTTAGGGCTACTCCATCACGATTTCCACCATTCTTTAGGGAGGTGCTAGCCATATGCAGCTGAGTTTGAAAATCCAGGGCATACCGCTTCTTCTGTACGATTTCGAAGCCGGTGCTGGCCGTCACGGCGCAACCAAAGTTCCAATCCTCTCCTTTTAGGCCTTCATAGAGCGCAGGTCCGTCATACGCTAAGCCAATACCTCCATTGACCCACCAACGGTCCTTGAACCAGTACTGTACAGAAGGAACAAAGGCACTGAAACTACGATCTTTGTTGTCCTTTTCGTAGATCATACCTGGGAAAGATCCGAGGATAGCCAAGCGGTCATTCACCATCCACCCAAATTTTAGGTTGGGTAGACTGATGCTACCTTGTGCTTTATCAAATTCCACTTCCTGATCGCTATCAGAAATGCTAAAAACACCCGCACTCATCCCCAGACCGAAGACAAAACCTTTTCGCTCTATAGGACGATCTAAATCTTGTCCAAATGCGGTTACAACACAAAAAGAAAATAAAATGGCTAATACGTTTTTCATGACTTAGATTTTAAGGGTGAATACAATCCTCAATGAATGTTACCTCACCGTAGGTTATCGTTCATCGAATTGACAATGCGAAGATGCAGGGTCTGAGCCAGGCAATCGTTCTTATTTGTAATTCAGGACCTCCTGCTGAAAATGCGGACGCTTGATTGTAATTCCGGACGCTCTATCTAAGTCAATGATTTTCTAATTGAAGAAAAAGCGGAAGCCTAGTCCCCCGCCAACATCGCCATCGGTACTTTCTATGACGGCTAAACGAGGAGTAAGTCGAAGATAAATCTCAAATTGGTCGATATAATACGACAAACCGAAGGTGCCGCTAATACCCAAGAACAGCTCATCATCGTCGTTCCGGTTGCGATTGCGCTCGCGAAACCCGGCAAAAACACCTGGACCGTAGACAAAGTATAAACCATTGGCTCCTGAAACATCCTTCTCCCATACGCCATGTAGGTTAACGAAAAAGAAATCATCTAGATCCCAAGCCAATAGAATATCGGCGGACATGCCGGCGGAGTTGTGCTTCTTAATGCTAATACCAGCGGGCTGCCCCAGCTGAATGCCAATTCCCCAGTTATCCCCTACCGATTGGGCGACTACCGTCGTATGGGCTAGAAATAACAAAGTCGAAGAAAATAGGAGTAATTTAAAAGGAATGGAAAACAAGTTCGAATAGTTAGAAATTCGCTTATTCATTGCTTAGTGCTTTGATGGAGGGGGAGTGATACAAATCGATTTAGCATTTGGATAGGCTCAAAATCACATCACAGATGTAGCGCCTATCTCTGATTTACAAAAGGAACGCATTTATGTCTATAAACTTATATCTAGACCTTGCTAAATCTTCTATTTACTTGGCCTTAGGACCGCTGCGGCTCATTTTGACCCACTTCTCTCTCAAGATTTAAAGCAAGCCCTTCTTATTCACTTCGTGTACATCAATCCCCTCATCTGATCCTCTACCACTAGTATCGAAGTACGAGCGTAGCGCCAGGACATTGCCGAAAAACACGGTGATCCTGTACTCAGGATAATGCTGTGAATTCAGTCTAACTACTTTTATGTCGCTTACAAACTATTTTCCATGAAACTATCGTGCTAGATTCAACGTTAAAGAGGACAGGTAAAAACCCAATGACAAGAGATAGACATTCACTGCTGGTCCATTAGGTGATGCTAAAGTCCTGTTTTTCAACCCAAAACCATAGTCCTTAGTACTCTCCGAATCTACCCATTTGCTATGGGTGGCGCTGCACTTCGGTGATATCAGCAGTTAGCAAACTACTTTACTACTAAACTCCAATACACGGCCGCAACGCCTGACATTAACTTACTGATTTTATGACTAATAAGAATATCGTGCGGGACCAATTCCTGGAAGTCGTTGAGAATCAATTAAAAGATAATCAGCCACCAGAAACCCGAATCACGCTGGAACGCCTGTTGAAGGAAGGATTTAAGGAAAGGGTGGCTAAGGAACTCATTGCCACCTGTGTTGCTACAGAAATGTACGAGGTAATAGCGAGTAACACTCCCTTTGATGAAAAAAGATATATCGAAAACTTGAACCGCCTACCTGAATTACCAGAATAAGTACCTACCCTAGCTTACTCCCATCATACCCTTAAAAACTGAACTTTGTTCGAAGGAAAATAGCCTGTACAGGACTCTTATATCCTTCGTCTTCGTTGAATACGATCTGTCCAACTAGATCTAAATCCCAATTTTCCTTGATGCTATAGGTCAAGACGGGGTTTACAAATAATGGATGGACACTGACTGGACTGTAAATAAGCGCTAAGCTGCTGTTCAGGATGGGCGTAAGCGGATAACTCTGTTGGACAAAAAGGGCGTGCCTGTAAGGATACAAATTCCTAGCTGACAACTGAAAATTAAAGAGTCCTCCTACCCCGGCATTCCCGGAGCCGCTTTCATTGTACAAATACCCGACATTGAGGTACAGAGAATTGTTAAATGCGTAATCGATTCCTATAGCCATGGTGAAAGCCGCCGTACCTTCTTCCTTCCTGGGTAAAAAATAGGTTGCTTCTCCCTTAAACCCGGCATTGCCAAGATTCCCAGCCCAGCCTGCTCCAATGGCAAAGTCCTCTTGCACCACTCCTGCCAATATTTGGAAATCATAGGACCATTGATTGAATTTCCACATTCCCGCCATCACTGCCTCATCAAAATCATCAAACCCTTTAGCCACGAATTCCACACTCGAGGCGATTCCAGTATAGTATTTTATTCGAATCGCATCGCTGCCAGGTCGTTCTTCATAATCAAAGTCAGTAAAGGCAAAGGCATTGAATATATCATTGGGATTCCAAACGGTGCTGATCCCCCAATTCACCCGTTGCCGGCCCAATCGGATCTCCCAATTGTCCTTAGAATACTCCAAAAAGAATCGATCTAACACGGAATGGAATACGAGATTGTTGTTATTGAGCGGAACCACTGAAAGATCTAGCCAGTCGTTGCTGGCCTGATCCGTCAACTCCCCATAGAATGGATTGGCTTTGACGAGGTCACCCCAGAAGAACCGGCTCCTCAGATCCGCACGTAAGGTGAAGGCATCACTCATGAACCACCTAAAATTGAGTCGATTGTGAATAAGATTGTCTTGCAGATAATTGTCCTCGATAAAGAGCACGGTTTGCAAATTTTTCACATAACCCGTAACCGACCAATTTTTAGGTTTATCAGTTTGGGCAAATGCCCAGTAAGGGGCTAGAACTAGCCCAAGTAGGATATAGATCGCTTTCATGAGGGTTTAATTTTAAGGAAACGGCCTAATCTCGCCGTTCATCATGGCTAATCTTTCCGTCAACCAGGGTTACCACTCTCCTTGCTCTATCAATCACGCGCTGATCATGGGTGGAGAACACAAAAGTCATGTTTTCCTCCTTATTTAGCCTAGCCATGATATCCAGGAGGTTTTCGGTGGATTTAGAGTCGAGATTGGCGGTGGGTTCGTCGGCGAGGATGAAGGTCGGCTTAGGAGCCAGGGCTCTAGCCACAGCCACGCGTTGCTGCTGCCCCCCGGAAAGTTGAGCCGGGCGGCTATCCAGTTTGTCCGATAAGCCCACACTATCCATGAGTTCTTTGACTCTCTGATCGCGCTCCTCCTTCGAACGCTTTTGCAGTAGCATGACAAATTCTACATTCTCTTTAGCCGTCAAAACGGGAATCAAATTGTAGGCTTGAAAGACGAATCCGATGTATTCTTTGCGAAAGTCTATTAATTGATTGTCGGAAAGCTGAGAAATATCTTGCCCTCCTACAAAGACCTCTCCGTCCGAAGGACGGTCTAAGCCTCCAATAATATTCAACAAGGTCGTTTTTCCAGATCCAGATGGACCTACGATAGCCGTGAATTCTCCTTGCTCAATATTGATATCTACGCCATTGAGTGCGTATACAGGAATCTTATCTGGATTATATACTTTAGTTACGCCCTGGGTTTTGATGACGTCCATGTTGCTTAATTTTAGTGGTACATTGCCTCCTTGTACTTCAAGAAGGCTTTTGTGCATTTTCGGCATTGGCCAAACCTACACTTAGATTTTGCGAATAGCCTCAACTGGCTTTAGCTTAATGGCTTTGTAGGCAGGATAGAGCGCCGCCAGAATAGCCGTACAGGCCACAAAAACGGGGATCTGCCAGTAGACCTTACTTGGTACATCGAAGTAGACGACCGGAGACATGCCGTACATTTCAAGCGAGTCAGAATACATCGACAGGTCTAAGCCACTCTGCCCTAGAAAATAAATGGTCAAACTTCCTAAGGCTAAGCCAATAGGAGCAGCGACAGCTCCCAGAAAAATGGCCTCTAGCATAATCATCAAAAAGACCTTTAGCTTGTTCATCCCGATCCCCATCAACATCCCTAATTCCCTAATCCGCTCCAAGACAGCCATCAGCATGGTATTGATGATTCCAAAGGTGAGCGCGAGCATAATGATGCTTAGATAGATGGTGGAAACAAAGCCCATTTGAGATTCATATAACTCTAAATCTGGAGAAATTTCTTTGTAATTCTCTACTTTCCAGTCCGGTTGTGCCATCGCGGATTGAATGGCAGGAATGTTCTTGGTATCGTGTAATAAGAGGGCGATCTCATGTCCAAGTGTGGTAGGGTCAATCCTTCCTTCACTGGTGAGCGTAAGTAAGCGATTTAAATCCTTGCGTTGTACAAAGACATGTCCCTCGTCAAAGGGTTTATTGCCAGTGTGAAAAATGCCGACTACCCGAAAGGCCGCAGGCGTAATCTCTCCTTCTAAATCCTGCATATTTAGCACCAGCTTTGATCTAATTTTCACCTTCAGCTTCTCAGCCAAAGCCCTGCTGATCAGAATTTCATTCTTTCTCTTACCGGCGAGGTACTCCCCTTCGACAATCTTTTGGTCAAGGCCAGTCACTTTGGACTCTTCAGCCGGACTAATACCCTTCACTCGGATTCCACGCGCCCCTTTGGCGGAAGATATCATTCCCGTAGCCAAGGTGCGTACAACGACTGCTTTCACCTCCTCCTTTTCCGCAATTTTAGCCGCATGCTGATCTGGCTGATCCAGCCTAAACTTCACATCTTGGTCTTCGGAAAAGTTAGGATGATGGACCTGAATATGTGATACTATTTGATCAATGGCATTGCTGATATAGCTTTTAATCATGCCGGTGGCGAAGCCCGTCATAAAAAGCCCAGCCCATACGCCCAGAGCAATGGCTCCGATCAGGACCAGAGTCCGAGTGGGATTGCGCCATAAATTTCGCCAGGCTAGTATTGGTATCATGTTGTTGTTTCGATAATGAGAAAAATGGCTTAACTAATTATTCAGAAGCGCTAGTCACGCATGGCTTTTACCGGTTCCAAGCGACGGATTTTGAGCCAAGGGTAGATGGCTAAAATGGCCGTAATCACAAATACGATAGCAGCTTGAACAACGAATATGCTCAAATCAAAAGCCGCAGGAAAAATGGGTTCAAAGCCAAATTTTTCCAAGGTATTGGCATAGTTTCCGGAAAAGCGGAGTGGGTTTTGGTTGAAATACCAGACCAAAGGGGTACTAGCTACGATGCCCAGCAATGCCCCCAGCATACCCAGCAGAATGATCTCCATCCAAACCACACTGGACAAGGCAACTCTGCGCATACCAATGCCGATTAGAACTCCAAATTCGTATTCGCGCTCCTTAGTCATCATCAGGATAGTGCCGAAGATGCCAAAGGCAATAATGGAATAGAGGATAAAATAGACGATGTAGTTGCCTGCACTATCGAGAGATCTTGCTTGCACCAAATCGGGTAACAAAGCATCCCACTTCATGATTTCGTAAGCCGTAGTATCTAGTACCTCTCCAATCGCAGCTAGGCCGCTATCAATATCATCTTGATCGTCGATCTTAAGGGCGATGGAAGTAAGTAAGCCATCAGCACCGTAAAAATCTTGGGCCGTCTTCAATGGCAAGTAAACCATCTGCTTATTGAGCTCTGGAGAACCAAAGTTGACCAGCCCTTTGATCAAATACTTTCCCGCCGCATTCACCCCGTGATAGCCTTGACTAATGATCACAAGTGTATCTTGCACTCCCAGCTTCAGTATATCTGCCAGCCCTTCTGCGACCAATACAGCCTGTTCATCATCGACTAAATAGGAGCCTTCGGATACCCGGTCCGCCAGTTGAGTCATAGATTGCTCTGCCTCAGGATCCACGCCAACTACCAAGGCTCCTCTGGTGATGTTCGTTGCTGAAACCAAGCCGAAAGATTCAAGCCGAGGAACCACGCCACCAATTTCATCAATACTTTCGATGGCATCGATCTTATCTGCTGGCAAGGCAAAGGCCTTGTCAATCACTTGCTCTTCCCAGTAACCTTTTTGGTGAATCTGCCCGTAGCCCATGTAGTAGTTGACCACATTGCTAATCATATTACCCCAGGCCCCCTCCTGCAAGGATTCCATAAATGAACCGAAGAGGACAGCAAAGAGAATAGAAGCAATCGTGATCCAGGTCCGTCGTTTGTTACGCCATATGTTGCGCCATGCTAGTTTCGTTAACATTATCGGACTCGTTTCATATTTTGAATAGAGAAGAAGCTCTCTTTGATGGGTTTGTCAAAGGCTAGATCGATATACTCGATAATGGTTTTATGTCCGTCCTCCTCCGCAGGAATCACTTCCATAATCGATGGGAGTGTCTTACCATCCAACTGCTTCACCGATTTACCTAGCATCGTATTGACTAAATAATCGTCTTCATCATAGAACTCCGTCTTCATCTGCATGTACTCCTTCTGATCAATCCATACCAAGACCTTTCCCCATACCACTGGGGCATCTTCTTTGGGCGTCAACTCGATCTTATGACAGTCATATCCATTGACCGTTTCTGTCCCCAATAGCTTATGTGTATAATCCCGCACAATGGAGGATTCCCTTACTAGATCATCATTGGTGAAATCTGAACCCATCCAAGATTGCATCATCATGGAGGGTGGTAATTTGATCGTTCGATCGATGGTGGGTTGCCAGTTCCAAATCTCTTTTTCTCTTTTCAAAAAGGCGGCGCCTTTGTCACGAGCAGGGCTAGTAATCAGAATTAGACTGTAATCCGTGCCTTTAGACCAGGATTTCATGGTGATTTCTCTAGACCAGCTGGGCCTGACAATAGTCATTTTCATGGTGCCATTGCTCGTTTCGCCTCTTAACTTTTCGTCTGCTTTCTTAATGATACTCAAGGCATCCTGTGCCTGAGCAAAAGCTGGATGAGCAGTAAGGGTCCAAATGGCCAATAAAGCCCAACTCAGCCGCTTCATGTTTCTCATTTGTTATAATTATGTGGTTCTTAAACTAATCTCGTGTTTCGAGCCACTCAAAAGTGAAATTCAAGGCTTCCTGTTCAGCTTGTTTTATGACTGTCCACGAGCTCTGTCTAAAAAGGAGTTATGTTATTAAAATCAGCCTATCAGCGATATCGTTGAAGAACCATGTCTTTCATCATATCTAAGGGATAAGCATCCTGCATATTCATATAGTGTAAAAAGATACCGTCGAGAATAGCACCGAAGTAGAAAACTTCCCGCTCTGGCTCAGCGTAACCCATTTCCTGAAAAAGCTCAATCAGTAAATTGATGTACAGCTCCTTCTTTGCCATGACTAAGTCTTCCATACTCTTCTGCACATCTGGTTGAAAAGCAAGTGCGGAGAGCAACTTCCAGTAATGCACGTTTGATTTGATATTTTCGAAAGTAGCTTCTACCGCCAGGGTGATTTTCTCCTTGGGAGGCACATCCGATTGCAGGGCCATTAGCCAGCCTGCATCATTCTGATCCATCGCATCTTTAACGATGGCTCGTAACAACTCCTCTTTTCCCCCAAAGTAGTTGTACAGCAGCCCGTTGGAGATCCCCGCTTCCTTCGCTATCTGTGAGATCTTAGTGCTGTGATACCCATATTTGGCAAACATCTCCAAGGCAGCCTCCTTGATGGAAGTCATGCTCTGCTGTCTAATAACCTCATTTTGTTCTTTAGATCTTGGCGACATTTTTTTATTGAATGAACGTTCAATCAAAATTATACTATTTCTTGATACAACGCAATAGTAGCGCAGAGAAATCCGACGAACAGCGAGAAGATAGGGATCAAACTACAGCTATGGGAGCGGTAATAATCATACTGATCAATGACAATTAGCAAGGGAGAGTATAGGCCTAGAGATTCAGCCCTGGGTCATTTTTTGTAGAGGGGGCTGAAAAAGTTTGGGCTATTACTTAGCTTTGCCGGCAAAAGCCCAAATCTCATATGAAGGTCACAGAATATTTTGAGAAAGCAGCTGGTCAGACTTTGATCTCATTTGAAGTACTTCCTCCACTCAAAGGCGGAAGCATGAAGGCCATTTTCGATACCTTGGATCCCCTGATGGAATTCAAGCCCCCCTTCATTGACGTGACCTATCATCGGGAAGAATTTCTCTATAAAAAGCGAGATAGCGGATATTACGAGAAAACCTCCATTCGTAAACGCCCAGGAACTGTTGGGATTTGTGCCTCCATTATGCACCGCTATGGAGTCGATGCCGTACCGCATCTAATCTGCGGAGGGTTTACAGAAGAAGATACGGAGAATGCCTTGATTGATTTGAACTTCTTGAATATTAAGAATGTCTTGGCACTGAGAGGAGACGCCCGGAAATTTGAAGGTAAATTCATTCCTGAAGCAGGGGGACATGCCTACGCATTAGATCTGGTCAAGCAGATCGACGGCATGAATAGGGGGAAATACTTAGATACCAATATCGAAAACGGTGAAAAGACGGACTTTTGTATTGGCATTGCAGGTTATCCAGAAAAGCATTTCGAGGCTCCAAATATGGGTTTAGACTTGCAGTATACCAAAGCCAAGATCGACGCGGGAGCCAATTATATCGTTACCCAGATGTTTTTTGACAATAAGAAGTACTTCGAATATGTCAAACAATGCCGTGAAGTAGGCATCAATGTTCCCATCGTACCAGGCTTAAAACCCGTGACTAAACTCTATCAACTCAATTCCCTCCCTCGTCTTTTCCATGTGGATTTACCGGATGAGCTGGTAGATGCTGTCACGAAAGCCAAAAATGCAGAAGGTCGTCGGCAGGCTGGAATTGAGTGGTGTGCTCAGCAATCGAAGGAATTGAAAGAAGCGGGTGCTCCTTGTCTACATTATTACACCATGGGCGATTCAGACACCATCAGACAGATTGTGGAAAAGGTGTATTAGTCCCCAGGCATCAATATCGGTATAGCCAGTGAGCTTATACCCAAGGATACGCCTCCCCCGATTTGGCCGTTGAGGGAAAAATCGTGCTAATTCTTGGCTTAATAATTCGTGCTGATAACTTTAGCTTCCACCCTTTTTATTTTCAGGTAATTACTCATTATTATTGTGGGTTTTCTGTATTAATTCAGAAAAAACGCCAATAGTAATGTTGAAAAAACTCTGCTTAGGCATTTGCTTACTCGCAAATGGCCTACATCTCACTGCACAGCTACAATCTCCAGATGACTTCCTCCCTCATTCATTAGGAGAGAATTTTACACCTCATCATCTTCTGGTTGATTATTTTGAACACGTCGCTGATAACAGCGATCGGGTGCAACTGCAGCGATATGGTTACACCAATGAAGACCGCCCCTTGATGGTGGCGTTCATATCCACTCCAGAGAACCTCAACCGTCTAGAAGACATCAGAAAAAATAATCTTCGGAAAGCGGGATTATTGGAAGGGAAAGTTGATCCCGATCTCAATATCAGTATTGTTTGGATGAGTTACAGTGTGCATGGAAATGAAACAGCAGGTAACGAAAGCTCCATGGGTGTGGTTTACGAACTGAGCAGACCGGACAAGCCGGAAACTAAAGGCTGGTTAGAGAATACCCTCGTCATTTTGGACCCAGTTCTCAATCCCG
The DNA here is from genome assembly GCA_013214355.1 of Saprospiraceae bacterium. GTDB lineage: Bacteria > Bacteroidota > Bacteroidia > Chitinophagales > Saprospiraceae > DT-111. Next base: position 51,286 of record JABSSL010000036.1, on the reverse strand, counting down.
ATGGTAATTCCCGTTATATTGACTGGTACCGGCGCAACACCAACAAGATCACTAATCCGAACCCTAACGTAAGGGAGCATGATGAGCCCTGGCCAGGAGGACGTGTCAACCACTACCTCTATGATCTCAACCGAGACTGGGCCTGGCAAACACAAATCGAATCTCAGCAACGTATGAAGCTGTATCGACAGTGGTACCCACAGATTCATGCGGACTTACACGAACAGTTCTATAATGATCCTTACTATTTTGCGCCAGCCGCGCGCCCTTATCATGAATATATCACAGATTGGCAAAGCAAATTTCAGGTCGAAATAGGTAAAAATCACGCCAAATACTTCGACAAAGAAGGTTGGCTATACTTCACCAAGGAAGTATTTGACCTCCTCTATCCCAGCTATGGTGATACCTACCCCATCTTCACCGGTGCTATTGGTATGACTTATGAGCAGGGAGGAAGTGGTAGAGCTGGTAAAGCCATCATTCGCAACAATGGCGATACCTTAACCCTTAAAGATAGAATCGATCATCATATTACCACCTCTCTCTCTACCGTTGAGGTTGGGTCCAGAGAACAGGCTCGTCTCTCCCAAAATTTCACAAAATTCTTTCAAGACGCTCGAGCCAACCCTAAGGGTAAATACAAGAGCTACATCATCAAGAGCTCCAATCCCGCTGGTAAATTGAAACGATTGACTCAATTACTAGATAAAAATGGAATTGAATATGGTCGGACCGAAACCACCAGTGGCACGAGAGCATTCGATTACCGAACGGGCAAAACTAAAGGCATTAGCATCGGGGCCGAAGATTTGATCATCAGTGCTTACCAGCCGCTATCGGTGTTAACCCAAGTCCTTTTTGATCCAGAGGTAAGAGTAGAAGATTCCTTGACTTATGATGTCACCGCGTGGTCCTTACCTTACGCCTACGGCTTGGAAGCCTATGCTACGACACAAGGTATGGATGTCATTCCTGGATATACTTTCCCCAATGCGATCGAGGCTGAAAATCCTACTTCCAAGTATGCCTATTTGGCCAGGTGGGAATCAGTGGAAGATGTGAAATTCTTAGCTGAACTATTGAAAAAGGGCGTCAAAGTCCGCTTTGCCAGCCTTCCCTTTACGATCGAAAAAGAATCGTACGAAGCTGGAACCCTAGTGATTACACGAGCCGATAATCGCAAAAATTCTACATTTGATCAAGTGCTGGCCAGCGCAGCACTCAAACTCAATAAGGAGATTACGGGGATAGAAACGGGATTTTCTGATCGTGGACCTGACCTTGGATCTGATGCGATGCGACTTATTCAATCCCATAAGGTTGCTGTATTATCTGATGAAGGTGTTTCTCCTTATAGTTTTGGAGTCGTTTGGCATTACTTCGAACAAGTCCTAGAATATCCGGTAGATGTCTATTACCGCAATAGTCTAAGCAGCATTTCCTTGGATGATTATCATACACTGATCCTGCCAAGTGGCAACTATAACCTAACGGATGATGAACAATCTCAGCTTGATCAGTGGATCAGCCAAGGGGGGCACTTGATAGCCATTGAAGGGGCCATCCGGTCCTTTGTGGATCAGGAGGGGTACCGCCTAGAGCGATTTGCGACGGAGGAAGAACAACAGGCCCAGGAGCAAAAGGGAGAAGAAGAACAACTCGAAGGACGGCTTGATCCGTATATGGGAGCCAGTAGGAGAAGAATCAGTGCTTCCCTCCCGGGAGCCATTTTCCAGCTCCGGATGGACAAAACCCATCCTTTAGCTTTTGGAATTGGAGATCAATATTTTACCCTAAAAACCAATACCATTGCCCTACCCCTGCAAAAAAATTTAAATAATGTTGGAACCGTTGGGAAAGATCCACTGACGGTTGGTTTTGTCGGGTCAAAAGCGCTGGAACAACTCAAGGAAACGATCAGTTTTGCGGTAGAGTCTAAGGGAGCAGGACATATCACCTATATGGTGGATAACCCTTTGTTTAGGGGCTTTTGGGATAATGGCCTCTTCTTATTTAGTAATGCTTTGTTCCTGGTTGGCAACTAAATCAGAGCCCATTAACAACTTGTTTGCAGGAGGGGTGTAACAAGATCGAGATAGGCAATTAGGGCCGATGTGACCCGCCCTAATTTGAAATTACTTGGTGAAAAAGTCTTTTCACCACAACAATTGTATTACCTTTGGCGTTAGAAAGGATAGTGATTGTGTATAAGTACGCAAACTTGCCTGACAATATTTTTAATTGACCCGTAGATTTTATCTCGTCTTCTCTATTAAGTTTCGATTGATTTAAAATTTCCCCGTTAGTTTTATTTGTTGTCCATTGATCTGTCAAATAAGCCTTTATTGGATTATGTTCCGGACAGAGAGGTAAATTGTGCCTTTACATTTCAACTGTTTTATATTTTTAATTTAATTTTTTAGTAGTATGAACATTTTCGTTGCTAAGTTGAACTTCGATACACACGAAGAAGATCTTAGAGCAGCCTTCGAGGAATTTGGTGAAGTATCTTCAGCCAAAATTATTTTTGACAAGTTTACCGGAAAATCCAAGGGATTTGGATTTGTTGAAATGGACAATGACGATGAGGCAAGAAATGCTATCGAAGCATTAAACGATTCAGATTTAGACGGAAGAACTATTGTAGTGAAGAAAGCAGAACCCCGTGAAAATCGCGGTGGTCGTGGCGGTGGACGTGGCGGCTATGGCGGCGGCGGTGGCCGCGGCGGTAATGGCGGCGGCGGCGGTGGCCGTGGAGGCTACGGCGGCGGTGGCGGCTATGGCGGCGGTGGAAACCGTTGGTAGGCCCTTCACTTATAGCATAAAAATGGCTGGTCACTTTCGTGATCAGCCATTTTTTTATTTCGGAAAGTAAGCACCTATCTTTTACTCCATAGGAATATCCCCACGCTTAGCGGCTCTTTTGAGTTTCTTGTTGGCGTAAATTGCTACTTCTACCCTTCGATTCTTTTGCCTTCCAGAAACACTCCCATTATCCGCAACCGGCTGGTTCTCTCCATAGCCAACGGTAGTTACTCGAGTAGCGGTTACATTTCTACGTTGCAGCTGCTGGTATACAGATTTAGCTCGACTCACCGATAATTTCTGATTGTAGTCCTCTGCACCACTACTATCCGTATGACCTTCCACCAGAATATCGGTATCCTCATACTTATTGAGGATCTCAGAAAGTTCATCTAATTCTCTTCGCGTGGCTGATTTCAATTGGTAGGAATCTACGTCAAACATGAGCCCTGCATCAAAAGTGATCAATATCCCCTCTCCCACTCTCTTGACCTTGGCATTTTTAAGGTCTTCTTCAATCTCTTGTGCTTGCTTATCCATGTATCTTCCAATGATAGCCCCCGCTGTCCCCCCAATAGCTGCTCCGATGATAATCCCGGCAGCAGAATTTCCTGACTTTTTCCCAATCACACCTCCCAGTACACCCCCTGCAGCTCCTCCAATTATGGCTCCTTGGGTTGTTTTATTAGTCTTGCAGGCCGTGAAAAGGAGAACACTGACGAGCATTATCGAGCGACCTACGTTTTGGATGGAAAAATTCATAATAATCAAGTTTTATAGGTAGATAATTGAATCCTTGGCACTTAAGTAGTACAACACCTATTTAGACGAGACTTTAGAGATAGGTAACGTTAGGATTTAGGTACATAGATCTAGCCTATAAAAAAAGGTTGGCCTAAAGACCAACCTGCTGTTTCCAAGAGGGAGCGCATTCTTCGTAAAACCAAATTATTGCTTACAACAAAAAGGTTTCCATTCAGTATTTTCAGGGTTTTGCCATGCGTTCGAATTCTAAATTACTTTCCAAATCAAGTTTTCTGTAGACGAATGGGTTCAATTAAACTACAGTTCACTTTCCTTCGCATTAGACAAATCAGACCTATCTAGCATTGTGCAAACCGCTAGAAACGGAGATTCATATAGCTACTGCTTAGGATTTAGAGATGGCGTTTTTTCAACAGTGTGCAATCAAGGGATGATTCGACTATCTAATACTTTCTTTTCATCAGAGAAAAAATCGGAGGGGAGAACCCCTCCTAAAGAAGTAACAACTTACTGACACTCGCTCGAAATAATACATTTTAACAGCTCCGATCATCTTTGTGGCTTTAGATCAAGATTCTTGCTGGAAGTTCTACTCCCATTTTTTGCAATGCGCTCAACTAAAATACCGACCACAAAAACATCGGAGAAGAAAGCTTTTTGGGTGTTACACATCTTTCAATTGGTTATAGGTGTTTTTGTTTGTTGTGTTGATACAAATATACGAAACTTTTCAAATTTGACAATATTTTGAGTATAAAAATTTAACTTTTTTGATTTTTGTAATTATTTTGATTACAATTGTTGGCTATAGAATTAAAAAAACCACTGATAGCCAAGCCATCAGTGGTTCAAAAGGAATTTGGAATTGGGGTTATGTTTTTTGGAGTTATTGGTTATTGGGGTTATGGGGTTTGGTTTAACTGGGGACTTTCTTTTATATAGCTCTAGTTAATCGGTACTGCGAAACCTACATTAAGGCCAAAGCCACTGGTTCTTACTTTCTCATCTACAAAAGGTAGATTATATACTTCTGTAAAGCCTCTATTGTACCTTGCATCTACAAATAGCGTACCGAAACCAGCATCGTAGCTTGCTCCCACTGCACCAGTGGCGCCAATTTCAATGCGATTAAAGTCCTGATCTTGGAGATTGATTTCGGTTGATCCAAGGTTGATATCTACCAATAAGTTCGTTTTGGTATCCACTCGCCCGTTCAAGGCATAGCCTATATTAGGACCTACAGCGACATAAGCTTTCAACTTATCTTCGCCAAAACTATACTTTGCTAAAACAGGTATTTCTAGATAATCGAACTTTGTTTCCGCAGTAACACCGATGGGTAAGTCTACCCCAAACAATGGTGCATCAAAGCCTTCTGCAACTACAAATCCTTTACGAGTGAATCCGATTTCAGGCTGGATAGAGAATTGAGGAGCTACCGGTATCTCGGCAAATGCACCGATGCTAAATCCATTTATATTTTTAAAGTTGGGTGTTGCATTTCCAATTGCTTCTGAAGTATTCACATTACTCCAAGTGCTTCCCATTCTAAGGCCAAAGGATGTTTGAGCTACAGCTACAAGGGTCATCATACTCAAACAAAAAGTGAAAAATACTTTGGACATGGCTCTCATAATGAATAAATTTTGTGTGGTTAATTGCTAATGATGGCGGCAAGATGTAGGCTTTAAATGTTAAGAGAAGTTAAGCGGGAGTTAGCAATAGTTTAATTTTTTTTAGGAAATTAGAAGCGACGTGAAAATGTATTAAAATGTTCAGATATACGTTAATTTTGCTAACGCAGCCCTAGTGGATTGGATCTTCTTTGGATCCAAAACCACCTTTTATCCTCATCAAATCCAATGTAAAACCAGATCGCAGAAGTTACTTTACACTAAACCTCTACTCTATTGACTTATGTTGTACTGGCAAAAAATACACGAAGACCTAGCTTACGATGGTTGGCGAAAAATGTGGCAAAAGCTCTTTATACTACCGAATGGCAAGAAGTCAAGCTTTGATGTAATCGGCAATAGCCCCTACATCTCCGTGGCAGCTTTTACAGAGAACTGGGATGTCGTTCTGATCAAACAGTATAGGCCTGGCCCAGAAATAGTACTCACTAGTTGTTGCGAAGGCTATTTGGAAAAAAATGAGCAACCAGAAGAAGCTGCCAAGCGAGAATTGCTTGAAGAAACGGGATACGAATCTGATGAAGTTGTCCTTTTAAAGGCCAAACGCAGTGCTTACAGCACGGAGTACCAATACTTCTTAGTGGCCACCAATTGTCGTGCTACCGGTAAGCAAAATTTAGATGAGAATGAATTTATCGAAGTCTTCACGCTTCCTATTGAAGAATTCAGAGCATTCATTAAAAATAAAGAAGATCACACTTTTGTCAATATAGACTTGGCTTATTTGGCACTAGACCATTTAGGGAAACTATAGAAATACGGCAGGGAAAACTTGAGAATGAATGCTCAATTCCCATTGGATCTCTGTATAAACCGTCCGAAGAGCAAGCCCACGAAGAGCACGCAACTTGCCAAAGTCAACCAGAAAGCGCGGCCAAAGCTAGCCTCTTGGAGCTGTAATGTACTGTCATCACCATAGTGAATAAACCCTGCCCAATAGTAGGGCGACTTTTCTTCATCCGGCAGTTCTGCACTTCCTAGGTAAGCCAACTTGGCCTGGTGCAAAGCCTCTGCTTTTGACTGTCCAGCTTTGAGGTGGGTATAGAATTGTCCAAAGATCTTAGCGGTAGCTCTATCATTAACACTCCACAAACTGGAGATGAGACTTCTTGCCCCAGCATAGGTAAATCCTCGGTTCAGACTCATCACCCCCTCTCCTCGCTTCAACTCTCCTAAATTCGTCTGGCAAGCACTTAGCACTACTAAATCAGTTGGAAGTTGCAGGCGATATAAATCTCGGAGGTACAGCCGTTCATCTCGAAAATCAATAAAGGGCTCCCCTTCCTTGGCATTGACTGCTGCATGGGTAGAGAGGTGTAGTATACCAAATTGGGTGGCATTTTCTTGAAAAAAGGCATAACTGGCTTCCATCCCACTTTCAAATCGTCCACCCAATCCAAGTTCTGCAATACCATTAATCTCATCATCGCTATAAGCAAGCGCTCCCCAAGTCTCATCTCCTTCCTCCGCAAATGGCGCCAAGGCCAAGATTTTGGTCTTCTGCTGCCCCGTTCCCCGACTCGCCTGCAGCTGCTTGGAGAAAATGGTGGCCGAATAAGCATAGCTGATAATATGGCTTTGCTGAAAGTAGTCCCAGGAGCTAATACTAGCACCCTCTTGTACCGCTGTGATAAGGGCTTCAAATGGTAGGTTGTGTAAAAGGCCATCCGGCATTAGAATCAAGCGCTTGCTTTGCAGGTCTGCTAGAGCAGGTGCCATAAGCGTGTTGTACAAGAGAAAGCCGGCTTGTTGATAGGCATCTGGGCTTTGCAGGATTTGGGCAGCGCTCTCAAAATAGGATAGGTAATCAAAGATCGTGGGATTCAGCAGACGAGAATCTACTCGATAGAGTCTTGATTGCTGTGGTTCCAAGCTCAATATATAGGTATGATCTTCTCCCGAAAAGAACTGTACCGAGGCCGTGCCCTCAGGTAATTCAGTCAGGAAATCTGCTCTTGCTATCTGAGCGGTTTTATAGCGGAGATCATAATACTCAGGGGATTGGGTTTGAATATCACTACGGATGGCCTGCAACTGATTTTGAGCATCTAAGATTCTTTTGCGGATCGAGGGGTCATCCGGTTTTGCTTGCAGTTCCTGTCTAGCCTCAATCAGTTCTTCAGTTCGGGAAAGCTCTTGTTCAGCCAGAGCCGGGGCGATCCATTTCCGAGTATCCATTTCCATCAGCGCATCTAGCAACAGCACCGCCTTACTTTTTTCCATGAAATAGAAGGCTTGCTCGGCATCGGCTAGCGCATAACAAATGGCCAGTCCTTCTTCGTAGATGGGGTGTACTTTTCTTCTCCAAAACAACTTGGATTCGGCATCAAGATGCTCTCTTCGCATCAAGTCTACGACATAGTCTGCCAGCAACAAGCTCTGTAAGGCCTGTTGTAAATGACTTTCCTGATTGTCCTGCTGGTAATAGGCTTGCCAAGCCCGTGCCTTATCCCTTAGGTAGGTAAGTAAATCCTCTTTGTCCACCAAGTCTTCGACGGCCTTGCGACTAGGGTTGGCTTCCAATCCATCCGCCCCTGGAAAGGGCACTATGTTATCAATGGCTTGCTGAAAGTGAAAGATGGCTTTAGTGATTTCACCCTTTGCCAGGTAAACTTCTCCTAAATTATCATACAATCTAGCTTTAGCTGGGTGCGGTCCCTCCCCTACTGAAACTTGATGCTTTCGTAAACTTTGTTGCAGGGCTTCCAAGGCTTCTGCATATCTTCCGAGTTTTCGTAAGGGTAAACTCAAGTTATTTTGCGCATCATTTACCATCTCCTCATTTTCAAGCATGGCATAGGCCACCTTGGCCTCTTCAAAGAAATAAATGGCGCTATCGTATTGGTGTAGGTTTTCGAAAGCACTACCCAGTTCGAAATAGGCTGCTGCCAACCGATTCTCCAGTTCTAAGGTTCGATATATTTCAATTTCTTCTCTAAGGTGGGTTTTAGCTTTTAACGACAGTAAGCTATCTCCCATTTGGTTATAGATCGTACTGTAAGCGTGATGGAGCAAGCCTAAGTTGGTACTATCCCTGCGTGATTTATCCTTTTCTTTTTCTAAGGGATGAAAAGCAATATCCAAATAATATAGAGCCCGTTCATAATCTCCACGATCCCGCTCTGCTAGACTCAAGCGGATGGAGCTACTCGCAAACATGGGATTATCCTTACTATAATCTAAGTTGAGTATAGCCTCAAAGCTTTCCTTCACTCCGTCTGGCTCTCCTTTAGCATTGTAGAAGAGTCCCTGATTATAATAACTTCGAGAAGCTCCTTCACGGTCCTTTTGCTCCATTCGTAGGATAATGGCTTTAGCATTGATCGCAATGGCGGAATCAGTATTAATCCTATAGTACTTCACTGCCTTGTAGTGGATCAATAGGGCCACTGTATCTGAATGACCAGCTTGATTTGCCTTTTCAATGTATTGATCAAAAACAGGCAGGGCATCCTCTAGCGATTGTTCGGAGGAACGGGCCCAAGCTAAGGCCTCAGCAAAGTTCGGGAAGGAATTATCCTGAGCAAAAAGATGGACGTAGACAAATAGGAAAGGAAAGACACAATAGTTCTTGAGACGGTTGGACATAGAGATTAGAGGAAAGTGATTAATTCTTTCCTCTAATGTAGGTCTCTATGGCGAAAAATGCACGCTTTTCTCGGCGAACTTCCGAAAGTCCTCGCCTAAAAGAGGCGTTTACTGTTTCACAATCATCTGTGTGACTTGTCCTTCAGGGGCTAGCAATTGGAGCTGGTAGATCCCTTTAGGTAAGTGGCTAAGGTTTAGTTCTTTTGTCCAAGCTGAAGCTCGCTTATCTAGCACTTCCTGAGAAAGTATCCGTCCCAGGGCATCCGTAAGTAACAATTGATGGAAATGAACGGAGCTGTCTTCTACTTTTATCGTAAGGCCGGTTTGAAAAGGATTAGGAAAAACATTCACCTCTGCTTGCCCTTCCAAATCTACCACAGCGGTCACCTGTAAGGTACAATCATCAATTCTTCCGATCAGGTCGTAGAAGTCCATAGTTCTGCCATCCAACACCATTGGAATCAAGGGTGTAGATTGCTCACTTAAGACTTCTAGTTTCCCAATGATATCTATTGAATTATCTTCAAAATCTAGGCAATTCAATTTAGCAGCAGCAGCAGTGACCACGGGAGCAGCCATAGAGGTTCCAGATTTTGTCGTCCAAAAACTAGCAGGATCGGCATTGATACTACCCATAGGCACACTACTAAAAACACCTACTCCCTTTGCCGCATACTCCACCCAAAGATCTGAGAAGTTGGAAAATGACCAGAGGTTTTCCATGCTATCCAAGGCTGCGGTGGACAGGACGTTGTCCAGATCATAGTTGGAAGGATAATCCGGATAGTCCACCAGAGATACGCCTTCATTCCCAGCTGAGGTAATCAGTTGAATACCTCTTTGGTCACGGGCATATTCTATGGCATTGTGTAAAACACCATCCGTTGGTGACTGTACTGCGCTAAATCCCCAACTGGCATTGATAAAATTCGCATTTTCTTCCGTGGCATAGTAAATCCCACAACTTACATTGAACAACTTCCCTAAGCCCCGAAAATCATGGGTCTTTACGGGTAAAATCTTTAACTCACAACAGTCATCCGTCAGGGCTTGCCAATTTTGAATGATGATACCTGCCACATGTGTCCCATGGCTGTGATCATCAAAAGGTTTGTTTTGTAGGATGGGATCATCTGCATGAATAAAGTTCCAGCCCAAAATATCCTCTGGGTAGCAAGCTTGTAGGCTTGGTCGGAGGTATTCTCCTATGGCAATTGGACCTACGTTGGTGATGTCTTCCTTATAATTATAATCGATCCCGGTATCCAAAATCGCAACCACTACTTCCTCTTGTTGTGCGGGCTGGGGTTGCGGGAGGGCGGGATAGGTATCGCCATAGAAAGCGGGAGTTTCCTTGATATCTAGGAAGTCGCCATTGTAGTAATTGAAATCCGTTTCTTGTACTCCATCATTCTCCTGATCGGCCGTAGCTTTTTTCTCCTGAATATTTAGAATAGTATTCCCATCCTTGACCAAGATCAAATCGTCAATACCGTAGTCATTACCAATTAGCCCTCCATTGAGTTGTTCTAGGCAGAGTGTTACGGTAGCGGTAGTCGTAGCAGTCCATTGGCCAGCAGTTGGAGCTGTGGGCTGGGATTGCTCGCTAACAAGTTTCTCCCTCTAAAGGCAAACAGATAGTCTTCATTGGCTTCCAACATAACATCCTGACACCAGATATTAACTCCGGGGGTAACACTACCGTCAACAATCAAAAATTGATTGGTCCCGGGATCATCAAAGGCGGAGAAGTTATTACTGGCCCAAGTTGCATTTAGCGGGCAGATGTCGGTCATTTGAGTTCCGACACAGTAGGAAGAGGCATTACAATTTCCACAATTGTTATTTAGCTCACTCCTAAAGCCTTCTGCCCCATTAGCAAAATCTCCATTTACCAACAGGTTTTGTGTGAGGTCAATTTCAAAGGTATCAGCGAAGTGAAAAAGCTCGAGATCACTACAAGTACAAGTATCATAAGATACGACCTGCAGTTTTTGCCGGAGGCTATCTTTAAATGCGTCGGTAGCCGTGGCTGACCATTGGACGGCTAGTTCATTGGGGGGATAGGCGCCTCCCAGAGAATCAACCAAAAATGGGATTTCCCATTGGGTGAGACTATCTCCTAGAAGAGCGGGGAAGGTTTCTCCAAACTCAGGCGGCAACTCTAGCAATTGCACATCGTCAACAATCCAGAAGAAGTTACTTCCTTCAAACAAGAATCGAATCTGCACTTCAGTTTGCCCTGCAGTAAATTCGGTCAACTCCAGAAACACAAGATTCGAATTAGACGTCTCAGCGGCTCTGGGAATCCCTTGATTTACGGGAACATCCTCCCAATTCAGTCCTCCATTAAAGGATACACCTACATTGGTTACGCTTTCAAAATTGCGATAGTACTGGTAAAACTGGATGGCCACCCGTTCACACCCACTAATATCGATTACTGGTGAGACCAGGCCGGCTCGGTGCGGGAAAGGGATTAAAGTCTCTGGATTGAATTGATAGCCATCAGAATCGAAGACAGCTGCGCCACCACCCGAAGGTGAATCTAAGCGCTGCCGATTATTCCAAAATTGGCCAAATAAGGCTTCGCCATCTCCTCGGACCTGCCAAATGAGCCGGTCATCGCCGGTTTCCTGTGTCCAGTCATTCGGTAATCCATTATTAAAGTCTTCCTGGAAAAAGACAACTTGAGCTTTGGCTGTAGAGAAGATAAAAAGCAGTGATAAAAGAAGGGGTAAGGCTGCTTGTAATTTCATTTTTGAAAAGTGGTTTATGGTTGATTTGGATGTAGAATTGTTTGTTGGGAACTATTGCTGTTTGACTAATTTGTGATGGCTTATTCCTCCTCTAGTCGTTTTAAGTTGAAGTATGTACACTCCAATTGGAAGCTGTTGAAGGTCTAGTTGGTAACCAGAAGCAAGGCCAAGTAGAGAATAGGTCTCCAACGCTCTCCCTGAAAGGCTGAACACTCGAACTTCCTCCAGTTCTAACTGGTGAGGCCATTTGATGGTGACTCGATCACTAGTAGGATTTGGATAAATACTTATTCCGTGTCTATCCATTTCCTTTTCTTCAACTGACACAATATAACTACAGCTGGGCATGCTATTAACTGCGGAAAAGGTCATGCTCGGATAGGCAGTGGCAAAACTGTTGGTACAAGATGCCCCTTGTAGGTGAAAGTAGGTCATACAACCTGCTGCTGCTGCACCGATGACAAACGCTTTGCTTGTACTTGTGCAGGAAAAAGTATTACCGGCTGGCTGGCTAGCACTACCTTGTTGAGCTTGAAGACAGTTGAGAAAATGGAAATCTGTTCCATTCCCAAGGTTTTGGTTACAAAGAAACTCTAAACCATCGCCATTAGCAGCCAAGTGGTCTCCCCAAGCCGTGAATCCTTCTGAAAGGTCCTGAGCAATATTATTGTACACAATATGGTGTCCAAAATAGGGATTACTAGCAGGATTGTTTGCGTTAAACGTATTCAATATATCAAATCCACGGGTAAAACCTGATGATGTCCCTTGCTGTCTACTACAATAGTTCTCTTCTACCCGAAATCCTGAGCTATTGTGCAGCACCAAACCATAGGCATCCTCACCGGAAGGGTGTCCCACAAAAACTCGGTTGCGAAGTAGTTCACTCTCATTGTTTGCATTTTCGAGTCGAATAGCTGTTGCATTATTACGAAATACATTTTCCTCAATATGGGAAACAAAGGGATTATCTTCGGAAATGTCTTGCAGCTCGATTCCTCGATGAAGATTTTCAAAAGTATTCGGTCCGCTACTACTGTTGCCGATCACACGTACTGAAGCATCAAAAGTCTTGATCCCTGTGCGATAATCTGCGGCAGCAATTATCCCATTTCTTTGATCCTGAAAAGAACATCCTGCAATTTGGACCCCATCGACAGCGAACATGGTGATAAAAGCTTCGTTGCTCCCGCAGTTATCTCGATAATTGTCCGTAATTAGAAAGGAAGAATTGGTAATCGTACTAATGTTATTAGTTGGAATTCCTGCATTGATATGTTGATAGCTATTGATCAAGATAGCGCGGCGATTATCCTCGAAGGTAGCATTGATAACATTTAGAATCCCCCCCATCTGAGTATAATCCAAAGCAGAAAAATCGGAAGTCAAGCCCACCGCACTTAGCGCAGTTCTAGCATGAGAGATAGTACTATTATTGATCACAACAATGCCTTGGTTAGCTGCTAGCTGAGGCAGATTTGAATTTCCCTCGACCGCAATCCCTGCCCAGCAATTATCCTCGCACAATGCGGTAATAGCAGAGCCCAAAATAGTCAATTGAGCTGTCGGTTCCACAATGAGTTTCACATCACTGGCCAACTTGATGTTGCAGTTTTGAATCATAAGTTTAACACCTGCTTTAACAACTAAGTCATTGTAGATAACCTTACTTTGATTATCCCAAGTTGTATTGGTAGTAATTTCACTGGCCTTCTTGACCGTACCGAGTACTGATAGGTCCGTTTTCCAAGCGCCATTCCCAAAAGCAGAGACGACCAGTTCATTTCGACAATAGTTGATTTCCATTCCCGTGATGACTCGGGCAGGCAGCTGCTCATGAAAACATTGCCAAGGATCCGTATCTAAAAAGGTGTTATCGCGAAAGAAAATGCCATATTCATTCGATACAAATACACGTCCGTCTGTACCTGCTTGAAAAAGAAGTTTGTTACAAGGAGTAGCATCTAATCCGACGGAGAGATCTTCCCAGCTAAGTCCCCCATCCTTAGAACGCAATACTCGCATCACTTCAGGAACAGCAAGATGAGGATTCGACCCCTGAGTAACTATGCCACTAATGGCAAGATAAATGAGATTAGGATTGTCAGGATCCACAGCCACATCGTTGATCCGCTTGTAGGAGAGATGCTGGCGAAGCGTCTGTACATTCCCATTGATATTTAAGAGTCCTTGATCCCAAATTTGAAAGCTACCATTACTTAAATCGTCTTTGCGTTCTAGTTTAATCTTACTTCCGTCTCCGGGCTCATGGTTAGCGATGAAGATGGCGCCATCCTTTTTTGATACCTCCACTACCCCTACATTGTGCATAGCAGCAGTCGGAATATGCGTTACCCATCCATTGGTCTTATAACTGTAAACACTCAGATGGCCTGTGCTCGAATTGGCACGTCCTCTAGTCCAAAATACGATATCAGCATCATTGGGATCTGCCTTAAGTTTCTGGCCGGTAAACCAATTAGAAGGGTTCCCATTAATAATGGTGGATAAAAATCCCCGATCATTAATGAGTCGGCTGTTGGATTGGTAGAAGAACCGATTGGGGTTAAATGGATTGATTAAGGTTGCTACTCCATCACCCCCATATATTAGTCGCCAATTGAGATTACCCGATAATCCCTTCTGAAATATGCCTTGGTGCATGCTTCCCCCTAAATATTTCTCCTCTACTGTCTGTCCGACGGCCATATTGAAGAATTGATTATTAGGCATTAGCACACCACTTTGATCCGTAATGGTGGAACTCGCTAGATTATTGGGAGAAATTTCGGCTAGGGCTACTCCTCCATCAGTAGCAAGTAAAATCCGGTCCATTCCAATATGGCTACTCGCAAGATATTGCTTCCTAACATCTGCGTGTATCCCTTGATCCCGAAATATCTGCTTCTGACCAGTGGTAAGGTTTAGTACCGCAAATGGATAAAAATTACCATTCCCAAGATAGAGCATGTTATTGACCGGTGCATATAGCAACTCCGAGGCACTCTGAAATTGTATGCTCCGAAAGGTGGTGACAAAGCTAAGGCTATTGGTATTGAGATCTAATCGATGGACATGTTTGTCAAGGCCTGAAACATAGGCCAGATAGGCAATATTATTTTCCACATTACTTAATGAAAATTGCTGAACAGAAGGAAAACCACTTAGTGGAATGTTGGTCCAAGTGGTAGTTGATCCATCATAGGTGTATAGGCCCCCATCCAGGGTATACCTAGCTCCAACGGATAGCACGAAGCTATTTCTACCAGACACCTCCAAATGACGTATGCCTTTGTACCTCCAAAAACAAGAGTTGTCGCAAGGACTACAGGTCGGTGTGGTGATGTTACTAGTCGTGCTGGTACCATCATATTTGATTTCTAGGATGCTGCTACTATTGCATCCTGTCCCTCCTCGTTCTTCTTTCACGGCATAGTAGAAAAACTCCCCTGCATCACAATCGGATTTATAGGGATTCACTTTTAGATGAGTGATATAAAAATTAAGGGGTTCTATACTGGCGTTTACTGCGGTATTGACGCTCCAGGTATCTCCAGCATCAAATGATTCAAGCAGACCATAACTCACCGATACATTAGGCCAATTGATGCCAGTAGAAGCTACGAGATGGTTGGAGTTGCAAGGATTGCGAATGATGTCATATATCCCCAATCCTGGTAAATCAAGGTGATCACTTACATTTTCCCAACGACTGGTACTGCTTCGCCATTTCCAAATACCTGCTTGTTCAGTTCCGATTAAAATGAAATCAGTATCATTCGGATCACCAATGATGGCACTGATAAGACCATTAAAAGGAGTGTTATAGGTATTGTTGTACACCATTGGGCCAATCAATTCGAATTGAGCCAAATCATTGGAGCAATGATTCGTCGAACGAGTACTACGTACTGCACTACCATAAGCAGCTAAACTATTTTCGACATTGATCCAATTGCTGTTATAAAACTGGAATCGGTTCAGGGCTTTTATCTTGTTGGTATCCACTTCAGCCTGCTGTTGCAGGAAATTCAGCGTTCGCTCGTACTCACTTTCCACTTCTTGAGCGAGGCTTGGATAGATAAGTAAAGTTAGGATGAGTAGAATTAAGTGTTTTTTGGCTTGGAACATCATTGGTTTTTTGAGTGGGTTGTCAATGAACTTGTTTAAAGTTATTTTAAAGGTTTTTTTACCAGAACTTCAGCCAGCTAAGACTTCGAAAATAGGTTGAGCTGTGGATTCATTTTTCTTGCTCAACACCATAATTAGCTTTGGCGATCTTCTCTACATATAAGGCTAAAGAAGGCCCCTCCCAAGGAGGGGAAAGGCCTTCAATTACTGGGTATCGGTCTTGGGATAAAACCCATACTTGAGGGTATACTACTGATGATCAAAAAGGGTGATCGATTGAGCTTACGGATTTATCTTCACAAAGGAACGTTGTTCCATGAAGCCTTTAGCCCCCTTAATTCTCAGGTAGTAGATTCCCCCCGGCTGTTCATCTAGGGATAATTGAAATTGGGTCGTTTCATGGTATTGCTTTTCAATCAAGACCTTTCCATTTAGGTCGAGTACTTGTACTTGGTAAGTATCAGACTGCGGTAATCGAACTTGTAGATCACCTGGCGTCGGATTTGGAAATAAGAGTGCAGAGACAGCAAGTTCTTGGGGCCTTGCAACTGGCTGACCACAAGGACCGGGAGTCCAACTGGTCAATCCATTGTAGAATTCAGCTACACAAGCATTCAAATAAGTCTTACCATCGCAGCCACACACTACATCTGGAGTAATGGGACAACTTACAGTTTGATCGATTTGGTTGGGATCAATACAGGGTGTAAATTGACCGCACTCTGGTACAACTAGAGATAAACTATCTAAATGGCAACACCAACCATCTTCTCCCAGGAGCGTGACTTTATAGTAGAGCACATCTCCAGGATTGAGTGGTGCGACACTATTGATGTTCACCGTTTGAGTGGTGCTTCCCCCACTGGCCAAAGTGACATTGATAAAATCTGGATTGAAGCTGTATCCTGGGGTTTGCATTTCCAAGAGGATCATGTTGGAAGTGACTGCAGGTGCAGTATTATTTGTTATCGTCAAAGTATAGCTTAGTGTATTATTATCAATACATTCTAGCTTATTCTCTTCTACTAGCAGACAAGATTCACATTCGAATTTCAAGGTATCCGAACAAGCTATAACCGTCTCGCCAGTGGCATCTACCGTTAGCCAATGGAAGGCTACCTCTTGTGGGGTCTGAGCCGCGCTTGTGATACCATCTAAGCAGAAGAAGATATCGGTGTCTATGCCCGTTGGAACATATCCTCCGTTGTGTGTCCAAACGATATCATCTTGGCCTGCATTTGGTGTAGGTATCCAGTTACTTCCGCCCGCATATTGGCTGAAGTAAACGCCCGGGGTAAGGATTTCGGTTTGAACACCCGTAAAGTAATTATCACAAAAGTCATTTTCTAAAGTCACTCGGTAGCAGCATTCTTCTTCATTATCTAATGAGGTGGCAGATACTGTAACCGATTCACAAGGATCTTGCGGCAACAAGGTAATGCAATAGGTAAAATGACAACATTCGTAAGTCCCACTTAGGAAAACTACATCAAAGCAGATCTCCGTCGGCTGCGTAATGGGGGATGGAGGGTAGATGACTAGATCAAAAGGTCCACCAATACCATTATCTGGAATTGGAAAACTGGGATGTGGTGCTGACCAGTATTGATCACTAAAGGTCCAACCTGGAGGCAGGTTATTGATTACGACTCCGGTTACATCATAACCAGATAGGTTTTCTACGTGAAAGCTATAGCTGTAAGCGGATTGAACAGCACAATCTACATCGAGTGTATCTCGGATTATTCTACCACAGTCTGAGCACAACTCCTCTTCCAACCATTCGATTGGCCGTTGCTTTTCGGAAGTGCGGGGATCTGGTCTCTCTCTTTCTTGCACTTCAGTACGGCCATCTCTAGGATCGAGTTCAAACGGCACGATTTCTAGAAAAGCGTCCTTGGTAATACAAGAGTTAAATTCGCTGTCCATGCGACCAATTAAGGCATCAAGCATACCAAAGCCGCTGGGGTTGTCTGTCCGATTATCGTGATAAAGCAGGTCAGAATTGTTGTATAGTCGTAATGTCCCTACTTCATAAGCCGTTTCGCCATCTTCCATATAACGAGACCACAGTAAGTTTGGAAAATTACTGATAACTGTTTGTTGAAACTTATGCACCATGGGACGATCCACACCATCATGATTACCCATACTTAGCGCATAGAAGGCTCCGTCAGCATCCGCTTCGGTAACATGCCAAATTCGGGTACGACCAGGGATAGTGAGGGCCCATCTTGCTAAGCCCGTTGCTGGATCAATTCGGGTTAGTAATGCATTTTGAACACCACTTGGTCGATACATGCCGCCCAATAAAAGATCCCGATTAGGCATCAGGGCTACATCTTGGAATACGGTCACCGTTGGAGCATATTCATAGTCTTGTGCGGTAGGATTTCCATTCGTATCTAAGATCACCCATTTGCCTCTTTGGTCCACATTTCCGGTGATGACGAAGTTGCTTGGGCCAACCGCCAACATCCCGCGAATAAATTCATTGTCCGTTCCAGACTGTAAGTATCTCTTCCAGATAATATTTCCATTAATATCAAAATTATAGAGCATTACCCGGTCTGTCATTGAAGGCGAGTTACTAGGGTTTTCGACACCCAATACGTAGTATTGCCCCGTACCGGAGGGGACCGTAGTCAGGCGTATGATGCGAGAGAAGGACTCTCTTCCTAGGTTATCATAGTATCGAGTCCAAAGGACTGTACCCGTATCTGTAATCTTAGAAATCACGGACAGGTTGTTGTTTTGCTGCCCACCCGGCACGCCAACTGGCGTAGAGCGTCCTACGACTAGAAAAGCGTTGTCCGTAGTAGGAACAAAATCTAGCCACTGAACAGTTACGTCATCCACCATGGTGGTCCATTGTAAATTACCGTTAATGTCAAATCGACTAAAGACACCAAGGATTTCAGGATTATCGCCCAGGTAACCACAGGCATAGATAGCTCCATTGTGGACGCGTACCTCTGAGTAGCCCTGAGGTTTGGCATCACCATACAATTTTTGGAAGGGAGGTTGTGCCAGCAAGGTATTAGCAGCTCCCAGCATAAAAGGTAAAAGAATCAGAGTGAGCGAGAATAACTTTCTTTGCATTGTTTTGGATTTTGGTGATTATGGTCCAATGACGTGCATGTTTACTGTAGAAGGTCATTGGTTTTGTAGGTATGTCTGTGTGGTTTTTGAAATCTTACCTATTGCTGAAAAAAAATTTACCCAGCGGGTGAGTACTCACCGGGTGAGTAATTCACCGATTCCGACAAACCAAAAAACTAAACCACAGATTATCAACACCTTAGAGAAACACTCACCCGCTCAGTACTCACCCCTTCAGTACTGAGCAATTACTTGCGTATATTTGGCTTCTAGAAAAGCGTTTGACAATGCCTGAACAACAAGACCAAGTACTACTGGAAGGACTCAAGAATGGAGAACGAGCAGTTTTACAGGAAATCTATAAGGAGTTTGCACCTAAGGTGAGCGCCTGGATTGTAAAGCACGGTGGGCAACAAGAAGAGGCCAAAGATATTTTCCAAGAATCAATCGTCGCCATTTATGATAAAGTAGCCGGACAGGATTTTCAACTCCCCTGTTCATTTGGGGCCTACTTCATGGGCATTATCCGTTATAAGTGGCTCGACAAAAAAAATAGAAATAAACGGGATCAGGAGGTAAGAAATCAAAATCTTCAGCGATATACAGATGAAAATGACCCCAATATAGAGGACTTGCTCATTGCTACAGAGCAGGCTCACCACCAAGCCCAAAGACTGGAACACAGTTTTAAACAACTTTCCGACCTTTGCCAGCAATTGCTGACTTTAATCAAAGGCGGGCGCTCCACGGAAGAGATTATACAAACATTATCGTTCAGTACTGCGAATGCATTATATCGCCGTAAAAATGCCTGTTTGGAACGCTGGAGAACGCTCCTTTCCGAGGCCTAAAGCAATGAGTTATGAGTGACAATTACTCAAAAAAAATAGAAAAATACTTCAGTGATGAATTCAGCGAGGCTGAGCGCACGGCTTTTGAGCAGGAGCTGGCCAAGGATACCGAACTGGCCAAGTCTTTTGCTCAGAGAAAGGAGATAGAGGACTTCCTTGCTGTTCGGCCTGGCCGAGAAAAACTCAAAGCCGAAATAGGTGAACTCGGCGACTCTTTCTTTTCGTCCTCCAATGAGTCTACCACCAAAGTAGTGCCGCTGCGTCGACGACTCTACTGGATTGCAGGAGCTGCAGCCGCTGCTATCCTGCTCCTCCTACTGGTTCCGACTTGGCTCAATTCGCCCCCGACTTACCAGCAATTTGCTGAACACCGTCCGCTTTCCTTACAGGAACGTGGGTCCGACCAAAAGGACCTCCAAGCTATAGAAACTGCTTTTAACACCGGTAATTACAGCTCAGCAGCTGAGCTACTGAATCAATATCTAGAAGAGCAACCTGATGATTTGCAGGCCCAAATCTACGCTAGTATTGCTGCTTTAGAGCTGGATCGGGCAGAAGAGGCTTTGACTCGCCTTTCTCCCATTAGCACCGGCACATCTATTTACCGCTCGACCGCACAATGGTACCTAGCTCTAGTCTACCTTAAACAAAAGAATTACCAGGAATCTCGAACAGCATTATCCAAAATACCGGCTGATAATTACTGGCATACAAAAGCACAAGACTTACTCAAAAAGTTACCACAGGAATGACCTTATTCGACAATGCTACACTGGGTTTAACCGTCATCATATTCTTGGCTCTTTTGGCCTTCAGGCTCGGTCGCACGCAACAACTAGGGAATATCGCTTTTACGGTGTGGGTGATGGTTGCGGTTGTTTGGGCCTTATTTTTTCCCGAAACCTTACAATCTTGGGGCAGTTTCTCGCTTAAGTCCCTCATCATCCCTCTGTTAATGATCATCATGTTCGGTATGGGCACCGCTATGAGCATCGAGGACTTTACCGGTATTTTGAAAATGCCGAAAGGTGTGCTCATTGGCCTAGCTTGCCAATTCACGATCATGCCGTTAATCGGCTTCTCCTTAACCGTAGCTTTTAACTTTCCGCCAGAAATTGCAGCTGGAATCGTCCTAGTTGGCTCCTCGCCAAGCGGTTTGGCCTCCAATGTCATGTCTTACATTGCTGGCGCCAATCTCGCCCTATCTCTGACCCTCACTGCCATTGCTACCTTAGTAGCTCCTTTGCTCACCCCCGTACTGATGAAGCTGCTTGCCGGGCAGTTGGTCCCCATAGACTTCTGGGCCATGGTTTTCAGTATGTTCAAAATCGTGATACTGCCCGTTGGATTGGGCCTACTATTCAATAAATATCTCAGTGGTAAATTCCCCTGGCTAGACCGTTCTATGCCCAAGTTATCTATGATCGGAATTGCGGTGATCATTGCTATTATTACCGCCGCAGGTAGGGACAGTTTACTCGCCATCGGCCCATTGCTGATCGTGGCTTGTGCCTTGCACAATGGCTTAGGTTATCTTTTGGGCTATCAAACCGCAAAGTGGTCAGGTATGGATAAAGCTTCTTGCCGAACTATCGCCTTGGAGGTGGGTATGCAGAATTCCGGTTTAGCCTCAGGGATTGCTTTGGAGATGGGTAAGGTGGCTACTATGGGCTTAGCTGCCGTAGTATTTGGTCCCTTGATGAATATCTCTGGTTCTAGCCTGGCCAGTTATTGGAAGGGGAAGCAATAATTTGACCAAGGGTTTGGCCCTTGCGTCCTTGCTCGGACAAATAAGTTAAAAAGAATTTAACGAGCGGGAATTACATACCAATTTTAAAGCTAGCGGTGAGGGTGAGCAAAGAGAAATGTCTATCTTCCCCCGAAAAGAGGTTATGGATGCTAAGCAAAAATTTGTAGCCGCGACGGGCAGCACTCAGTTTCTTGAAGCCAACCAGGATGCTAGTTTGGAAGTATACCTTAAAGGACAGGGGTGGATGGACGAGGAAGACCAAGTTATCGGTACAGAAAAGCCCGGAGAAGGAAATATGAATTTTGTTTTGCGGGTGCGGACAAAGAAGGGTTCGTTCATTGTAAAACAGGCTAGACCTTGGGTAGAAAAATATCCACAGTTAGAAGCGCCAATTGAAAGAATCCATACAGAGTCTCAGTTTTACACCTTAGTCCAAACCAATGATACGCTCAAGGAATTTACGCCACTCCTACTGGCCACGGACCTGGACAATTTCTTGATCAAAGTAGAAGACCTAGGGCATGGTGCTGATTTCAGCTATGTATATCAAAAGGGACAAGGCTTCGAACAAGCAGAGTTGGAAAGCCTCTTGACCTTTCTGCAGACCTTACACCAAAGTGATTTTTCCAGGGCTTCCAGTTCCTATCCGAAAAATCAAGCGCTTAAAGCCTTAAATCACACACACATATTTGATTTCCCTTACCGTGCGGACAACGGTATGGATCTCGATGCTATCCAAGCAGGCCTATACGATTTGGCAGCCCCAATTTATGCAGACAAAGCGTTAGTCGCTACCATTGCCAAATTAGGCGAGCGATACTTGGGAGAAGGGCAACATTTGATTCACGGTGATTATTATCCAGGGAGTTGGTTGAAAGTGGATGGTCAAGTCAAGGTAATTGACCCGGAATTCTCCTACTTTGGGTTGGCAGAATTTGATCTCAGCGTATTTTTGGCTCATATGAAGATGGCACAGTCAGCTCCTTCCGCGATCAACTGGGTCAAGGAAAACTATGAACGGCCCACTGGCTTTGATGAACAACTATTGGATCAATTTACTGGCATAGAAATCCTGCGAAGATTAATTGGCATTGCTCAACTCCCACTAGCCTTAAGCATTGAGGAGAAACAAGATCTAGTGCAAGAGGCCATTTCTTTGATTACCCGATAAACGTTACCTTTCCCATTCCAAAATCCTCCTATCATGCGTAACTCCTGGCTATTATTTCTACTCCTTTCTCTACTCGCTTGTACCCCAAAGCATACCGCGGAGGAAGAAAGTCAGACATTGGTCAAACCTCATCCGAACTGGAATAGAAGTAACTATATTGACTCTACACTGCAATCGGATGTTCTAAAGGATAAGCTACTGGGGTTGATCATAGGGTCAGCTATTGGGGACGCAATGGGAGCTCCGACGGAAATGTGGCCTCGCTACGATATGGTTCGGGAGTACCAATACATTGATAGTGTTACCATGGTGCTACGCGAGCCTAGCGCGGAAGGGCCCTGGGATTTCAACCTACCGCCAGGTGGCACGACGGATGATACCCGTTGGAAGGCTATTATGATTGACTATTTTGAAAAAGAAGAAGCGGCCCGAAATAATAATCAACCCCCAAAGCTCAAGGCTACCAACTTCGCCAAGTTCTTGATAGATAGGTATCAGTCTGAACTGAATCGACTTAAGAATACCGAAGGCTTCGATCCAACACCTTATGAGCAAAACATGCGGCGAGTCAACTGGCTGCAAGAATGGGCTTTAGTTGCCAAACCGTTTGCAGAGGGGAACACTGAGGCGTATGGCGTTCGGCTCAGTCATTTTTATGGTGGAGAAATGGCCTGTGGGGGAATGCTATATGCCCCTATGATCGGTGCCTACTATCCGGGGAAACCCGATCTCGCCTATCAAGAAATGTATAAGCTAAGCATTTTCGATATCGGTTATGCGCGGGACATTAGTGGATTGACGGCAGCACTGACAGCTGAAGCCATGCGGTCAACCCCTCAACCTGATTCACTTTTCCAAACTATGATCACCACCGATCCAGACAATTACTTTAAGTCTCGTCTGATTGGAAGAGCTGCCTATCGGATCTATAAGGACGCAGAGACTATAGCAAGGTCTGCAAAAGCGGCCACTTTAGATGAATGGGAAAGTATGCAGTTACAACTACCAAAGTATTTTCCTCATGATAGTCTTTACTACTTACAAATGCAGAAAGCCTTTCAGTTGTTGGATGCAAAAAATCAAGATACCCCCTTCCACGCTGGCGAAATACACCTCATCAATTTAACGGCCCTGCTACTATGTGATCTGGACTTTGCAAAAACGATTGAGTTCGTGACCAATTATGGCCGGGATAATGACACCGTCGCGGCTATCACCGGTGCAATCTTAGGCGCCTATTGGGGAGCAAGCAAACTTCCTGAACATCTTGTCCGACCGGTCTTACAAACCAATAAGAATCAACTGGGAATAGATTTGCCGATCCTAGCAGATCGGCTCGAAGAATTATTGGCAAAAAGATAAAGGAGACACCAACTTCTTAGTTCTTTATTCCCATTATTTCTTGTTGAAGATCGAGATATATGGTGCGTGTGCTAACTTTCACCAGTTCGTATTGCTTTTGACCATAACTCGTATAACATTCTCCCTTTTCTAAGAGGTTATGTCTGATATAATCTAGCGTCTCTACCAAGCTTTGCCCCCGGACGGAGCCCGTGATCAAAGACTTAATAATTTCGAAATATTTCCCTCCTTCTAAAAGATGAGCATCATGGAAAATTAGGCCTTCTGCGGTGGATGGCCGCTCTTCCTTCTGTGATTCCCAAGCAACTAGAATAATCTACGAAATAGCTACCTTGTAATACCACATCAACATCACTTCGACTCATGAAAAGAATCATGCTCATCACTGGAGGAAGTACGGGAATCGGAGCCGCTACTGCCCTTTTGGCTGCCCAGTTAGGATATGCCGTGGCCATCAACTATCGAAAAAATAAGGAGGCCGCACAGCAGGTAGTCGCGACGATCCGGGAAGGAGGTGGGAAAGCCATAGCTGTGCAGGCAGACCTGGCAATGCCGGACCAGATTCAGGCGCTTTTTCAAACGGTAGATAAAGAAATGGGCACCCTGGATGTACTAGTCAATAATGCGGCGCTATTAGAACCACAAGCTCGCTTTAATGCGTTGGATTATGAGCGCTTGCAGCGGATCTTTGCCGTAAATGTGCTAGGGGTGTTCGTGTGTTCACAAGAAGCCTGTGCTAGAATGTCTACCAGTAAGGGGGGCAGGGGTGGAAGTATCATCAATATCTCCTCCATGGCTGCTAAATTGGGCGCGCCATTCGAGTACATTGACTATGCCTCCACCAAAGGTGCCATGGATACCATGACGATTGGACTGGCCAAGGAGGTTGCAACTGAGGGTATTCGAGTTAATGGAATCCGACCAGGCATTATTCAAACCGATATTCACGCCAAGGGTGGAGAGCCAGATCGTATTAACCGAGTCAAGGCCAGCGTTCCTATGCAGCGTGGCGGTACTGCGGATGAGGTGGCGGAAGCTATTCTCTGGCTCGCTTCGGACAAAGCCTCTTACGTGACTGGATCTATCATGGATGTGTCAGGAGGACGTTAGCCAATACTAACTTTGGCCGTACAAAACAAATCCGCTCCACATCCGAGGAGCAACCCTTTTGCCACGTAATAGCTGCAGTTTGGCGGTGCGCAGCGCTTCTTGATAGGATTCTCCCTTGAGCAAGGCAGCATAAAAGGCTTGCATTAAGGAATTGGTATACGTATCGTAGACCGACCAAAGTGCACTGATGGTCCTTGGACTTCCAGCTTGCGTAAAAGCTCGGGCCAAAGAGGCAATACCTTCTCCCTTCAAGAGTGGTCCACTATTGCCCTCACAACTACTCAGTACCACCAGTTCAGGTTGAATCTTTAACTCGCCGATCTCTGAAAGGTAGAGGATTCCATCTTCTTTTGCATCCTCTAGCGCAGGTTGAGCGAAGGCAATTCCTGATCGCAAAGGATCTCCCGCATGGCTAAAGCTATGGGTGGCTAAGTGTAGATAACGCGCCATCGAAGCACTTTGCTTAAAAGAGGCTTCACTCGCATCCGTGTCCAATAGTACCTGCGTTGTTCGACCTGCTTTGGTAAATAAATCATCGATTTTTTCGACCTCCTCCTTTGAATAGGGTAAGACTCGAAATCGCTGTCTATCGCTCAATACACCATCCATTTCATCGTCACTTTCTATGGCGCGTAGCAACTTTTCAGGTACCTTGGCTAATTCCTGCTGATCACCTTCTTTAGAGAAAATGGGAGCCACGCCTAAGAAGTCGTAGGTATGGGTAGCCGTCGAAGATTTGCTACGGAGTACATCCATAGCAGCTGAGGCATACCTTAGGCTAAAATCTTCTATCAGATATTCATATTTCTTGTACTTAACCTTTCCCTCCTTCGGCGGCGCCGTCAGAAAGGCTTCGAAAGGAATGGTAAACAGGTCGCCGTGGGGGACAATCAGCAATTTACGTTTCTGCCGTAGTACTGATTCCACGGGATAGATCAGTTTACCAAAGAGATCCGCTGCATAGAAGCTATATTCCGCACCATCTAGCTTCTTAATCGCTCTTCGATAAGCTATGATGGAACGTTTAATGTTAGGGAGTCGCAACTTAGGGTCAATTTTTGAGTACACCCCAATCCCGGATTTTGGCTCCAAAGAAGAAGGGTTCATCAGTTTCTTTAGCGTCTTTTTCTTGCCCCAAGTTTGCGTGTGGCTGTTCGGCAACTGCTTGATGAGCAGCTCTTTCTTATTGATCGCGAAAATATAGTAGTTGGATTCCCCCAAGAAATAGGAAAGCATAGCCTCGTCCTCAGCCAAAGCGTTCTGTAACTGGACCACTTCAAATGCCCCGGTTTGCAGGTATTGAAACCCCTTTAATTCCTCTTGATATAGTTTGAGATTCTTTCTGGCCTCTTGCAACTGAGCAATAGCATCAGCAGAAGGATCTTCTTCAAAATTCCGCTGAGCTGCTCGCAATGCCTGCCGTAAACCCAATTCGAGGTCCGCTTTTTTTCCTAATATATCCGCTGCGCTATCATCCGCTTTCGACATCATCGCCTTTCCTCGCTCAGCTAGGATAAAAGCCTTTTCCAGGTAATTTTCATCCCCATCCTCTTCGAATAGTTCAACTGCCGCCATGATTCCTGGTTCAAAAATACCGTATAGCTTTTCCGTGAGGATCAATCGCCCTCCTTCCCCACCCAAAGAAGCTAGATGCAAGGCCAACACTTCCGTAGCTACTTCGGTACTTTCTAAAGCCAGGTTTAATAGATTCCTAGCGGGCTTTTCTTTATAGAGCAACTGTAAGAGGTGAGTACGTTGCCCTAATACCTGAATCAGTAAGACAGGATCTAGCGTCAGCGCATCAGCACTGGGCATGTACTGCCAGTTCTTCACCTCTTCCTCAGGCAGCAAACTGGCTAAGGCTTCTCCAAGTTGCCTGCGTGCTTTAGCAGGTTCTTCTTCTAAGAGGTAATATCGGCTTAGATTGAGATGGGTGCGAGCTAATTCAGCATGGTGCTTGCCATATTGGCGACTGAGCAAGCTGATGGCTTTTTCGTAGGTGCGGTAGGCCTCATCCGGCGCCAACGTCTCTTGAACTTTTGCCAAAACGTTATAAATCTGCCCCATCGTACGATGTTGACGTAAGGCCGCAGCAATGCTTAAGGCACGCCTCAGCAAGCCATCAGCATCCTCCAATTTATCCTCTTCCCACTTTAATCGCCCCAAGTTGTAATAGGCGGTAGCTAGATCTGGATGTTCGTCACCAAAATCAATCTCAAGTGTTTCAATAGATTGGAGGTAGTATTTTTCAGCTTGTTCAGGCTGTCCCATCTCTGCATAGGTAGCTCCTAGATAACCATCGATCAAAGCATACACTTCCCCAGATTCAATCGGAAATTCCTTGGCTCGCATCAAGTTGGCCAAGGCACGATCCTGATCTCCTGCCAGTAGATAAATCGCTCCCGCTCGCATATAATTCTCCCCAGCTCCTTCTAGGCCTAATTGCTCTTTTATGGTCAAAGATTCTTTGTTCGCTACCATCGCTTGATGGTAAACGCCAAGCTGCATATAATTGTAGCTTTGCAAAAAGAAGGCAGTAGATCGATCGTATAGACGATTGGGAAACCTCGCAATGTAGTCGCTCAAAACCTCATTAGATGCCTGATACTGTAGATTTTCACTTAGTGATCTTGCCAAAGCCATACTAGGGTTACCTTGAGCAGGTAAACTACTAGCAATCAGACAAATGCAGATCAACAGACGTACTCTCATATCGAATTATAATTAGATCAATGCTTGTCAATTCTAAGATGGCAATAATGAAACCATCAACTTTCATGGCTGCTATTCTAACACCAATCTACCTACCATCAGTAGGTCTTCCTCACTTTCTAGACGCCAATAGTAGATCCCAGGTTCTAAATCCAGTTCCACTTTATGCGCTAGTCCTTCTATAGTTTGTTCGTACAATTGTTCACCTCGATTGTTTTCCAACTGGATACTTAGGCCTACCTCCTCTATTCCGGTCCAACGGAAATCAATTCCATTTTTCCAGTTCTTTACGCTCTCATTGACTGGCTCAACCACTTCCAGACCAGTAGACCGAAGTTGATCTGCCAAAAGCAGTTCCATGGACTCGGAAGGTACAAAATTGGCTGCGTACAAGTCGCGAACATCTCTTGTGGGCACAGGAGTGGTCGTTTTAGACGGGTTTTCGGTTTCTTCTTTTTTTGGAGCGGGCAATACGGGGTTCTCTACTACTTCCTCATCCAATGGCTTTGATCCTCCTGGCTCATTGGCGATAGGACTATCTATCTCGATATTATCAATAGCCTGCGGGCGGTCTAAATAACGATACAGGTAAAAGGATAGTCCGACTAAAACCGCTGCCATAGCCCAACGCATGACTCGCATACGAACTATTCTTGCACTACTCTTGGGCTTTGGTGCGGTAACTTGCACCGGCTCACTGTGGTGAGATACAATAGCATAAAGATCCATCGCTGCTTGATGGCAGCTATCGCAACTTTCTATATGATCAAGGATTTCTGCTGGTAGGGAGTCCCAATCTTGAGATTGTAACACCTCCACATAGCGAGCTATGCTTTCGTCCGTTAAGTGTCCGTCTTCATTAAAGTAGTTCATAATTTTCCACTTATAGACCTTAGCAGCGTGCAGGTCTTTTGGTTATTTGGTTACTTGGAGCGTATCTCAAAACTACCCTTTGGGCTGCAAATGGCCCTTTTAGATCATGATTTCGTTGAAAAAAAGTCAGGTAGCTACGGCTAGCTTCCATTTTTCCGCCTCATCCTGTTCAAAAATTGCTCATTTTCGTCATCAAAAACAGTTTTGAGATACACTCTACCTATATGCTGCTCCAGCTTGCATCCGGATTTTATTTATCAAATTTTAACATTTGCCACTTCTAGGATTGTTTAGAAGAAAAGTAGTAAGTCAATAACAGTTTTATGCTATCCGTAGTATGTGCGGAACGTTGAGGACTACCATTTAGCAGCGTGATCAAACGATCTTTCAAGGAATCAACCCAGCGGCGCAGAGAGTCCCCATCATTATCTTTGCGCTCTAAAACATTATAGAGTTGAACAGAAAGATCATACACCTCCTTATCTGTCAGATGATCATAGGGCTGAAAAAAGGACTGCTTGATTCGTTCCAACAAGGCTTCCGTCTTTGGACTATCATAGAATTGTATATCGAGATGATCTAGTAAGAAGCGAACGAAGAGTTTGAGGTTGAATAGGGCTTTATGTTGCCGTTTGGCTAGACCTTTGAGAATAGCTTCTAGGCGAAACAATTCATCCTGGATCGCCATTTTTTGGTAAGCGTTTAAATCCGCATCAGGGGTGTGCTGTAAACTGTCTTCAGATAATAAGATAGGTTGGCGTGATCGTCGGCGAGCCATTTCTTGGAAGCTATTATAGACTACCTTCGAAAAGTAGGTTCTTAACTTTACGGTTCCCTTGAAGTGCATTTGCACTTTTGCCAGTTTTCCCTCCAGTAGAGACAAGTTTACCTCTTGAATTAGTTCTCTTTTTTCTTCTGCCTGAAAAAAACCTCTAGCAATAAATTGTTGGCACACCACTTCTACAACCGACTGATAATGAGTCAGTAACCGAGCAGGTTCTCTTTCCAGCCATTCCCGCTCTTGCGCCTCTTGTGAAAGAATCTTCAAGCTTAATGTTAATATTTTCTTAAAACAAAAGCACTTTTTCCGAACCCTCCGCTCTCAGGCATATAAGTTCACGAATGTAAAGAATTAACCCATAAATCCAAAAGTAATGAAACACAGCATCTTCATCCTATTTAGCCTCTTATTATTCGCCTCCTGCAGCAGGGAGCGATTCAAAACGTATAGCTATGAAAATTACGCATATCAGCACCAAACAGTAGCCATCATACCCGTTGCTACTTACACCAGTGGTCGAATTCCACGTGACATCTCCGATGCGCAAATCGAGATGATCGAAGAGGCAGAGAGTCAGGCTTTTCAAATTGAACTGTACAATCAGCTCATTCGACGATCCGGAAGAAATGCTAATGACATCAACATCGACTTCCAGCACTTTGCTACTACCAATGAAAGATTGGAAGAAGCAGGACTTAGCTTAAGAGAATCCTGGCAAAAGTCACCAGAAGAGCTGGCAGAGCTACTAGGTGTTGACGCAGTAGTGATTACCAATGTTGAAAAAGAGCAGTATCTCACAGATTTAGAATCCTTTGGCCTCTCTGTACTGAATTCAGTTGCTTGGGTATTTAGCGATGGCTGGTGGCCGCTGTACGGTCAAAATCGCACTAGTGATGTTCTAGTCTCTTGCGCCATCGTTGATGGTGACTCTGGTATGGTAATATGGTCTACAAGTCGAACTTGCCCAACCAGGTGGAATAGACCACACAATGAAGTCGTGCGATCCATTACCCGAACCATTTCAAGACGATTCCCCTACCGAATGGGAGGGTAATCAACTGTAGTACAAACACCAAATTCCTTTACCCCAATTCTTAACCTTAGGAACTGTTTCAATGACTCAACAACCCGGGAGCAGTTCCTCTTTAAAGCTATTGATTATGAAATGCCTAAAACTATTGATCCCCTTATTGCTATGTCTACCTCTTGTCACTTCTGCCCAATATTCCATGCCCGAAAAGCGTCAGACCTCCGTCTTCATCGAGTTCCTGGGAAATGGCATCTTATCCTCCGCGAATATTGAGGTAATGGCCAACAGAGGCACTACTTCTGGCTGGGCTTTTAGAGCTGGAATAGGAGGAGCAGGCATAGATGGTTATGCTGATGGTGAGCGCTTCTCCGCAGGAATCATCACCCTTCCATTGCAAGCCACCTATATCGTTGGGGAAAGGCGAAGTGCCTTCGAAGCTGGTTTTGGACTCACTCCCTTATATGTAAACGCTAATGTGGATGGAGATTTCGGCAATGGAAGAGAGACCTTCCGAGGACGAGGATTTGGAGCGCTGGGTTTCCTGAATATGGGCTACCGGCTAAAGCCTTTAAAGAATGGATTCCTGCTCAAAATCAATTGGACGCCAGCCATTAGCAACACTGGCTTCTACCCTAGTTGGTTTGGTCTTTCGCTTGGGTACAGTTTTAGATAAACGCTTCAATTTTATGGGAGATGAAAACCTATTTACATGCAGTAATTGAAGAAACATTTTTTTTTTGCTTACAAACTGGCGTATACCCTGACTACCCAATGAAGACTTTAGTTCATTAGCCTATTCCATTGCTAATTGCCTACTTTTTTTGCAAGCCGCAGTTCCTCAAACAATCTACATATTCCTGAATAGGACTGTGGCTTGCTTTTTTCACACAGCATATTTTCCTAGCTAGTCGTTATTAGTTAAAAATACCCGGCTATGAAAACGAGTTTATCCTTCTGGAAGAAAATAGGTCTGTTATGTCTTTGCTATTGGACAATATTATTGTGGGAAGGATGTGGTTCCACCATAGTAGATAGCTGTGGAGCCGGTTGCCCAGCCGTTGAATTTCCGTTTGTAGATTACAAATCCATTGCCGCAAACCCTAGCGAACTCAACCTTGCATCAGGCGAAGCACTTTTTATCAATATCACAGCACAAGAAGTTGAATTCATAGCCTGCCAAAAGGTTCAGCAGCCTTTCAGACTAGGCCTCTTGAATGCAGTCTTCGCTTGTTCTTGCCTAGGCAATGGTTCAAATGGAGACAAATTTAGCATCGAAGCTGTCAACCTGTATACGGATAAACCTTTTAGATCCAATAGGTCAGTGGACATTCCTCTAAATGATCTATTCTCAGTAGAATCTCGAGAGAATAATGGATTTCGAACAACCCCTTTAGAAGAAATCACTACAGACAACCCCATTCGCTTAAACAATTCGATGGTTATTCAGGGCTCTGCTCGTCCAGATGATCTAGACCAAGCCTATGTTTTCACCGTAGAACTTCTGAAATCTAATGGAGAACGGCTGACAGTTACTACTGAACCCATTCGGTGGCTCCCCTAACCAGTCTCCTATCCTAATCCGAATTCAAGGAACTCAATAAGTTGTTCAAATACTAGAGTAAAAGGTTCATCCAATCAAATGCACTATCGGATGAGCGAAATGCCTAGTATCTTGCCGCTAATTATAACCCCATGAAGAAGTCTGTATGCATATGAGATTCTGTCTGGTATGACGCAGCTCTTCATAACACCCAATTAACCAAATACCCAAAAAATCATGAAAACAAAAAAAATCACTTATGTGGTCTTTGTGACCGCAACCTTATTGAGTGCCATTCTTCTATTTATGGCCATCCACCTAACGGACCCGCTAGTATTGAAGTACAGAGCTACCATTAGCACCATCTGCGCAGGGGATAGCACCCTCGACAATGAAGCAGATGTTTTGGCCGCCTATCCTGAACTCTCAAAGGCTAAAGATAAAATCCAAAGCCTAAAACTTATTCGATGCCAGTTGCAGCGTATGGAAGGGAGTACCTCTAACACAAATGAAATCTTGCGCACCAAGGAGATGAGGCATTGTAAAAAGCGGGTAGCTCTTCTTATCGAAGAAATCAACCATCTGATCCAGCAGGTAGAAGCCAAAACTCAGCTTGCACAACGGTTGTAGGCTGGCCAAATGTGAAGGAAGGGTCTTGTATGAAAGTCCAGGGAATGCTAAGTTCATGGACTAAAATGATTCTCTGGGCTTTGTGCGTTACCTGCGATAGCAATACATGTATTGGCAATATCTGAATCCATTCATTTCGACTTGAATGTGAAGCAACTGGAAAACTCTTGAGACGAGGTTGAATTCGAAATTCTGGAAATAAACTTGTAAGATCATAGGACATTTTCTGGCCAATCTATACTATCTATAAAGAGGGGGACCAGCGTTTGTCAGAGACGCTTCAGTTTCTTTGTAGTTCTGGTCCATTTGATTGGCAACTTTCCATTCTAATTTCGATCTTTGTACTGGTAAGAAGCCTGTCCTACAGGTCCTGTCACGTAAAACTGAAAACCTACCCCCCGACTTTACCTACCTACTTGCTCAACTTATACGATCACCAAAAAGTAATTCGTATGAGTTCCAAGCTATTCCTAGTAGTCATCACTTTATTACTGACTCAGCCCTGTTTCCTAGCGGCAAAAATGCCTTTACAATCGTCTCAACTAACCTTACCCAAGCAAGCTGAAAAGGCAGCGCAGGCTGGTTGTTTCAGGGAGGCGTATCTCCTACTAAATGATTATCTGGAGCAGAAGCAAGCTGGGCAATTGTCTGCTAGTTTAGTAGAGCAAGCGCCTCTCGCAGCACTGGATATACCTCCGAACGCTATCTATGGCTTGTTATCCATGGTCTTACTTTTCCTGTGGCGGCAAGCGTCCAAAGCTGAAGTTATCGCGCCCCCTGCCCCCGACGAATCAAAAGCGGATACGCTCAGTAGTTCGACACGGTCTGACTTCCTAGACCAAGTGGAGCTGGTGATCTTAGCAAATCTAGAAACCGAGGCTTTCGGTGTAGCCTCCCTAAGCCAAGCCCTGTATTTGAGTAGAAGTCAATTACATCGAAAGATAAAAGCGGAAAGTAACATCACCCCTTCTGCTTTTATGAAGAGGGTTCGTCTAAAGGAAGCCAAGCGGCTGTTGGAAGAGAAAGTCGGAAATATATCTGAAGTTGCGATCTTAGTTGGAATGCCCAATTTGGCCTACTTTTCAAGAAGTTTTAAGTCAGAATTTGGTTACCCTCCAAGTCGGCTCTTCCAGGAAAAGTAAGCGTGCTAGCTTAGGGCAGGACTATGTGTGACAGGAAGGTACACCACTACTTTTGTGCCGGTAGCCTTACCTCCTTCTCCGTAAAGATCAATAATCTCAATGCGGGCGGGAGTCCCCTGGGTTTCATTCATCATTTGGATACGGTCCTTGGTGATCTTCATCCCTAAGGAGCGGTGTACCCGATTGGTATTTTCCTGAATCTTTCTGGCAGCTACTCGCCCTATGCCGTCGTCTTCAATTTCACAAATTAAATGGTGATCGTCACGTTTAATTCGCACCACTACTTCACCATCAGTCTGTTTGTGCTGTATTCCATGCCAGATTGCATTTTCCACAAAGGGTTGTAAGAGCATCGGCGGAATTTCTTGCTGGTGAATATTGATCTCGTCTTCTACTTCAACTCTGTGCGTAAACTTTGTTTTGAACCGCAGATTTTCCATTTCCATATAAAGCTTCAGTGCTTCCACTTCTTCTTTCAAAGGGACGAGGGGTGAACGGGTGTTTTGTAGTATTAAGCGGACGAGACGAGAGAAATTATCCAGATGCTCTACTGCTTCTTGCACCTGATTCTTGACGATAAACATCTGAATCGAGTTCAGGGAGTTAAACAGAAAGTGGGGATTCATTTGGGATCGAAGGGCCTGCATTTCCACATCGTGAAGCTTGCGCTGAAACTCCGATTTAAGGCGCTCCTTCTGCCTTACATTCTCCAATCTCCCCCTATACACACTGTAAGCAATGAGCATCAAGATGGCCGCCACAGCCATTTGAAACCACCAAGTTTGCCACCAGTGAGGGGAGACCAGGATCTCTAGGGTTTTTACTTCACTCCACTGTCCATCTACCAATCTACTTTTCAACTCGAAGTGGTAAGTTCCCGGAGACAAATTGGAATAAGAGGCGCTTCTTTGTTCGGAAGTCTCTATCCATTGCTCACCCAATTCTACTATTCGGTAGGCGAATTGTTTGGGATTGGAATAGCCTAGTGCAGAAAATTCGAAACTGCAATAGGCAGCGCCGGCTCGTTCAAACCGAAGGCTTTTCAAATTCGATTCATTACGGCCTTCATAAACCAGCTCGCCACGATTATTGATTCGACTGATGTAAGGCTCGGGAATGATCTGGGCGGGTTGGGTTTTCCCTGCATCAAATATACCTACACCCGTCGGCAATGCTAGGGCTACCTTACTATTGGACAAGGGGATTAAATGTTGGGCAAAGGGGATGCCGCGATCCCAAGCATAGTTTTGCACCTTCTCCTCAGTGGCATCAAAGGCACTAAGCCCTAAATTGGATAGAATCCAGAGTCTTCCGTCCGGTCCGAAGGCCATTTGTTGGATCAGGTCACTTATTAATCCACTTGAGCGTGTGTATTTTTGAGTTATACCTTTCTCCAGCTGCTGCCTGTCTATTCTTCCCACTCCATTGTCTTCACTAGCTAGCCAAACCTCACCCTTGGGAGATTCTGAGAAATTGCGAATGTACCGGAATGTACTATTGGGATTTTGATAATGAGAAAACACCTCAAACCGCTCTTCCTCAGGAAAATAGATAGCATAGCTCCGAGCCAGGCGAATCCATATCTTTCCTGTTTTATCTTCGAGTAGGTCTGTGACCCAGGTATATAAGGAGGAAGAATAGTCCGAATTCAACTCATCGATATAATGAATCATCTCTCCACTCGCTAGATCAATCCGGTACAAACCCACTCGACGACTGGCTACCCAAAGTCGATGCCTTTTGTCTATTATGAACTTCGTCAAGCCAGGATTCCCATCAGGGATTTGGTAGGTAAACTCTTCCAGTTTTTCGGTTTCAAGATCTAAGCGGAAAATATGTTTATCGGCCAATAGCAAGCAAGTCCGCGCATCTATTCGTACAATGTCTCGCCAAATAACGGGATGTCCATGCTCATTTACTTCTTCCATGTTAATACTTCTCCAGCGGAGGGTATTAAGATCAAAAAAGTGACAACGAGTGGCCTGGGAAGTAAGCATCACCAATGTTTCGGAATCAATCTGCTTAAAGACCAAGGGATCTCCGCGCTCTTCTTTATCTAGGGAAAAGATATCGGTAATCTGCTTTACTGGGTCGTAGAGACGGGTAGCTCCTGATGAATTTACCCATAGCCGTTTAGCACTATCTGCTAAGCGGATGCCATGAAACCTATTTAGTTCTTTGTTATCCAACCAGCTATCCACAAATTCCCAGGTGTTCAAGTCCATCATGGCCAAGCCATTACGGTATGAAACCATCAAGCGCCCCAGATCATCCGTATGCAAATGAGTGATATACGATAATTTCGTTCCGTCCTCCGCCCGAGCAATCATCCGTCTAAGTTTTCCCGTCTTGGGCGTATAGATCATCAGGTCATAAGCCGTTCCTACGATCAGCTTATCTCCGATGGGTAATATCTTCATCACAGAATGCATCAATACCTCCCTATCCGGTGAACGGCTGTTGAGAAACAACCACTCGAAAGACTGCTGCTGCATATCAAAGCGTACTAGCCCTAAGGGAGTCCCTAGCCAGAGGACATAGGGATCTATTTTATCCTGCGCAATAGCTTTAAAGGAGTTAAGCCAGCTTTCGTTGAGGCGAGG
The DNA here is from genome assembly GCA_013214355.1 of Saprospiraceae bacterium. Taxonomy (GTDB): domain Bacteria; phylum Bacteroidota; class Bacteroidia; order Chitinophagales; family Saprospiraceae; genus DT-111. Next base: position 14,884 of record JABSSL010000036.1, on the reverse strand, counting down.
ATAGTAGGGCTGCAAAGAATCTAGTTCTGGAATCCGGTAAGAGAAGTTTAAAAAGTCATCCGTTTCTTCCCGGTACAAACTTAGGCCATGATTGTAGCAACCGATCCAGATCTGCCCATCCTGGTCCTTGAAGATTTTTCTGACAATATTGTCGGCAAGACTATTCGGATCGTCGTAGGAAGCCCTATATATCTTGACTGCACCAGTGGTAGGATTAAGTCGACATACCCCCATTCCAGTCCCTAGCCATAGTTCAGCTTTTTCTTTATCAATATAAATATCAAAGACTTGATTGTGCGGTAAACTGGTATCCTTCCCAGAATGGGCATATTGTTTCAGGACGGTCCCATCAAATTGAAACAAACCGTCGTCCGTAGCTAGCCAAATAAAACCCTTCCAATCCTCTTCAATATCATAAATAGCACCATCCGTAAAATCGAATGACTCAAAGATAGGGGTGGCAAAACCAGTCACCGGGGAGGCTTGTGCTCGTGCCATGTCACGCACACAAGTCACTAGTATCACTACCGCTATTAACTTATATATTGCTAGCCTGAATCGCATTTATTTCACAAAAGAACTCTAGATAACGATCCCTCTTAGCAAGAGGAAAATAGTTTAATCTAAAGATAGGAAAAGCCCTTGACTTGCAAAGTCATAGCCAATTTTCTGTCTCAAGTAAATCGTTGAAAACAACCCTGACAGGAATACTTTTTTTCAAGTCGACCAGGCCGTTTTTTTTCCTTTTATTTGCAGCATGATCGAAAAGATAAAGTCACTGGAAGTTATTGCGAGATCTTTGGATCCGAAACGCACCGCTCGGGAGGATCTCTGGCAGCAGACACAAACCTACGTGGAAGACTTTCTTGAACATCTGGACCGGCAGAAGGGCTACCTGGAGGCAGAATGCCCCAAACTCTCTGATCTTGTAATCAGGGAAGAGGGCGGGCAGATGTCTGAGGTATTAAATATCATGAGGACTGAGATTGATCATGCGGGAATCACTTCGACAAGCGGTCGGCATTTGGGCTATATCCCAGGTGGCGCCATTTGGGTTAGTGCACTGGGTGATCTAATGGCGGCCGTAAGCAATAAGTATGCTGGCATCTACTATGCGAGCCCTGGTGCTGTTTTACTAGAGAACCAGCTTATCCGCTGGTTGTGCGAACTGATCGGCTTTCCATCCACGGCACACGGTAACCTTAGTTCAGGCGGGTCAATCGCCAGTCTAATTGCTTTGACCACAGCCAGGGAGGTACATCAAATTCGGTCTCATAATATTCGGAAGTCGGTCATCTACTATACCCCACAAATGCATCACTGCTTAAATAAAGCGATCCAAATAGTGGGCTTAGGAGAATGTATTTGTAGACTCATTCCTGTCAATGATCGTTTTGAAATGGACACAGGTGTTTTAAGACAGCAATTGGAACAAGATGTTTCAGCAGGCTTGAGCCCTTTTCTCATCATTGCTACAGCTGGAACCACAGATACGGGAGCAGTAGATCCATTGGAAGAGATTGCTGAAATCAGTAGGCAATATAGCACGTGGTATCACGTAGACGCAGCCTATGGGGGATTCTTCCTCTTGGTGGATGAAATGAAGGAAAAGCTCAAGGGAATAGGGAGTGCGGACTCTGTTGTGATGGATCCTCATAAAGGACTTTTCTTACCTTTTGGCACCGGGGTCATTCTTATCAAAGATGGCCAGGCCCTAGTCAAAGCCCATACCAAGGAGGCTAACTATTTGATCGATGCTTATGGCCTAGATGAAATCAGTCCAGCGGATTGTAGTCCAGAACTCACCAAGCATTTCCGGGGCCTACGGATGTGGCTCCCCTTACACCTATATGGTTTACAAGCCTTTAGGGCATGCCTAGAAGAAAAGATTTTCCTTTGCCGGTACTTTCATGAGGAGATCCAACAATTGGGTTTTGAAGTAGGTCCTCCCCCTGCCCTATCCGTCACTTTGTTCCGATATCCGGATCCGGAGCCAGATATCTTCAATAAAGCCTTATTGGAAGCCATTCACAAAGATGGCAGATATTTCATGTCCTCCACCCGAATTGAAGGAGCACTCTGGATTAGATGTGCCGTCTTAAACTTCAGAACTCATTTGCAAGAAATCCAAGGAGCTTTGCAAATGATCACTGATTGTCTTGCGACGATTAAACAGGCTTAAGTTGTGTGGTAATCAGCAGGCCTAATCCCGTTTCCCAACCCGTTGGCCCTGTCGGATCATCCGCAAGATGTATTCCATCTCAGTATCTATTCCCCCTTGTACATCTTCAACTTTGACTTGAATGGGAATATCTGGCTGTACACCTTGGTTTGCTTGTGGGGTGAGGCTGAAGTCTCCCATGACTGGGAAATCAATTTCGATCCCGCTATTGGGTAAACGTAGGAACAGGATTTGTCCACCATTGATTCCTCGTAGGTTTCCATCGGTTTCCTGCCCCAAGGAAGTACCTATCTCAAACGTCTTAAAGTCTTTGGCCAAATAATACGCCAGAGAACCATTGCGAGGACTAGTCAGCAAGTACACTTCCCCCTTAAAGACGGAAGGTTTCTTCTTGTTCTTTTGGTTGATGGAATGTGATCGCGGAAAAATGTAATAGCCATCTTCTTCCTCCGGCTTATCTGTACTGAGATCATAATACCATGGATTACCCCAGCTCTGGATATAGGCTTTGAGGGATTCTGGGAAATGGAGATAGCGAGTTCGCCCTTCCCTACTGTTATCAATAAATCGATCCACATTGAAATAGGTAGCCAATTCATCCTTCATTTCATCATTACCCCCCATGTTATCACGGATATCAATGATTAGGTGTTTCACCTGCTGTTTGGCAAAGGCAGTAAAGGCCTCCTTGTAGAATGCTTTATAATCCTTGGTTAACCGCTTCCAGCCCATCAAACCAAAGGACCCCAGCTTCAACACACCGACTCCTTCCTCTTTGATCTCGTAGGACAACATTGCATTTCTATCCTTCGGAAAGGTGGGATATCGGTTGATCAAGGTCTGATAGCGTTCAGCAATAGTAATGGTAGGAATCACTAGTTCTTCGCTATCCGTCGCCCCAATCTTCCTTATTTTCAAAGTCCATATGGCTTGATCCAAAGGAAAAACCAAGGGATGAAAGACATCAAAGGCATCATAGCGAAAATCGAAACCTTGCACCTCGAGCTGGGCCACGCGAGCGGCTCTGCCTGCCCCATCGGATGAGATATAGGGAATCAATTTATCTAAAATCTCCTGCGTACTATATCCATTGATTTGTAAAACCTCTGTCCCGGCGGGTAGGAGTCGATCCTGGGTCGCATCATACTGAACAATCATACGGTCTTCTACCCACCGAAAGGTAAAAGGCAACTTATCTTGCTGCCAATGGATTACCGATTTTATCAAACCGTTTTGATTGAAGAAAGAAGCAAAGGTATGGCCGCATTGGAGACTCGCCAGTAATTTTGAGATGGCCAAGTAAGCCTCGCCATGTGTAATTGGAGTGTTGAAAGCCTGCTGAAGGACGGCCAACTCCTGTTGGATAGCAGCTTCATCATTGTACCGATACAGTCCGGGGTGGACCTCCAGAAGCATGGTTTTAATCAACTCAAAGTCTTGCAGGAGCGCTAGGGGTTCAAGCTTGGATAAGGTGCTAGGATCAATGAAGGCGGGTTCGTCCCAATTCGCCTCGTAAGTCATCGTTTCCTTGTTCCCCAGAAACAGGCTTCTATTATTGATTCCCTCCCAGGTAGGCTTCTTGTCTTTGTCAAACAAAACAAACTTGAATTCAAGTTCCTTCGTTTCCTCGGGGAATTCAACGACGACCTGGTAGTTGCCATCCTTCTGTGTCATTTTCAAGGAGCTATCCCAACTCAAGGGAGCTTGGCTTCCTCTCAAGCCAACTGCTCCCCTTTTCAATCCACTGGGAATATTAGCTACTTGAAAAATGACCTGGGTTTGTGCTAAGAGAGTCGTTGAAAAAATGAGTGATAAGATCACACTCGTAAACAGTCTGTAAGTGATGCTATATAACATGATAGGTGGTTTCAAATAAAAACCTGGATTTGTTCACAAGGTTGAGAGAAATTCCTGATTTAGAACCAATTTACGCCGATAGATACTTATCAATTTGATCATTCATTTTCTAAAATGATAGTAGATTACCACTTCTTCCCTCCTACTTTTATGATACGTCAGGGCTGGACCGCCCCTTGCCTGCTGGCCGAAAAGATAATGGAGTTGTCTGGCCAATGATGGGCAAGTTTACAGGAGAAAGTCCGTTGTCTAAGCACTTAGCAACGGACTTGATCTCTTTGTGAGTCGGACTGCTTGACAGCCAAGCTCCCTAGTTCTCAAATACGGCAACTACTTACCTACTAAGAAGGTATCTAGCCCGCCAGGATCATGCTCCATCATTCCTTCTAAGCACAAAATTTGTACAGAACTGTCCTACCCATACAAACTGATAACCTGCTATTTGCGTGTATCAGAAGGGTTGAACCCAAATTTCTGTTTAAAGGTTCGACTGAAATGAGAAAAATCTTTGAACCCTACCTGCAAGGCAATATCTCCAACCGGGATTTTAGTGGTTTCGAGTAGAAACCTAGCCTTCTCCATCCGAATGGTGCGAACATAGCTGGCCGTTGATTCTCCCTTCAAGGCGGTCAACTTACGATGTAACTTACTGCGGCTCATTCCCATGGCTCGGCATAGATCTTGCGTCTGGAAGGACTCATTCCCTAAATTCGATTCAATGTTTTCATGCAAGGCTTCCAAGAAGGCAGCATCCTCTTTATCTTTTGCAGATTGCCTTCCTTGCCTCAAATGCGTCCTTCTCAATCGTTCTAGAAATTGTTGGCTATGTCTGCTCAAATTGGTAAGGCGCAGCAGCAACTCTTCCTTATCAAAAGGTTTAGTCAGGTATGCATCTGCTCCAACGGATAGGCCCTTCAACTTTGCCTGGCGAGTAGCCTTAGCTGTAAGTAATATAATCGGTATATGGGCGGTGCGTACATCATTTCTCAGTCTGCGACAAACCTCAAACCCATCTATTTCTGGCATCATCACATCACAGATTATTACATCTGGACTAGAGTCAATGGCTTTTTGCAGTCCTTCTTCACCCGTTCGGACGGCAGTAGGGATATAACTACTGGGCAATACTGAAATAATGTAATCCGATACGTCTACGTTGTCCTCAATCACCAGTATCCGTGTTTTATCTTCACTATCCGGAACAAGTGGCGGTACCTCAGCTTGTTCCCGATCTCCTTCCGTACTAATCTCCGGAGAAAGTGGAGGCATAAATTCGTTAATCACGGCATCCTGATGCACGGGTAGATGTAGTACAAAGCTAGTCCCTCTTCCTATCTCACTTTCTACTTGAATTCGTCCTTCCAGTATTGCCACCAACTCCTTGACCAAAGCTAGTCCGATCCCTGTACCTTCACCAAGCAACATAGATGAGTCATCCACCTGATAAAAGCGATCAAAGATATAAGGAAGCTTATCCGATGGAATGCCACTTCCGGTATCTTTTACCTTTAATTCTAACCACTCCTTTTTTCCTTCTTGAATCCTGGCAGCAATCACTTTGACACTACCATACTCCGGCGTAAACTTAATGGCATTAGAAATTAAGTTCTCCAGTATCTGCCTTATTTTGACCTCGTCAAAATCCATCACCAATTCTTCCTCTTTAGAGAAGAATGCCAGATTCAACTTTTCTCGGTCAGCTTGCGAATGGAAGGATTCTGTGAGATATCTCAGGAAGGGTATAATATTAGCCTGGCCCCAACTAATCGGTAGGTTATTGGACTCCAATTTGGATAGATCCAGCACTTGACTCACAATTCTCAGTAATTGCTCACAATTTTGATAAATCAATCCCTTTATCTTTTCATGTCCTTGTATCTGTTCTGTAGTCCCTCGTATGATGGTTAAAGGCGTTCGAAATTCGTGAGTGAAATTGGTGTAAAACCGACTTTTGAACTGATTCATTTCCTGCAATCTTTCTGCTTTTTGCCGCTCCTTTTGCAGCCTTAGTCTCATTGACCACCGCTGTTGTTGGTAATAATAAATGCCAACAATAATCGCCAGCAAACCAAGGCTGTACAGTAAAAAGGCCCACCAGGATCGCCACCAGGGTGGCCAAATGGTAAGCTTCAATAAGGTACCTGAATTGTTGGATACCCCCATTTCGGTAAACCCTTTCACCTGCAGCTCATATTTCCCGGCAGGTAGATAAGTATAATTGAATGCAGGGGCCCCAGCCACTGTTTTCCAGTTGGTTTCGTACGGGAATAAACGATACTGGTAAAGCACTGTAGAGGAGAGATAGTGGAAGGCGGAGGCCTGCAAACTTAGTGGCATTTCCTCTTGCCGGATGTCTAGTTGTTTTACTTCCCAGATTGGATCTTGGAGCCACGAGGTCTGGCCCGGGATCAGTCTTTTGTCTTTCAGCCACACCTCAGTTAAGCGAAGCTGGCTTCTTTCTTGCGTTGGTGTGACGACTTTCTCTGGGTCAATTTCTAGCCACCCTTGATTTAGGAGTAGAAAATATAGGTGGCCATTAGGACCAATCTCTCCCCTTCTTGCCACAGCCGGTTCCTGTATTTCGCTTTTAAACACAGTCCAATCCTCACGCTGAAGATCAAATCGAACAAACCGGTTTTCCTCTATGGAAGCCAGCCAGGCTATATTGTTCCCATCCACTACCATCGTAGATATATGCTCAATGGGAAAATTATTCTCAAATGGATTATATACTTTTCCGGGAGCATACGGATCAGCAAAAGACAAGGTACCGAGTCCTTGCGCATGCAGAGTAAAAAGGAGATGCCCTGGAGTCTGGGCAAAAATTCTAGGAAAATTGTAGGATGCCAAGCCTGCTGGGCACGGATGATTTTCAGTAGTACCCGCTTTCAAGTCAATGGAAGTGATGAAGGGTTCCTTGGCTTTGGAATTTCCTCCAGTCCATATTCTTCCTTGCTCATCCTCAAAGGCAGTAAGTACTTCATTTCCAGGTAATCGCCTGGATTCAGGGGCATTTGTGGTGTAATGTACCCATGCTCCGGTATTGGGATTTAATCGGCTAAGGCCCTGTTCTGGCTGAGCAGCCCAAATCATTCCAGATTGGTCCTGCATCACCCAGGTGACATGGTTAGACAGTAGACTCGTAGTATCTACGGAATTATGGATATAGTTATTGACTGTATTACGATTAACATTGAAGCAATACACGCCAACGCTATCTGATGGATAAGTTCCCCAAACCTTCCCATCCCCCTCAATCACCAATCCAGATGGGCTCCAATACCGGTTGCCCTTCCCCAGATAGGTATCACTTTTCATACCATGGAGATCCAAATCCTGCATCCAGTAGTAGCTCGCTTTGCCAGTACCCTGGCTATAATTCACCAGAATAGCGTAAGGTCCATCTTCCTTACCCCTTACTTCATAAAAGTAAGAAAGCCACATACTGCCATCATTCGGATCGAAGCCGGCGGCAAGCGGGCCATACCATTTATCCGCCAACTGGGAAGCATTGAGTACCTTAAATAGTGGGGCTTTCTTGAAATCTGAGAAGAGGTGATCTCCTTTCGCTAGCTGATAGGTCGGTGATTTGGGCTTAATCTTATAGATTTGGTTGCCGCCTTCTCCAGCCGGCGCTACCCAGATCGTACCATCGCGACTTTCCAACAGGTTCCATGCTGCAGACTTTATAGGAAAGAATTCCGGAGTATTGTCCTTAGGGTCAAAACGGACAAGGTGACTTTCATGCTTATAATTACCAATCGTCCCCACCCATAGGCCACCGCTTTGATCCTCTAGGAGGGAATAGGCGCTGGGCTTATCCAAGATGCCGGTTCCGGGAGCAAAAGGATGTCAGTTTGGAGAACGCATATGTTCAAATTGACCTCGCTCTCGATCCATTTTTTGCAGACCAGCCGTAGTAGCCACCCAGAAATTCCCTTCCCGATCTTCCAGTACGCCCTGTACGGCATTAGTCCAAAGGCTAGTACTATCAGCGGGGTCATATTGATACGTTATGAAGGAATCGGTTGTTGGATCGAAAAGATTTAATCCTCCATAGTCTTGTCCCCAATAAACAGTTCCGGTAGCCACCCATAAGTTATCTCTACGGTCTAGATAGATATTTCTGACATTCTTGAAGCTTAAACTTCCGCTTTGCTTAGGATCGTGTAAATAGCGCTGAAATGTACCGCTTGTCCGATCAAAACGATTCAAGCCTAATTCTGTTCCTACCCAAAGATTACCATTGGCATCCTCAGCCGCACATAGTACTAGGTTATTGCTGAGGGAATAGGGGTCCGCTGGACTATGTTCAAAATGTTCAAATTGCTCCGTATTGGGATTAAACCTAAAGAGCCCTCCTCCGTAAGTACATACCCAAAGTTTGTCCTCTTGATCCCAATATAGATTCTCTATGTATGAAAACGTTAACCTTCCTTGATTCTGGTCAAGCTCCCCAGGGTCATTTTTGTAGGTTATAACCTGATGACCATCAAAACGATGTAGCCCTTCATGTGTACCAAACCACAAAAAACCAGCAGGCCCCTGCACGATGCAGTTGACCGCTACACCTTGCCGGATGCCAGGCAAGGAAAAGGTTTCGATGGTGTAATTGCGAGTTTCAGAGACCACTTTGCCAGTTCCAAGCTCTTGGGCTACAAGGGTGAGAAATGGCAGGCACAATAGGAACCCAGTTAAAAGCTTCTTGAGCACCTTTTTTCTCTTTAAGATACAAATTAGATTGGAGGAGTCTATCTTTTCTCAAAGTATCCCAACAGAATTTCCGCTGTGGGATTACATACAAAAAGTCCGTTGTCTAAGCGGTAGACAACGGACTTCATTGCTTTATAAATAATCGAATACTCTTTCTGGATTACTGTCTCTAGAAGTGACTAATCTTCTACCGTCTCCAACAACTCATCTTCCTTGATCGCTTGCCGGAAAACAACCACTCCATCGAATACATCCAGCACTATATGACTACCCGGCTTCACTTTCCCAAGTAGAATCTGCTTAGATAGTTGCTTCAATACTTTCTTCTGAATCAGTCGCTTCAAAGGTCGGGCACCAAATTCAGGGTGATATCCCTCTTGCGCCAGCCAATCCATCGCTTCCGGAGCAATCACAATCGTGATTTCTTGTTCGGCCAAGGTAGCTTTGAGATCGTTCAACTGAAGTTCTACGATTCCGCGGATATCCTTTCTCGATAGTGGGCTAAACATGATCACCTCGTCGATGCGATTCAGGAACTCCGGCCGCACACTACGTTTCAACAAATCAAAAACCAGCAGCTGCGTTTGCTCCATTATTTCCTCTTTATTGTGATCATCAATATCCTGGAATTTCTCCCGGATTACTTCAGATCCCATATTGGAGGTCATAATGATAATTGTATTCTTAAAGTTAGCTACACGTCCCTTATTATCCGTCAGTCGACCGTCTTCCAGCACTTGCAACAAAATATTGAAAACATCAGGATGGGCCTTCTCTATTTCATCCAGTAGGACTACCGAGTAAGGTTTGCGACGGACTGCCTCGGTCAATTGACCACCCTCATCATACCCAACGTAGCCGGGAGGCGCGCCAACTAGACGAGATACAGCATGTCGCTCTTGATACTCACTCATATCAATTCGCGTCATCAAGTTCTCATCGTCAAATAGGTACTGCGCCAGGGCCTTTGCCAATTCCGTTTTACCAACTCCGGTGGTACCGAGAAACAAAAAGGAGCCAATCGGTCTCTTCTCATTACCTAGTCCCGTGCGGCTTAGTCGGATAGCATCCGATACCGCCTCTACTGCTTCCTCTTGTCCGATTACCCGTTTGTGCAATTCATCTTCCAATTGCAGGAGTTTTTCCCGTTCGCTCTGGAGCATGCGGGTGACTGGAATTCCAGTCCATTTAGCTACGATTTCCGCAATATCCTCTGCCTCTACTTCTTCCTTGACCAATTGCTTACCCGTAGCTTGCATTTCTTGCACTCGCTGATTGAAGTCCTGTAGACGTTCCTCTACTTCTGGAATGCGGCCATAGCGAATCTCAGCTACCTGACTGAAGTCGCCTTCTCGCTCCAATCGCTTTGCCTCTTGCTTCAACTGTTCAATCTCTTGCTTGGCCTGTTGTACACCAAGTACAACCTCTCGCTCGCTTTCCCATTGTGCTCGTAGTGCATTTCGATTCTCTTCCAAATTCGCCAAATCCTCCTGCAGCTTATTGAGCTTGGTATCATCCTTTTCTCGCTTCATTGCCTCCCGCTCAATCTCGAGCTGGCGAATCTTTCTCTCCACTTCATCCAATGATTCTGGCATAGAATTCATTTCCAGACGCAGTCGAGCGGCTGCTTCATCTACCAAATCAATGGCCTTATCAGGTAGGAAACGGTCAGAAATATAGCGCGACGATAATTGTACCGCAGCTACAATTGCGTCATCCTTGATATTGATCTTATGATGTGTCTCGTACCTTTCCTTAAGGCCTCGTAGAATGGAGATCGCGTCTTCCTCGTTTGGCTCTGTTACCAAAACGTTCTGGAAGCGACGCTCCAAGGCTTTGTCTTTTTCAAAGTATTTCTGGTACTCACTCAAGGTAGTAGCACCTATCGCTCGTAGTTCTCCTCTAGCCAAGGCTGGCTTCAAGATATTGGCAGCATCCATCGCCCCCTGCGTCTTACCAGCACCGACCAAGGTATGGATCTCGTCAATGAAGAGGAAAATCTCTCCCTCTGCCGCAATTACTTCATTAATCACCGCTTTGAGTCTTTCTTCAAACTCACCTTGATACTTAGCCCCTGCAATGAGAGCCCCCATATCAAGCGCGTAGATTTGCTTATCCGCCAGGTCTTCCGGAACGTCTCCATTGATAATCCGGTGGGCTAAGCCTTCGATGATTGCTGTCTTACCAACGCCAGGCTCTCCGATCAAGATCGGGTTGTTCTTGGTTCGCCGAGCCAGAATATGTAGCACTCTTCTGATCTCTTCATCCCTACCGATGACTGGATCCAATTTTCCGTCCCGTGCTCGCTCATTAAGATTAACTGCGTATTTCTTCAGGGCATTATAGCTACCTTCAGCACTGGAGGAAGTCACTTTCGCTCCTTTCCGCATTTCTCGCACCGCAGCCTTCATTGCCTTTTCCGTCGCTCCAGCATCCTTGAGCATCTGTGCCACGGTATCCTTTATTGAAATAATCCCCAGCAATAAATGCTCTAGGGCCACGTATTCATCTCCAAATTCTTTCAAAAGTAAATTGGCTTTCTGTATGGCCTCCGTAGCAGGACGAGATAAATATTGATTTCCGCTTCCCCCCGTTGGGTAAGAAGCTACAATCGAATCTAAGGTCTGTGTTACAGCATTAAGATTAATGCCCAATTTCTTGAACACGTAAGGCGCCACTCCGTCATCCACCTCTAACACACCTTTCAGCAAATGCCCCAGTTCAATTGATGGGTTCTGCTGGCCCATAGCAATCTGCTGAGCGCGTTGCAGTGCCTCTTGAGATTTTATTGTCAAATTGTTAAAATTCATAGCTAAACATTTTTCTTTCAGAGCCGGATGTAAATACCTAGCTCCAAGCTTTTAAACAAACATTCGTGGATTAGTGTTGCACCCCCCTTTGGCATTTTACGCCGGACATTGCTTAATGTATACACTAAAGTTTGGGCATGAACACGACCTTCCAAAAGCAACTAATGTGCCATTGGTATAGGTCAGATATTTTGACAGTTGCCTTATCTAAAAACCGACAAGCTGGCAGACCAAAACAAACACAACCGACACTTTGTCAGCAACTTAGCTTGAGTTACTTATCTGCGCAACGGACGCATCTATCGCTTTGAGGCATGAACATTAAACGGGCGGGGCGAATGGGATTTCCACAGTGACTGCAATTGCCGAAGGAAGGAAGATCTATTTTGGTCAAAGCAATCTTCAGGTTGGAGAGTTTTCTTTTGGCAGTGCGGAGGCCGGCCTGAGCTACACCTCGGCTGTTGATGGCATCCATGCGACTAACTCGGCCAATCGCATTATCCGGTGAGATGGGTTTTGCATTTTCTTCACGGCGCAAAATTTCAGCCTCCGTACTAGCAATGGTCTCAATGATCTTAGCCTTTAAGGCTGCTCTTTCATCTGCCGTCATAAGTAGCTACTTCTGGTGGATAAAAAAAGCGTGGAAAGGCTCTACCTCCCACGCTTTCTGTTTTATGGTTATCGAGATTAAAGTGCTCGAGAACGTTTTTCCAAATAAACAAAATTAATCGCCAGAGGACAAAATGGCTACCAGGCGAAGAATTTCTATGTATAGCCAAATCAGCGTTACTAGCAAGCCCATTGCCGAGAACCACTCCATGTAAGCGGGCGCACCATAGGCTTCCCCTTTCTCGAAGTTGTCAAAGTCCAACAACAAGTTGAAGGCTGCTACCCCGATGATTAATAAGCTAATGCCGATCCCAATCGGGCTAGCATCATGTAGGAAAGGTAAGTTGATGCCGAACATGGACAATACGATATTGACAATGTACACGATGGCAATGGCACCTGTAGCCATGTAGATACCTGAACGTAACTTGTTCGTCACCTTGATGATACCTGCTTTGTAAATGAACAACATCGTGAACAATACCCCTAAGGTCAAAGTCACCGCCTGAAAGATAATTCCATCAAAAAGGCTGGCATAAACCGCAGAAATACTACCTACAAATAATCCCTCTAAAGCTGCGTAAATCGGAGCTAAGGTTGGAGACATATGTGGACGGAAGGAGGCAATTAGTATCACTACAAAGCCACCGATCGCTCCACCCCACATCATTAATGGGCTTGGGGAGGAATACCCCCATAAAGCAGTTAAAAGCATGATCGCCGAAAGGATCAAGGTCTTGTTCACTGCACCGGAAACTGTCATCCGATCGGCTCCAACCTGAATAAAGTCTGAATCCAAAGTGTTGTTGGAGGATACTTTCCTAAAAGCATTCTCGTTCATGATAGGATTTCGAGATTCCATGAAACCTCTTCTTCTTCTACTCATAATTTTTAAGTTGATTTACAAAATCAGTAAAAAGCGCTTAATAAATAATTAGGATGGTTTAGGTGTGTTTTTGCTTTTGTTATAACACTTAGCTAAGATAATAAGTTTTCTTTTGCTCTGCAATGGAGGGACACAAAAAGGGTATCAAGCAGGGCCCTGGGTCTTCAGAAATTTAGGCGATCTAAAAATTGATTACGCTTAATTCTCACGGCCCGCATCCCGTAAATAATCAGTAAAATTGAAGCTAACAATAACACTCCTACCCCAAAACCGGCGATCCAGCTCACGTACATTTGGCTATCAGGACTGCCCTTCATCAATATGGCACCCAAGAATCCTCCCAAGGCGCAAAAGGCCGCACTAAGATAGAGCGCCACTAAAGCCCAGTTCAATAAACTCAATTGCGCAATCTTTCGTTCCAGCAATTGCTTTCGACAGGTTTCTTCTAGCAAAAGTTGGTTGATTTCAGCAATGAGGCTATTCGAAATCGCAGTGGTGGAAGTAATAATCAGCCCAATTCCGGGAAGTATAGTTAATGGGAATATCCAGTTCTCCATTGTATTGTAGAATGTTGAGTTTCTAATGTTTAATGTAGAGGGTGAAATTTTGAAGGCTTGGGTGGAATCATGAGTTATGCTAGAGTAGGCTTACACTTGAGTTTTCCATTGATAATCAAAGACATCTGGTCGAGCATAATGTCCGACTACATCGAAATCTAGCTTTGCTCGGGCGCAGGCCTTCAGGTCTAAATCGGCATATAAGATTCCTTCCTGGTCCCACAGCGGTCCTGCGATGACTTCTCCAAGCGGGGAAATGATGACGCTGCCTCCTCTGCTCATTATTTCGGGGGCATTTGCTAAATCAGCTTGGAAAGCTAATGGATAACTATCTTTTTGGACATATTGATTGCAAGACAACACGAAACAACGCCCTTCACAGGCAATGTGCCGCATGGAAACTTGCCACGTATCCCTTTGATCAGCAGTGGGCGCCAAATACAGTTGTACGTTTTGCTGGTACAAGGCCATGCGCGCCAATGGCATGTAATTTTCCCAACAAATCAATCCTCCCAAACGCCCCAAGGGTGTCTCTAACACCTGTAGATCAGCACCATTACCTTCCCCCCAAATCAGGCGTTCGGTACCGGTCGGCTTTAGCTTACGGTGTCTATGCAGCAGCGTACCATCCGGAGCAAAATATAGGATACTGCAATACAGTGTACCGTGCGAGGTATCTCGTTCTACCACCCCGATCACGAGGTAGATGGCGCTTTCTCTGGCAATAGCTCCCAGGTTTTCAACATCTTCTCCAGGCATCTCCACGGCATTCTCCCAATAGGCCTGCCAATGGTCCCGCCCCCAATCCTCTCGACTCCCTACCACTGTCCCAAAACTCATACCCCGCGGATAGGCAGGGATGAATGCCTCTGGAAATAAGACCAACTGTGCACCTGCTTCAGCTGCCTCAGCTGTCATCTTAGCCACCTTCTCTATACAGGCAGCTTTGTCAAAAAGAACAGAACCAGCCTGTACAACTGCTATCTTAGTTAGTTTCTTCATTGAGCAGGACTTTTTAAATTTAGGGATCAAAGTTGTCTAAAAATAATGGCTTCGGCGAGAAATCCTGCCAGGAAAAGCTTTGTAACTCAACTTCATGACCGCCTTAGAACAGATTATCAAATTTTGGAACAAACCGATCTTATTCCTGCAAAGTAGCCAGGATAGGTAGCTGTATAGTTTTGGCAGCTTACTCTTTGAATTTATAGCCAGTGGGGATGTCCTGTTTCACGGTGACACCCTGGATGTGAAATTTTCTCTAGCTTCAATA
>JABSSL010000035.1:71087-112364 GCA_013214355.1 Saprospiraceae bacterium | reverse complement strand
CTGGCCCATTATTCTTAATCAGTTTATTGCTATTTTTGACGAAAGAGTCAAATTATAGTTCTTTGGGCTTAAGCCCTTCATTTTTTAATTACACGTTTTTTAGGATACTGTCCCTATGATCCGTATCGGCGCGCTACAATGCTTTTTATAAGACGAAACTTCTAATGATAAGTTATGCACTGTTCATCCATCTAAGCTATTCTCTATAGGTTGGTTGTATATCAAAGACCCGCCCCCCAATCCTTCCTTTTGAGTAGTAGTAAAACAAGATCCTTTTAGCGGAATAGTCTTGAAAACGCCTCCATACCCTAACTTCCATTGATGCCCGCTCTTATCGAAAATGGCTACTAGCGGCACGACTACATATCTAATTCAAGTTATCAATCAAGTACATAACTTCTTACTTGTCTCAGTTGTACCCACCACTGAAGCGGTGAGTACTGAGCGGGTGAGTGTTAGGAATGTAGATTGTTAATATGATTTGTTTTCATGTTTATTATATTGATTATTAGCTGTTTAATTCATTAAGCGTTTAGGGTCTGTTTTACTTCCAGGTAGCACTGCTCTAAAAAGTGGCCTCATCCACAATAATCACTGAGGCGGTGAGTACTGAGCGGGTGAGTGTTGAAAATCACTCAGGCGGATGAGTAACTACCGCCTCGCCAACAACATAAAGATAATCCAGCCGAGAAAGGTCAGACCAGCGGCAGCAATGAGGGGGAGTGAGGTATCAATGGCATTAATATAGCCAGCAATCAAAGGCGGGATCATCTGCCCCAAGGAATTCATGGACTGATTAATACCTAAGATCTCCCCTTGTCGTTCGGGCCCCGCCTGCGAAGAGATTAAGGAAGTCATATTGGGCGAGGTCGTGCCTTGAAAAATGGCCACAAAGGGATTTAGAATGTAAAACCAGATAGCTTCCGAAGGAACCAGAAGAGCGAGGAGGGCTAGACTCAAGCCGAGTATGGTAATAGATAATAACTGGGTGGATTTAAACTTGTTCGATAACTTTCGCACGATCACCCCTTGGGTAAAGGCTAACCACAATCCAATCCAGCCGTATAAGAGGCCTATGTTTTTCTCGGAATAACTGAATTCTTGGATCAGGTAGACTGAGAAAAATTGGGTGAAAAAAGAAAAGCCTAAGGATAGTAATAATACCACCATGAAAATGTACCTGAGTTTTGGTACCTGGAAGGAGAGCGCAATATTCTGAAAACCTTTGAATAAGCTGATACTGGATGTTCTAGACTCCTTGAGGGTTTCTGGAAAGGCAAACTGAACGAAAATTAGATTTAACAAAGTAAGGATAGCCGTAAACCAAAAGGGCGTGGCATGACTAAAGCCACTGTAAACCGTTTCATCAGCCAATAGACCTCCAATCGTGGGGCCGAGGATAAAACCTAAGCCAAAGGCCATCCCAACCAAGCCAAAATTCTTGGTTTTGGATTCTTCATCACTGATGTCCGCAATGGAAGAAAGAATAATGGCAATATTTCCACCCATAAATCCTGGAATCATTCGGCTAATGAACAGCAGGATGAGGTTCTGTTGCAGAATCGCCCACGCAAAAAGTAAATAACCGATCATAGTTCCCACCAAAGACATCGAGAGTATGGGCTTTCGTCCAAACCGATCAGAGATGGTTCCCAATAAGGGTGCACCAAAGAACTGCATAAAGGGAAAGCAAGCAATCAAGAAGCCATAAGCGACCGAACGATAGGTGTTGCTTACCTCTGCTGCAAAGAAAGAAGAAGAAGGATCAAAAAAGATAACAGGAATGACGGGAATGATAATACCCACGCCCAGCATGTCGATGAAGACCGTCAGAAATATAATGAAAAGTGGGGATCGTTTACCACTAGCGTTTTGAGCCATTCAAAAAATTTTGCGCAAGATAGTCCATACTTTCGAGTAATGATAAATTGTACCCTATAGCTTATTGCTGGATTTGTACATTCCAGCCTGCATTTAGAATCCCGGATTAATTAATTCGATGGCAAGGCATCCTAAAATTGTTGATTTTTGTTTTATCGATCCAAAAACAATGGCTTATGACGCTTGGTTCAACATCATCCACTAGAAGAAATTTTCTGCAATTATCTTTAGCTTTAGGAGCAGGTACCCTACTGCCTTTTCCAATTACTGGACATAGTCTGTATCCGATGCAAGAAATTCATAAGCGATCAATTCCTGGGACGGAGGAGGAACTCCCCATCATTGGGATGGGAACCTGGCAAACCTTTGACATAGGTGAAGGGGAGGCTGACCGCAGCCATATGCGGAGCATCTTGAAAAACTTCTATGACCTAGGAGGGCGTGTTCTAGATTCCTCCCCGATGTATGGTCGCTCCGAAGACGTGCTGGGAGACCTTGCCGCCGACCTTGAGCTTCTCGGTAAGTTTTTTATGGCTACTAAAGTGTGGACGCGAGGAAAGAATAGCGGTATTGATCAAATGAATTCCTCGATGTCAAAGATGCGCACTACGCCCATGGATCTCATGCAGGTGCATAATCTTGTAGATGTGCGGACCCATCTAGAAACGCTCAGGAAATGGAAAGCGGCGGGCCGAATTCGGTATATTGGCTTGACCCATTACGTTGTCAGTGCTCATGACGATCTCGAGCGATTAATCAAATCGGAAAAGGATCTAGATTTTATTCAAGTTAATTTTTCTCTTGGCACACGAAATGCTGCTAAACGCCTCTTACCCACCGCCCAAGATCATGGCGTTGCGGTCCTCATCAATCGGCCTTACGAAGGTGGAAGTTTGTTCCGGCGGGTTAAAGGTAAATCACTTCCACCTTGGGCCAAAGAATGGGATATTAATTCTTGGGGGCAATACTTTCTTAAGTACATTGTCTCCCATCAAGCTGTCACGGCAGCCATCCCTGCCACTACTAAGCTTCATCACTTGAAGGACAATATGGGAGCTGCCTACGGTCTACTACCGGATGGCAAAACAAGAGATAAGATGGTCACCTACTTGGAGCAGTTGTAGGGCAAAAGCACCGCTGGACTCAGCTAGAATGCTATTCCCCGGCACTGCTAGGTTCCTCTCTTCTTCCGAAAAGCCGAAGGGGTAACTCCTATTTGCTTCTTAAAGTGTTGATTGAAAACCGAAACAGAGTTGAAGCCAGCTTCCAAGGCAATACCGGAAATACTGTAATGGTCGTAACGAGAGCTTTTCAAGAGCTGAGCAGCATAGTGCACTCGATGTTGATTCAGCAGAGAAGAAAAATTACTTTGTAAATGCTGGTTGAGTATCCAGGAGATTAGATGGGGAGGGATATCTACATCCTTTGAGAACTCCTTCAAACTATACCCGCCCTTAAGAAAAGGCCTTTCTTCTTTCATATAAGTAAGCATCTTTTGTCGGTGTACCTCAACGGGCACAGAGGCCGTCTGCAAGTTTTGGTATTTCTTCTTTTCCGAGGCCTTTGCCGTATGTGTTATGTCTTCATAGCTTCTCCAGGCTGAAATACTGAGGGGGAACAAAGCAATGGCGTAGATCATGGGTGCCTGAGAGTAGGGGAGGAGACCAAGGAAGTAATTGGCTACATAGGCCACGAAAAAGCAGCTCATCACCAGCGTCAAGCTGTAGAACCAGCGCTTCTGCCCTGTATTTAACTTTTGCTTGCGCAAACCGTAACTCCAAAGTAGGTATAGAGCGTATGCCCAATAGCCAAGGCTGATGGATAATAAACTGTAATATCCCCCCCGATACCAAAACTCTTCCAAACTCAGCTGGCGAGCTCCGGCTAGGATTAGGACGGGCAGGATGAAATGACCTAACCACTGCCATTGAAAGCTTCTCTGCCCAAGAGTAGTATGTAAGTATAACAGCCACAACGGCCCAGAAGCTAGGTGAGCCGCAAATCCGATATTGATCCAAAGCAAAGGCATGGTATCCCCCGTTTCTATGTACCAGGCAGATTTGAATAAACGCAATCCGATCAAAAGCATGAGCAGGGCAAATAATCGGTGCGCCAGAAGATCCCCTTTTTTCAATACAATAAATGAACTGCCCAGAATGAGGCATTGTATCCCTCCCGTAAGCGAGATGGCTAGCGTCCAGAATTCGGCGGTAAAGAGCATAACAGTGGATTGATTTACGCGGGTAAGATACAGGATTTTAGGAGGCGAAACCGGAGCTTGACGAAAGCATAATGGATGGATCTCCCATGAGCAAAACCATTGCTGCTCCTGCAAGATATTGCTTTTAGGGCTTATTTTAATACTCGTTAAAACCTAAATAATGTCCTGACTGCATCGTTTTAGTACTAGCTAAGATTTTAAATTATGAAAACTAAAACACCAATGACTAAAGCCCAGTACTTACCTCTATTCATCTTTCTGACTCTCCCTTTCGCTATAGTTGCACAACATTTTGGAGTGAAAGTGGGCGGCAACCACTCGTACATGGACGAAAGTCGTTTTCCCCCCTTGGAAGTAGCCCAGTTTATTACTAAAGGTGGATGGCATGCAGGCGTGTATGCTGACATACCCTTGGAAGAACGTTTTGGGCTGCAAATCGAGGCCTTGTATAACCTTAGAGGAGTAGGTATGGTGCTCGAAGATGGTCGGAGCTTCAACGCCAACTACAAATACTTCGATCTCCCTATCCTATTGTATTATCAATGGCGAGGATTTCAATTCCAAGTCGGAGCTGCCACTGGCCTGATCATGGACCACTATTTTTATGATCGAGAGCAAGGGACTAGTTCCAAGGTTGATACCGGAGAATGGGTAAATACCTTTGACGTCACCGCCCTTGGGGGGCTGGAGTATCAGCTGGGTAGGGTCCAACTAGGCATTCGGTATGAGGTGGCCTTATCCCATACCTCTAAAAACTTTCTTGTGTCACAATCAACAAACGTTCAAGTCGGTTTCGGCAACGGAGGATATCATCGCAATTTGATGATTAGTCTAGGATATAGCTTGTGGGGAAAATAGATTTTTAAGAAGTTGAATTGAATTAGGAGAGTTAGGGGAACGGCTTGGATGGAAGACTGTTGTCCCTGTGGTCGAAAGCTAAAGATATTTTTACCAATGGATAAAGGCGTTTGTTCGGGAAAGCAGCCCAGGCCAGGCAGTCAGAATTTCATATCTCATTCGACACAAAAAATATCCTGACGGGCCTGGCTTGAGGTATGGCAGCAGAAGCATAAAATGCATTATTTTCCAGCATTACTGGTACATAATGGCGCTTACCGGGCTGCGAAAGCATAATAACATTGAACAAAAGTGCCAACAATGGTAAAAACAACAACCTAGGATCAAATTCTTTAATTGGGTTCTATTCGGTCGTAACTTCCAAAAGGAAAAGGCCGAGTGACGGTAGTTTGTTATAGAACTACGTGGTGGTGGTTAGTACTTGATCTATGGTTTAAGAATTAAAAAGATAAAAAGGACACTCTTTTTTGAATCCTTATCTATTTCTCATTTCGCCAATTCCTCCAGTGTTCTCGTGCACGTTACATCTTTTGGCGTTTCAGCATCTAGTCTTTCTTCTGTGCCCTGCGTCTAATAGAATGGCCTAACAGGAGACAAATTTATGGTTCAGGAGGAGGAATAAATAATCATTTTTTTGCTATATTGTTATCGTCAATAAGAAGACATACTAGACTTCCTTCCGCATATTCCGAATGTTTTCTCGAGCTGATTTACTTTTTCCAAATTATTATTCGGCAAGGAACTTTAATTCTACTTAAAGTTCGTTGCAGTGAAAAGCAGTAAAACAGCCACTGTTATGCCCATATCCCAAGGTGATCTTCTATTTAAGTTAATAAAATCACTCTCAAAGGCAGAAAAACGCAATTTTAAACTTTATGTGAAGCGCATCCAGTCAGAAGGTGAGGTTATGTTCTTCCAACTCTTTGAGGTATTAGAAAAGCAAAAAGTATACGAAGAGGACAAAGCTAAGATGAAACTCAATGACCTTAGCAAAACCCAATTCTCCAACCTGAAGCGTCATCTCTACCAGCATTTGCTTACCAGCCTTCGCTTGATGCATCTCAATAAGCAATTAGATATCCAAATCCGAGAGCTGATCGATTATGCCTATATTCTTTATGGTAAGGGGCTTTACATTCAGTCCTTGAAGATTCTCAGCCGAGCCAAGGCCCTGGCTACCAATAATCATCACAATCTATTATTGCAGGAAATTATCGAATTCGAAAAGCGGATCGAGTCTCATCACATTACCCGTACCACGACGGAAAGGATGAATAAACTCATTCGACAAGCTGAATCGCAAGCCAAAGTCAACACCAGCATTATCTTTTTATCCAACCTTAAACTGGAATTGCAACGTGTGTTTATCAATAAGGGGCATGCGAAAGCTGAAATGGATCGAGTAAAGATTTTAGAGGACTACGGACCAAGAATTCGAGATTATAGAATTGAAGAACTTTCATTTTTTGAGCGTGTGTATTACTTTCAATCGCTCTACTGGCTACACTACATATTAGGGCATTTCGAACGATGCCACTATTATGCTGGTGAATGGGTTGGCTTATACCGTAAGGAACCAAATATGATGGAAGAAGATGTAGACATTTATATGAGGGGCTTACATCAGCTGTTGACTACCTGTCTTTATACCAACAATGCCCAAGTCTTTAAGCAAACGGAGGCCGAACTTGAACAATTCTACACGAGACACGAAGGACAGTTTAATACCAATTCTCATATCCTGGCTTTCCTATATCGTTATCAAGCGAAATTTAATCGAGCGCTTATGGATGGGGATTATGAAAGTGGGATCGAACTTATTCCTGAGGTTCAAGCTCAGTTGGACCTCTATGGCAATCAACTGGATCTGCATAAGGTCCATATTTTGTATTATAAAATAGCTGCCCTATATCTATGCAATGGAGAGGCGAGTAAAGCCTTGGACTATCTGAATTTGATCATCAATTTAAAGGCTGGGCACCTGCGAGAGGATATTCAAGCTTATTCCCGCCTGCTGTTTCTCATGGCGCATTATGATCTTAAAAATGAAGATATTATGGAGTATCTAACTACTTCTACGGGGCGGTTTCTCAACAAAATTCAAGATAAAAGTCGTCTGCAAGAGGTTTCCCTACGCTTCTTTAAACAAGCCATGTACAAAGGGGAACGAGAACGTCTACCATTACTTACTGAACTTAGGGCGAAACTGGAAGAACTGAGTGTCGATCCTTTTGAACGCCGGGGCTTTGTTTACCTAGATCTATTTAGATGGATCGATAGTAAACTCAAGCAGCAACCGATAAAGTCTTTGGCCTTGTCTCATTGATCCCGTAATAAATAGGAGGGTTTAAAAAATACTTTGTAATAATAAAGCAGTCCAAGTATACAGGCTACTTGTAATGTTCCTAAACCCCCAAGCCAGACTTTTACAGGTTGTATAAAAGCAACGGAAAAACGGTACGCTAGGTAAGCCACCATGAAAAGTTTGAAGATTGCCCCTTCTTGTAGTTTGAAACCCTTTTTCAGTTGCACCAGTATCAACCACAAGGAAAGCAAAAAGACGATCTCGTAGAGGGCAGTTGGATGTCTAGTTATTCCATCTCCTAAATCCATGGCCCAAGGAAGATTGCTGGCTGTTCCATAAGTAGGTTCTGCCACACCCATGCTAAAGCAGCCCACTCTTCCGATCATCATGCCCAGGATCAGCGGAAAGGTAAAGAGATCTCCAGAGGAACGCGTCTCGCCTACCACCTTCTTGGCCATTTCCACTCCAATCAAGCCTCCCAGTAAAGCCCCTATGATGGTCTTGCTTTGGAAGTAATACAGCCAATTACCTGCTGGGTGAAAAAATAGATAAGGATCTTCCAAGGCACCCAGCAGTCGACTCCCTAGCAATGCACCAGCTACCGCACCGAGAAAGGCCGTTAGCCTACTACTGCTTGGAAGATGGTCTCCACTAGATTTTCGTAACCATAGGAAATAGCGAAAGCCTACAAAGAAGGCCAGCAATTCAAAAACAAAGTGGGCTGAGACGGCTAAGGAGCCCCAACGAAATATTACGGGAAATTCCAATCTGTTTTAGGGCAAATGTACGCGATTTAGGTATTATTTGCTATTTTACAGTCTAGCTCCGTAATCCACAATACCTTTCTTTACCTGCATGATATTCTACCATAAACTCCATACTAGAGGAAACCAGTTTTCGTGCTTGGCTTAAGCTAAAAATTGCCAAGTTTAGATCACAACTCAATCCAAGGCGTTTTAATCATCCTTATGCAAGCTAAATCCCTTAGCTGTAGGGGTATCGGTATGTACTTACGTCAATTGTCAATATATTGGATATGAAGATTTTCTACTTACTACTTTTTTTTACCTTGCCTTATGCCTTGATCGGCCAAGATCGCCCTGCCTATTGTGATGCGCTGCCCGCCACTTATGAAAAGGCTGTTGCCCTAAAACGCAAAGGAGGAGGCCCAAGTAAATTACCCACCTTTTCCACTCAAGCTATTAGTGAATACAAGGTGCAAGTAGCTATTCTGCGTTATTCGGAACCAGCTGAGCATCCGTTTCATAAGAGCCTGGTGGCTCGTTACAGACCCTGCGAATCCGTATGGGTGGTGGAATCTCGGGATAGTTTCAAGGATCGCGCTCGCGCCGAACGCCTGAAAAAGGAATTGATTGGCTTAGGGTATCGAGGGGCATACATTACAGAGTTGATTGGGTTTCAATAGTGAATGTTAAGGCTTGAGTTTTTGATTAGGACAGACTTGAATTTGACTTGAAATGGGATTGACTGTGTCGTCTTGTTTCATTCTTACGGATTAATGCTTAATTTTCGTGCTAAGGTTTATCACCGTGGAACATATATAAGTTGAAAAGCAGCGCGGCAAATATCCAAGGTTTTGCGTAAGCATGTCTCAGGGAAACTTCGGATATCTCGCATGGGTTTCTTCTAATGAACTTTTGTTCCATGGTATTCATTCTTTACACCCGTCAATCCAATTTGCATGAAAAAAATTCTTTGCCTTCTTTTAGCTCTAGCTTGTTCGCTTTCCAATTTTGCCCAGAAAAAAAATCCAAGCTTTGAAGAAGTCTTGTCCTTACGGCAAGCTGGTACGCCTTTTCTCTCACCCGATGGCACGGATCTGATCTACAGTGTCTCGGCTACAGACTGGAAAGAGAACCGATACGATAGTGAATTGTGGCTTTCTAAGAATGGTGCTCCACCCTTTCAGTTGACCCGAACGCACAAGGGCAGCAGTTATGGTGCCAGCTGGTCGCCGGATGGTCAGTGGATTACTTTTTTATCCAATCGGGACAAGAAAACACAGTTGTACGCCATGCGGCTGGCCGGTGGAGAGGCCTTCCCCATAACGCAACTGGAAGGAAATATTGGAAGTTATGAATGGTCGCCGGATGGGACACAGATTGCCTTTACCATGACGCCCAAAGATGGAAAGGATGATAAGAAGCGAAAAGATAAATTCGGGGCCTTCGCTGTGGATGATGAAGAATTCAAAACTGCGGGCCTTTATTTAATGGATTTTAATCCGGATATGCCTTCACCAGCTGATCTACCTTGCTATGATGCCAAAGATAGCACAGCCCAAACCTGGGACTGCATCAAATGGCCTAAGCCGGATTCTCTCCTGGTTTCCTCAGAATTTACGATTAGAGGCTTTAATTGGTCTCCGGATGGCAAGTACATCGCTGTTTCTCACACCCCTGATCCTTTGATCAACTCCTTTTTTGATGCAGACATTGCGCTGGTAGAGGTAGCCAGTAAGGAATTCAAATCCTTGATTAGTAACCCTAGTGCAGACTTTTTTGAGAAATGGTCTCCCGATGGGAAATCTTTCCTCTATGGCTCCGCGCTGGATAATCGTACCTCTAATTATTACGAAAACAATAAGATTTTTATCTACAATTTATCCGATGGTTCTTCACGGCAAGTTGGGGATGACTTTGATGAGGACATTTACGGCTTGGAATGGAAGAAAACAGGAATATTTGCGCGCGCCAATTGGCGTACCACAACTAAACTGCTTCGGATTGATGCTAGAAGCGGGAAGACTACCGTAATCGAGGGCTTACCTGATCAATTAGGGGGCTTTACCCTTTCGGCTGATGGGAGCCGCATGGCCTTCTCAGCTGGTACCGGAAAAAATCTACGAGAAGTCTATACCGCATCGGTATCAGATATGAAGCCTAAGCAGCTGACGAACTACTCGCAGCAATTGGAAGACTGGAAAGTGGCGCAAAGTGAAGTCATTTCCTGGAAAAGTAAGGATGGTGCTGAAATCCAAGGCGTTTTGCATAAACCAATGGATTACGATGCTAGCAAGAAGTATCCACTCCTGGTGATGATCCACGGAGGACCAACTGGCATGGATCGCCCTGCCCCGGTACTTTCCTACGTGTATCCGATGGTTCAGTGGGTGAATAAAGGAGCCCTGGTTTTGCGGGTTAATTATCGTGGATCAGCCGGCTATGGAGCTGATTTTCGGGCACTAAATGTGAGAAATCTTGGGGTAGGAGATGCTTGGGATGTGCTATCTGGCGTAGATCACTTGGAGGAAAAGGGAATGATTGATACAGATAAAATGGGCTGTATGGGCTGGAGCCAAGGGGGCTATATTTCTGCTTTTTTGACTACCCATACGGACCGCTTCAAGGCGATTTCTGTTGGAGCGGGAATATCCAATTGGATGACCTATTATGTAAATACCGATATTCACCCCTTTACCCGTCAGTACCTAAAAGCCACTCCCTGGGAAGATGAAGCGATTTACAAAAAGACTTCTCCCATGACCAATATCAATAATGCTAAGACGCCAACCTTGATTCAGCATGGCGAATTTGATCGACGCGTCCCGATCGCGAATGCGTATGAATTGGCCCAAGGCTTACGAGATGTAGGCGTGGAAGCCAAGCTTGTTGTGTATAAGGGATTTGGTCACGGTATTACCAAGCCGAAGGAACGCCTAGCTGCCGTGATGCACAACTGGGAATGGTTTAATAAATATGTTTTCGGGGAGGAATAGCCCTAAACAGGAAATCGGAATGAAAAGCTTCATTCCGATTTCCAAACTTCTATTGTTGTAAGACCTTAGACCTTCACGGTTACCCTCAATGCTCTCAGGCCTTGCACGCCTTGTAATTTACTGAGTTTCAGGTCCTCAATATTATCTTCGATGTATCCTTCGTGTACCAGGTATTCTAGATATTCTAAGTACTCGGTTCGGTCTTTATCTTGGAGATAAACAATAGCGATTTTACCGGCCACTGTTAATCTATCCTTGGTTCCCTCAATCGTTGCTTTGTCAATGCGCTTTTTCAATATCTCATACCGCACATTGTAGGCTCCATCTACATCAAATTGCTTTTCGTCCATACGGAAGCGGATGGAGAGGGGAGAGGTATAGGCAAAAATCAGCTGAGCAGTTTCTAAAGGCACCGGTAAAGTTGGCCCTAGTTCATGTACCAGCCGGGTAATTTCCGACATATGCACCAACTGCCACAGCCGGAAATTCTTCAAGTGCATTTCAGAGAAAGAGTCTTGGCGCAACAGGGATTGACCTAAGTATAGATCATATTCCACCCCATCTGTCTTGTACTTTTCAAAATAGTGAGGAAGTACTTTTTGCATTGACTTCTGTTCTTGCAGGAGATGTTGCGAAATGGCATTATTCAGTTTGGAAACACTCGATTCATAGTCCTTCCGTTGGATATACACCATACCATGATCAGCATCTATTTCCTTGAAATAGGCATTAGTGATTGGCAGTAGCTGTTCAAAGGTTTTCCCCAGTTGACGAATTAAGGGATGGATCTCATCGTGCAGCATTTCAATAATCCTGGATTCGTCACCTGAGTTAAATTCCTTCTGCAATTGATGGATGTCCTTCTCTACTTTCATTAGCATCTGATTGGCGAGTGGGAAGCTTACCAATTCAATACTTTGCTCAATCACTCCCTTGACCAGCTTTAGGTTGTGCAGTAAATCCGCTTGGATCGCCTTGTTCCTTTTGTTGGAAGAACTCACGATATCTGCCTGGCCATAAAGTGGATATACATCCTTGAACATAATGGGCTCTACAGTTGCAGTCGGATCCGTAGCTTGGGCCTCAATCAGATTGTAACTGGCTTCAATAAATCGCCATTCTACGCTGGAATGCAGGGCGGTGTATTGTTCTCGGATGACGGATTCAATCTTATTGTCAATTTCTTCCCTACTGCGTTCTACCGCCATGCTAAATAGTCCTACCACCGCTTTAAACTTCATTTCAGTGAAAGTGTGTAGACCGTAAGGTTTGGCGGTGCCGATTTCAAGGACGCCAATAACTTCATCCTGCTGATTCATCAGCGGTGCTACCATGATACTCCGGATGCCGTATTCCAATAGGCCTTTTTCGATGGCCGTGGGGCGCTTGATGGAGGCTAGATCTTCAATCAGTAGGATAGACCTGTATTTACATACCTTCTCGTAAATGGAACCCGCATTCTCTGGCGCCAGTAGCATACTCACTCGATCCGATAGGAAATCGTATCGAATCTTGTATTTGTGTGCCACCGTTCTCTCGATTGGATAGTCAATCGCTGTGATGCCTACCTTTAATTTGGGTAGCGCAAAATAATCTCTCAAAGCATTACGAATTCCCTCTAACTTATCTTCGTTGACCAACGCATTTTTCTCCAGTAATTTGTAACGCAACCTGGAAAGCGATTCTTCCTCGGTAATATCAATCAAGTGGCTAATGGTAAAGCCGGAGATCTCAAAACTATCCTCTGGTATATGACGTAGCCACAATTTCATGTCGTACATGTTGCTAAGCATGTCATTGATCTGCTCCTGCGTCAGTGGCTTGAGTGGCTTCAGGGCTTTAATTTTGAGGAATCTGAAATCAGTGGTAGTCTTATAGTACCTAACCAATCCAGTGCTTTTATCCTTAACAGAAATGGTCAGAGAAGGATCAACGGTGATATTTTGGCCATAAAAACGGTTGAGAATTAAACTGCATGCCCTGGCTACAGCTGAGCATTCTAATGCGCTACCACTTTGATTGGATTCAAAGCTAATCTCTTTGCCATCCTGCAGTTGTTCAAGGGCAGGAGTGCAATAGATATGATCCATTTCGAAAGGAGCCGAGATCTTGGTCATCTGCGAATCCTTTAAGGCCGGTGGGAGGAAGAATAGCATCATCAACTGGAGCGTTTCTTCGTGTTCCTTTAGGATATCTCGATCTTCGATCGCCTGTCGAAGTTCGGGCGTCAGGTCAATGCGCTCGATCAATGTTTTCGCCAGGAAGGCCTCTGCATAGTCCTCGCTATTTTGCTTCTCCTCAATATATTCTATTAATGGTTCGAGACATAGGATGGCCCGAAAGGGAATGTTGCGGATTCCTAGCATTTGATTCATATCCTTCGCTGCTGGCCGCAAGGCAATCGGCTTCTTCATGGACTGGGAAGTCAGGACGGACGTATTCATTTTTGCTTGTCTTTTCCGTTCTCCTACAAAACACAGAAGTTGTTAGAGAACCTTCTTTTTTGAAAAAATCTTCTACTACAAGTCAGTTTTAGACGTAGCGTCTTGTAGCAGTTGCTACTTCATGCTGACTAATATACTTGCCTTCGTAGGTTTTACCTAACAACAATATTAAGAATCGAAAAGATGAGCGTAGGAGAGAAAGTTTAGCAGGAATACTGACTCAGGATTTTCAAGTTAAGGGTAAAAACATAGGTTGCAATTCCACCTTTTCGGCCTTCCGATATAGCTCAGCCATATCAGTTATGCTCTGTTCTAAGGGCAAATAGCTGAAGCCGAACACCCTTAAGGACTTATCGTTTTTGTACTCGCAGGGAAGAGAGGAGACTTGCACGGATTCCCGGGTTACGGTGGGATCACCGCCAGTAAAGAAATGTAAGAACGCTACCGCCCGCCAGGCTATCTCTCCGATCCACTTTTTAATGGGTCTCGTCGGGACTTTTGCCTCTAGTGAATTGGCAATTTGTGATAAGAAAGACCTGTACGGAATGCTATCCGCACTCAGAACGTAGCGTTCTTCGCTGATATCGGATCCCATCAAGTGGATCATAAAGCGGCATACATCTCGAACATCCACAAAGCCATTCGCTCCCATTGGGTAGAACCCATGCTCCTTGCGAACTAACTCCAGCATCTTCAAGGGACCACGGTCCCAAAATCCACCACCAATGATCATCGCGGGATTCACGATTGCCACATTTAGGCCTTCTGCTGATCCTCGCCAAACTTCTTGTTCGGCTAGATATTTACTGATCCCATAGTTGGAGTTAAAAGGACTAGCTTCCCATTTCGTATTTTCATCAATAGTCAGTTGATCCTTAGGCCTACCAATCGCAGCAATGGAACTCACATAGACCATTTTCTTAATGCCTACGTGTAATGCCACGTTTACTAGGTTCGCGGTACCTTCTTTATTAACGGCCATCATTTTAGGCACTTCGCTTCTTTTGAAGGAAATTAAAGCAGCACAATGATAGACTAGGTCTATGCCTTGAATGGCATCTTCCAAACCCAGTACATCAAGCAAGTCACATTCTACCCATTCCACCTGATCTAGAACAGTTTGTACCAAATCCATGGGGCTATTGGCCCGTTTCATGGCTCGAATGTTAGTGAACCCATCTTGAATCAAATATCTGAGTAGATAAGAGCCGACCATGCCAGTAGCTCCGGTCACTAAAATCGGGGTTTCCTTTGGTGTATTTGCTTTCATATTAGTTGGGATAAGTGGGAGTTAGTTCAGCTATTTGATGTAAGGCACCATTTATGCTATCCTGTGAGGCTCCTGTGACAGAGGCTAAGCAATTGGGGACTTGCCGAATCCGCAGGAGTCCCATCAATGCCATTAGCGCTGCTTCTTTGAATCCAATTACCTTATCTGAAGGGATACAAATCTCTATCCCCGAACCACAAGCTGCTTGAATACACTCCACTAAGAAATCGTTAAAGGCTCCGCCGCCAGTAATCATCATTTTGAGTCCTTCTGCTGTTAATCCCTCCCTTTCGATGACTCGTTCTAAGTGATCCGCGATGAGTTTGGCAATCATTAAAGTAGCGGTATGCAATTTATCTGCTACGTGGGCATCGTATTGACAAAATGCTGTTGTTTGATGATCCATCACCCAATCATTGCCCAGGGATTTAGGGTAATCTTCCTGAAAGAATGCCAAAGAAAGTGACTGTTGAAAGAGCTCAGGAATTAACTGCCCGCCTGCCGCTAACTTTCCTTTATCATCATATTCCAGTCCTATAGGCTTGACCAGGGCATTGAGAATCTGGTTGGCACCACAAATATCGAAGGCAACGTATCCTCTAGGAGTCTGGACGCTAATATTTGCTATTCCTCCGAGATTAAGGCAGCACTGAAAAGCAGTGAACAGGTATTGGTCTGCGGTTGGGGCGAGCGGAGCACCTTGCCCACCCAAAGCTATGTCTTGGGTGCGGAAATCGCATATCACAGGATAACCGGTAGCAGCGGCGATGGCGGCTCCATCCCCAATCTGTAAACTCAGTTTCTGTTCTGGGTAGTGAAAAATGGTATGTCCGTGGGAAGCAATGTAATCAGGTTGGAGGTTGTGCTTTTGGATAAAAGTACGGGCCATCTTTCCTAAGAGCGCACCATATGCCACGTCAGTACGAGCCAGCTCCAGGGCAGCTGCCATCGGAAGTTGGCGCAACCTCTCCTGCCATACCGTCGAGTAGGGGAGGGTTTCCGCTTGCAGAATATCCCAAGATAAAATCTGATTGTCCTCACTAATGGAAAACTGGCAATTCGCTAGATCTAAGCCATCCAAAGAACTACCGGACATTAATCCAAGGATTTGATAGGTGGTCATACTTTTTGTTTTATTGCAGGCTACTGTAGAGAATCACGTAGTACCATGGTGTATTGAGCCACTTCCCGGATTTGTTCCGCTGAAAGTACAGCTTCGTAGGGCTGCATGGCATTCCGGCCCTTGGTGATTACGATGATCCGTTCTTCCAAACTCAATTGGGATTGTCGTAGGTTCGCTGCACCGCCTGCTCCCATGTCCCCCTGTAGCCCATGACAAGTCACACATTGTTTTTTGAATAGGGCTGGTCCATCTTGGACTAGCTCTTGCTCGGCTTCTCCTGTCCCTTCTTGATTTTGGCAACCCCAAGATAGTACAAAGAGACTCAAGATCAATCCAAATATTATTCTATTCATAGTAGCTTCTTTTCTCTGCAGTTCCACTTTTTTCGATTTTCCCTCTATTTGTTCCGAGGCACCGAAAGTAAGGCTAAATAATTGATATCAGACTATGAAAATAACCGGGATTTTACCCTATTAAGAAAACCTGAAAGCGCTTCCCTTGTTTAATAGGAGAGGGCAGTTTATAGGATAAAAATGGAATTTTCTTGATTTCTACAGCAATTTGCTAATTTTATAGAATAGGAGTGTGACTGTCACATTTCGATGTTATCCCCGCGTTCGTAGATTTTTTTTAACAAAGGGCTGAAAAGCCTGTTCATTTGATAGATTTCACTAGACTAGCCTTTTTCCTAGGGAACGATTTCCTTCGGAAAACAAAAAGATTTTCAGCGTATTCTAAAACGACTGTCCCAACAAAGATCAGCTCAAACTAAATACGTTCCACCATATTGAGAATTAAATAAAAATATAATGAGTGAACCTAAGCAGAGGCAAAATCCTCAGAATAGAATGTTTTCTATGGGTATCATCGCCTTTTTGGTGTTGATTGTGATCATCTTGTTTTCAAGTGCTACTTTTTTGACCATCGACGCAGGTAATCGTGGCGTGCTCTTCCGTCGGTTTGCAGGTGGGTTGGAAAAAGATAAAACTTACAGCCCAGGCTTCCATGTATTGGCTCCTTGGAATACAATGTATGTGTATGATGTGCGAGAAAAGCAGCTAGAGGAAGAGATGGAAGTACTTTCAAGTAATGGTTTGAACATCAAGGTAGATGTGACGGTGCGTGTGCATCCAAAGTATGACAAAATTGGAGACCTGCACGAAGAGTTTGGGGTCAACTACCTCACTTCACTGGTTAGTCCAGAGGTGCGATCATCGGTGCGGAAGATCATTGGTCAATTTGAGCCTGAAGAATTGTATTCCTCTAAGCGCGATGAAGTGCAGGACTTGATCCAGAAGGACTTAGAGAATACTTTGGGCAATAACTATATCGTTTTGAGAGCTACGCTTATCCGGGACATCGAATTGCCCGAGAAAGTGCGTACAGCTATCGAAGACAAGATCGAAGCTGAACAGGCAGCCTTAAAGTATGAATATATCCTTCAACAGGAGCGCCAAGAAGCAGAACGTAAGATCATCGAAGCGCAAGCCAAGGCAGATGCGAACCAGATCTTGAATGCGAGTTTGACGGATAAAATCTTAAAGGATAAAGGTATCGAAGCTACCTTACAACTATCCAATTCTCCCAACTCCAAAGTGATTGTAGTGGGAGGAGATGGTAGCGGCGGATTACCGTTGATCCTAGGAGGGCAATAGAGCCATTTAAATAATCATATGGTTGGCTATCGCTAAGCGCATAGCCGCCTCATCATAATTACGTAAAAACCGAGTAACACTGTCAATACGGCAGTTGTACTCGGTTTTTTTATGTCATTATGGCGGTAGAAAACTATGGTATGATAATCGCTAGCTATTTAAACCTACGCTATTCACTACGTCTAATCGATAAACTGTTTTGGTAATGGTTTTGTAGCCATGCTCAAAGCAGCTTTCTCCTAACACTGCCACTTTCCTCATGATGCCTTTGACGGGAGTGACTAAAACAAATCGTATGCTACAATACATTGAAGATGCCTCCGAACCACAAGAACATGCCGCCCCAACGCCATCCGATGACGCTCTTTTAGATTCGTATTCTAAGACGGTAGTTAATGTTGCACGTAAAGTTAGTGAGGCTGTTGTGCAGATTAAGGTCGATAAGCCACAAAGAAAATCTCGAAGAAGAGGCCGCTCTCAACCTTACGGTACGGGCTCTGGCTTTATTATTTCCACTGATGGCTTTATTGTTACCAATAGCCATGTGGTTAGTGGTGCTCGGAAGATACAGGTCGGTTTACAAGACGGCCGACAGTTTAATGCTGAATTAATTGGTGATGACCCAGCCACAGATATTGCGGTGGTGCAGATTAGGGCAGAAAATCTATCTACCGTTACTTTTGGTAGTTCAGATGCTTTGCAAGTGGGTCAAATTGCTATTGCGATAGGTAATCCGTACGGCTTTCAATATTCCTTGACCGCAGGCGTAGTAAGTGCATTGGGCAGAACGCTGCGTTCTGAGAGTGGTCGATTAATTGATGATGTGATTCAAACGGATGCCGCTCTGAACCCGGGGAATTCTGGTGGACCACTCGTGAATTCTAGAGGTGAGGTCATCGGTGTCAATACGGCGGTGATTCTTCCAGCACAGGGCATTTGCTTTGCTGTGGCCTCTAACCTAGTGCAATACGTCGTAGGTAAGCTGATTATCGACGGTAAAGTCAGACGGGGATATATCGGTATTGCGGGGCAGATGATACGCTTAAATGCTAAGGTGGCCAACTATCATAGATTGGAGGTTCGTTCTGGTGTTCTGGTTCAGAATATTGAAGCGGATAGTCCAGCCTACAATGGCGAACTTCGACAAGGAGATGTGATCGTAGGGTTTAATGAAGAAAAAATTGCCACTATTGATGACCTACATCGATTGCTAAATGAGGATAGCATTGGTAAAAAGGTAGAACTGCAGGTTTTGCGTAATCGTCGCAAGGAACGAATTCGAGTCATTCCTGCGGAACTTGGCTAATCGTTTTTGGAATTTCGAAAGTCGGAAATGCGAAGTGGGAAATCAGAAAGCCATGGCTATGGATTCCACTTTCCAACTTCGTCCTTCCACCTTTCTTTGGATTCTACTGTCCACGTCCGACCGACTTCCCAATTCCAACTTCTAACTTACTTGTATTGCTGACGTTGCTTTCCTAAACCGGCAATAGAAAGTTCTACCTTATCTCCGGCGGAGAGGTATTCTGGTGGATCGAAGCCCAATCCGACGCCAGGAGGCGTGCCGGTGGAAATCAAATCACCCGCCTCTAGAAGCATGAGTTGAGAAAGGTACCAGATCGTGTAGGCAGGTTTGAAGATCATAGTTTGGGTATTCCCATTTTGCTTTTGAATCCCATTGACGGACAAATGCATAGGTAAGGATAGAACGTCCTCAATTTCATCTGGAGTAACCAGATAGGGACCTACTGGGCTAAAACCTGGGCAGGACTTTCCTTTAACCCATTGTCCCCCCTTTTCTAGTTGGAAAGCCCTTTCTGACAAATCATTAATCACACAGTAACCAGCGATGGCATCGGCAGCGGCAGCTTCATCTTCCAGGTATAGTGCATCCTTCTTGAGCACAACGCCAAGCTCCACCTCCCAATCGGTCTTAGTACTATTTCGTGGAATATCTACTGGATCAAAGGGCCCAGCAATGGTATTGGTAGCCTTCATGAATACCAAGGGCTCCTTAGGGATGTCCATGCCAGATTCTTTGGCGTGATCGGCATAGTTTAGTCCTACACACATGATCATGCCGGGGCGGGCTATTGGACTCGCCCAGCGTACCTCTTCGGGCACTTCTGGTAGCTTATCTCCTTCTTTCGCCAATAAGCTTTCTAATTCGGCGAGACCACCATTTTGAAAAAAGTCGTGATTCCAGTCGGCAAAATGAGCGCTGCAGTCCTTTCGCTGCCCACGATGCATGATGCCGGGTTTTTCTTGATGTTTCGCTCCGAAGCGGATGAGTTTCATAAGTTGGTTTTTTCCTTAAAAAGCCGAAAGATAGTGCTTTGTCCCCGGGGAGCTGGCAATTGCTGTCGGTTTTTCAGGATAGGAAGCAAAAACACTTATCTGGACGCTGACAAAGGGGTAAATGGGGTAGACTTAGTATGATATATGAAAACAATTAATAATTTTTGTGTGCACGAGCACATAAAGAAAAAAATTTGGTGTGTTCGTGCACAGTTGTCAAGAAATTGTCTTACATTTGTGTTGAGAATCGGCTATTTAAGCAATTTTGCTGCATACTTTTTCAAATTTTTGGTCCATGGATGTCGTTCTTGGTATAGATATCGGCGGAACATCAAGTAAGCTAGGTTTAGTCCAGGCTGATGGTTCCATCATTGCCAAGCGTTCGGTGGATACCAGAAAGTGCAGGAATGAAGAATCTTTTTTTTCTTGCTTATTTGCAGAAATTGAGCGTTTTTTAGAACAGCATCACAGCAATTATCATTGTATAGGTATAGGACTAGGGGCTCCCAGCTGTGATGAACAAGCTGGAGTACTAGAAAAAGCTGCCAATTTCCCCTTTGCGGATAGAGTCCCTATCCTTCAGTTTTTCCAAGATCATTTTGGGTTACCAGTATACTTGACCAAAGATGGCAATGCCGCCACCTTAGGTGAGGCTCGATATGGAGCAGGGCAATACCTTGAGAATTTTGTGTTGATTACGCTTGGCACAGGAATTGGAGGAGGTTTGTTTTTAAATGGACAGCTAGTAAAGGGGCATAACGGTTGGGCTGGAGAGTTCGGCCATATCACGGTAGAGCCGGGTGGCCGTGCCTGCGGCTGTGGACGAAGAGGTTGTCTAGAAACATATGCATCAGCAACTGGACTCCGCAGGACCGTGCTGCAGCGTTTAACTCATGGAGACCAAAAGAGTATTCTCCGACGCTTAGCGGCATCAGAATTAGAGGCTAAGGATGTCTACTTGGCCGCTAAAATGGGTGATGCGCTTTCTTTAGAAGTGTTTGACGATGTGGGACGACGTCTCGGTTTGGCCCTGGCCAACCTTGCCGCCATCTTTGACCCGCAGGCCATTTTCCTAGCAGGCGGGTTGGCAGCAGCGGAAGATATTCTGCTGACGCCAGTGCGTAAATATTTCGAAACCTTTGTTCTACCACAGTTACAGGGACGCATCAGCATAGAGACTTCGGCCTTACGCCTCAATGAAGCAGCCATTGCTGGGGCAGCGTCTTTAGTTTGGCATCATAAAAACTTAATAACCACACATGATGAGTGTAAGTGAAACTTTACATCAGCAGGTACTAAAGTACCAGCTCAAATCTTTTGAAAAACTTCCGATAAAGATCTGGGATGATTCCAAAGACGCTGCTGTCCACGTAGCGCAGTCCATTGCCTTGGCTATTCGCCAAAAACAGCAAGAAGGCGAAAAGATCGTTCTAGGATTAGCTACGGGTTCTACTCCGATCCGTGTCTACAACGAACTGGTTCGAATGCACAAGGAGGAAGGACTAAGCTTTCGCAATGTAATTACCTTTAATCTGGATGAGTATTATCCTATGAATCCAGATTCTCCGCAGAGTTATGTCTATTTTATGAATGAATATCTCTTCAATCATATAGATATTCTGCCGGAGAACATAAATATTCCGGATGGAACAGTACCATTAGAAGATGTTAATGATTACTGCGAGCAATATGAGAAGAAGATCAAGTTAGTTGGTGGATTAGATATTCAACTCCTAGGTATTGGTCGTACAGGTCATATTGGCTTCAATGAACCAGGGTCCAGAGAAGATTCACTCACCCGCATTGTTCGTTTGGATAGCCTTACTCGTCGAGACGCGATTAAAGACTTCCTAAATGAAGAGGATGTTCCTACTCGTGCCATTACCATGGGAATTAAGAGTATCATGCAGGCGCGTACCATCTATATCCTTGCATGGGGGCAGCACAAAGCATCCATCATCAGACGAGCGGTAGAAGGGGAGATTTCTTCTCAAATTCCGGCTACTTTCCTACAAAAGCACCATAATGTAAGATGTCATATCGATTTGGCGGCAGCCGAAGAACTCACCCGAGTTAAAACCCCATGGTTGGTAGGAGAATGTAATTGGAGTGATGAATTGACGTGTCGAGCGGTAGTTTGGCTTTCACAAAAACTGAACAAGCCCATCCTCAAGCTAACTGATGATGATTACACGGAGAACGCTTTGACGGAATTGCTAGTAGAGAAAGCTTCTGCTTACGACATCAACATTAAGATCTTCAATCGTCTGCAACATACCATCACGGGTTGGCCAGGGGGCAAGCCAAAGGCGGATGACTCCACTCGCCCGGAACGCGCCCAACCTACCAAAAAACGGGTAATCATCTTTAGCCCTCATCCAGATGATGATGTGATCTCTATGGGAGGTACTTTTGGTCGGTTGGTAGAACAGGGCCATGATGTGCATGTCGCTTATCAAACCTCAGGCAATATTGCTGTGCATGATCATGATGCTTTGCGCTATATAGAGGTACTTCGAGAGTTTGGTGGTGGCAAAGCCTTGTTTGGAGAAGAAAGTACAAGCTTGCTACAGAAGTTGGAGAAGAGTTTGAAGAGCCAGCATAAAAAGCAGAAAGATAAGCCTGAAGTTCGCCTGATTAAAGGGCTGATCAGAAGAGGAGAGGCTAGAGCCGGGGCACGCTTCTGCGGGTTAAAGGATGATCATATTCACTTCTTGGATATGCCTTTCTATGAAACGGGAACAGTCCGTAAGGAATCTGTCAGTGAACAGGATATTGAGATTATCATGAATATCCTAGAGGAAGTACAACCTCACCAAGTATATGCAGCGGGTGATTTGGCGGATCCTCATGGTACGCACCGGGTATGCCTAGATGCTGTATTCGAGGCTTTCCGTCGATTAAAGAGTAAGAAGTGGATGAATGATTGTTGGTTATGGCTATATCGAGGAGCGTGGCATGAGTGGGGAGTGGAAGAGATCGAAATGGCTGTTCCTTTAAGTCCACAAGAATTAGATAAAAAACGAAAAGCAATCTTCATGCACCAGTCACAAAAGGATCGACCTCCTTTCCCCGGTTCCGATGACCGAGAATTCTGGCAGCGTGCAGAGGAAAGAAATAGGGAAACCGCACAGGTTTACCGCGCCTTAGGATTCGCAGAATATGAGGCGATGGAAGCCTTTGTTCGTTGGAAATTCTGACGTTCCCTTTTACAATATTCTATATAAGTTCTTACACACATCGTTTTGCCTCGAATGCTGACAACTGTCAATTTCGAGGCTTTTTTGTATTATTGAAGTTGGCAGAACTTCCTACCTATAATTCGCAAAAGATTAACCAACAAAATGGAAAAATTACGTGTATTAGTAGTTGGCTGTGGACATATGGGCACTTCTCATGCCCGCGCTTATCACCAACTGGAAGACTTTGAGATCGTAGGGCTTGTCAGTCGAAGGCCAGCCAGTCGACAAAAGCTTTCTGATGAATTGGGTGGCCTACCTATGTATGGCGATTTTGACGAAGCCCTGGCTACCGCTAAACCCGATGTGGTTTCTATCAATACTTATCCCGAGACGCATGCTGAATATGCAGAGAAGAGCTTGAACGCGAATGCACACGTGTTTCTCGAGAAACCCATCGCCTTGACCGTTGAAGAAGGGCAGAAATTAGTAGACTTGGCCTTGTCGAAAAATCGTAAAATGGTCATTGGTTACATCCTAAGGGTGCACCCGGCTTGGGCCAAATTTATTGAGACCGCCCAAGACCTTGGTAAGCCACTGGTGATGCGCATGAACTTGAATCAGCAAAGTAGTGGGGATAACTGGTTTACCCACAAGCAATTGATGAAGTCCATGTCTCCAATCGTAGATTGTGGGGTACACTATGTGGATGTCATGTGTATGATGACAGGAGCCCAACCCATTAGAGTAAGTGCCATCGGTGCGCGTTTGACGGATGAGGTGGCTCCCGAGATGTATAATTATGGGCAATTGCAGGTTAGCTTCGATGATGGCTCCGTAGGATGGTATGAAGCGGGTTGGGGACCCATGATGAGTGAAACGGCGTTTTTTGTGAAAGATGTTATTGGCCCTAAAGGGTGTGTCAGCATTGTGGATCAGAGTGGAGATGAACTGTCAGGCGATTCTGATGATGTAGATGGGCATAGCAAAACGGGCTCTTTGAAAGTGCATTATGGCGAGTTGGGAGCAGATGGTAAGTTTACGAAGAAGGATGAATTTATCGATACCTCGGATGAACCCGATCACGATGGACTGTGCCTGTTGGAGCAAGAATTCCTACTTAAAGCCATCAAAGAAGACCTTTCACTGGAGGATCACCTAAGAGATGCCGTAAATAGTTTGCGCATTGTTTTGGCGGCAGATGAATCCTTCAAAACGGGTAAAACCATTGAGTTATAAGGACATAATTGCGATTGCAAGGAATAGATTTCCTAGGAATTGAGCTGAATGTATTACTTTATACATCTATGTATTAATCATTTGTAAAATTTCAATATTTTAATAGTTGTTAATACGAAACGCAATTCCTATATTTGCAATTGACTATGAACGACACATGACGGAAGCCTGGCCTTCTAACAAAAGATTAGAGCCAGGCCTTTTTTTTGCCTATCTTTCACGCTTAGCCTTTCGTTCAAATTATCTCTATGCTCGAGACGGATATTTTCATCTTAGGTGCCGGCCCTGGTGGTGTGGCAACAGCTCTGAAGTTAAGCTATCTTGGAATTCCTTGTATCATAGCAGACAAGGCCGTTTTTCCTCGGGATAAGGTCTGTGGTGATGCGATCAGTGGCAAGGTGACCACCCTGCTGAACCGTTTAGACCCGGAAATTCTGGCCCGTTTTCACAATAGCCCCTTTCACGTGGATGTATGGGGGATTCGTTTTCTGGCTCCGAATGAGCGCCTATTGGATATACCCTTTAAGGCCCAACAAGATAGAAGCGTACAAAATGCACCGGGCTACGTCTGCCGTCGAATGGATTTTGACAACTTTCTCATTGAAGAACTGAAGCAACGCAACAACGTACAATTCTTCGATAACACAGCGATCACAAAATATGAACGCCAAGGAGAGTTTTGGATGCTAAGCAATGATGACGGCAGTTTTAAGGTGAAGACGAAGCTGTTGATCGCAGCTGATGGGGCCTATTCCCGCTTTGCCCGACAAATTGGGGGGCTGGAAAAGGATAATGCCCATTATGCGGCAGCAGTAAGAGCGTATTACAGTAATGTTAAGGGCTTAAGTGAGGAGGGCTTTATCGAATTGCATTTCATCAAATCCATTATTCCTGGTTATTTCTGGGTTTTTCCTTTGCCCGATGGAGGAGCCAATGTTGGACTAGGAATGCGCAGTGATATCCTGGCTAAGAAACAACTGAATCTAAAGGAGTGCCTGGCAGAGCTTATCGAGAATCACCCTAAGCTTACCCCTCGGTTTGCCGAGGCGAGATTAGAAGGTAAGGTCATCGGCTTTGGATTGCCGTTAGGTTCCAAGAAACGAACAATCTCGGGCGATGGGTACATGTTGGTGGGTGATGCAGGCCATCTGGTGGACCCCCTGACGGGAGAGGGCATTGGTAATGCTTTCTACAGTGGATTTATAGCAGCTGAACAGGCTCAAGCTTGCCTCAAGGAAAACAACTTTTCTGCAGCTTTTCTACAAGCCTATGATGTGCGGGTGGAGCGGGTGCTAGGTTCAGAAATGAAGATTAGTTATCGATTACAAAAGATGATTTCCTTTCCTAGAATTGCTAATGTCCTAGGATACATCATCAGCCGGAATCAAAAGGCGATACAAGTTCTATCAAATATATATACGGACTTTGAAGTACGCTTGAAGTTGACGAAACCTCTTTTCTGGCTGAAGATGTATCTTGGTTTGGATCGTAAGTCTAATTCAAAATGATCTTTCCATCGTAGGAATTAATCGAAATCAAAGGGCTGCTATCACTAGCATTCTTGGTCTGACCTTTAATCTCGACTTCATCATTCTTTTCTTTGTAGTAGTTGGTCTGTAAACTGGACTCAGCATATTGAATCTTTCCATACTTGGCATAGGCTTCCAGCCGATAGTCAATGGATTCTGGTAAAATCAGCGTGATGTCACTGTATTTTCCAGTGAAGTCAATGCCTTGTAGGGGGCCGGTAAAGCGCTCTATTTCGAAATCATCATCGTACGAATTTACACTAAGACCACTCTTGAGTTCGCCGATGTTATAGTCGGTGTACTTGGACTTGCTTTTTAGACTTCCAAGACTGACTATCTCCACTTTGTCGTCGTAGGAAAGTTCGAAACTTAGGCTTTGCAGCGTTCCAAATTTGAACTTCGTGTATTTACTTTTCAATTGTAAACTTTCACCATCCTTGAGGGTAACCTTGCTATCATGGAGTTCAAACTTACCATTGGCGAAACTTCCTCCCACGAAGTCGGAGTATTTATCAATAATAGAGATATCTCCCTTAACATTAGTCCAAGTGATCTTATCGTCGTAGCTCTCGATGGTAAAGGCTCCGACATCGCTGAATTGAAGCTTAGAATATTTAGATGTGAGTAGGACATTTTGAGCATTTCCCAGGTTGAAATCACTGTCGTAAAAATTGAGCTCCCCGTTCGTAAAGTTGCCGATAGATCCTTTGCTGTATTTGGTGGCAATTTTGAGCTGCCCGTCAATATTGGCCGTCTGTAAGCGGCCATCATATAGATTAATATTCAAGTTGGTACTGATATCCTCTCGAATGATGATCTCATCATACTTATTGGCCAAACTCAGCTCTTCAAGATTAGGTACTTCTAACAGAAAGCCAATCTCGAGATCTTTGACTTGCTTCAGCCTGGAACCATCCTTGAATTTGAGACTGATGATTCCGTTGCGACTGTTCCAGTTTTCTATCTCAAAGTTGGTTTTGATATCTAGAATATTTGTGGACTCGACGATCTCTAGATCAAACTGCTTTTCGAGCAACTCCATATCTCCGGGCTCTTTCGTTCGGGCGGAGAGGGTCGCGGTAAGCTTAATTTGGCCGTCTCCACTCTTGACAACCTGAAGAGGGCCGTATCGATGAGTCACACTGACTTTCTGTTTCCCTGAAAAGACTTTGCTAATGGTCTTCTGTTGTTCATCTTGGCCAAAACAAGCGCTGGTGACCAATAAGCATAGGATAAGTATATTAAATGCGTTTTTCATTTTTCCTTTTTTCTTGTTGATAATGCTTTTCCATTTCTCGAGACAAACGTTCTAAAATCCGGATCTTTCGCTCGTAATATTTCGACAAGGTATGGACAACCTCTTCTTTTGCTTGGTAGG
Source organism: Saprospiraceae bacterium (assembly GCA_013214355.1). Lineage (GTDB taxonomy): Bacteria > Bacteroidota > Bacteroidia > Chitinophagales > Saprospiraceae > DT-111. Next base: position 85,245 of record JABSSL010000035.1, on the reverse strand, counting down.
TCGGGAGATCTACTAGATATTCCTGATAGATTTGTTCCCAGGTTTCTAACTCTTCGAAAACTTCCTGGAAGATTTCACGATCTAGCTCATCAATTCCTATTTCATCTTCCTTAGCTTTGACTAAAGCTATATATCTCGCCTGTTCCTCCGCCAACTCTGGAGAAAATTGTGCTAACTCCACTTTGGCGTGATTCCCGACGGGACTCGCCTTGATCCAATATAAGCCAACTCCAATCGCTAGAGCCAATCCGGCAGCTACCATGAGCCAGTTTCTACCGATGGAGATTTGCCATGGATTTTCCTTTTCATGCACTACTGCTAGGGATGCTTCATCCGGTAGGGCCTTTGCGACTCTATTCCAAAGGGCTTCCTGGTGAATCTTCTCTACACGATCAAGTTCCTCTCTGTTCTCTAGGATGAAATCTTCTAATGGATCCATTTTCTTCTGATTTACTTTTTGGTAATTGGGGTGATTACAGTTTGTATTTTTCCTTCAAAATCTTTTGCAATAATAATCGACCTCGCCTGTATTGGGTCTTTGACGTAGAGACAGTAATGCCTAGAATCTCAGCAATTTCCTTATGTTGATACCCTTCCAATAGATGCAGGGTTAAAACGGTACGGCTGCCGCTTGGGAGTTCCTTGATAGCAGCGTGTATTTTAGGCAATTGACTTTTTTGGCTTGGCCGCACTGACTGCTCATCTGTAGGCACTTGTTCATAGGTTTCTCCCTTAAACACCAAGCGGTCATTCTTTCTTAAATGACTTAGGCAAGTGTTAATCGTTATTCGCTTGATCCAAGCCCCGAGGGTAGCTTCTCCCTTATAATGTTGTAAATACTGAAAGACTTTGATGAAACTCTCCTGCACTATATCTTCTGCTGTACCGGCATCGGGGACCATTCTTATCGCCAAGTGATACATCGCCCTCACGTACTGCTCGTACAATTGCTTTTGTGCCTGCCTATCTTTTTGTAGGCAAGCTTGTACTAGCTTTTCTTCCTTGGCAGTAATAAAAGTTGTCACGTGCAATATTTTATAGTAGAGACGCTAAGAAAAATGTAGGGTTGGAAAAAAAAATCAGATTTTTTTTTGGCTTGTCAATTTTGCAAGCTAAATGCCGAAAGTCTAGTGAATACTGGACTTTTAGCCTTTTTTTGCTTAAATTTCCACAAGACAATTAAACATTTTTTAGAAAATTAGTATTTCTTTAACAATACCCCATACAACACATTTGAACGTTTGAGCGTCTATTATATAAACGATCAAACGAAGTAATTGTAAAAAAAACTTCAACTTGGTAACAAAGTGGTGAAAACCACGTAAAGATATATATCATCAATTTGCAATACGTTGGCTTAAGTTTCATAAACTAGTGAGTGTAAAGTGGCAACTGCCCGATTTGGGCAGTTGTTTTTTTTTGCCCCAACTCCAAAATTTCTCTCCGAGCACACAAAAAACTTTACATTTTTTCTAAGATTTTCAAATCCTATCAAACCTAGCACCTCAATGGGAGGTGCGCTGACAACTTTGTCTTTACCCTTCTGTTAATACTATAGGAACTATTTTATTCACAACAATCAGCTCGTTTTCGGGCAAAAGGAGAATTTATTTTGGATAAGAGAAATCCATTAAATGCCGAAGAGGCAAGAGTAATTTTGCACAAAGGTACGGAACGTGCCTACACTGGCGAATATTGGGATCACAAGATTGATGGCGTTTACATCTGCCGTCAATGTGAAACTCCCTTGTATGATGCCAAAGACAAGTTTGACTCTGGTTGCGGTTGGCCCAGCTTTGACGATGAGTTGCCCGGAGCAGTTAAACGCCACATAGATGCGGATGGCCGCCGAACGGAGATCGTCTGTGCGAACTGTAATGGACACCTTGGGCATGTCTTTATTGGAGAAAGAATGACCGAGAAGAATACGCGGCATTGCGTCAATTCTATCTCAATGAGGTTTATCCGTAGAGATAAGTGGGAACAAATCAAGCCTGCTGAAAAGAAATTGGAAAAGGCGGTTTTTGCGGCGGGTTGTTTTTGGAGTAAAGAGTATTTCCTTGGACAGCAGGACGGGGTGATCGCAACGAGGGTTGGGTTTACCGGAGGTCATACGGATTCGCCAACTTACAAAGAGGTTTGTGGGAAAGAGACAGGCCATGCGGAAGCGGTAGAGGTAACCTTTGATCCCGCTGTAACGAGCTTTGAAAAGCTAGCGATGGTTTTCTTTGAAATGCATGATCCTACCGTGGATCGGCGCGCCAAGGGGGGACAGTACCGCTCTGCTATTTTCTTCCAAAATGAAGACCAAAAGAAGGTTGCTGAAAAGCTCATTGAGGAATTAGAGGAGAAAGGTTTTGAGGTGACGACCGAATTAGAGCCTGCCAATACTTTTTGGTTAGCTGAGGCGAGACATCAGAAATATTGTAATAGTCATGGTTTAACACCAAAATCGCATCGCAAAGAGAGGTTTGCTTCCTGATGAGTAAGAGTTCATACTCCAGGACCTGAAGAGCAGAACAAACCCCACTTCTTCATGCTAGGAAGTGGGGTTGGTCATTTCTAGTTTAGAATCGCGGACAACCAATTACTGGTTTCCCTTGATAATAGTAGAAAGAATTGCTAAAGCGATAGGCTATCGTCACGCCTGCCATATAGTACCAATCCTTGGCGGGGTTTCCTCGTTGTTCAACATCAAATGAATCCTGTAGACCTTCATCAAATCCAGGTAAACTTAGTTTGGCTGCTAGCGTACCATTGCCTCGTTTGACGTCATTGTAGAGAAATTGGGTTCCACTTACATCATCCAGATAATCAGTGAATAATTTTCGGGCACTTAGTTCAAAACTCATCGTAATGTGCTTGCTAAGTTGCAGCCGGATTCCTCCTCCTATCGGTATGCCAACTTCCGTCAGTGAGTAAGGTTTTTCGAATCCAGGCAAACCCTGACCTTCGGTACCTAAAGGTTGCAGATTAATCCATTGGCCCTCGAATGGTGCCTGGGGATTAAATCGAAATACATTCACCCCTCCTAAAAAATATGGGGTAACGGAAAATACGCCGTCCCCAGGTTTCCAATACGCAAAATTCCACTCCAGCACACCATAGAATTCGTAGATTCTAGTTCGGAATGTTATCCTACGGTCTCGTGTACTAGTGCGCAGGGTATCACTCCCGGTCACGGTTCCGTAGTTAAAACCAAGTCGGAAAGAGAATTTGTATTCTGGCCAAGTTCTGACCGAGAATCCGATAGCAGGTTGAAAGGTCTTGAAATAATCTTTGTAGGCGGTAGGTGCAATATCTCCTTCGTAGAAGGAAGTGCCTAAGAAGAGACCAAAATCATAAGATTGTGCTGTACCAAATTGGAAACCCAGCAACAGTAAAAACAGGTGCAAATACTTTTTCATGGGATCAGACTTAAGTCGCCTTTTGGAATAAAGTGTGATATACGTCCTTGGGCGTAGTAATGTTGCTCTTGCTGGGGTAAGTATAGCACAAATGTACTATGTGTTTTTCGAAATTCACTGATGTGTTTCCTTTTTTTCAATAAAAGCCTAACTTTGCCGCGCCTAATCAAAGCTGTCCCTCGACCAGAAATTTTATCTGACACTTCGAACAGCCCATTTTCCATAACGAACCAATAAGACGGAAGCTATGAAAGAATCTAAAGGGAGAAGTGTCCTAAAGGCTATTACATGGAGATTAATTGCAACTGGGACTACATTTTCATTGGCCTATTTGGTCTTTAAGGGGTCCGGTTGCGAAGATGTACTCCAAAAGTCAAGTTTAGTAGCTGGCCTAGAACTATGTTTAAAGCTAGTGATCTACTATTTACATGAACGGGCATGGCAGCGTGTTCCTGCGGGGACAATCCAAAAATTATTCCAGACAAAAAAGACACGAAGACAACTTTAAAACTAGACGTATTGTTTTTAAGCGCATAAATACGAGTTCTATTTTGGCAGAAAGTACTAACATACATCCCATTTTTGATCGCTTGCTGAGTAGGGAAGAACGAGAGCAACGACTAGGACAAAAAGGCAAGGTCCTATGGTTGACAGGACTTTCCGGTTCCGGTAAAAGCACCATAGCGCAACACTTAGAGCGCCGCTTGTTTGAAGCTGGTTTTTTCCCACAGGTGCTGGATGGGGATAACATTCGATCCGGAATCAACAAAAATCTAGGATTTAGTGTCGAAGACCGTACGGAAAATATTCGAAGGATAGCTGAGGTAGCCCGCTTGTACGCACATAGTGGGCTTATTATTTTGGCCTCCTTTATTAGCCCAACTAGAGCCATCCGAAAGATGGCGGCAGAGATTATTGGCGAAGAAGATTTCTTGGAGGTTTTTGTCAACGCTCCTTTAGAGGAATGCGAAAAACGTGATGTTAAAGGGCTGTATCAAAAGGCGCGAAGCGGGCAAATTAAGGGGTTCACTGGGATTGATTCTCCTTATGAGATGCCAATAGAACCTTTTCTAGAAATTAAGACCCATGAGTTGAGTCTGGCTGAAGGAGTGGAGCTTCTTTACCAAAAGACTTTACCGGAAATTCAATTATAATCTTATTCATACTTGACCTAAAATTCTCCCGATGAGTTATCATCTCAATCACTTGAAGGAACTCGAAGCGGAATCGATCTTTGTCTTAAGAGAAGTAGCTGCACAATTTGAGAATCCTGTGCTAATGTTCTCTGGGGGTAAGGATTCTATCCTGATGACCCATTTGGCCATGAAGGCCTTTTATCCGGCAAAAATTCCCTTTCCTTTATTGCACATAGATACAGGCCATAACTTCCCTGAGACCATTGAATATCGTGATGCTATGGTCGAAAAGATCGGGGCTAGATTGATCGTTGGTTCTGTTCAGGAAGCTATTGATAAAGGACTCGTGGTAGAGGAAAAGGGGTACAACGCTAGTAGAAACTACTTGCAGACGACTGCTTTGTTAGAGGCTTTGGAAAATGGCAAATACGATGCGGCTCTTGGTGGAGCTCGTCGAGATGAGGAAAAGGCTCGGGCTAAAGAACGCTTCTTTTCTCACCGAGATGAATTCGGCCAGTGGGATCCAAAGAACCAGCGTCCAGAACTATGGAATATCTTCAATGGTAAAAAGCAGTTTGGCGAGCATTTTCGGGTATTCCCTATCAGTAACTGGACGGAGCTGGACGTTTGGCAATACCTCGCTTTAGAGGAGGTTGAGTTGCCTAGTTTGTACTTTGCGCATAAGCGGAAGGTATTTTTGAGGGATGGCATTTACATGGCTGATTCTCCCTTTATTATGAAAAAGCCAGAGGAAAAAGTAGAAGAAATGATGGTGCGCTGCCGTACCATTGGGGATGTAACGTGTACTGGTGTTTGGCCTTCTGAAGCTGCTAGCATAGAAGATATCATTATTGAGGTGTCTACTGCCCGAAAGACCGAGAGGGGAGGAAGGGCCGATGATAAGCGCTCGGAAACGGCCATGGAGGACCGAAAGAAACAAGGGTATTTTTAGCAATCATCTCAAAGACCGAAATCGCTTGAGGAAGGAAATTCCTTGCTCAAGGTCGCAAATAAATCAGTTATGGACTTTCAAAACAACGAACTATTACGCTTTACGACAGCAGGAAGTGTGGATGATGGGAAAAGTACGCTGATCGGACGTTTACTATACGATAGCAAGTCTATTTTCGAGGACCAATACGAGGCGGTAAAGAATACGAGTGAAAAAAGAGGGGAGGAGGGCGTCAATTTAGCGCTGCTCACGGATGGACTTAAGGCAGAGAGGGAGCAAGGGATCACCATTGATGTGGCTTATCGTTACTTCTCCACGCCCAAACGTAAGTTTATCATTGCGGATACACCAGGTCACATCCAATATACGCGGAATATGGTTACGGGAGCTTCTACTGCTAACGTGGCTCTAATCCTAATCGATGCGAGAAATGGTATTGTGGAGCAAACGCGTCGCCATGCCTTTATTGCCTCCCTTTTGCAAATTCCTCACTTGATTATCTGTATCAACAAGATGGATTTAGTGGATTATGCACAAGAGGTTTATGATAAGATCAAGGATGAGTTCGCTGCTTTCTCCTACAAACTAGATGTAAAGGATGTACACTTCATCCCTATGTCTGCACTCAATGGGGATAATGTGGTCGAGCCCTCCAAGAATATGACTTGGTACCAAGGGGGAACGCTGCTGTATGCCTTGGAGAATGTACATATTGGAAGTGATCATAACTTCATCGATTGTCGCTTCCCGGTACAGTACGTGATTCGACCTTATACCGATGAATTCCATGATTACCGAGGCTATGCGGGCCGGGTAGCTGGTGGAGTATTTAAGAAAGGAGATAAAGTGATGTTGTTGCCAACGGGCTTTACCTCAACCATTGCGAAGATTGATACATTTGAAGGGGAGGTAGCGGAAGCACATGCACCAATGTCAGTCACCCTGTTATTGGAGGATGATTATGACCTCAGCCGTGGAGATATGATCGTTCGGGAGAACAACCAACCAGATGTCACTCAAGATATTGAAGTGATGGTGTGTTGGTTTAGTGATCGCCCGCTTCAGATGCGTGGGAAGTATGCGATCCAGCACACCACGCAAGACGTCCGATGTATTGTGAAGGATATTCGCTATAAGTTGGATATCAATACCTTACATCGTAATGAAGAGGATAAGGTGATTAAAATGAACGATATCGCCAGAATTCAAATCAGAACGACCAAACCACTATTCGTGGATGCTTACCGCCGTAATCGAAATACAGGTAGCTTGATCTTCATTGATGAAGGAACGAATGAAACGGTGGGTGCGGGAATGATTATCTAGCCGCCTATAGGAGTTCTAGGTTCCACTCCTAGAACAGCCTAATTGAATCCATACACGTAAGCTGAAGTTGCCCCTGTCCGATTTACTACAATCCAATAAAAGTGGTCGGACAGGGTGGGCATATACAAACCAAATATCCAGTTTTCCGAAGCCGACTCCCCATTTTCAGGAGGATTAAAGTCGAAATCTTGATCTCTATCCGTCCAGTCAACATTCGGTAATAACTGTAGGTTAGCATCCACTAGATGCGTTCTTAACCTTGATTGTATCAATTCATCTGCTCGATCTACCTCTCCAGGGAATAGTTCGTACACATTCATCACAATACTTCTAGGGGACTCTGCATCCTCATCATCTGCGAAAAGGGTTTCCAGGGCGAGGCGAAGTGCTTTGATAAAGCTTACTTGATTATGCGGTAGCTCTTCTTGCGCCGTAATTTCTTCTAAACTATATGCAAAACTTATGTGCTGAATATCATATTCATCTGCAATGATGGTACTGATCATTGCTGGCAATTCAATGGGTGCATTGATGGATAAAAGATCGGATAACCATTCTCTGGCACTGTCCGTGAAGTTATAGTTGTCTAGAATATAGAATAGGCTTTTGTTTTCTGTCGGGGTAATGCCTCTCCCGTCTTGCACCGATTCGAATAGCCTAGCTGCATCATCTCGTGATATACGCCCATCTCCTCTCCCTTGGATGAGTTCTTCTGCTAATTCTAGGACTTTTCTGTCATATCGTTGACCATCAATAATCTTGTAGAAGCTCATAGGTAGGATTTTGGTAAACAATAAGAAGTTAAATTAAGTTAAACTCTGCAGAAAAGGACAGGCAAATCAGGATTTTACAATAAATTAAAGTGCCTGTGCCCGGATTATATGGCCCTTTAGAAACTCCCTACTTATGTCTAGAAAGTTGTTCCTATTCTGCTCCTTCTTTCTCTTCCTTTTCCACACAACTGCAATGGGACAAAGAGTCCCCACCCCCACTGCTGATGATTTTATCGCTTCGGGTGGTGCCAATTTCAATGGCAGTGGCTGCTATAGCTTGACTTCAGCTACACAATGGATGTCGGGCTCCATCTGGTACAAGACCGCCATCGATCTTCGCCAACCCTTTGATATGGAATTGAAACTGTTTTTAGGATGTGAAGACCAATGGGGGGCAGATGGTATGGTGCTGGTTTTTCATCCGTACTTAGGGCGACAAGGTTACCGCGGAGAAGGTATCGGATTCGCTGGCTTGTATCCTTCCTTGGGATTAGAGGTTGATACTTACAGGAATGGACATTTGGAAGATCCTTACGATGATCACGTCGCTTTAATGGCCAATGGCCGCCCGCATCACGCCTGGAGCTTGGCCGGTCCTAACCGTATTACCAACATCGAAGATTGCAAAGATCATATGGTGCGGGTACAATGGCAGCCTTCTGCGCAGCGAATGAGTTTACTGATCGACGGGAAACAGGTGCTGAGCTACAAAGGGGATATTATCAATGAGATATTTGGTGGCAATTCTAAGGTGTATTGGGGCGTAACAGCTGCCACAGGTCGGTATGTAAACCGCCATGAAATTTGCTTCGAGAAGTTAGTGTTTACGAAGGTGGCTCCCTTAGGCCGATTGAATAAATCGGCAGTTCAATCTTTGTCAAAAGGCAAGGAATTGATCCTCCCAAGGTTGCAGTTTTCCTCTGGACAAACTAAACCTGAAGGGGAGGCTCTAGAGGAAATAAACAAGATCCTCCGCTACCTCCGGGAACATCCTAAAGCCATCATGGAAATCAATGCCTTTACGGATGGAAGTGGCAATGCTAATCGAAATCAAGAACTATCCCAATTGCGGGCGAAAGCGATAGCTGATTATCTTCGTAGCAGAGGTATTCCAAAAAGACAAATCAAAGCCAGGGGGTTTGGAGAAAAATTCCCGATAGCTCCTAACAATACTTCTGATGGCCGCCGCAAGAACCGAAGGGTGGTATTTCGACTAGTCAAACCAATTGTATAAGTTATGGGAGGGATCTAGTAATCTTGCCGCCATTTCCCCATATTCATCCTGATGCCTCCCCCAAAGTATTGGGTGGTATTATCTCTTTCTGCCAAATCACTTTCCTTTCTTCGGTAGAAGTATTGTAGGTCTAGAAATATATTATGGCGGATTTGATAGCTGGCTTCTAGCCCACCTAACATTATTCTTGTTCCTATACCTTGTCCTACACTGTTGTCAAACTCCTGTTCCCGGGTTTCATGGGAGATCAATAGATTTGTTCCCCAATTGGTAGAATCAATATCCTCCCCCGTACTGGCACTAATCAAGCGGGCTTCAAAAGATAATTTTCGAGTAGGCTGGTAGCGCACACGCACTAGACTTTCACTAAAATTAGCACCTAGTGGGTGAGCCAGGGGCTGAAAATAGTGCGTATAACTACCCTCAACGGTTCTGTGGGTATAGGTAAAAGGCCTGACACGATTGTATTCCAGTTGAACATCTAAATGATCAATACCGAAAATATCAATGTATTTTAGACCTAACTGGATCCCATACTTATTGGCCCACCAACCTCTACGATCGATAAATAATTCATTAAACTTGAATTCATCCATTTGCAATTGCGCATACAATTGCACAGTCTTAAAGGCATTCCATTTGGCATCCATTCCAATTAGGACATTGTCTGGGCTATTTAAGCCCTGTTCCAAGGCGCGGTACAGGATGATAGGGACCAAATAATGGAACTCAAAGTTGTTTTGGCGACTGAAAATCACCGATTCGAAGATGCCCACGTTCAAGGTAGGCGTAACATCAAAACTCAGATGGTGCAGCGCCATGTATTTCTTAGGGAGTGGGTCATTCGGGCCGACCAGACTTGGAGGGGTACTGCTCAACTCCGCAAAGATATTTTGATAATGGAATTTCCATACCTTCCAATTCGCCTTGAGGTACAGATAGTTATTGCTGAAATTAGATAGAATCAAAGAACGATACCCATTACCAATGAAATTGGTGCCATACCCAAATTGCATTCCGACATGCCGCGTGATATTGAACCCTAATACACCCTGTCCATTGAGAAAGTCATAGCCATTTTCGATATCGAATAAATTGGATTGATACGTCTTTAGTAAGCCAAAGCCAGGCAAGACTCTGTTTTGATCAATATAATCATTCACATAATCAGGGAAGCGCGCCTGGGACTCTAGTAGGTTCGCCATAAAGTACAGGCGATCATCAACGCCACCACGAATCACCACTCCTCGTTGGTTTAAAAAGATGGGTTGGTCATCGTCTGCCGCGTTTGCGATATTGAAATTCAACAATGGATTGACACGTAGGTGGAAATATTTATCATTGACTTCGTATAAATTGGCAGGTGTCCTATAGAAGGTATTGAAGAGTGGCCTTCGACCTAAGGTATATCGGCTATTTTCCATAGAAGCTTCCACCTGCGTTAAGGTCGTTTCGGGATCTATGCGTTCACGGTAGCCCCCGATCCGAGTCGGAAAGCTTGGACGAACCAGCCACTCATTATTATCCTTGAATATATAGTATAAATCGAGTCTATCTTTTCCTGTTAAGGGAAAGGTGCGGGAGGTGTCAATATGCATGGCAAATTGAGTAGCATCCCCGCGAGTATAGGGTTTGACATTACTGTGGAAATTAGGGTTGATTCCCGATTTTATTTCCAAGCGATCCAAGATGTGATAGGCATCCGTATTGTCTAGAGGGAGTGGACTTCCTTGAGCTAAGATAGAAATGTAGGTAAGTAGCAGTAGAGCGGTAATTGGGATAATTCTCATATGCATCAGGGACAAAATTTGTTGCGACAAAGTTGAGAATAATTTTTCAATAAGTTATAGGGAAAAAGGAAGCTTATTCCTTTTTGAGGATTTCAAATTTTTGCTCCAGCCGATTTCCAAACTCATCAACCAAAGTTAGCATGTGTTGCCCAACGCCCGGATTAATCTCCAGGCTATGGAAATGCTGTGTACTTTGCACATATTCCTGGTCAATATGCCAGTGAATGGTGGCTTCTGCTCGCCGATGTGCTACCTCGAAGACGGTCCGAGACAATTCTCCATTTAGATCTAGCGGTACATAGATGCGAGTAGCATACTTGGGATAGATCAGTTGCATAATTTTTTGGTCATTGTCTCCTGCACAGCCAGGCTTTAAAGGTGGTGCTTCTTGATAGTCTGGGCTTTTCTTTTTGAAGTAAAAAGCTTCCAGCGGAGGGAGAACAAACCAAGGCTTATGAACAATTTGGTCTACAGGATAGCAACTGCTATTGACTTGCCATTCGGCTGTTTGATCTAGGTGTAACAATTGATGGTATGGACATGCCTTTGCTTTGAGACTTCCTAATGGGACAAAGGAGGTATCTCTTTGGCAGTATGCGGTGGCCCGATAACCACTTTGTGCGCAGACGGCTATTTCCTTCATGTCATCATAAGGTACCAGAAACCAATCTTTATCTCGGTCATCTACGGAATGGAGAAGGCTGAAAATATCGAATAGGAGAGGGGCTGCAGCTTTCACTCCTACTAAGTTTGGTCGCCCTTCTCCATCCGCATTACCTGCCCAAACACCAACGGCATACCTAGGATTTACACCAATGGCCCAGGCATCTCTAAAACCAAAGCTCGTCCCTGTTTTCCAGGCAATACGTTGTCGGGAGGGGAAGGCCTTCCATTGACCTTCTGAATTGGGCCTTTCTACCGCTTGCATGGCTTCGAAGGTATGCCAAACAGCTCCGGCGCTGAGACGTGGAGCCTCATCTTGAAGCTTAACTTTTCCAGGATCTTTAGTATCGATAAGATAGGTGGCAGGTCGAAAATCATCGGGATCATACTGCCCATCATATGGGTAGACATGCTTAAGCATACGAGCCATGCAGGCATACATATTGGTGGTTTCCCAAAGACTGGATTCTGCGCCACCCAGCACTAGAGGGAGCCCATAGTGGCTAGCTGGCTTATTAATACTATGAAGGCCTAGTTTCTTTAATTCGAAATGAAATTTCTCTAAGCCATAGGACTGCAAGAGTCGAACGATGGGTACATTTAGGGAGCGAATCAAGGCCCGTTTAGCACTTATTGCTCCATCAAATTGCTCGTGGAAGTTTTCTGGCTGATAGCCCTTCATGCGAGTGGGAATATCCGGTAAGAGACTTTCTGGAAGTATAACACCTTCTTGCAGACTTAGGGCATATAAAATCGGCTTAAGAATACTTCCCGTACTCCGGGGAGCTGTAATGATGTCTACTGCGGCGCCATGTTCATCTCCGGCTTCCAAGACATTCCCAACATAGGCCCTTACCTCGCCGGAAGGCACGTCTAAGACTAGTGCAGCCGCATTATGGATTCCATTTCCACTCAATTGCTGTTGATGCCTAGCCACCATTGCACTCACCTTTTGCTGAAGGAACGCATCCAAAGAGGTATTGATACGAGATCCAGTTTTAAGCTTACCTGCCGCTTTTTCCAAATAGGCTCGATCCAGTAAATGTGGAGCCAGTCGTGGCAGGGGATGAGGGCGATCTGGTAGTGACTCTTCCAAGGCCAACTCATAAGTCAGGCTGTCAATCTTTTTGTTATCCAAAAGGCGTTGGAGCAGGCGATTACGTTTGGCAAGTAAGGCGTCGCGATTGCGGTTGGGGTGCAGTAGGGCCGGGCTGTTGGGTAGCACTGCTAAAACAGCAGCTTCAGCCCAGGATAAGAGCGCGGGACTTTTTCCAAAGTAACGCCAGGAGGCTGTTTCTAAACCGACTACATTCCCCCCAAAAGGGGCCTGACTCGCGTATATTTTCAAAATCTCGTCCTTATTGTAGCCCCATTCTAGGCGAGTGGCAAGGATCATTTCAATTCCCTTCTGCCATATATTTCTTCGCTTTCGACCGCGCGCCATTCGAATTACTTGCATGCTTAGGGTACTCCCGCCACTTACAATTTCTCCATTTCTCAGGTTCTGGATCACAGCACGAGTTAAACTCCTTGGATCAACGCCCCAATGCCGATAGAACCTTCGGTCCTCAAATTCGAGTAAGGCCGTGATGAAGTTTTGTGGCAAGCTATCAATGGTTGGAAAGCGCCATTGACCATCCTTTGCTATCCGAGCACCTAGCAATTGGCCTTTTGCATCCTGCAATACCAAGCTAGTGGGTGTATCGAAAAGTGGTCTAGGTAGACAAAAAATATACCAGATCACAAGGATACCCAAGACGAATAAAGTCTTGCGCCTGTGTTTATGGAATAGAAAAGTGTAGAGATTCTTTAGTCGTTTTTTCAAGTCTTTTGGGTCATTTAGAGTACAAACTGATTTAAGCATACTCTTATCCAAACTCAAAAGTACGGACTTTCTACACATCTTAACGCAAAAGCGTAATAGAACCTGCCAATTGTTGGTCAAAGACTTCTCCGGATTCCTCCACCGTAAAGCTTACCAGGAATACGTACACGCCAATTCCAGCCGGTCGCCCCTGAACACTGCCATCCCAAGCTTGATCCTGATCCAAACTGCTAAATATCAACGCCCCCCAACGGTCAAAAATCTTGATTTGATACGCTAGAATATTAACGGCGGTGGGGAAAAGCGGGCGAAATGAGTCATGAGGCCCATCGTCATTTGGCGTGAAGACATTAGGTGTAAATACGGGGATCTCTCCGCAACTGCTAGCAATCGCTATGATCGCTGTTTCAGCAGTACAGCCGTTTCGATGGGTGCGGATCGAATATAGACCAGGATTGTCAACCAAATAGGTGGGTACAGTCGAGCCATCTTGCCACTCTACAGAGGTGCCTGGCGGGATCTTAGGCTGTAGTAATTGGGACTGACCGCGACAGATTAAAATACTGTCGGGTAAATCCAGGTCCAAGGCAGGCTCAAGTTGGACAAGAACACTATCTCTTGCGGTGCAGTTACCTAATTGAGCTTCTAGCCAATAGATACCGGGACTGCTAATAATCAAGAAAGATGATTGGCTTCCGTCTTGCCAAGAAAATGAATCATAAGCTTGCACATTCGCTTCCAATTCCGTGCTTTCTCCCTCACAAAGGCTTTGATCTGCCCCGAGGTCGATGGATGGGGTATTAAAGACTTGAACTTGGACGGAGTCGGCGGCCGTGCACCCATCCTTTTCTACTTGCACCGAAAAGCTACCGGCTTGCTGGATGGTGTAGGCAGGGCTGGAATTTCCGTCCTGCCAGGTGAAATTATCTCCCACATCAGAGAAGTTAAAATTGAGGCTTTGTCCGGAGCAGAGGCTGGTATCTGGGCCAAGGGTAAATTGAGGTAGCGGATTGAAAGTGAGGGTGATTTCATCTTGTCCGGCGCAACCATTA
>JABSSL010000035.1:0-70987 GCA_013214355.1 Saprospiraceae bacterium | reverse complement strand
GTCTCCCACATCAGAGAAGTTAAAATTGAGGCTTTGTCCGGAGCAGAGGCTGGTATCTGGGCCAAGGGTAAATTGAGGTAGCGGATTGAAAGTGAGGGTGATTTCATCTTGTCCGGCGCAACCATTAGCGGTGACTTGGACGCTGAAGGTTCCGGATTGGGAGGCTGTGAAGGCTGAAGCAGTTGATCCATCTTGCCAAAGGTACTGGGCGGGTTCGTTGATGGCGGCGTCTAAGCTTAGGTTTTCTCCTTCGCAAAGGCTTTGATCTGCCCCGAGATCTACTTGTGGACTTGGAATAAACGAAACTTCTACGGTATCAGTGGACACACAACCTTCCTTATTCAATGTAATGAAATATAGACCAGCTGAATCTACCAAATAGGTAGGGTTTATGGAGCTATCTTGCCATAAATAGCTGACATCATTATCTGAACTAGTGGCATCAAGTGTGATCACTTCTCCTTCGCAGGGACTGAGGTCCGGACCCAGATCGATACTTGCTGGAACAATAGTATTAAGTTCTATAGTATCCAAAATTTCGCACATATTTCCGAAGGTTACCTTTGCCCAGTATATCCCTGCCTGGGCAACCGTAATCTCGGAGGAGGTGCTAGTGGTAGACCATTCATAAGTTTCTCCGAGGCTATAGCTGTAGGCGCTAAGGACTACTGATTCTCCTTCACAAAAGCTTCTATCCGGCCCAAAAAAGCCTTCATCGGTAAAAGTGGGATTGTTTTCGAAGACCCAGCCCTGATTTGATCCACCAATATTGGTACTATGGACACCAGCGAAAAAAGAGGCACCTCCCGTACCTACCTGGTCTTGCATTTGAATGAAATCGGCATTGATTGTGCCGGAGGCCATTTGAATCGTGGAAGATTGTCCGGGAAGTGTGGAAAACAATTCGATTGGGTTACAATTATTACCGAGAATCTGCAGGTGTTCATTAATGACTTGGGTACTACCATGTTCCAACCGATAGGATTTACCTGGGGCGAAGAGGAGTGTATCTGTCAGGTGAAAACCTTTGACGAGGGCATCACCAGCAAGTTCCAATAGGTTTAAAGTGACCGGGTTATTCAAAGTACTGCTACCCGGAGCATGGCATATCTGCAGCTGGCCTTCAGTTCCCTTGAAAATCAGGTTGTTAAAGTTTATGCCACCGCTCAGATAAGCAGATGCAAAAGGATCATCCAGGTAGATAGTGGATTGTCCTGCTGTGATTGTGGTATTGTTGCCGTAGGGAGCTTCTAAGGTATGTGAGATATTGTCAAATCCAGCACTGAGTCGAAAGGTAGATGATCCTAGGTTCAGATTTAGCAGCGTGTTTTCATTTTGCATTCTCCATCGCTGGAGCTGCACCACTTGATCATTTGCATCAAGCTCCCCACTCCTCAAGATCAGCTCATTGGCAGTGAGGCCATCCAGCAAAGTGTAGTCACCAGAACCATCGAGGTAGACATAGTTTAGGGCTTGGGCTTGGAAGGTTGCTGATTGTGCACCATCACCACTGAGGTGCAAATGTTCAAGCATATTTCCCATCTTATCTCCAAAATTCAGGGAACCATGGAGATACAATCGATTCACTTCGAATAAAGGAGTTGGCAATCCATCCTCCCAATTCATATTTCGACAATAGTAGCCATTGAGTTCCTGCCCAGTGACACTTTGTCCGTTAGCTGTAAAGGAATTTTCATCAAAGAAGACATCATCTCGGAGTGTTGGTACGCACTCCCCTCCAGGGCCACCACTCGTCAGTGACCAGTGAGCTTGATCTTGCCAATCTCCAGCTCCGCCAACCCAATAGAGCGTTCGATTCCCCAGTTCATCTATTGCCCAACCGATCGTATTCCCAAGATCGATGCTAAGTTGGGCCGCCAGATTCCCTGGACCGATACTGTGCAGATCCCGTAAGGATAGGTATTGTAAATTGGGATGTGGATTTGCTACATTAAGAAAAGCGGCGTTTCCACTGGCATCAGATTTTAAGGTGATGAGCTCATTGCAGTTGGCAGCAGCGATAATTTCTTGAATATCTTGGGTAGTACCTTCCTTGAATTGATAGGTGTAACCCGGGCTGAAAGCGATCGTATTGATCCTGAAGTCATTGAAGAGGTACCCGCCATGGTAGAATTGAAGGGTGTCGATGGTACAACGTACCTCTTCATTGAGATTTAGTAGATGACCAACATCATTACGAAAGACTAGCTTATGATAGTTAATGGGCCCATTACCAGAATGCTCAAAGAATTCTCGTTCTCCAATAAACTCGATTGTGGAAGTGCCTGCATCCAACTCAAACCCCTCCAAACTAACACTCCATTGATCCTTTCTGCTATCGGGGAAATGTGGAATGACCCAATGGGTACTTCCCAATTCAAGACGTCGGAAAAGGCCGCTATTCCCATTGGAAAAGGCGGTACTTTCAACATATTGATCATTGGTGTTGAGGAGTCCGGCTTCTAGGAAGATAAAGGTCTCAGATCTCAGACTATCCAGTAGTGTCCATCCTCCGCTGGTACTATTAAATTCAATCTTATTGATGAGGTGATTCGCGGAAGTAATGGTTTTACCTACCTCCTGGCTTTCGAATTTCAATAAACCTCCAAATTGATAAAACATGTCGGGGACCAAGGTCATGGAACCGAAAATGTGCAAGATCGGATCGTAGCCCCCACGAAAGGCAGGTAGGAAGTTAACCCCAGTCCAGGTGATGTCCCTACAAAAGAGGTCCGAGTCTGAGAGTTCTACGAATTGATCTGGAGCGTTGAAGGAGTTTTGGTCGAAGAAGACGTTATCGGTACCAGAGGGGATGCATGCCCCACCAGCGCCTCCACTGGTCAATGACCAGTGATTGGGATCATTCCAATTTCCAGCGCCTCCAACCCAAAATAAGTTTTGGACGCTTCGGCTGTTAATCGTCCATCCCATGTTATTTCCAAGGTCAACACTATTGTTAGCCAAGAAAGAAGACGACCCCGTTGCCGTAATATTCTTGAGGTTGACGAAGTCGAGGGCAATATTTTGCCCATCGGATTGAAAGGTAGCTGTTGTCCCCTCACCCGTTTCATTACCTTGTAAGGTGATATTAGCCAAGCAATTCCCGATCGCATTCATTTGCTCGAAGGGATACTGATATCCACCTGCAAACTCATAAAACTTCCCAGGGGCTAAAATCAGCTCTTGTCCTCCCCAGTTCCCCCAAATGTTTGCGCTATTCTTGAAAGTAAGGGTATTGAGATTGATTGGGGATTCGTAGAATTGTGTTATAAAAGCCGTACCCTCCGTATTCGAAAATAGCAGGTCATGTAGTTGCAATGTTCTATTCACTTGGACTTCAAAAGTGGCGTCACTTGCGGTAATTTCTATCAGAGAATTTCCTGGGTCAATGTTGAAAGGCTGATCATACGACTTAATTTGTAGGACGAAATAGGCGAACAAGTCATCTCCAATCTGTTGATAGATGTTCGAACCCGTGAGCGTAATTTTACTATTACCAAGTAGAAGCGCTCCACTATTTTGGATATCTACATAGAAATAGCCCGCATCCACTGCTTGTCCATTGGTATTGAGTTGCCCATTTTCCAGTTGAATAAGGCTATCTACCGCCACGGCCTCCTCCAGGACCCAACCTCCATTGCCATTGAACACCAAGCAGTTTCCCAGGGAGTGCCCAGCCGAATTAATGGCCGTCATAGCCTCCGCTGATCTAAAACGGATTTTCCCTTCAAAAGAAAATTGCATATCGGGGATAAGATTCAGACTACCGTGGATATTGATGACCTTGGCAGCATCTCCTACAAACCTTGGCGTATTCGTAGCTCCTGTCCAATCGATGTTACGACTGAAGATATTTTCATTGTTGATGACTACCACCTGGTTGGGTCCAGTAAATGAATTGGCATCAAAGTAGACATCATCCTCCGCAGTGGGAACCTGTGGATGCGTTAGCCCTCCCCCTGAAGTGGTGGCCCAGTGGGAAATGTCTGACCAATTACCAGTACCACCAACCCAAAAGTAGTCGGCAGCACTGGAGGTCGAAGGGGCATACAGAGCTATGAACACTATTATGGCTAAAAGAAACTGTTTCATAATATGCGGTCTAAGTCTTGGATTTAAACTAGCGGGTATTACTTGATTCCTAAAAGCTCACTAGTGTTTCATTTTTTTAGAGGACTTAAATGCCAAGTTGGGTTTTGTGGGGATCCATTAGGGGCGAGCATGGTCCATTTCGATCGCCCTTTTACTAGTTTTTCATATTGTGTACCCAGGGTGATGTTTTCCTGAGCGATCTTGGAGGCGTGTACGATATTCCAAAAAGCCTTGCCGTTAGTTTGGCAATCACCCATGGCTGCCTTACCATCGATTACATCAAAAGCCTTGGCTTTTTCTTCCTCGGTGGAAACTTGTGTTAATTCCTCAAAATGGATGGTCCACACAGCGTAATTGCCACATTGGAGGTATAAGCCTTTGAATTCTTCGTAAGTCCAGACTCCATTCAAATGCGAACAAAGTCCAGGGGCATCCCAATCTGCAAGTTTTCGACTTTGCATCAGTGGCCCCTTACTCCCGTCCGACTGAATGATCCAGAAATTTGCCAGATCGCCGTCCAAAGTATAGGTCCATTCAAAAGAAGTACCTATGACTTCCGGTGAGGAATGTATAGAGAAGGTGTATTTGAAACGTTGATTTCCAAGGTAGGAATGCGTGCCCCCTGCTAGATTCATGGTCTCATAGGCTTTCGCCTTTTCTGCCGTTTTAAGCTGGCCCTTGCTGGGATTAGGGCGATCTTTATCAAGCATGATCCAGATGAAGTGGGTGGGAGAAATAATAGAAATCCCTTCCTGATCTTCCAAATGGTATTTGTATACGCCTAGGAGTTCTTCTGGGGGAGATTGGGCACACAATACTACGCAAAGGACTAAGCTAAGACAGGCAATGATTGTTTTTTTACAATAAGAGTTGCTTGGGAGCAAGCTATCCCGAATTGGCAAAGCAAGGTAATGATTAGGTTTCTCATGTTTAGGGTAGGTTTTAGAAGAATTGTTAATATTAGAAGCTCAGCCAAGGTTTAAGTTTTGGAGCTAATGATCTTGGACTTTTCATGCAAAGCCTTGGATTTTTCGTGCAATGGGAGGGAGGACAGAGAGAGGGAGGGAGGGCCGAAGGGAATTCGGAGCCTTAGGAAACTGTTACTGGACTAAATAGACTTTAGCCACATCCGAAAGGCGCATAAGTTAATTGGCCCCAATGTTCTGTTCTCGATATTGAGAGGGGGAGAGACCGAATTCAGCTGTAAAAACTCTACTGAAGTAGGCGGGTTCATTAAAGCCGGATTGATAGGCAATCTCAGAGATGTTGAGATCGCTATTTTGCAATAAGGCAGTAGCTTTCTTCAGTTGTACACTCCGAAAAAATTTACTAGTGGACTGACCAGTGAGCGCCATCATTTTGCGGTACAATTGGGAAGTACTAAGATGCAGTTCTTTTGCCAGTTCCTCAATAGAATAAGCTTGCGCTCCTATTTTCTCCTCTATCAATCTCCGGACCTTCTGCAAAAACTTGTCTTCTGTTGGATTTTGGTCCAATGAAGTGGAGGAAAAGTTTTGTAGACCACTTTTCCTGAGATAGTATTGTTGAAGTCTGCGCCTATTGTCCAGCAGATTTTCAACTTGAATGATTAATTCTTGCTGATGAAAGGGCTTGGTCAAGAAAACCTCACTCCCGGTTTTCAATCCTTGGAGACGGTCGCTCATGTCTGATCTAGCAGTCAAAAGGATGATCGGGATATGGCTGGTCCTGATATCTTTCTTTAAGTTTTCCGTTAATTGAAAGCCATCTATTTTGGGCATCATTACATCACTGATAATTAAGTCTGGAATATTCATTTCCGCGATCTTCAAGCCCTCTTTTCCATCATAAGCTAGTGTGACTTTGAAATTTTGGGGTAAGCAATTGGCGATGAAATTGGCCATTTCTACATTGTCATCTACTACCAATACCTCCGGAGCATGGAGGGTGTTTGTTTGCTCTGGCGTGTAGGTTTCTATCGGAAGTTGAGGTATATATGGAGCTACATTTTGGTTGTTGATCGGACGATCTTCAAAGTCCTTATTGATCGGTAAAGAAAGCGTGAAGCAGCTACCGACACCCACTTTACTGGTGACGGAAAGCTCCCCATCCATCAATTCTGCTAGTCGTTTTGCCATGGACAGGCCGATACCCGTACCGCTTCGAAAAACTTCTGTTTTACCAGCATCCTCTAGTTTTTTAGCCTGATAGAAATGGTCGAAAATGTTATCAAGCTCCTCGGCAGGAATCCCTTGGCCAGTATCTTCTATTCTAATATCTACTTTAGCATCTAGTGCATGTATGGATACCTGTACCCTACCACCTGCAGCTGTGAACTTGCAGGCATTTAGTAATAAATTAGATAAGATCTCTGAAATACCTTCTGGGTCGTAGTCTGTATATATTTCAGCCGGCTGAGAAGAGAACTGCAACTGGATATCTTGACTGAGGGCGAAAGACGAAAAGGCGTTAACGAGAAATCTTACAGCTGGTACCAGGTCTCCATGCCCCTGCCTTAGTGTTAGGGCATTAGCCTCTAATTTATTAAGATCTAGTATCTGCTGGATAAGCCTAAGGAGTCTCCTGCAATTGTTGCGTATGATAGCTAATTCCTTTTGACCTAGCCGATACCCCTGATCGCTAATGGCCCTTTCTACAGGACCCTGTATCAAGCTTAGCGGAGTTCTGAACTCGTGTGTGATATGCGTATACAGCTCAGTCTTAACCAGATCCAGTTCTTGAAGTCGTTTTGTTTCCAATTGGGCCATTTTCCTTTGAAGTTGAAATCTGTAGAGAAAGAGAATAGCTAGGAAGCTGGCTATAAGATAAGTGCCAAGTGCCCACCAAGTGAGATACCAAGGTGGGGCTACCACTATTGTTAATGGAGGACTGTCATTATTCCAAACTCCATCATTGTTGGAGGCCCGTACTCTAAAGTAGTAGGTCCCTGGGTTGAGATTGGTATAGGTGGCTTCGGTTTCGTTACCCATTGGTTGCCAGTCGTCCTGGAACCCTTCCATTTTCACCGAGTACAGGTTTCGACTAGGATTGATGTAGCTTAAAGCAGCGTAATGAATGGTAAAAACATTTTGCCTATGCTGGAGATGAATAGTTGGACGCGCTTCGATGGATTTCGATAAAATATTATGCTTGGGAGAAGGGGGGACGACCCGGTTGAAGAGGTCAAATTGCGTGAATGTGATAGGTGGCTTAAAGGTATTATCCATTACACTATCAGGGTTAAAGATCAATAAACCATCATCCCCTCCGAAGTACAATTTACCATGGGTTGATAGGTATCCCGCTCTATCCCAAAACTCTTCCATATCCAGGCCATCTCCACGAACGTAGGTGGTTAGACTTTTTGTGTCGTCGTTCCACTTGCTGAGTGCGCTTTGGGTGCCGATCCAGGTCTGTTGGCGTTGATCAACCATGATGGTTTTGACCACATTATCAGCCAATCCCTGCTGTTGATCAAAGCCTTCTACCATTTGACTTTTCGGGTCTAGTAGGAAGAGCCCACCTGCGGTTCCAATCCATGTCTTATCTGCAGTGACAGAGAATTCAATCACCCTAGGATTGATGGTAATGTCCTGTTTGGGTAAAGTTTTGCTTAAAGGAGTGAGCTTGTTGGATTCCGGTTCATAGATATAAGTGCCATTGGAATTGGTGCCTAATATAAGTTTGCCTTGCTGGTAATCATTGATGACGTTGATCCGGCAATCTTTAAGCTGTAAACCTTCAGCATCTTCGGCTTCGACTAAGCTAAAATGGTTTTCGATAGGATTAAAATGGATTAAGCCCCCATGGGTGGCAAACCAGATAGCCCCATTTGGCCCCTCGTGTATATCTCTGAAGGGGTAGGAGTGGAGGAAGGAAGAAGTAGCCGAATGATCTTTTAGTTGGTTGGCCTCTAGGTTAAATTGGTATAGTCCAAAACCCGAGTTGAAACCTTTGATAATGGCAATCCACAGTTGTGCTTGGCTGTCCTGGAATAAAACAGAGATATTTTCATCCTTTATAACTTGTAGGGCAGGGAAGGACGAAAGATAATCCCGTGTAAATACGCCTTTATCTAAATCAAATTGCCAAATGCCGTCTATTGTTCCAATCCAGAGTTTGGCTGCTGCTGCTTTTGTAATGGTGGAAATGCCTCTTTCATTACCTATGTCTTCCTCGGGGTGTCTGGGAGCTATCACCTGGAAAGGTTTATGACGCGGGGCTAAGACAATAACGCCATTATTCGTACCTAACCAAAGTATACCGTCTTGACTGCGATGCAGGGCTAAATATCTTTTCTCTTCTGTAAAAAGGTATTCAGATAAAGCATAGTTTCCGGTCTTTGCCTGTAGTTGAAGATGAAATAAGCCTCCATCAGTGGCTGCCAGGATGCTACCATCTTTAATCGCTAGTATATCCCATATGTTTTCCGGTTTTGGACCACTAGGCCAAGCCGGAGAGGTGACAATGGGGAGGAAGGTCTTTCGGTCGGCTGATATCCTTCTTAATCCTCCATTTCTGAACCCTGCCCATAGTGTCCCATCATACCCCTCACGCAAAATCTTAAGGGAATTGAAGTCTAGAAATGGTTCGGTAGTTTTAGCGTAGCGTTCTAATCGATCTTGCATGGGATCCCATCTATTGAGACCGTAATAATCCCCAATCCAAAGATCATTAGCGTCCTGCCATATTGCATAGGAGGAGGGGCCAGGAGGCTCGGCATTAAAGGTGGTAAATTTTTGTACATCAACCTTGTAACGATTTATACCGCCGCCCTCAGTTGTGATCCATATCGAATTTTGATCTCCTATAAGTATCTTACTAATCTTATTGTTTGAGATAGCATTCTTATCATCTGCATGATGTTGGAATCGGTAGAACTTATCCTCATTTCTATCAAAGTAATGCAGGCCACTATTTTGTGTACCTATCCAGAGATTGCCCTGCTTATCTTCTGCCAAAGCCGTTACCACATTGCCAGCGAGACTATTGAGGTTACTAGGCTCATGAGCATATCGTTTTACATGATGACCATCATATCGAATCAAGCCATATTCTGTTCCGAACCACATTAAGCCATGCTTGTCCTGAAGGATATCAAAAACTAGCCCCCTGAAGATACGCTCCTGATAAATGTAACTTTGATTGAAATAGTTGGAGCCTTCAGTTTGACCAATGGATAAGTGGGATAGCCCAAATAAGAGAATGACTAAGATAGATGGACGACGGTACACGTTGGATAAGTATTGCTCTTACTAAAAATAAAGCAATTTTCTAAGTTCAGGAACTGTCCCCCAAGAATTAGCGGCCGCCCTCCTAAAATGAGATGTTTTCGGCAGCGTCCTACTGGGATAACAAAACATCAATCTGATCCAGTAGCTGTTGACCTTCATTAGATAGTGATAATTCCTCTGGATCTCTTGTACGATGCTGCTTAACCCAAAGCACAAAGTTATCGGCCATGATTTCATCAGGATGGATTATATAGCCGGTATTATCCTTGATGATGCTCAGAAAGTTGCTGCCTTCAATTAGATCTTCTGGTGCTTGCCCTTCATCCGTGCTTACAACCAAGTATTCATCCTCTGGTGTTTTTTCCATCGGAAATAATTGAAAAGAGAGGTAGCTGAAAAAACCAGGTTGATCCACGGAGTAGGTGCTTCTATTGGAGATGATAATCGGAATAGCATCTACCAAATGACCATCTGTCTTGATCAACTGAATCGTATAGCTGTAATCGATACCATCTGGGTTGAGTAGAATTCTGGATCGGAGGGCATCGTTCATCTTTAATGCTTGGGGACCAACGGGTAATTTTCTGAAACCAATAAGGCGGTAGAGTTGCTTTCGTTTATCGGGATGCAAACGCGACCAAATATGGAACAATTCGTGTAGCATAACATTATAAAGACCGTCCTCATTACTGCTTAGTAGCTCATTTTCCGGAATGACTATCCCTTTGCCGCGCGTGTAGTATACTCCGGGACCGTAATGCTGGGCGAGGGTCTTAACCAGTAAAATGGTATCTGGGAAAAGGCCTTTTTGGATGCTATTCACATCTTGATATGCCTGTTCCCATACTTGAGTTAGCAAGGCCTTTTCTTTGGGTGTAAATGCGGCAACATCGGTCTTCAGTAGTTCTTTGTAGCTGGCTAGCGTTTCTTCTCGGTTAGGAGAGGCTGAGCCTTGTAATTGGATCTGCATATCTAGCATAGTGATTTCCTCAAAGAAAGCTCCCATTGGGTCCTTCGTGATGAATTCGGTAGCCTGAAGACTATCTAGGAACAGTATCTTCTCAGTAGGACTCAGAGCAATTTCATGGTCCGTAAACGCTGGTTCGGACTTCGGTTTGCAAGCAAAAAGAGCTATCGCTATGAAAGTGAAAATGCTATATCTTCTCATATTAGAAGTTTTTACTCTATTGGATCATGGTCAATTTGGTGGCACTAAAATAGGGAAGATTGGCGATTAATCTACCCTAGAGGAATCATCGTGTAAACGGATGATAATTCATTCATATTCTGGACTCGGTAACAGCTGTAGTTACGCTCGTGTTAGCGTCTCTTGGTTTGCATTACTGTATGATAATGAGTGTTATACAGTTTGTATATTCGTTTGTAGTCGGCTACAGTCGTTTACAAACAACTACAAACGGCATTAATCGTTTATGATACGAATAAGGCTTGGATCCTCCCACATCTTTGTGTTGTCAGGAATTCAAATCAATTCAATTAATTGTAAAACTAGTAACATGAATGACTTAAGAAATTCAGTGCAACTGATCGGAGATTTAGGAAAGAATGTCGATTTCAAACAATTTGATAATGGAAATGCACTGGCTAGAGTATCTATCAGTACCAAGGAGGTATTTAAGAACGGTAAAGGAGAAAAAAAGGTGGATCTGCAATGGCATAACCTAGTGGGGTGGGGGAAAGTTGCAGAAATTATGCAAGTGTTATTTGCAAAGGGAAAGAAAGTTGCCGTAAAGGGGAAATTACGCCATCGAAGCTATGAAGATAAGGAAGGTGTAACACGCTATCAATCAGAAGTAGTGGTAAGTGAATTTATGTTGCTCTAAACTTATTTATCGGGATATATGCGATCAGTAAGATCGCTAAATATATCGACGGATGTAATGTTTAAGGTTTCTGTTTTACAGGCCTTAAGGTGTAAGTGTATTGTTAACTTTCAAAAGAATTAAAAAAATGAATGATCTTCGTAATACGATTCAATTAATTGGACATTTAGGTAATGATCCAGAGGTGAAAAAATTGCAAAATGGTAAAACACTTGCTAAATTGTCGCTTGCTACGTCTGAAGTATATAAAAATAAAAACGGTGATCGAGTGCAACAGACGCAATGGCACCAATGCATTGCTTGGGGAAAGACGGCAGAAGTGATTGAAGGCTTATTAAAGAAAGGAAAAAATGTATTGGTTAGAGGAAAGTTAGTTTACCATAACTATACAGACCGCAACGGCGTGATGCGGTATAATTCTCAAATAGTTGTCAATAATTTTGTGTTGCTTAAGTAAACCCTCAATGAGTCAAGTCAATTAAGCCTTGGAGAAGTTCTACAGCACATGGCAATAATATCTTGACCAAATAATATTGGGGCTGACAGTACCCGGGACCTTTCTTCTTAATCGGTTGATGAGATAGAAAGCCGGGCTACTGTCAACACAATTTTGACCCTTTCTGGCCTTTTCTGTTCTACATTTAGAGGATATTTCTCTGTACCGAGATAATTGTGATATTTTAAATTGACTATCTTGATGCATCTTGAAGGTCATCAGGCCTTCAATCTCTTGACCAAGTTAATGCATCTGATGAAGCTGAATCCTAAGTTACTTGCCGGGCTACTGGGGCCTATGCTGTTCTTTTTAATTCTGTTCTTTTTTAGGCCTCAAGGCTTATCCGATCAAGCTGCTGCAGTACTGGCGTGTACAGTTTGGATAGCTCTTTGGTGGATTTTTGAAGTCACAGACATCAGCGTCACCGCCTTATTGCCTATTGTCATTTTCCCTTTGTCCGGTGCCATGGACCTAAAGTTAACTACTGCCTCCTATGGCCATAAGTATATCTTTTTGTACATGGGGGGATTTATCTTAGCGATAGCCATCGAGAAATGGAACTTGCATAAGAGGATTGCCCTATCCATCATTAATGTTATTGGCACTGGAATTTCTAGTATCATATTGGGGTTCATGATCGCTACGGCCTTTATGTCCATGTGGATCTCTAATACGGCGACTTCCGTAATGATGCTCCCGATTGGCCTGGCCATTATATCCCAACTGAAAGACCATCCGGATACCAAGGAAAATGAGAATACGCTGTTTGGTAAAGCATTAATGCTAGCTATTGCTTACAGTGCTTCCATTGGGGGTATGGCTACTTTGATTGGAACCCCACCAAACTTGGTTTTAGCTGGCGTAGTCACAGAGTTGTATGGCGTTGAAATTAGCTTTGCCCAATGGTTTAAATTTGGTCTTCCCATCTCAATCACACTCTTGGTTATTTGTTGGTGGTATTTGACAAGAATAGCTTTCCGGTTCAAAATGAATGAGTTTCCAGGTGGACGCGAAGAAATTAAGCGCTTGTTGAAAGATTTAGGCAAAATCACATACGAAGAGAAGTTGGTATTGACCGTATTTGCTGGAACGGCACTTCTTTGGATAACTAGGAGCTACTTGAAGAAGAACTTTATTCCGCAGTTGGACGATACCATCATTGCTATTATTGCGGGTTTGACACTATTCTTGCTACCCTCGTCAAAGAAAGAAGAACCTATCATCAGATGGAAGGAGGCTGTTACGATGCCTTGGGGTATTATTATTCTCTTCGGAGGGGGGATGGCTTTGGCTTCTGGCTTTCAAGAAAGTGGTTTGGCAGAATGGATAGGATCGCAATTTAGTCTATTGGAAGCATTGCCGCTCTTCTTAATCATCTTTGTATTGGTAGCAGCTGTTAATTTTCTGACGGAGATTACCTCTAATCTTGCGACTACGGCTATGTTATTACCGATTTTGGCGCCAATTGCGTTGTCAATCGATGTGCATCCCTATATGTTATTGGTGGCAGCCACAGTGGCAGCTTCTTGTGCCTTCATGCTCCCAGTTGCCACACCTCCGAATGCTGTGGTCTTCGGCTCAGGATACTTGACTATTCCAGATATGGTCAAGCGTGGATTTTGGTTGAATGTATGCTCAATCATTTTGCTTAGCATTGTTGTATATTTTGTACTAAGTGGCTTATGGGGATTTGATCCCAATACTTTCCCTGCGGAGTTCAAAGAATAAGGTAAACTTTCCTATTAGACCTATAGTAAAAAACCCCCGAACTTAGGTTCGGAGGTTTTTCAAAAAGACTACACACTCAATATATAATGACTACTTGATTCTTAATTATTTAGGACGGATTACGTAAAGGTTGTGGCTACTAGGATTAACTTTGTAGTAGTAGTATCCTTTCTTACGCTTCGTTCCGCAAAGTAGAGCACCTGAGAAGTTTGGCGCTGCCATAGAAGTTCCTGTTTTGTAAGCATATCCACCATTCTTGTGAGTAGAGTAGATACGAGTACCAGGAGCTGCAAAGTCTACAGGTGGCTTACCATAGTTAGAGTAGCTGCTAGCGAATTGGTGTACCCACCAGTATGGGCTCTTCTGAGTAGCAGCGATCGTGTAAATCTTAGAACCGTTTACTCTTCCAGGAGTGAAGTTCTTTGCATTTCTTCTGCTGTTACCAGCTGCCATTACTACATAGATTCCTTTTCTAGCCAAAGCTTTGATGCAGTTTTCTACTGCTGTTGGAGCTGCTCCGCTGGCAATGTAACCTCCTAAGCTTAAGTTGACTACATCTCCTCTGATACCATATCGATACACTCTGTTAAGTCCGGCTAGGACGGCAGACCAAGATCCACTTCCGTAGCGGCTCAATACTTTCACTGGTACTACCCATGCGCCGTAAGCGATTCCTTTGGCACCGAAAGAGTTGTTCTTAGCTGCTGCAATACCGGCAACGTGTGTACCGTGTCCGTTGTAATCTTCTGCAGATGGCTCGCTACCGACGTAAGATCTACCAAAAGAAGTTTTTACATTCAAATCAGGGTGGTTCAAGTCAATACCTGTATCCAATACCCAGATCCACTTATTGTGACCAGTACAGTTACATCCACCTGCTACCCAGTTACCATAGTCAGCATACTGTGGAGCCCAAGCGGCAGCACTTTCAGCTGAAATTACCTCGTCAGTAGAGTAATCAACGAGCTGTACTTCTTGATCTTGGAATACATTGGAAGTACTGGTAGAGCTCTTAGTTCTCTTTAGAAAGGAAGCAGCTGATTTTTTATTCTTCAATTTTACTGTGAAACCATTTTGTACACCAGAGAATATTTCTCCAATCTCATCACTGCTGATGCCCAGTTTTTCAACGGCATACTTGCGGATAGCTTTTTCAGCGGCGGCTTGATGTTTCTTAGCTGCAGCTTCGCGGCTTTCGTGGTTGCTTGAACTTGATTTAAGAGTGGCTGGCGTTTTTATAATCTCGCCTTCTTTCAAGATGACGACGTATTGGTCTGCTATCGGCTTTGTGGTAGTTGATTTACTTTTTTGTACTGGGATGTCGTTGCCTTTTGGAGCAATTGACTTGGCGTTGGCCGCTTTTAATTCGGAGACGATATCACTCTTCTCTGTAAGTATGTCGTTTTTTGATGGGGCTGTTCCGGGGTCTTGTGCAAATGCCACCGTGGTGAAAATGGCGAAAGAAAATATTGTTAAGATAAAATTTCTCATGATGAAGTGATTTTTTAGAGTTTAATAAGGTTTTGGAATGTTTAAGTTCGATTGAATTTCGTTGCTTACATCTAGAGGTAGCTTGGGCAAGGAATAATGTCCTGAAAATCTCTATTTCTTAACATTTTCTTAACATTTTATCTTTCCTTCTTTTTTTGAATAGGCCTGTAATGTGTTGTTTATTAGGTTTTTATGGCTCATTTAGGTATTTGGCTTTTTTCAGAAAAAATAAAAAGAGGGAGGGTTTGCCATAAACTATTGCAGCGGGGGGGAAAAATGGGATAGGCTGAACGGCTAGAAGTGCCCAATGAACAACAAGGATGAGATCGGCAAAGCATTTACCGGGAAGACGCTGGCCTTTAGGACGGAGGATTTGTATGAACTATGTATGGATGGTACTTAATCGAGTTTGCCTATTGATCCATAGCAGGGACGAGGTCGACCTCGTCCTGGGTTTCAATCTTTTTATTTAGATCCCGACGGATTTCTCGCTGGAGATAAGTGTAAGTTACCGTGGCAGCCAGGATATCAGCGATTGGAAAAGAATACCATACGCCCTTTAGCCCAAAGAACAGTGGAAGGATCAATACCAAAGGGATAAGAAAGAACCCTTGTTTGGTTAGGGTAAGGAAAAGCGCAGGTAAAGCCTTACCAATGGCTTGGAAGTAGGCCGCACCTACTAGTTGGACCGTAATTAATGGAGTAGCCAGAAAGACGATGGTCAATGCGGAAGGTGTCCGTTTTATTAATTCAGGGTCCGTGGTAAAGAGGGCAGTTATATTAGAAGAAAATAGAAGGATGATGGTAAATAAACCGATGGCGATAAAGGTCCCGGAACGAATAGCTGTGTTAATAACCTCCTTTACTCTGTCCCAATGTTTTGCTCCGTAGTTGAAACCAGCAATCGGAACAAATCCCTGGGTGACACCAAGAACGGGGAAGTTAGCAAACATCATAGTCCGGTTGATAATCCCCCAAACAGCAATGGCCAATTCGTCTCCGTATTGGAACAAAGAATTATTCAAAACGATCGTTAGCAGGCTTACCGCTCCCTGACGAGCCAAAGTTACTCCACCTATCGCTGCTATCTCTTTCACTAGAGGTAACCGAAGAATGAAGGATCGGGCCGTAACTTTTAGTTCAGATGGACCTAAAAGAAAATACCAAAGGGAGAATCCGGCACTTAGATAATAGGAAAAAGTAGTAGCCCAAGCCGCTCCTTCTAACCCCCAATCTAAACCAATAATAAGAATGGGATCCAGAATGATATTGACGATGGCCGGCAGGATCATGGCAATCATGGCAAAGCGAGGCTGACCTTCAGCTCGCATCACATTGTTGGCCATCATCATCCAAGCTAAACAAGGTACTCCAAGTAGGATAATGCGAAAGTACCGCTTGGCAGGATCCATGATCTCCCCTTTGGCTCCAAAGGCTGAGAGTACAGGGTCGGCAACAAAGGAGCCCAATATGACTAAGGAGATAGCCAGAAACAGCGTAATGGTAATCATGTTACCAAAGGTCTGCCAGGCTTTTTCTTTATTTTCAGCGCCTAGGGCCCGTGAGATCACAGATGAACCTCCTACCCCGATGGCCATTCCGAATGAGCCAATCAAAAAACTGATGGGCAAAACCACCGTTATGGCTGCAATCCCTAAAGAACCGACAAATCGTCCGACAAATATGGTATCTACGATGAAGTAAATGGACATCACCAGAATACCAATTGAGGCAGGGACGGCCATTTGTACCAATAATTTACCAATCTTCTCTGTTCCGAGTTCCTGAGATTTACTCATAATTGTAGGTGGTTTTAGGCTGAATCCGTTGATAGCTAGCACGAAGAGGGAGTAGGAGAGATGAATGAGGTGCCAACATCAATAAAACTGAAGCTTCCAGAGAAGAGTCAACTTATCATTTGTTCTCATTGCTTTTTTGGCTAAAATGATCATAATAGCTTGGTACCAAACAGGACTTACAGCCGGGTCACTGTTGTATTACAATTTCAAAGCTATGAAGTTCAATTCGATAGCTGAAATTAGGGGAATATCCTGCGATGTTTTACTAGAGTTGGCCTAAACCCAAAGATGAATTATATTGTTCTGTCAAAGTATCATTGATTGAAACTTCTACTATGGTCGAAATAAATCCGCTAGCCAAGCCTGCCAATCTCCTTGAGCAACTCAATGCTTTTGAACAACTTCGGGGAATCGAAACACCTGCCTTAGAATGGCTTATTGAAAAATCCGAATATGCTATCCTACCAGAAGGAGAATTGTTTTTTGAGCCCGGAATGGTGGTGGATCACATGTTTATGATTCTAGAAGGAGAGATCGGGATCCGAGTCCGTCGGGGGAATTCCATGAAAGATTTTGGATCTAGTAAAAAGGGAGATATCAGTGGGGTATTACCTTTCTCTAGAATGAAGACGATTACCGCAGAAGGTAAGGTGATAAAGGAAGTACATTTTTTGAGTTTACATCGGGATCATTTTGTGGAGATGGTAAATGTAAGCTATGCGCTTACTCAAGCCCTCGTGGCGATCATGTCCACTCGTATTCGCGATTTTTCTCAGTCTCGCTTCCAAGACGAAAAATTGATGGCGCTTGGTAAATTATCGGCCGGCTTGGCACATGAATTGAATAATCCTGCTTCTGCCATGGTTCGTAGTTCAGAAGAGCTATATAAAAGGATTCATTCCACACCGGACAAGTTCAAGTCGGTCATTAATATGAAGATCACCACAGAACAGACCGATCGAGTGAATGAGATCCTTTTCTCCAGAATGGAAAACCTGAATAAGATAGATTTATCCTTAATGGAGCGAGAGGAGCAACTCGATGAGCTGCTAGATTGGCTTGATGATCATGATATTGAGGAGTCGGATGAGGTAGCTGAGACCTTTGTTGATTTCGGAATCTCTGAGGATGATTTGGAAAAGGTAAGTGAGATCATGGCTGGTCAAGAACTGGGCCCGATCATCAGGTGGTTAGAAAGTACACTGAGCTTAGAAAAGTTGATTGGAGAGATTAGGGAGTCAGCTGATCGGATATCTGGTCTCATTAAGGCAGTGAAAGGTTATTCTCACATGGATCGGGGAAGTTCCATGGAGCCTACCGATGTGCGTGATGGAATTCGAAGTACAGTTATGATGCTTAAGTTCAAAATTAAGCAAAAGGGGATCATTCTAGATAAGACTTTTTCAGAAGACCTCCCGCAGGTTAAAGCCTTTGTCAGTGAGCTAAATCAAGTTTGGACCAACCTCATTGCCAATGCCGTTGATGCAATGGACCAAGGAGGAGAACTAAAAATCAAAGCTTACCATGAGAGGAGTTCGGTCTGTGTCGAGATTACAGACAACGGCCATGGAATTCCAGAGGATATCCAAACTCGTATCTTTGAACCCTTCTTTACTACCAAAGCCATGGATGAAGGTACTGGCATGGGTTTGGATATTGTACAAAAAATCCTAAATAAACACGAGGCTAGTATAGACTTGAATTCGGTTCCTGGCCGAACCACCTTTAAAGTTTGCATTCCCATCCTAAAATAAGCGTGATACGATGCTTAAACACTAAGATTATTGGCTTCACTCACAATGCGTAAACTAAAACAATGGCTGACGAAAGAAAACCAATCATATTTTCAATTGATGATGATCCGCAAGTTCTCCGTTCCCTTCGCCGCGATCTTAGAGGAGAATATCGCAAGGAGTATCGAATCATGAGTACGGAATCTGCGAAGGAAGGGCTTGAAGCCTTGGTTGAACTAAAGAAAAAAGGAGAGATTGTAGCTCTCTTTATATCAGATCAACGGATGCCCGAAATGCTGGGCGTTGAATTCTTGGAGAAAGCGAAGGAGATATTTCCTAAAGCTAAAAGAGTGTTGCTCACAGCCTACTCTGATACGGACGCTGCTATTAAAGCGATCAACGAGGTACAACTGGATTACTACCTTATGAAGCCTTGGGACCCTCCTGCTGAAAAATTATACCCCGTACTAAACGATCTATTGGAGGAATGGCAAGTTGATTATCGACCTGTCTTCAGAGGGATTAAAATTGCTGGGTATCAATATTCCCCTAAGTCTCATAATTTAAAAGACTTTCTAGCCGGTAATTTGGTGCCTTATCAATGGTTAGATATCGAACAAAGTGAGGAGGCCGCAGAATTGCTCGAACTACATCAGCTAGATCGCAAAGATTTGCCTGCCGTTTTCTTTGAAGATGGTAGCATGTTGTCCAATCCTACTGTACAGCAAGTAGCTACCCGAGTAGGCTTACAACCTAAGGCCCAATCAGATTTATATGATGTAGTAATTATTGGGGCTGGTCCAGCGGGCTTGGCAGCAGCTGTATATGGCGGATCGGAAGGTTTAAAGACGCTTTTGATTGAGAAAAGGGCTCCGGGAGGACAAGCGGGTACGAGTTCACGTATTGAGAACTATTTGGGCTTTCCTAAAGGACTAAGTGGTTCGGATCTGGCGCGAAGAGCTATCACCCAGGCTACTCGATTTGGGATTGAATTTCTTTCCCCTCAAGAAGTAACCAACATCGCCATCGAAGGAGATTATAAACGCTTGACCCTCGGGGATGGTAGCGAAGTAGTGACGAGGAGTGTAATCATTACCACGGGCGTAGATTATCGCAAGCTACCTGCCGAAGGCGTAGATGGTTTTACTGGAGCTGGCATCTATTATGGTGCGGCAACCACTGAAGCTGGTGCAGTAAAAGGAAAGCAGGTGTACATCGTAGGCGGCGGAAATTCTGCTGGCCAAGGTGCCGTTTATCTTTCCAAGTTTGCCGAAAAAGTAAATATCCTGATTAGAAGAGAAGATCTCCGGGCTACTATGTCCTCTTATCTAATAGATCAAATCGACGGGATAGATAATATCGAAGTGATGGGCAAACGTCAAGTCGTTAAGGCTTGTGGTGAAGGACATTTACAACGCCTGGTGATCGAAGATATGACGGATAAATCTTCCGACGAAGTACCAGCTGATGCGCTGTTCATTTTTATCGGTGCACGCCCTGCTACAGATTGGCTGGCACACAACGATATTTTGAGAAGTGAAAAAGGGTTTATCGAAACGGGTAAGGAATTGATTCGCTACGAGAATTATAAGAAAATTTGGAAACGAGATCGAGAGCCCTATTTATTGGAAACTTGTCAGCCGGGAATTTTCGCGGCAGGAGATGTACGAGCAGGAGCCATGAACCGGGTGGCATCTGCGGTAGGAGAGGGGGCCATGGCGATTAAGTTTGTACATGCCTATCTGGCTGAAGTTTAATGAATTCCCTTTCACATAATCCTATCAACTGATGAAGTACTTTTTTTTGAGCTTGATTTGTGCTCTCCCCTTAGTTAATTTGCAGGCTACCATCAACGGTGCACACCTTAAGATTCAAATCGAAAATTATGAAGGCAAGGAGGTTTATCTGGTCAAATACGTCGGGGACCAGGCCTACATCAAAGACACCTTGGTAGCGGAGACCAATGGACAATTCGTTTATCAAAGCGAAGAGAAATTGAAAAGTGGAATCTACTACATCGTCATACCACCCAAAAATGAATTTGTAGAAATTATTCTGACGGAGGAGGAGCAGCATTATACCCTACAGATGGATCATACCCGTCTCACCAAGGATCGCGAGTTTACCAATGCCCCACAGAATACCCTCCTACAAGGCTATCGACTCTTTATGGAGGATAAAACGGCTGTACACCGATCCATCATAGGCACTCCCCAAGAAGGAGAGGAAAGGCCGCCCCTTGACGAAGCTCAACAAAGCCAACTTACCTCGCTTCAGAAGGAGGTTAAGACTTTTCAAAAGGAACTTATAGAGCAGCAACCCAAGTCGCTAGCGGCTACCATCATCAAGACCCAGATCGAGCCAGACTATCCTGAGTTTTCTGGAACGGAGGCGGAGCGTCAGCAACAAAAATTTTGGTATACTAAAGCTCATTTTTTTGACCCTTTCACTTCCGACGCTCGTTTATTCAGCAGCAATCTATTTTTTCAAAAGGTAGAACAGTACTTGGAGCGATACACGGCCATCCAACCAGATTCAATCCGTCAATCAATCGATCGAGTACTGGGCTTAGTCAGCACTGATGAGGAGGCCTTCCGTTTTTACTATCTCAAGTTTTTAAACGAATATCTACAGTCTAATTACGTGGGCATGGATGCGGTGGTGGTTCATCTAGTAAATGAGTATATGAAAAAGGGGAAGGCGGACTTTATCGCCGCAGATAAAAGAAAGGAATTAGTTGCAAAGGCTAGCCGATGGGAAACCTTGCTTATCGGTAAAACGGCACCTGCCTTTCGCTCTTATCATTTAGATGTAGAAGGAACGCTGCTGAGCAAAAATGAGGAGGATCCCAATCAACGCTTTAAGCTAAGTGGGCTATTGGATCTACATAGTCTTGAAAGTCCATTTACCCTAGTCGTATTTTGGTCTCCGACCTGTGGCCATTGCAAAAAGACAATGCCTGAACTCGTGAATTTTCATAAAGCATATCAAGCAAAAGGACTAGAGGTGGTAGCAGTGTGTGATAAGGAGACGGAAGAATACCCGGGCTGTGCCCAAGCCATCAAGGATTGGGATGCTATCCATTGGATCAATACGGTTGATCCGTCCAATAGCTATCGATTTCTATTCTATGTAGATGAAACCCCCAAGATGTTCCTCTTGGATCAAAAAAAGGAGATTCTATTGAAGGGCAATCTGAAGTTGGATAGTCTAGGGCCAATTTTGGAAGATTTTATCAAGAAATACGAAGAAGGAGAGCGGTAGCGTAAGGCTTTGCTATTGATATACATAAAATCCTTAGGTATGCCTTGACATACCTAAGGATTTTATGTATTATTGCAATGCCTAAGAATTTTAGGTATAAGAATGAGACATGGCAAACAATAAANTATACAAAGGATCNTTATCGACCATCATTCTGAAGTTGTTAGAAGAGAATGGTAAGATGTATGGGTATGAAATTACCCAAAAGGTAAAGGAGCTGACGGCAGGGGAGCTAGTGATTACTGAAGGGGCCCTATACCCCGCCCTGCATAAGCTTGAAGGAGACGGGTTTCTCACCGTGGAGTATGCTTTAGTGAATAATCGCCAACGCAAGTATTACACCTTGACCTCGGCAGGAAAAGAAGAGAAAGCCGCAAAGATGGATGAGCTTCGACAATTTGTGGAGCAGATGCAGTTTTTGTTAAATCCTAAATCGACCTTCAATGGCTAGAGTATTGACTAAATCAGAGATCGATCAGCTCTACGATTTTGTAGCCGTAAAGGATATTCCGTATTACGACGTACAATCTGAAATCGTTGACCATCTGGCCTCTTTGATGGAAGATCGTTGGGCGAAGGGGAGCCAACTGAATCTTGAGCAAATGTTTCTGGAAGTATATAAAGAATTTGGGGAGCCAGAATGGAGAGAAATGTGGGTAAGCAGGCAGAAAGCAGCGTGGATACAGCTGTGGTTGGAAGCTAAAGGTCTGGTGATGAGATTCTTCCGCCTACCCTTATTGCTGTGGTTGATGCTGGCCTTATTAGTCGTACAACAGATCGTAGAGAAGCTAC
Source organism: Saprospiraceae bacterium (assembly GCA_013214355.1). Lineage (GTDB taxonomy): Bacteria > Bacteroidota > Bacteroidia > Chitinophagales > Saprospiraceae > DT-111. The sequence continues at coordinate 48,535 of JABSSL010000035.1, read as the reverse complement.
CGGAACAGCTCTCCATCCTAATCTATACCCCATTAGTGGTTCAAGTAGGCCTGTTGGTGGTCATTTGGATGATTTATTTCCGTAGACTTTCAGCAAACCGCTACCTGAGTAGTGATGCTTGCATACACATTTTTGCCTTAGAATTTTGGGTGGCTTTCTGGTCCTTGAGACTGCTATACTACTCAATGGATAAGGTAGATTGGAATGTATGGCTCTTTGCTACGGCTTATGTGCTTATCGTACTCCTTTCAATTGTAGCACCTACTATGCTCCGCATTATCGGCGTCCGTAGGAGCATAGCAAGGCATCGAAGCTTTATGAAAATAAATTAAAGAAATGGAAAAGCAAGTATCTAAATTACAGTTAGACACCCTTGTCCAGTTCATTAAAGCAAAGGGCGTAAAGCACTATGATATCCAACTGGAAATAGCGGATCACTTTGCCTCCGCCATTGAGGATGAATGGCAGAATAACCCAGACTTAGTGCTTGAGGAAGAAATGGTGAATCTGTATCAGGAGTTTAAAGATCCTAAATTCAAGAAACTAATAGCCACTAAGGGTAGGGCGCTACAGCGAAAATGGCTAGGGCGTTGCTGGAAGCACTTTAAGGGCTTCTTTACCTTACCCAAATTGGTGATTACAATCGCTATGATCTTAGGCTTTCAAGCAGTATTTAATGCCGCCGCTAACCCCTTACAGATCTTCAAATTTTGTGCTTTTCTGGTTATTCTTACCAGCTTTGCCACCTTTGTATTCCTCCTTTGGAAGAAACCGGTCAAGGTTCCCATTTTTGCCTATGATCATGCGCAGGTGCAGTTGCTTAATGCTATGAATTTATCGGGTCTGGCTTTTATCTATAGTGCCGATTGGCTAGTCCAGTCCTTTTTTCCAAGTCTAGGCATGGAAACCTGGGGTTTGGCTATTTATATGAGTATAAGTCTATTATTCTTCTACTGCATGATCATTCATGTTAGTCAGAAGAACTATGAAGATTTTCAACGCATGTATGCTAGCCTCCCGCCTGCCATCAATTAAGTGCGTTGGCAGCCAAAATTAGATCATGATGAAGAAAGTAACGGATCAGCAGTTAGCAACCTTGATCCAGTTTATCCGCTCCAAAGGAGTGAAACACTATGATATTCGGATGGAAGTTGTTGATCATTTTGCCTCTGCCATTGAAGAAAAATGGGAGACAAGACCCGATCTTTCTTTTGAGCAAGAGATGGTTAACATTTATCATACTTTTGGAGATATTCGATTTTTGAAATTGATACACAGTAAGAAGAAAGCCATGGAGAAGCAGTGGTTGCGAAATTCCTGGCGGCACTTTAAGGCCTTTTTTACTCTACCAAAATTGGTCTTTAGTCTGATATTGGTCGTGCTGACACAGCAGGTCTTGCAAAAGGCAGCTGATCCGATCATGGTATTTTGGTTTTGTGGATCTGTGGTCATACTGAGTAGCATTATCATTTCGGTTTTGCTGTATTGGAAAAAGCCGGTGAAGGTCCCTGTGTTTTCCTATGATCGGGCCTACTGGTTACAGATAAGTGCGATACATTTTGCTTTACTTTTCTTCTTCCAGTTGTCTGATTTGTTGGTTTCTTTCCTATTTATTCCCTTGGGCATTGAGCTATGGGGGGCTGCTATACTTCTCTCCAGCGGCTTGTTGTTCTTTTATTCTATGGTAGTGCATGTTAGTTGGAAACACTATCAGGAGTTTCAACGGCAGTATTCGAGCATTCCGCTTATTTCCAACTAAATTCCCTTCTATTTCCTGTTAAACGGCTGCCCATCTGATGACATTAAATGGGCCGTTAGTTCAATCTATTTCTACTAGCAGAAACCCCTTCGGCAGGTAAATATTTATAATTCTGCACTTTTGAGGCCCGCTCATCCTTTACCTTTCGTCAAAAATCAAATATGAAAGGTTTCAACAATCTATTGCTAATTATTGGTTTCCTAATGGGAGGACAGCTTGCGGCCCAATCCCCTTGTAGTACCGAAGCCCACAGCCAGTTTGATTTCTGGGTAGGAAATTGGGAGGTGTATTCCACCACTGGTGATACCGTGGTAGGACATAACGTGATCAAGCGCATTCTAGCAGGTTGTGTAGTAGAGGAGAACTGGACAGGAGGTTCGGGATTTCAAGGGAAAAGTTTTAACACCTATAACCCCAAAGATTCTACCTGGAATCAGGTCTGGGTAGATATGAGTGGGGCAACCTACCACTTTAAGGGGAAGTATCAGGATAATGTGATGCAAATGAAGGGGAAATCACCCGGCCAAAATGGCCAAATGGTCCTTTTTGATATGTCTTATCATCCGCAAGCGGATGGTTCCGTCAGGCAAATCTGGAAAATGTCTTCAGATGGGGGTAAGAATTGGAATACCGCCTTTGATGGCATGTACCGTAAGAAGGACAACAAATCTGACGATTAACTAGCCTTCAACATGACCTCACCGGATTCATACTGCAATTTCTAACCGATAATTTGCGTCACCCCGAAGGTTGAGGGATCGGGGCGGATGCCACTCAGCGGAGGCATCTGCCCGATCCACGTTTTCTTATTGTCAGAATTTACTTGGAGACCTTTTTGAAAATATCTCCATCGGTCTTAAGTTCAGTCACTTTCCCGTCTTCAACATTGAAAACGAGCACTTCACCTCTTCCAGGCACCATTTCTACCCTAGCTGTATTCTCCTTGGTGTACGGGGTGGCAATACAATGCATATTCCCCATTTTAACAGCAAGCTGTCCATTACTACCATCTATCTCAATCGTACCATAACCTTCATTGACGTAGCGACCGCTAAATGCTTTGAAGTCTTCGGTCAATTGCCACTTACGCGCTGCCAATTTCTTCCGATGAGCAGCTATCTTTTCCTGTTGTTGACTCAGCTGTTGAGCCATTTCCTGTATCTGAGCTTTGTATTCTGTCAGTACATCTTCGTCTTTCAACCACCAGTCATAAGAGAAAGCAGCGATTAAATACATCAAACGAAACCCCACCAGCGGTTCGTTGATCAACACATTAACCCCGATCTGATGCTCAGGCATGAAGGACATAAGCGACAGATAGCCAGGGAAGCCGCCAGAGTGCCAAACCGCCTTTTCCTCCCCCAATTTCCCCGCCATCCATCCATAGCCATACCCTTCTCCCTGGAAAGGGCCTCGACGTTCATCTGTGGTAGCCCATGGCTGCTGCGCATCTTGCATTACTTTTTCGGAGAAAATTTGTTTGCCGTTCAGTTTTCCTGTATTGAGTTGTACAGTTGCCCAGGTGGCCAGATCACTCGCAGTAGTGATTAAGCCTCCTGCAGATTGCATGGTGTTATCCTTCTTTAGCAAGTAAACCGATTGAAATTTTTCTGGCGCTTCTGACATGTAGGGAAGGGCCATTGGCCAATTCCCTTTTTTCGCCTTAGAAATGTAGGCCGTAGTTCGATTCATACCCAGTGGCGTGAAGATCTTTTCTTCTAGTAGATCCTGCCATTTTTTGCCAGTCACCTCCTGAACGATTAAAGTGTAAATGTTGTAGCCGACGTTGGTGTATTGAAAATTACCGCGACCCGCTCGATTCGGTTTGGATTGACTAAGCAATTGTACCATTTGCTGATGGGTGTGCTCTCCACTGTAAGCCGCTCGAAAGCCAATGGGACCATTCTGGAGGCCAGAAGTATGATTTAGTAGAGATTGGATAGTGATTTTATCCGCTTCCAACTTCGCATCAAATTGGATTTTTGGAAAGTAACTGGCTAGGGGTGCCTCCATTGGAATGATCCCCTCTTCGTCTAGAATGGCTGCTAAAAGTCCCGTAAAGGCCTTTGTACAAGAGGCAATGTAGAAGCTAGTATTTTCCTTCATTTTTTGCTTGCGCTCTACTTGGGCATATCCAAAACCCTCCTCAAAAATTGTTTTCCCATCTTTTACCACCGATATGGCCATTCCTGGGATGGCTTGTGTTTCGGTAAAAGCAAAATCCACTAATGTTTGTAGGTCTTTTTGATAGGCTGCCTTGGTTTTCTTCTGCATTTGTCCAAAAAGCAAAGTGTTGGTCACCAATACGAGCAAGTAACATACAAGAAATTTGCGAGTCATAACAATCGTTTTTTATCGCAAATTGTGATAAAACGGATACTAAGTCTTGAACAAATGAAACCTCAGGAAAGAGCTACTATTCAATAGAGTTTCAGACCAGGGTTTTGGAATAGCTTTCGAAAGGCGCCAGGGCTCATTCCCATCTCGCCTTTGAATTGACGGCTGAAGTGACTCTGGTCCGCGAAACCTGCGTCCATGGCGATTTGCACCAAGGGAGTCCGACTGGAGCTGAGGTGACTTATAACTTGCTGCACTCGAAAGGTTCGAATAAACTCCTTAACGCTACGATGGTAGTATCTACGAAAAACCCGAGCCAGATATACTGGATGCACGCCTACCATTTTGGCTAGAGTTTTTAGGCTAGGAGGCACTTCCGATTCGTCTTCGAGGCGCTCCTTGACGCGTGAGAGCCAGGCGGGTGGGGTGCCTGAATCCGGAGTGGTATACTCAAGCGCAGCCAACAGCTCGATAAAGTTCTCCTCCAAGCCTGCTGCAGATGGCGTTTCATACAGTTCCTTTACAAACTGCAAGCCCGCCCGGGCATGGTGGAGGTCATGAAACCATTGTAATTTTTGTAGAATCCCATTAAGGTCGTTCTCTTGCCAGTACGCATCTTTTACTAGGATGGATATGACCCTCGATCCTTTTGGACCAAAGGTGTTCGTATGTAAGGCAGTACGGGGTTTTACTACTAGACTCGCACTTTTAGCAAAGATCTCCGTTCTCCTGGTAGATTCTTTTAACTGACCATTCAGTACGATGCTGATCTTGGAGATTTTATCCTTATGCTGCGGAAAATGACGATTGGGTTGGTAGAATTGATCGACGACAAACAACTGAGATTGCGGATCAACTAGAAACTGATTAAGAGCCAGGAAGCGGTCAGGTGTCTTTGTCATATTCCAGATCGGGTTTTAAGCAAAGACACCTGCCATCCCCATAGGTTGGAAAATTATTACACTTTGATAAAGATTTTTGCGCGATACAGTACCCAAGCCAGACCAAAGAAGAACAAGACATTAGCTAGGGCATAGGCCAAAGAGGCATTGTAAGGGCTGCTGAAAATAGGGGTGAATAGGTTGTTGTACAACCAACTATAAATATTCCAGTTTTGTCCTTCCGCACCTACCCATTTGATGGCAAACATGGTTTTTACCACTAAACCGGACATTACATAAACGAAAAGGGCGTTGGTGCCATAGATAATGAAAGGTTTTGCCCATTTCGAATAGGAATGAATGTCTACCAACCAATAGATTACTCCTAGAATAAGTAAAGCAACCCCTCCGGTATAACATACGTAAGAACTAGTCCATATCTTCTTATTGATGGGAAAACTTAGGTCCCAAACGTGGCTTATGGCTAGCAATAGGACGCCTGCGACCAACATGCCGGCCACCTTTTCATAGTGACCTCGATCAGTCTTGACCCAGGTGCCAGTTAACATACCTATAATGCCAGTGGTGATGGCAGGGAGTGTAGATAGTAAACCCTCCGGATCCCAAACTTTGGTTTGGCTGTACATATGCCCCTTCAATAGCAGATTGTCAAACCATGCGCCCAGATTTGTAGTTGGCTCTAAGTTAGCAGGCCCTATCCCCGGAACAGGCACGACCATCATTAGAAACCAATAGAGTAACAACAAACCTAGTCCGACCCAAGCTTGTGTCTTCCAGTTAGATTTCAAAAACAGAATGCCACAAGCACCGTACACCAAGGCAATTCGCTGCAGCACTCCCGGTATTCGCAACCGGCTAAAGTCATATCCAAAGAAACCTATAATCACCATCACTCCAATCGCTCCTAAGGCCACCCAACCTGCTATTTTCTTAGTGCTACTCTCCGAAGACGAGGCTTCTCGGGTAAAGAGAGAAACCATAAATATGGCTAGGATGATATAGTGAAAGGTTCGTAGACTACCGTCCTCAGCCGTCATACCGAAGCGGGGAAAAGCGGCTAGGAAAAGCCCAAGGCCGAAAATAATCGCCACACGCCTTAGAATTTTTTGAATAATGGCAGCTTGATCATCTCCTCTTTCCTTTCTTTTACCTAAGGCCAAGGGAATAGCCACTCCTACGATAAATAGGAAAAAGGGGAAAACCCAATCTGTAGGGGTAATACCGTGCCACTCGGCGTGCAATAAAGGGGGGTAAACAGTAGCCCAAGATCCAGGATTGTTTACCAAAATCATCCCGGCGATGGTAAGTCCTCGAAATATATCTAAGGAAAGTAGACGCTCCTTCATACGACTTGCAGTTAGTTAGTTTCGTTTTGAATTTAGTGCAAGCAATATAGGAAAATCCAGGAAGTATTCCGGGGATCTATCTACGACTTGGGCAACCGTTCCCCTACCAAAATTAAGATCCAGTTAACAGGACCTACTCAAAAAAGGCTTATTTTGGCCGCTATGTCGCAATCGAAAGTAAGCTGGAAAGCCGAATTAGTAGAGTGTATTCACTTCTTACACCAGCAGGGATGGGCTCCGGCCACCAGCTCTAACTATTCCTTTAAAATTCCTCAGGAATCTACTATTATGATATCTTCTTCTGGCAAAGACAAAGGTGCTTTTAGGATAGAGGATCTGATGGAAGTGGATTTGCTGGGACAGCCAGTGAATGATACGAGAAAGCCTTCAGCGGAAACCCTGCTCCATACCTTGATCTATCAAAGATGTCCCGAGGTGACTTGTATCTTGCATACGCATAGTGTGTACAATACCGTACTATCGCAGGTTTATCAAGGAGAGGGTAGTCTTCGGTTAACCGGATTTGAGGTCTTGAAGGGAATTAGTGGCATAAAGACCCATGAATCTAGCGTGGATCTTCCGATCTTTGCCAACTCCCAAGATATGCAGCATTTATCTGAGGATATTGCCCTATATTGGGATAAGCATCCGGCATTATCAGGTTTTCTCTTAGCAGGGCATGGTTTGTACACTTGGGGAAAATCCATTGCGGAAGCTAAGCGACACATTGAAGTATTTGAATTTTTGTTTGATTGTATTTATAAAATCAAGACCTTCGGACAAGTAGCTGATCGGACGCCAAGCTTGTCTGGCAACTTTCAAAAACAGTAAAGTATGGCTATTCTTCACGTTCCTGACCGGGATCAAAAACTAACGGAGCCCGCAGCTATTAAATCTTTCCTTGCTGAGCGAGGCGTCTGGTTTGATCAATGGGAAGCTGGAGCAACATTGGCGGAGGATGCAGATCAAGAAACAGTACTCCAAGCCTACGAGCATGTGCTTAAACCTTACATGAACGCAAACGGCTATCAAACCGCCGATGTGATCAGTGTTCACCCGAACCTTCCTAATCTCGATGTGCTAAAGAATAAGTTTCTGACGGAGCACACCCATAGTGAAGATGAGGTGCGATTCTTTGTGGATGGAGAAGGCTTATTTTGGTTTAATCTTGAGAATGGAGAGCCAGTTTTTTGTGTGATTTGTCAGAAAGGGGATCTAATCTCCGTACCTGCTAATACTAAGCACTGGTTCGACTTTGGTCCTAAACTATCGGTCAAGGCGATTCGCGTATTTATTGATCAATCTGGTTGGGTTCCACATTACACAGATTCTGGTGTGGATCAATCCTATAATGCCCTCGGTCTCTCCGCATGATGAAGTTTGTCTTAATGGATATCGAAGGGACGACAACCTCCATTGGCTTCGTGCACAATGAGCTCTTTCCCTATGCCAGTGAAAACCTATCTGCCTTTGTAGCGGAGCAGCAATCGACTCCAAAGGTGCAAGCCGTGCTGGCATCCGTAAAGGAAACAGCGCTGGAAGAAGGTCTCGGTGAGATTAGCAACGATGAGGCCGTTACCTTAATGCATTCCTGGATTAAGGCAGACCGTAAACATACTGCACTCAAGACCCTGCAAGGTTATTTATGGCGTAGCGGTTATGAAAAGGGAGACTACGAAGGACATATCTATCCAGATGTAGTCCCAGTTTGGGATCGTTGGAAAGCACTAGGGATTTCCTTAGGAATCTACTCCTCGGGCTCTGTAGAGGCACAGAAACTTTTGTTTTCCTATTCTGATTACGGAGATCTTACGCCCTATTTAGATGCCTATTTTGACACTAAAATTGGACGTAAACGGGAAGTGTCCTCCTATCTTGCGATCCAAGCAACTTTACAGGTTCCCGCCGAGCAAATCTTATTTCTCTCCGATGTAGAAGCTGAGCTTGATGCCGCCTTGGCAGCTGGATATCAAATCACACAAATCGTTAGAAATGGAACGGAGCCCAGCTTAAAGCATCCTTTGGCCCTGGATTTTGAAGAATGTTTTGCGCTTCATCGGTCCTAGGGACCCGTTATCTGCTTTTCCTTCATCGATTGCTTGCTGCCGTCTAGACGGAGCAAGCCGTTCTTTATCGAATTCCGACATTTTCATTGCATCCTTTGGGAATAAGTGGCGTCCTTGTTTAGGAATACTCATTTATCACCAGACTTTTTCTTTCCTTTTTCTTCCATAAAGTAGTTGGAAAACAAGTCTAACAATTGAAATCAATATGAAAATTTGGAATGCTCTATCACTGGCTTTACTATTAGTAACCATCGTTTCGTTGCCTCTGCAAGGGCAAAAATGGAACCGACAATCGATTAGTGGAACGGGAGGTATGGTCACTCAAACCCTAGATATTGATAATTTTGACAAATTGGGCGTAGCACTAAATGCCAAAGTAATTCTCACTCAAGGCAATACGCAGTCTGTTACCATCACTGGACAGCAAAATATTATCGATATCATTGAGAAAGATGTGAATGGAAGGTCTTGGGATATCGGATTCCCCAATAAGTATAAAGTGAAGAACTACGATAGATTGACGATAAAGATCACTATGCCATCTTTTAGAGCCTTGGGGATCGCTGGTTCCGGCGAGATTGAGACTAACGGCAATTTCAACAGATTAGGGAACGTCAATATGTCTATCGCTGGCTCCGGTGACATATCGGTTAGTGGCTCTGCCGAGGATATCCAATTAGAGATTTCCGGTAGCGGATCCATTGACGTAGCTGGACTTACTTCTACGGACTGCCAAGTGGGGATTTCTGGATCTGGAGACTGCCAAGTTAATGTGGGAGGAAAATTAGATGTATCCATTGCAGGTAGCGGGAGCGTTCGCTATAAAGGAAGTCCTAGCGTAAGTTCTAGTATTGCAGGCTCTGGTAGCGTGCGTAGCATGAGATAGATAATCTGCTAGTTCAGCTGTGACAATTTTTGCGCTAAGTACTGTAGCCGAAAATTAGTCAAGAACCAGCGGGCTGCATATCCAGAGTTTTCCTAAAACATACCTAAGGAAAACTTCGGATATCTTGCTTTGGCCATCACAGCCCTTGAAAATCAACTACTTCAACCAACTTTCCGCTTTCATCACTTCGAAATTAGGGTTGCTCTCAAATAAGTGCTTTAGGATGGGAATATGATCGCCTCCCATAATGAGAAAAATGGCCTTTTCATCGAAAGTTAATTGACTAATCATTTTCGTGTAAATCATGATATTCCTGCGATACCAATCAGCAGTTAGCTCCGCACCAATAAGCGTATCATCATCATCATAATTATAGAAACCTTTACTACCCACTAAGGGGTAGTTGGATACATAACTGGCATGTGAGGTACGCATTACGACATCACTATTGATCCACTGGATGTATTCAAGCAAGGTGCTATTTTGCATGAGCGAGTCTTCATTAACTAGATCATCCTCTCGAACGGCGGTTCCTTTGGCGGTCGCATCTAGGAACCCTTTTTGATTATTGGTCTGGGCATACTGGGATGAACGGTCATAGAGTGCTCCGTATCTCCCAGGATGATCACATTGATAGACCCTTTTGTGACCGAGCATCTTTGCTACCCGGAACCCTACCTGAACCAGCTCATTCTTAGCACGAAGTTTTCTGCTTTTCATGTTGGAAAAGAGGGTGAATAAGCTATCGATCTTATGCTGGAATTCATATTCTGGTTGTCGTTCAATAAAAACCTTATCCGGTTGCTGTTTGGCAATGATCTGGCAGAGTTCGAGGATACTTTGCTGATGCTTTTCGTCTAGCACATTATAGGTGCTATCGGTTTGTGAAAAGTGGAATGTGCCTAAGAGGTATACCTTGATTTTAGGGGAGGGGTTTTGGGCATAGATTGGATTGGCGAATAGACTTAGCGATAGGCATAAAAGTAGTAAGCTTACATATTGCATAGCTGTTCTTTAAGTTAGGTGATGGTTAAAGCTAAATGTTTTGTTGCCAGTATTTCTAGATTTTACACCAACAGGTTTTTCTGCTTTATCAAGCACAGGATTCTGGCCTACATATAATAATGTTGTATCAAAGGGTAGCTTCGTTGTGTAGAAACTACCTTATGTCGAAGGGGAGTGTTTAAGAAGACTTGAAGTGCTATATTTAACATATGTTGATCAAGGATAAGTGGAGATATCATGTCTATCTGTGGATTACGGTGATCGGGTTGGGCCTGATTACTGATGTTGGCGCTGGTGGATGGAATGCCCTGTTCTTTGCTTTCACCCTGGATGGGCTGAGGTACGATGGCGTCTTCTACATGGCTTCGATCACCATATACTACATTAATTTTACCTACATCTGCCCAAGATATCTCTCCAAAAAGCGGATCCTATTTTTTAGTTTAGGATTCGTAGGCCTCCTCATTCTTTTTGCGGCACTTAGGTATTTTCTTGATGAAGTCTTCTTTAAATTTCTTACCGGGACCAACAATTATCAAGGTACAGCACTGGACTTTCAGTACTATTTTTTTGATAATATCACCTATGCCATTCCCCCGATTCTTTACAGCTCGGTCATCTTTTTGATATTTAGATTTATTGAAGCACAAAATCAGATTATGCAATTGAAACTAGACCATAAAAAGGCTGAGTTGAGTTTGCTGAAATCGCAAATAAGTCCGCATTTCTTGTTTAACACCTTGAATACTTTTTATAGTGAACTGATTGATGCACAACCGGCCGTGGCCAAGGACATTCATAAGCTATCGGATCTGCTCCGTTTTGTGACCTATGAATCTAGCGAGGAGTTCATCGAGCTACAAAAAGAAATCGCCTTCATAAAGGACTATATCTACTTCTATGAGAAGCGGTTCGAAAATGAGTTATCACTTGAATTTGAATTGAAAGGAGAGGTGAAAAATCAAACCATTGCTTCCCTCGTTCTGATGCATTTTATAGAGAATGTCTTCAAACATGGCGTATTGACGGATAAAGAAGATCCAGCAAAGATTGAGATACTGATGGAGGAGACTTCGGTCAGCATCAGCACTTACAATAAGGTTCAGCGATCTGTGAAGTATATGGCGGTTGGTATCGGGGTAGAAAATCTGAAGAAGAGATTGGATACCATTTATGATCAAGATTATGAATTGCATTATGCGGAAGAAGGAGATTATTTCAGCGCACATCTTAGTATACCCATATGAATAAGCCACTTAAATGTGTGATAGTTGATGATGAACCACCAGCTATTCGATTAGTAGAAAACTACATTAAGAGGGTTCCCTCTTTGGAACTGGTTTTTAGTACCACTAAACCCTTAGAGGTAATAGCCTATATGGAGCGGCATAATTTTGATCTGGTCTTTTTGGATATCCAAATGCCGCAAATTACCGGTATCCAATTGTCGAAGATTCTACGGCAAGACGTCAAGGTGATATTCACAACTGCCTACCCGGAGTTTGCTGTGGAAAGCTACCGCCTTAATGCCACCGACTACCTGCTCAAACCGTTTGACTTTGAGCGCTTCTATCAAGCAGTGAAGAAAGTCGAAGCAAGTGGTGGGCCAGCCATAGAGGAGGAGCTAAAGGACTATGTTTTTGTAAAGACGAATAGCAAAAATAGCTTTGAAAAAGCTCGGATCCGCGATATACTCTACATTGAAGGACTAAAGAACTATGTGGCTATTCACCTTGCTAATAAGCAGGTGGTTACTTATAGTACGCTCAAATCTATTAAGGAAAGTCTCCCCGCCCCCTTATTTGTCCAAATCCATAAGTCCTACATCGTTGCTGTTGCGCATATCGAGAAGACGGATTCGATTTCGGTGACGGTAAGAGGCACTAATCTACCTTTGGGGCAATCCTTCAAGGCTGCCTTTTTTGCTAGGATTGAGGAGCGTAGACTATAACGATTCAACCTACTTGAATGCTAATTGTGCTGGTGGGAACCTGCTTGCCGCAAGTAGATTTTTTATCGATCAAATCGGGGCTCTCTATAACCCATCCTAGACATCGATTCGACTTACCACCTGCTTTATTCCTCTGATAATTGAGAAGGAAAAGCGTAGCTTGGATTCGTCTGATGGAGTTCTACTTCTTGTTGGATGTGTTCAATTTCTCTTAACTTATTCTACTCCAAGCTTTTAATTGCTTGGCATGTTTACTAAGGTATTTAGCGATGACCTGATGTTCGGGACGTTGTAGGTTTGGGTCATCTTCGAGAATGCGACTGGCAATTTCTCTAGCGGTTTTGAGGATTTTACCATCCTTGGCTAGGTCGGCCAGGCGGAGATTTAAGATGCCACTTTGTTGGGTACCTTCGATGTTCCCTGGTCCTCTCAGTCGAAGGTCAGCTTCGGCGATTTCAAAACCATTATTAGTTTGGACCATCGTCTGGATGCGTTGGCGGCTTTCATTGCTTAATTTGAAGCTAGACATCAAAAGGCAGTAGGACTGCTCGGCTCCTCGACCCACTCGCCCGCGCAATTGATGGAGCTGCGACAAGCCAAATCGCTCCGTATTCTCTATCACCATCACGCTGGCATTCGGTACATTGACCCCCACTTCAATTACGGTAGTAGCTACCATGATTTGTGTGGTGCCGTTCACAAATCTTTGCATCTCAAAGTCCTTATCCGCGGGCTTCATCCGGCCATGGACAATACTTATTTGATAGTCAGGTATCGGGAATTCTCTACTTAGAGCCTCATAGCCCTCTTCCAGGTTCTGTAGATCTAGTTTTGCTGATTCTTCAATTAAAGGATAGACGACGTATACTTGCCGTCCTAAAGCAATTTGCTCGCGCATAAAGCCAATAACCCGCATCCGATGATTCTCTGTCCGATGTATCGTTTGAATCTCCTTCCGTCCGGGGGGCAATTCATCGATTACAGACACATCCAGATCACCATAAAGTGTCATGGCGAGGGTGCGAGGAATGGGAGTGGCGGTCATGACTAAGATATGAGGGGGATGTTTGGCGTTCTTCTTCCAAAGTTTCGCTCGCTGAGCCACGCCAAAACGATGCTGCTCATCCGTAATCGCCAATCCCAGATGCTGAAACTTAACGGGGTCCTCTAGCAAGGCGTGTGTACCGATGATAATCTTTATTTCGCCGCTAGCTAATTCTTCGAGGACCAACTTACGCTTTTTACCCTTAACGCTACCCGAAAGGAATCCTACTTTGATATCCATGCCCTCCAGGTATTCAGAAATTGAAATATAGTGTTGTTGAGCAAGTATTTCTGTCGGAGCCATCAGGCAGGCTTGGTACCCGTTGTCCAAAGCCATTAGCATACACATCAGGCCTACAATGGTTTTTCCACTTCCCACATCTCCTTGGAGTAGGCGGTTCATCTGAATGCCAGATCCAAGGTCTCTGCGAATTTCCTTCAGCACGCGCTTCTGGGCGCCGGTGAGTTCAAAAGGCAGTTTTTCCTTAAAAAAACCATTGAAATAGTCGCCGATGGTGGGGAAGGGGAGGCCTTTGATAGCTCGCTGGCGGGTTAACTTGAGCTGTAGCAATCGCAATTGTAGAAAGAAAAGCTCTTCGAACTTCAGTCTATTACGGGCACTGATCAGCTCTTGTTGACTTTTAGGAAGGTGGATCTGCCGCAAGGCATCGAAATGTGTCGGGAATTTAAGTTTCTGTATGAGGTAATCCGGTAGATTCTCTTCGAAGTGAGTAATGGACAGTTTTTCAAAAAGGACTTTGATCAACCTTCGCCTGAATTTCGCATCTAGCCCCTTGGTGTTTAGTTTTTCTGTGCTTGGATAGACTGGAGCAAAGGTAGCGGCTTGCTGAGTATTGCTGAGACTCACGGCCTCAATTTCTGGGTGCGCAATATTGAGCTTGTGATTGAAATGATTGATTCGACCATAGACTACATATTCTTTCCCCACTACCAGAGATTTCTCAATCCAGTGAATACCGGAGAACCAAACCAATTGGATGGCACCAGAATCATCTCTCAAGGTGCCCATCAAACGCTTCTTTCTTCCTTCCCCAGCGGTGGTGAGTCGACGCAAAATACCACGGACCTGTACAGCTCCGCTATCTTCCCTAAGGTCTCTAATCTTGTGAAACTGGGTCTTGTCAATATAGCGATACGGATACTGATATAGGAGATCGCGTAGCGTGAAAATGCTCAGCTCCTTCTTCAACAAGTCTGCGCGGGTAGGACCGACTCCCTTTAAGTATTCTATTGCTGTCTCCAGAAATGGTCGCTGCATAGTAACATCAAATTGCTTACAAAAATAACAATTTTCAGTTTATATAATGCCATTCCGGGAACCCATTTTAGTGGAAGTGGGTTTTATTAGCAGCAACCTAATTCTAGGTTGTACTTATATTGTTTTTTAATCTATTTTTGCCGATCTTATCCGATATCAATACGAAAAGATGGAAACGAAGAGACAAAGACAGGTTGCGGAATTGGTAAAGCGCAATTTCAGTATGGTACTACAGCAGGAGGGGTCCTATCTATATGGTCCTGAGCCTTTAGTAACCGTTACAGGAGTAAAAGTCTCACCTGATTTTGGCTTAGCTAAAATCTATCTGAGCATTTATAATACCGAAAATAAACAGGCAGTCATCCTTCAAATGGAAGAGGAAATTGTCAGACTGCGACAGACCCTCGCCCAACGCATTCGCAAGCACGTGCGACGAATCCCAGATATCGCCTTTTATATCGATGATACACTGGATGAAATGTATCGAGTGGACGCCCTGTTTGATCGCCTAAGGAAGGAAAATCAAATGGGGAGTGAGGATGCAGAGTCTGCCGAGTAATGAATAGCGGTCCCTTGCAAGATGGATAAGCGTACGCTCCATACACATCTTTTACGACAGGAAGCTGAAAGGTTGGGTTTTAGTTTTGTGGGGATAGCTCAAGCTACTCAGATGGATGAGGAAGCTCGGAGGCTAGAGGAATGGCTCAACCAGAACAAGCATGGCCAAATGCACTATATGGCCAATCACTTCGATAAGCGTACTGACCCTAGAAAACTAGTGGAAGGGGCTAAATCGGTCGTAAGTCTGATGTACAATTACTATACACCTACTGCGCAAACTGATTCGGAAGCACCGAAGATTTCTAAGTATGCTTTCGGGCAGGATTATCATTTTGTGATCAAGCACAAACTGAAATCCTTGCTGGCCTTTTTGCAAGCAGAAGTGGGGGAGGTAAATGGCCGTTGCTTTGTAGATTCTGCTCCGGTTTTAGAGCGGGATTGGGCCAAGCGATCGGGGGTGGGGTGGATAGGGAAAAACACCATGCTTATCCATCCTAAAGCGGGTTCCTATTTCTTCCTGGCAGAATTGATCCTTGATCTAGATTTTGTATACGATCATCCCATTAAGGATTATTGTGGTACCTGCACACGCTGCATCGATGCTTGCCCAACGGAAGCCATATCTCCAGAAGGATATGTGATGGATGGGAGTAAATGCATTTCCTATTTCACGATTGAGTTAAAAGAAGCTATCCCTGAGGAATACAAGGGAAGTTTTGACAATTGGATGTTTGGTTGTGATATCTGCCAGGAAGTCTGTCCTTGGAATCGTTTTTCCACCAGTCACCAAGAGGAAGCCTTTGAACCGCATCCTCATCTACTGCAGATGTCTAAGAGAGATTGGCTGGATCTGAGCGAGGAAGTGTTTAGAACGGTATTTAGAAAGTCAGCGGTGAAGCGAACTAAGTATAAGGGGTTAAAACGCAACATAGCCTTCCTGTACAAGGAAGCCTCATCCTAGCACATAAGAGGCCTGGATATTGGTTTGACCCCAAAAGGAAACGATGGAGGCCATAATTTCATCGAAAGTATCAAGATCCGTAGGCTTTCTGACAAATGCATTAGCCCCTAACGAATAACAGGAGGCTACATCTTGTGCAGCAGCAGAACAGGAAAAGACCACTACCGGTAAGGCGCTGAATAGATTATTCTTCTTGAGAAACTCCAGTACCTCCCAGCCATTCATTAATGGCATGTTCAGGTCCAGTAGGATAAGAGAAATTTGATCTAACTTGGCAGCAGGTAGGAACTTCACGAATTCTACTCCATTACTGAAATGGAGTAATTCGTTTTTGCATTGCATGTTTTGTAGGGCAATTTCAGCAAGTAACACATCAGCTGGATTGTCTTCGACTAGAACGATCTTCTTGTTCACATTCATGAGAATGGTATTGAATAAACTGTCATTTCGGTGCCTAATAAGGAAGCGGGTATTGTTTTATACCTTTTTCCATTACATTTGCCGATAGGCAATACACGTAAATCGATTAGCGGGATACTATCCTATCCAATTAGTCACATAGTGTCGTTTTGGAAGAGGATTTGTCCACAACCAATTGGCATGAGAGTTTGTTCGTTCTTTTTTTTAGTATTGGGTGTTGCAGCCATTATGTACTCTTGCGGGAGTGAGAAGGGCGCACCATCTCAAGCACCTGAAGAAACAATGGAAGATGAATTAATTGAACCTGAAAGGCCCAAAAAAAATTGTGTTTTTTGGGAACAGCTTGACCGCTGCTTTTGGTTTAGATCCTCAGGAAGGATTTACTGCCATAATTCAACGTAAGTTAGCACAAAAAGATTCATCCTACAAAGTAATTAATGCAGGAATTAGTGGAGATACAGCAAATGAAGGGAAAGAGCGTGTGCATTGGGTCCTACAGCAGCGAATCGACTATTTTGTATTAGAGCTGGGACTCAATGATATTTTTCAAGGAGCCACTATAGATCAGCTCTACCAAGACCTCTCTACGATTATCGAAAAAGTACAAACCGCTGCTCCCGAAACTACTATTTTATTGACAGAATTAGAGTTACCTGCCGCTTTGCCAGCCGAGCTCCAGACCGATTTCAAGGCCATCTATGCCCGTTTGGCTAACACACACCAAATTACCTTAATACCCGGTTTTTTGCAGGACGTTTTGGATGTTCCTTCGCTCAATTTACCCGATGGCTTACATCCAAATGCTACCGGGCAAGAGCTTATGGCTAAGCAGGTCTGGCAAATATTGGAGCCTTTGCTATGATGAATCTATTGCTGGACTAGCCACAAAATTCCACTGAATGTCCCGAAAAATTTCGCCAAGCATCTTATTTTGTTGCCATGAAGAATTTTAGTCGCTATCTGGCGATTGGCTTGGGTTTAGCCCTATTAGGTGTCCTTTTGTATACTTTCCGGGCGATCGTTGGGTATATCCTGATTGCCTGGGTGTTGTCCATGGTAGGACAGCCCTTTATGCGTTTCTTTAGGAAGTATGTACGCATCCGAAAGTGGCAGGCAGGGCCCAGCATTAGTGCTGCGCTAACGATTATCTGTCTCTTTGTCATCGTTATTTTTGTCGTGGCACTCTTCGTGCCGATGTTGATTGATCAAGCGAATAATCTATCCGGGGTGAGTTATGGCGCTATTGGTGAGGCAATCGAAGAACCATACCGTCAGGTTATTCAATGGATGGAAAAAAGAGGCTTCACACCTACCTACAGCTCCGCAGAGGAGATGCTTAGTGATCAGCTCAATGGATGGTTTCAACCAGCTGCCATCGGTGATTACTTTAGTTCCTTCCTAAGTATGGCCGGAAATTTGATGATGGGAATTTTCTCCGTTGTCTTTATCACCTTTTTCTTTTTGAAGGAAGAAGGTCTTTTTACCTTATTTATCGTCAGTCTGGTACCGAATCGCTTTGAATTACAGGTTACTCATGCGATCGAAGACATATCTCATCTGTTGACTCGTTACTTCGCAGGAATCTTGTTGCAGGTGACGGTCATAACCATTTTCGTCAGCCTATTCCTCACCATACTTGGGGTGCCAAACGCGGTCTTAATCGGTCTATTTGCGGCTTTAATAAACGTTATTCCCTACATCGGGCCGCTGATTGGAGCTGCTTTTGGCGTATTCTTGACCATTTCTGCTAATGTTGATCTAGACTTTTATACCCAACTCCTCCCTTTAATCATTAAGGTAGTGGTGGTATTTGGGGCCATGCAAATGCTTGATAACTTCGTACTTCAACCTTACATCTTTTCTAATAGTGTATTGGCGCATCCTCTGGAGATATTTATCATCATCTTAATGGGTGCACAGATCAATGGTATTAATGGTATGGTCCTAGCCATTCCTGTTTACACCGTCATGAGGGTGGTGGCTCGAGAATTCTTGATTCAATTCAAGATTGTCCAGCGAATTACCGGACGCATGGAGGAAGTCCTTGAGGATTGATTTAAATGGCTTGCGCTTGAAATATCTCCCAGGCCTCAGTCGCCAATTGTTGGGTCAGGTGTTCAATGTAATAACTGCCGGAACCTGGATCTATTACTCGATCCATAAAGCTTTCTAGCTGCAGCAGATGCTGGACATTCCGCGCAATTCTTGGCCCAAAATCAGGATTGTCTGTAAATCGACTCTCAGTAGTAGAATGTCCATGATCAGCTGAGGTCACGAAAAGCCGATTGGCGCCTCCAATCACGGCAGACATAGCCTGAGTGGCAGATTGAATCATAAAGCGATAAGGGTCATCACCTGTAGTTGGAGCAGCTGTATAGGCTGTAATGTGGATGGGTGAGGCGTCTAATTCATAGGCCTTCAATACATTAGCCCACAATAGCTTTAAGGCTCTTACCCTAGCTATTTCTACAAAGAAGGTATTGTTGGTAGATATCGAAAATTGGACGCTGGAGGCACTGGCTTCAGCCGTGACGCCCAATCCTTGAAGATGAGCGATGAGGGCTTGCCCTTGACTCACTAAACTGGCTAAATCCTTGGCTAGATTGGAGTTCGTTGTTACCTGATTCTTTAACTGGAACAATTGGACTGACGGTGAGTTAGTGCTTTGGAGTAATTGAGCAGCCGTTTGAAGGTCTTCTGATGCTAGGGTTGGGGTCCATTGTAAGGAGCCTCTCCATGATTCGCTTGCTTTTTGCCCAGCAAGATACGACTGCAAGGCGCTCCAAAAATCCACCACTGGAAACTCAGCTGTTTCCCAGGAGAAATGCAGGGATATATAAGCCGGGACAACATCTTTCAAGAGAATATTTAATTCTTCTTCAGTCAGTGCCTTGTTCAGCTGTAATTCTAATGCATTGGCTCCTCCTTGCAAGCTACCAAGTATCCGTTGATTGGTTTCCTTCAGCTCTCCAAGCTCGATCAACTGCCCGATTTCCCATTGATTGGCAGATCGTTGATCCGAAAGCCTAGAACTAGCTTTAGCATCTGAGCGATGAAACAATGGTGGCACTTTCAGACCGGGCTCTGGTTCCCAATTAAGGGTCTCCATTGCTTTCCCTTTCAGATCCTTTTCAATCTTAGCCATCCATTCCGCGCTATCGACGGCAGGAAATTCGGCAAATAATGGGCTTTTGTTTGGCATGGGCTGTGCTTTGCGTCCGGCCGAAATTAGCTAAATATTGTAAATACCCTTAACTTTTGCCGGATCAATTTCGTTCTAAGGATATGATTTATCTCGACAATAACGCTACCACTGCTACGGACCCACAAGTCTTGGAAACGATGCTTCCTTACTTCTTTGAGAAGCCTGGAAATGCTGCGAGTAGGAGCCATCCCTACGGCTGGGTAGCCACCGAGGCGGTAGATCTTGCCAGAGAGCAAACTGCCCACTTGTTTGGAGTAGAAACCAGAGAAACGGTGTTTACCAGTGGGGCGACAGAAGCCATCAATTTGGCTATCAAGGGGGTGTTCGAGATGTATCATCGGAAAGGCCATCACATCATTACGGTAGCCACCGAACACAAAGCCGTTTTGGATACCTGTCATGCCTTGGAAAAGCGTGGGGGAGAAGTCACCTACTTACCGGTAGATAATCAGGGGATGATCAACCTAGATGCATTGGAAGCTGCCATCAGACCAGACACCATTTTAGTAGCGGTGATGTGGGCCAATAATGAAACGGGAGTTATCCAGCCAATGAAGGAGATTGGTGCGATCTGCGATCGAAAAGGGGTTTTGTTTTTCAGTGATGCGACCCAGGCGGTAGGAAAGATTCCTGTCTTACCGAAGGAGGTCGGCGTGCATTTGATGGCTTTTTCCGCCCACAAATTTTACGGCCCCAAAGGAGTTGGCGGCCTCTTTGTGAATCATCGGGCGCCAAGGGTGAGACTTACGGCACAAATGGACGGAGGAGGCCATGAAGGGGGCTTTCGATCTGGTACACTCAATGTACCTGGGATCGTAGGTATGGGAAAAGCCATGGAGTTGGCTGCTGCGGAAATGCCTCAAGCCAGTAAAAGATGGCAAGCGTGGAGGGACCAATTGGAAAGTCGTTTATTGCAAGAACTGGAGGAAGTACAACTAAATGGTCACCCTGAAGCCCGTCTCTCTCATGTTTCAAATCTGATCTTCCGCTTTGTAGATGCAGAGGCACTCATGGCCACCTTTAATCGTGATATTGCTGTATCAGCTGGCTCAGCTTGTACTTCAGCTGATCCGTCACCCTCTCATGTATTAATGGCAATGGGCAAAGGAAAAGGTGGAGCAGAGTCTTCGCTTCGCTTCAGCTTTGGCCGCTTTAATCGGGCGGAAGAGGTAGACCAGGTAGTAGAGGCGGTGATACGTGGGGTGAAGCATCTAAGAAGCCAAAGCCCCGTTTGGGAAATGTTCAAGGAGGGTATTGACGTAGAAGGATAGGAGGGAGATCCGTAAAAAACTAATGAAGAGGATTGTTTGTTATCATATTGTATCTTATTTTTGAAAGGAATTAACTCACTTTGGTCTTTAGTTTGGAGGATAGAGGAGGAAAGAATAACCATTTAGAAGTAATGGAAGAGATGAACTTGCATACACTAAAGTCAAGGAACTAGAAAAAATATATTGTAAATGTTATTTGTTGCAGATAGTGCCAAGGAAAAAATTGTGGAAATCAAGACGAAAGACAACTTGACGGATGGTCATTTTGTGCGAGTTAGTGTAACTAGTGGTGGTTGCTCTGGCTTGACTTATAACATGGAATTTGACAATGAACTCAAACCTGATGATCAGGTTTTTGAAGATAATGGGGAGAAAATTGTCACCGATCTACGAAGCTTCCTTTACTTGTGTAATACCACTCTAGAATTCTCTGGAGGATTAGATGGCAAAGGTTTTTATTTCAACAATCCTAATGCTGCCCGCTCCTGTGCCTGCGGGGAGAGCTTTGCCGTTTAACCCGTACCCATCCACATGTATCGACTAGGTTTCGATGCCAAAAGGCTTTTCAATAATTTTACTGGTTTAGGAAATTATAGTAGGACCTTACTGTTCAACCTAGGGCAGTATTTTCCTGACAATGCCTATTTCCTGTATACGCCAAAAGTGAAAGATAATGTGGAGACTCAGTACTTCCTGCACAGCCCTTCCTATACCCTGAAGAAACCGAAATGGGTACCTGGCGCTTATTGGCGTACTGCGGCTGTTAAAGGGCGACTTCACCGGGATAAAATCCAATTGTACCATGGGCTTAGCCACGAAATACCTATGGGACTACACAAAACAGGCATCCCTTCGGTGGTCACCATCCATGATTTGTTATACAAGCATTATCCTCAACAATACGCCTTGCCAGATCGGAAGATTTACGATTTTAAGTTTAGGTACGCCTGTGAGCATGCCGACCGCATCGTAGCGATTAGCGAGGCTACCAAAAGAGATATCATACACTTCTTTAATATTCCCGCAGAAAAGATCACAGTCATTTATCAGACTTGCCATGATCGATTTATGCAAGAAAGATCACAAAGAAGTCTAACAGCAGCAAAGGAAAAATACCAGCTACCTGATCAGTATTTATTTTACGTAGGTTCTGTAATTGAAAGGAAAAATCTCTTAGGTATCGTTAAAGCGATGACACTTTTACCAAAGGACCTACAGCTCCCTTTAGTCGTGGTCGGGGGGCGCAGTGAATATCAGCGCCAGGTAGAAAGTTTTATCGCGAAGGCAGGGCTTGAAGATCAAGTATTCTTTATCTCCCCAACTTTTAAAGACCTTTCCGCACTCTATCAGCAAGCTCGCATATTCTTATATCCTTCCTTTGCCGAAGGTTTTGGCATTCCCGTCCTTGAGGCGCTGTATAGCAAGGTGCCAGTGGTAACCTCTAACAGTTCCTCCTTGCCCGAGGCTGCGGGTTCTGGGGCCTACTTAGCAGATCCTCATCTTCCTGAGGATATTGCACAAGGTATCCAAAAGATCCTAACCGATGATGCGTATCGGGAACAACTGGTTCAAAATGGTTTTGAGCATGCTCAACAATTCAAAGGAGAGCCCTTGGTTCGCCAGATGATGGATCTATACGAGGAGTTGCTATAACGCATTGCTTTTCCATTCCTAAGTCTATTGCTAAAAGCTCACTTGATTTGGTCAGTTGAGTTGGCACATCTTTATCTTTGCTTTATTTTTAGATTGATCTAAAAATTATTTTACCCTGCATTAAAAATGTGTATATTTGTGGATACTTTAAGCTAAGGGTATGAGTGAGCTACTAGAAATATTGCAACAGGAATGGGCCATTAGAGCATTGATTGCCTCGAGTTTAGTCGGGGTGATGTGTGGTGTGTTGGGTTGTTTTATTGTTTTGCGAAACATGTCTTTAGTTGGAGATGCCTTAGCTCACGCCATTTTACCTGGAGTAGTATTTGCCTTTGTCCTTGTCGGTTACAGTGCGCTTGGGTTCTTTACCGGGGCGGTAATTGCTGGCTTGCTAACGGCCCTTGGAATCACCTGGATTCAGCACAATGTTGGTACGAAAAATGATGCGGCCATCGGAATCGTGTTCACAGCTATGTTTAGCATTGGGGTGATGGGGATTTCGTACATCAGTAGAAATGAAGGGGTGCATTTGGATTTGAAGGATTTTTTGTTTGGAAATGTCTTGGGAGTAGCTAACAGTGACCTCTATTTGACCACAGGGATTACCATTTACGTGGTGGTTAGTGTGATTGTTTTTTATCGCTACCTGTTTGTGTCCACCTTTCAACCCGTGATCGCCGAAACGATGGGAATTCCGGTACAGCTGATACATTATTTCCTGATGTTGTTGCTTTCTTTCGCGGTGGTCGCTTCTCTGCAAACTGTAGGTGTGATTTTGGTAGTGGCTATGTTGATAACGCCTGCTTCCACCGCTTTGCTGTTGTCCCAGCGCTTGCCAAGTGTTATTATCCTCTCCGCTATCATCGGTTTGTTTTCTGCGGTCCTTGGCTTAGTATTTGCAATTGTACTCGAAACTACGCCTGGTCCAGCTATGGCTGTAACAGCCACCTTATTTTATGCCTTGGCGGTTTTCTTTGCCCCAGAGAAAGGCCTGGTGTTTAGATACCTGAGAAAGCGACAACTCAAGGCGAGAATTAAGTTGGAAGATGGGTTGAAGCAAGCCTATCGATTGGAACAGCAGGGAAGCTTGACCATTGAAAGCCTAGCGGAAAAATTAGGTACTACTGCCAGCAGTTTGCAAAAGATTCTTCAACTGCTGAGAACGAAAGGACTG
Source organism: Saprospiraceae bacterium (assembly GCA_013214355.1). Lineage (GTDB taxonomy): Bacteria > Bacteroidota > Bacteroidia > Chitinophagales > Saprospiraceae > DT-111. The sequence continues at coordinate 24,715 of JABSSL010000035.1, read as the reverse complement.
ATTGAAAAAGGTAACCTTAAGCTCACCTCCATTGGTGTCGGCGAAGCGGAAAAGCTTGTACGCGCCCATCGTCTATGGGAAACTTACCTAGTGAATAAAATTGGACTCAATAATGAACAAATTCATGAGGAGGCCGAACGCTTTGAACATTTATTGCCAGAAGCACTCCTCGATGCTGTGGATCAAGAATTAGGATTTCCTAGTACCGACCCTCACGGCTCCCCGATTCCAGCAAAAGCAGGAGAACCGAGTTTCCCGTTGATTCGATTGGCGAACCAAGAAGTAGGGAAGATCGCGGAGCATCAATCCGGACAATACGTCAGCGCACAATTATGGCGTATGGGGTTGCTACCCGGAGCCGATTTTAAGGTGATGGAAAAGTCATTGGAACAGGTGCAGTTGAAGGTAGGGGAGAAGGAGGTTAAGTTACCGGTTTCACTCGCTCGTCTGGTTAATGTCGAAAATACAAAAAATTGATGGCTAAAAGAGCAGCCTTGCGAGTGCTAGGCCCCACCACGGGTGGTTGTCGTCAGGTGAATCTTCTGCGACGTCCAAATGCCGCTATTTCTTTCCAGCAATAATAGCCCTGCAGTGTCGGCATCTAATTGTGCTATCTTATTACCATTCTTATCCCAGAATGCGCTTTTCCCGCCCGCTTTAACTCCCCATAAATCACCAGCATAGTTTGACATAAGAATAGGTAAAGAAGTCATTTTAGCATACTTCGACAAAATCTTGTGGCCCTCTTCAATTCCGTTTTGGGAATAAAAAATACTAGGAATATATAATGTACATTGATTTTCTTTCGCGTTTATAACATGCTTGACCTCGGCAATATCTGCGCAGATGGCAAATTGGATGAGTTCACCCTTGAGTCTGATTTTTGGATTGTAAGCAAATGAGCTCGTATAGAATTCATCTTCTCCTTCGTGCAGAAATTGCTTGGTATATATTTCTGTTTCCCGATTGGGGATTAGAATGTAGGATCCGATAAATAGCTGCTGATTGATTTCGATAGGAGCGCCGACGACTATCACTACCTTATGGGCATCAGCAATCTCTTTGAGTTGAATAATCTTCGGATGATCGGGGCCAATGACCAGCTGTTTTCCCTCTTTTCGACAATAAGCAGTAAGGGACATCTCCGGAAATACAATTAGGTCTACCTCTTGCGCTAAGGCTAGATCAATCATGGCCAAGTGCCTGTTGAAGTTTCCTTCTATATCTCCGATTTCTGCTGTTACTTGAGCCGAGGCAATCTTCATTTGTAGATTTCTTGCTGGTAAAATCTAAAGATATTCTGCGATCTAAACTTTACCCATTTTGTCGTTCAAAAGTATGCTGCATATCACCAAAAATAGGTTCCCGCTAAGGCCAGGTTAGCGACCATCAGGATAAAATCTGTGACGAAAATAAATAACATCAGCCCTTTTACGTGCCATACTCCTTTGCCTTTTCGATTAGCTAATGCAATCGGCACATTGGAAATAAATTGCGATCCGTGCGCTAGGGCGAAAACAAATAATAGTATGGATCTTTGTGCCCCGTCTGGGAAAACGTTGGGATAAATCAGAAGAAGCACATTTAAGACACAGAATGCAAAATTGAATCCACCCAGAAACTTTCCGGTCTCAACCAACATATCAAAGACTGGCGTATCGCGATGCGCTTTCGGCACCAAAATTTTGCCAAATATCTTCCCGCGCAAGGCAAACAAATGAAAGCCAAGGGCAAACCAAACAGCATTCAAAACCAGAATAAATTCAAACATCTTAGATCAGTTCATATTATTTTTTCTTCCACCAACCATTACGCTTGCGTATGTAGATAATTTGTCCGGCATGATAAGCACTGTGCGCTGCCATATTCGCAATTTCTGAGCTCCATTCAGTCAATTGTTGATCCGTAGCTTTTTCCGTAACTACCAGCCATTCGGATTGAATACTGTCCAAACGATGTACCAGATCTTGCCATTCTTGGTGGGTATAAGTCTTGAAGGTCTCTTTGTTGTCAACCTCTAAATCGCCCAAATCTTCACCTTTAAACGCCCTTAGGTTCATTTCACTCCAGAACACTAGGTGTGAAACTAGCTCTCCGATGGAATGGTTATCTGTGCTGTCTTTCCAATTGGATTGCTCAGCTGTCAGTCCATCGATGGCAATTTTTGTGGGAACAAACCAGTTTTGCTGCGAATGCGAGTTTTTCAATTGTTCAACTAGCAAGGATTTTACCTCAGGGGTAGTTTGATTGTCTGCACAGCCCAGTAAGAAAATCACGAGTCCGATCAATAGTATCAGCTGTTTCATTCCAAGAGGTCTTAGTGAGTATGATCTATTTACATTGGTTGGTTAATGCTATTTTACTGCTGGTCGAGCCACTCCTGCAGACTGTCCCAGCTTAAACTTACACAAGTGGATCGCCCAGGAAAGGCCTTAGCTGCTGCAAAAGCTTCAAATTCTTCATCTTCTGTTGGGGCGCCTTCAAACGCAATATTTAGGAACTCCTCCTTCATAGGCGCAATTTCATCCAATTTCATTCCTTCCAAACGCTTGACTAGAATGGAGGTCGAAGCTTTGGAAATAGCACATCCAAAACCACTGAAGGATGCCTTTTTGATGCGCCCGTCCTCTATCTGTAAAAACAGTTTATATTTATCTCCACATAGCGGATTATAGGCCTCAATCTCATGATCAGGAGATTCCATTTCCTCATAGTGATATGGGTTCTTATTGTATCCGAGGATAATGCTTCGATATAATTGCTTCAATTTGCTTTCTGCGTCCATAAAACGAATCTACTCTTTTCTATTAAATATTCTGTCTGGATAAAAGTTTAGATATAGAAAAAAACAGCTGCCAGCCTGGAGAAATTTATGCTGCTAAGCTGATCTTTCAATTGAAAAAATGGTTTTATCATTGTGTATACGGTGATCCGGAAAAGATGAGAATGAGCGGGTTGACTCGAGAGATCTGGATGATTGGTCCCCACATCTAAAAGAAATGTTGCGATGAGTAAAAAGAAGAAGCACCAGAAACATGCAAAACTTACTCGGACCGCTATGGGCCAGTTTGGCCGAAGCGAATGGGCGATCATCGGTGCGTCCTCCCGGGAGATACAGCAATTATCATATCAATTGATAAAAGCCCTCTCTAAGAGCTTTAGCATGGCCTATGTAGATGCGGATCCCGCCAGTGGCGATAAGCAGAAGGGGCCCAAGGCCAGATCAGAGAATGCCTTGGATGCCGGCGCCCAGATAGAATTCATTGATAAGGCTCATTTTTATCGCTCTGATAAACGAGAGAAAATGGATGCTTTTCAATATCGAGAACAATTCCGGGGCGTGGATGGGGTAATTGTGAATGGAAATCATTTCTTAGCCCAGCAGCAGATAGTTGTCGTAAATTCTTCAAACGAGGGCGCCATGCGAAAGCAATTGGATCAACTTACTTCCGTTTGTCTGTTTCTACTCGCTGAAGGAGTTTCGGCAGTTCCTACCTATCTGCAGGAGGCCGTCGAAAATTGGGAGACCAAGCCGGTCTTGGATCTAGGAGATGTGCCAGGGATTGCGGCTATTTTGCATGCTGATTTGACATCCGCTATAGCCCCCGTGAAGGGCCTCGTGCTCGCAGGAGGCAAAAGTCAACGGATGGGAAGGGACAAAGGATTATTGAGTTATCACGGTAAACCGCAACGTGAGCATGTGACGGACTTGCTAGGTAACCTCTGTAGCGAGGTGGCATTATCTTGTCGTCCTGGTCAGGTAGAACCCGCTCAAACAAGCCTTTCCTTATTGCCAGATAGCTTCCTAGGGCTAGGGCCTTTTGGAGCCATCCTCTCTGCTTTTCGAGAAGATCCGAATGCGGCTTGGCTAGTCGTCGCTTGTGACTTGCCCCTCTTGGATCAATCGACCTTGGAATATTTAGTGACCCATCGAAATCCTTCTAAGTTAGCTACCGCTTTTCTCAATCCGGCTACCGCCTTCCCGGATCCTTTGGTGACCATCTGGGAACCCAAAGCTTATCCAGTCCTTCTGTCTTTCTTGGCACAAGGCTACTCCTGTCCCAGAAAAGTGTTGATCAATAAGGATATTGAGCTGTTGGAAATTCCGAATCCTGCCGCACTTAGTAATGTCAATACACCCGAAGAGTTACAGGCAGTACAAGCCGTTTTGGGGGTAAAGTAGGAGAGCTGCTTTAGATAGGATACTGCGATTGCAGCAAGCCAAATACTTTTAGGCTAATGAATTGCTCATTTTTAAGCTCGCAATTGCGCATTGTACCTTCATACTGAAACCCTTGCTTGCATAAGACTTTGTCCGAAGCATCATTACCGACTTCCACAAAGGCCTCTATGCGTTCCACTTTCAACTGTTTAAAGATGTAAGGAATTACCGCTTCGAGGGTTTCCCGGACAAAACCTTGTCCCCAGTAGGCTGGTAGCAGCCAATAGCCCAATTCAATTTTGTGGTGTTCTGCTTGGTACTCATTGAATCCACAAGCCCCCATGAAACGCTCATCCCATCGATTCTGTATAGCCCACCAAAGACCGGTTTGGTCTTGCCATAGTTGTTCGTACCATTCCATTTGCTCTTCCGTAGCTTCATACGTGTCAAAAGAGACTCCATAATACTGAATGACCTGGGGGTTTGATAGTCCTTGATAGATGAAATCTTGATCTGTCGGCTCTATCTTCCGAAGTGCTAGACGCTCGGTATCGATACGGGGAAACTGTGATGGAAACATGGTGGCGATTGTGATATGCTTCAATTGACTAAGTCAACAGGACTAAGGAAGGAAAGGTTCCTGCTTGAGCATTTCTGCTAGTTGGAGGCCTTTTTCGTGGAGATTTTTAACTTCATGAGGTGGGAGTAGATCGTTGAAACGATAGAAAATCATATAGTAGTTTAGGCCTTCTAGGTACCATTTCTTTTCTACCGAGAAGAATTTCAAAAACTCATCGTTCAGGGTGCTTCGAATGTACTCCTCATCTTCTCCCTTGAGGTAATAGTTCTCGGAGAATTTTGGATATTCTTCGAAGTCTATATCCTCAAACCCAAGGAATGCACCGACCTTATGGAAGAAGGATTCAGGCTTCATCCAAAACTGTGGTAGGCCCAAGGATTTGGACTCAACGAAAAAAACAGTCTGTTTAAAAGTACGGGATGAATTTCCGGTGCTAATCGTGAATTGGTAATCAAAAATGCGCGTATCTAGTTGATGCAAATCACTCTGCTGATGTAGGAGGTTTTTGATGCGTTTGCGACCTCCTCTCCGGAAAAGTTTGAAGTCTTTCAATAGAGTTTTTAGCCCCCATTCATCTTTCGGGCTATACTCCATATCAAGCTGATAGGCTAGTCGTTCGAATTGTTGCTGTCTGGACAACGGCTTTAAGCTGCATGTTTTTGGAAATAGAAACTAGCATCTTGGATTGTCTCTATGGAAGCCACTTCTTCTGGAGTGAGGTAAACGTTGAACTGGTACTCCAAGTTTGCGATCAGTAGCAAAAGATCAATTCGATCCAAATGCAAGTCATCTTGAAGATGACTGTAAGGGTAGATTCTTTTCACTGTAGGTTTGAGGGTCCAACGGATAGATTCAATGATGGCCTCCGCTGTAGGCATAGGTTTTTTCTTTAACATCACTTGATTTGCCATTTCTACAGAAGTTTTCACTCAAATATGATTGTTTTCGATCCTTATCGATTAAAACAACGCCTGAAATTGACAATTAGTTGCTTATTAAGCCGAAAAAAGGTCCTTTTTCGCAAATCGTGTACCAAAGTTTAGGATAGGGCCAAAAACTTTTATTATCCTTGGGACTAACTTCTTCTTATTTGCCTCTAAATCGGGCTTTTAAGTGGAAGATAGAAGCCGAAGAGGCCTGTAGATATTACGTAAGGGAGACAAATTTTTATTTTTTTTGATTTTTTGCGCAAATATTTACTTTTGTATAGGATTGTTTTTTCATTTTCCATAAATTTTTAAACCTAATCGACGTGGACAACGAGAGAAATCAAAGGAGATTTGAGAGCGTCTATTCCAAGAAAGTACGTGCGGGAAAAAGAAGAACATACTTCTTTGATGTGCGCAAAACGAAGGGGGATGACTACTATTTAACCTTGACAGAAAGTACCCGAAAGTTTAATGGGGATGGTTATGAACGTCATAAGATTTTCTTGTACAAAGAGGACTTTAACCGCTTTGTTGCTAGTTTGGAAGAGGTAGTAGACTATGTGAAGACGGAGTTGATGCCTGACTACGATTATGACGAATACACTCGTCGACATGAAGAGTTTGAACGCCAAAAAGCCTTAGAAGAAGAAGGTGGTGGAAGCAACGAGGATTCAACAACAACCGATAATGGTGAAGTAGAGTCAGAAGACGACATGTCTTGGTAGAACCAAAAAGAGCGAAATTTGCAACCAACAAATTTCGCTCTCTTTTTTTGTCACTTTACCTCCTAAGTGACGGCTTTAGTAGGCTCCGTAATATCTTCGCAAGATCCACTCTGCACTTAGGAGTCCCAATAGCAAGAAGAATATCCACTTTAGATTTATTACTGATCGTGTCTTACTGGTCTCATAAATGATCGGTTTGATATTTTGTTGTTCCAAGAGATCATTTACACTGGACAATTGGGCCGGATAGACCATTTGCCCTCCAAACTTTTCACTCAAAAGACGTAGCAACCCATGATCCGCGGCTGTTTCGTACACCTCCAATTGGATAGGCTCTACACTGAACTGCCCGGAAAAGCTTAAGTTCTCTCCATTGCTGAAGACATTCGCTTTGTAATTGTAATTTCCTACGGGGAGGAATCCTGCATTTAAGCTATAAGCTCGTCCCGTTTTATTAAAGACGAAGTTGAATTCTTTACCGATGCCATCCGTGATTACCATGCTCACGTCCGGCTCATTGATCAATTCATAACTACTATTGTACAGCTCGGCATCAAAAAGTACCTGCTCATTTTCATTGAAAATATTCTTGTTTAAACTGACCCGAAACCTGCGCTTATCTTCTTTAACGGAAATATACTGTACGGATTTGCCTATTAACTCATTAAATATCTCGTGATTCTGATGTTGGAGGTAGTCAAAAAGCCTCCATTTCCAGATTCCTTCTGCACATAATACCCCTTGCCTTTGCCCATCGGATTCTCCCATGACTAGCAGCGGAAAGCGGGTATCAATTCTGCCGATCCGCTGGTACAAGAACACTTGCCCATCTGCCTCTACATCGAAGTCACCAAAGGGAGCGGTAAGTGGCGGAAAGACCGAAAGTTCTCTAGCAAAATCTTCAGAAGTGGTAAAGAGGTTGAAGTTTGGTGCAAGTCTACCCTGTACTTCATTAGCGGTGGGTGCACTCCTACGAATCGTTACCATACTTTGGGCACGGTTCAAGACCGTTAGATTCGTTTGAGAACCGACAATGAAGAAGACGGGGATCTTTCTATTCTTTGCCTCATCAAGAATTATTCTAGCATCATTACTCATGCTAGGAAGTTGATGCATAATTAGCAGGTCATATTCAGCCAATTGCTTGGTGAAGTTATCTGCATAGGCAACTTCAACTTGGTAATTCTTATTGAGCGTTATTTGTTGTTTCAAGGCCGTGAGGTCAGGATGCGGAGAGTTCCCCAATACCAAGATCTTTTGGCGGGCATCCAGCACGTCGATGAAAATATCTTTACTATTGTTGCCTCTGGTCACTTCATCCGGGATGGGGCTAAGCGCGATGCGGTATCGTTGTACACCGGCTTGATCAGCATCTAGAATGAGCTCTTCGGTGTGGAAGTAGTCATTCTTATCAATGGATAATACCTTTTCCTGCAGCTTGCGTAGATTCCCATTTTGAACTTTGTACACATTCAGGGTAGTATTGGAGCCTGCTGCATTTTGTCCAGCTACATCAATTTGAATCGAGAATTTATCGCCTAGGTAGGCTATCTTGTTATGGAATACCCGCTTGAGTACAATATCTCGTTTTGGCGTCGTATCACCCAGCGCAACCGTATAAATAGGAACGGCTAATTTTGAACTAGAGTAGATGGGGTTGCTACCTTCATTATAGATCCCATCTGTGGCCATCACGATTGCTCCCAAATTTTGATTGGTGTAGAGATCGTAGATATCACCGAGAAAATCGGATATATTGGTAATCTTATCTTCAAAGGAAAAGGGAATGTCCTCTCTCACGCTACTTCCAAAGGCATACTGTTTCACTTCAAATTTATCACTAAGGGTTGCTGAGAGACCCTGAAATTGTGATTGGTAAGAAGTTCTATCTGCATCAGAAAAACCACTTAAGACCGACTCAGATTCATCCTGGGCAAGAATAACCAAGGGCTTCTGGGTGTCAATTTCTGCGGATTTCAACAAGGGAGAAAGCAGGAGCGCTGCCAGTATACTTACCGTCAAAAACCGCAAGATGCCTAACAAGATATTCAAACGAGAAGATAATTCTCTAAAGGTGGAATCTCGGTAGTAGAGGATGAGGGCATAGGCCAAGCCTGCAAGTAGACAAAAGATTAAATACCAAGTCGGGTATTGAAAGCTTAAATTATTCATAAGTATTGGGCCATGTTGCCAAATTGAGAACGAATTAGCTTGGCAAAGGTTGCCAAAGTTAGAATTTTAAGGGAATAAGTCCCTACCTTTTGTGTTAGCGATTTGTTAAAGAGCGCTGGGGGCCATCAAATTTTGGTATTTTTCGTTTCTATAGGTATAGGTGGGAAAGCATGAGTTGCTCAGGTCCTTGTTATTCCCTACAATTAAATTGGTTCAAATGCTGCTAGGAGCGCTGTCTTCAAGGCCCCATGCTAGTGGTAGAGCTATTCCTTTGAAATTTCAAATTCACCCGAAATGAGAAAAAATATCTTCTTTACTTTTATCTTGTCACTAATGGTACTGCCCCAATTAGAGGCGGCGTATCTGCTTCTACCTATGGATGAGAGTGGCCAGAAAAATCATTTGAAAGCCTACGGGATAACTTATTGGGTACTCGATAAAGGCGTCGAGGCATGGTGGTTGCTCAACTACAAAGGGGGCAGTTTTGCCTTTAAGCATAATGCTATTTTTGAAAAGGAATGCAAGACTAGAGGCGTAAGTTATCAGATCTTACCTGATGTTCAATTCAATAGTATCCTAGCCAGTATTGAAAGTCAAGAGGTGAATGAAGCAGCGATGAAGCTCGAAGTAGCGCCAAAAATTGCCGTTTATACCCCTGAGTTTGGTCGGGGAGGAAAGAAAATACAACCCTGGGACGATGCCGTTACGCTGGTGTTAACGTATGCTGAAATTCCCTACGAAACAGTCTACGATGCCGAGGTAATGAGTGATTTATTGCCCAAATACGATTGGCTCCATCTGCACCACGAAGATTTTACAGGCCAATATGGGCGCTTTTATAGAGCCTTTAATAGCCAACCTTGGTATCGGGAGAATGTTCGCAATATGGAAGCACTTGCTCGTAGTTTAGGATTTGAAAAGGTTTCCGAGTTAAAACTCAATGTGGTGGAGAAGTTTAGAGAATATGTGATCGGTGGGGGCTTTATGTTTGCGATGTGTTCGGCTACCGACACCTATGATATTGCTTTAGCCGCTGATGGTGTAGATATTTGTGCTCAGATGTATGACGGTGATCCAGCTGACCCAAATGCGCAGTCCAAGTTGGATTTTAGCAGGACTTTTGCTTTTAAAGACTTCGAGTTGAGCCGAAACCCATTGGAATACGAATTTTCCAGTATTGATCATACCCGTGGGCGCCGCGTTGCTCCGCAGCAAGATTATTTTAGTTTGTTTGACTTTTCTGCTAAATGGGATCCCGTGCCTACGATGCTGACCCAAAATCATACACGAACGGTGAAAGGATTCATGGGCCAAACGACGGCTTTCAAAAAACATCTGATCAAATCAGATGTCTTAATACTAGGAGAGAATAAGCCCGCCAACGAGGCCAGATATATTCATGGCACCCAAGGCAAAGGCTTTTGGACCTTTTATGGGGGCCATGATCCAGAGGATTATCAACATCGAGTGAATGATCCTGAGACTGATCTAAATTTGCATCCCAATTCTCCTGGGTACCGCCTTATCTTAAACAATGTTCTTTTCCCCGCAGCGAAGAAAAAGAAACGAAAGACATAAATTTGTTAGGAACGAAATTAAACAGATGAAAAAGTTATCGATATTGGCCGTACTCTTTATGGCAATTAGCTGGCAGCTTCAGGCAGCTTACCTCTTAATCCCTATGGATGAAGAGTCCCAGACCGATCATTTAAAAGCTTATGGTATTACCTACTGGGTATTGGATAAAGGGGTCGAGGCCTGGTGGTTATTGAATTATCAGGGGGGTAGTTTTGCCTTTAAGCACAATGCCATCTTTGAAAGGGAGTGCAAAACCCGGAATGTCAGTTACAAAGTAATTGCCGATGCTCAATTCAATAGTGTTTTAGCGGAGATAGAGAACAAAGAGACCAATATGGCTGCTATGAAACTGGAAGTAGCGCCAAAAATTGCTGTCTATACGCCGGAATTCAACAACAAAGGAGAGAAGATTCAACCCTGGGATGATGCGGTAACCCTGGTATTGACCTATGCAGAGATCCCCTACGAAACGGTATATGACACAGAAGTCCTGGGAGATCTACTGCCGAAGTACGACTGGTTACATTTACATCATGAGGACTTTACCGGCCAATATGGACGCTTCTATCGAGGGTATCACAATCACCCCTGGTACCGGGAGAACGTTCGGCGTATGGAGGCCCTAGCCGCCTCTTTAGGTTTTGAAAAAGTCAGCCAGTTGAAATTGAATGTGGTAAAGAAGATTAGGGAATATGTAGTTGGTGGTGGTTTTATGTTTGCCATGTGCTCAGCCACGGATACCTATGATATTGCCTTGGCGGCTGATGGTGTAGATATTTGTGCCCAGATGTATGATGGTGACGCTGCCGATCCACAAGCTCAAGGCAAACTGGATTACTCCAAAACTTTCGCCTTTAAGGATTTCGATCTGGTCCGTAATCCTTTAGAATACGAATACTCATCTATTGATCATAACCGAGGCCGCAATGTCTCCGCTCAGCAAGATTATTTCAACCTATTTGATTTTTCTGCCAAATGGGATCCCGTTCCCACCATGCTAACCCAGAACCATACTCGTACAGTGAAGGGGTTCATGGGACAAACGACGGCATTTGTTCGCAGACATATCAAATCGGATGTCTTAGTGTTAGGTGAAAACAAGCCGGCACAAGAGGCTCGTTATATTCATGGCACTGCGGGCAAAGGTTTCTGGACCTTTTACGGAGGGCATGATCCAGAGGATTACCGGCACTTCGTTAATGACCCGGAAACGGACCTAAATCTTCATCCTCACTCGCCAGGATACCGCTTAATTCTTAACAATGTGTTATTTCCTGCCGCAAAGAAGAAGAAACGTAAAACCTAGGATAGGAAGATACTGTTACTACGTTTGAAATAAATCAGATAGAGGGGAAAAGTGGAGGGAAAAAAGCAAGAAGCTAAACTGAAACTCCGATGCAGTTGCCATATTATCATGAGCCAACGAGTAGGGGTTTTATGATAGCGTATCTTGCGAATTACTTCCCATACATACCTCTGTATACCTTAACCTCACATCATCAAAACTATGAATACGAAGACAATTTTCAGAGTCTTTCTTTGGGCCCTCCTGTTAACCGGAGGCTTCTTGGCAGGGTCTGCTTGGAAAAATACGGAGGCTGCTACCGCCAGCGAGGAGAGTGATACGGCTATACTGGTCAAGAATACGGATAATACTGTAGAAGAGGCAGTAAATAAACCAGGAGTCAGAGAGGAAGCGCCTTCTATGGGCCTAACTTCAGCTGAACAAGCTACGATCAAACTATTTGAAAACGCGGCCCCATCCGTTTGCTTTATTACTACCTCTAATGTCCGTCAGGATTATTGGACGCGAAACGTCATGGAAATCCCTGGTGGTACGGGTTCCGGCTTTGTATGGGATGATCAAGGGCATATTGTTACGAACTATCACGTCATTCAAAAGGCAGACCGATACCAGGTGACTTTATCCGACCAATCTACCCACGATGCAGAATTGGTGGGAGTGGCGCCAGATAAAGATTTAGCAGTTTTAAAAATAAAAGTGCCACGCAGAGATCTTAGACCTATCCCCGTAGGAAACTCGATGAATTTGCGCGTGGGACAGTCCGTATTTGCCATTGGAAATCCTTTTGGTCTGGATCAGACCTTGACGACAGGAATTGTGAGTGCTTTGGGACGTGAAATTCAGTCGGTCGCAAAGATTCCGATTAGAGATGTAATCCAGACGGATGCAGCGATTAACCCTGGAAATTCTGGAGGGCCGTTGTTGGATTCTTCTGGTCGGTTGATTGGTGTGAATACAGCGATTTATAGCCCTTCAGGTGCCTCGGCAGGTATTGGCTTCTCCATTCCGGTGAGCGTGGTGCGTTGGGTGATTCCTGACCTGATCCAGTATGGCAAAGTGAAGCGTCCTATCATGGGTATCGAACCTGCTGCCCAGCAGTACTTGAAACGAATGGGTCGTAAGGGAGTCTTGGTACTTGATGTCTACGAAAATAGTCCAGCTGATCGCGCTGGGATCCAGCCGACCTACCGCAATCGCGCGGGACGAATCGTTTTGGGAGATATCATTACCAGCTTGAACGGAAAGGATATTGCCTCCTTTAATGACTTGTTCCTGGAATTGGAAAAATATAAGCCCGGAGATGTCATTTCTTTGGAGGTAGAAAGGGAAGATCGGGTTCGGAAACTTGAATTAGAACTTGGAGAATCCGAATAAAAGTTGATGACTTCTGTCAAAAAAGCCCTTTGGAAGTAAGCTCCAAAGGGCTTTTTTGATGGGCAAGCCTACTGCCGCATCAGTTTCTCCTTGAAGTTATCTGGGGGGGTAATGAAGATACCCACCTGGATAAAGGGAGCATCACTAACATCCGCGTCGAAACTGATGGTATTCTCATTCTTACCTTGAAATTCACTGTCTAGATTTAATCGATATCCCGCCTTAAGGTTAGCCCAAACCCAGGGAGAAAACTGATGGTCTAACTGAGCCGATAGGACAATGGCAGATTGATTCAAGGCATAATCGATATTTTCTCGCATCGGCTGATTCAAGTCAATCCGATAGCTTCTGCTACTATATTCTGTCCCAAACAAGAAGATATCCGATGGGCTGAGATTATACCTCCCGTAGATGTACCCTGGGAAAATGGATTCGATGCCCCAACGATCATTGTAGGTCTTGTTGTACACCAGAAAAGGTACAAAGCTGCTTCGTCTAAAACTGGTTGATCCTGTGACTCCAAAACCCCACTCAAAATTATCGTTGGGTTTGATGGCGTAGAGGGCTAGAAACTTATAGATGGCATATCTAGCATCAAAGTTGAGCCAGTCAAATTTAATCCAGTCTCGGTAATTACCGTTGGCAGCATATCCTAGTCTTGCTGCCATGTACCTATTCTCGTCTAGCGACTTAGTCATGATTACATCAAGTGCATTGCTGTTTAAAGCTTGCACGTCCATAGCCTCAAATGCCTCAGAAAACTCATTTCCAATGCGATCAAAGTCGTAGTAATCAGATAATATTTTGTAACCTAAAATTAAGGTAAAGCTTCCTTTGTAAAAGACAGGTACCCTAATGCTAAACTTAAAGTTTTGATATTTATTGAAATTACTAAGGCGTGTTTGCTCATCTAAATCCGAAATAAAATCACTTCCTCCAAACCAGGTATAACTTAACTCTAAACCCCTTGATTTAGATTTATTGCTAACTCCGGGTTTACAAAAGCACATTTGTTCAACACCAGTGGAAGGGATATCCTCAGGAAAGAAGTTTGGTTTAACTTGGGCCGCTGCTATCACAGATAGCAGTAGAAAGAGAAGAACTACACTGTATTTCATGATTTACTAGTACGCTTTATCAACGCTAATTGGTTGCTTCAAGATAAAATGTCTGAACAGTTTTTGCTTGTCTGGAAGGCCAAGATAACATCAAATTGTGCATAAGATGACTATTAAGCCTACTTAAAGACTAAAAAATGGATGGCTGGGTAATTTTTTTTAATTTTTTAAACACTTGATAATTAGTTGGTTGTGATCGAATTAAGGTTTTTTAGTGAATTTTCGCTAATTTTTATGTGACAATCTTTCTTTAGGGCGTCTTAAGGATGTAAGACTTGAGAAACGCAGCTAATCGGAAGCGAAAAGCTGAAAAAAGATACAGATAGTTCTACGATGAGTTTTTGACAAGCGAGGGGGAGAAGATAGATTGCCAGCCAGTGGTAGTATGAAAGAGAGGGACTTTGATCCAAACAAATAAGCTGTTCGGCAGCGACAAATGGCTAGGCCCCAGTGAGGAAAATAGATTAGATGACTCCCCATCGTTTGTGTCTTTAACGGAAGAAGGTTTTCATGATATAATATGGGTTTTAGGTGTTTATTCGAGGAAGTCAGTATTGGCTTCCTCTTTTTTTGCTTGAAAGTTGAATTTCTCCTGTAAGTTCCCTATTTTTACCTCACATTTCTACAGCACAAGCACACAAACAGAACTTTCCTGAACAATCACACTAGGCGTTCTCTAATACCAAACATTTTTCTTGACATGGTTTCTGCAGTCCCTGATTCGATATTAGAAGGCTAAGCTTACACACGTATGACACTAAAAGAATGATGTAATAGATCTGGCGAATGTCAATATTCTATTATTGCTCCTCCCCATGGAGCCGATCAAAAATTATTTCATTTTTTTAACCTAAACCGCTTTAAGTATGACTATTGAAAAATTCAAGGGACTTCATCCCGACGTGGTCGTGGATGAAAAATCAATTGTTTTTATCAAGGGTGGAGGTGATCCTCCGCCATGGGAAGACGATGATCCTGATTTTGATTAGTCCTGAACACAGTGATTAATTAGCGGAGCATCGCTCCTATAGGAACTGCCATCCTTGATATCAATGGATGGCAGTTTTTTTATTTCACTAATATATTCTTTCTCCCTATGAACAGACACAAACTAAACTACTTTGTGCTAGACTTAAGACTAATTCTTCAACGGACCTTGTTGTCCCTAACCTTTCTATTTCCACTACTCTTACTTACTCAAGAACCTCCTTGTGATACTTTATATTCGCATGGCAAGAAGTTTGTTAAGCAGAAGCAGTTTGCGGAAGCGATTGATCAATTCTCCAGGATTATTCCTCCAGACGGAGATCTACAATTTAACGAGTGCTACATGGAATCTATTTACTTGATGGCTCGTTGTTATGGTCAATTGTCCAATAACATTGAAGTTATTAAAGGACTGGAAGTCTATCTGGGTTTTCCTGCTGAATTAGTAGATTCTACCCGGCGTGAACTTGCCCGAAGCCTAATTCCAGACCTGTATCGTAAAGTTGGACTTTATGAACAGTCTCATCAAAAACACATAAGTCTATTAGCTTACCGAGATTCGATCCAAGACTCCATTGGTGTGGCTAAATCGTATTACGAGCTAGGAACGCTTTTTCACGACCAGAATAATTATGTTCAAGCCATTGATTATTACGAAAAGTCCGTTTCATTATGTCAAGCCTTGAAGGATAGCCTTAACATAGTAAACAGTTACAGTGCATTGGGAACGAATCATCGAGAGAACAATGATCTGGAAAGAGCATTAGAGTATAATCAGGCGGCATTAGATCTGATTCCCGCCATTGATCAAAAGACACTGAAGAAAAAGAAACGATTACAACCCTACGCAGAAATGAACATGGGTAGCCTTTTGCTAGCTATGAAGGAATATGATAGGGCCAAGGAGCACTTAGACAACAGTATCAAAATGTTTAAGGAAATTGATTATGCGCCAGGTTTGGCTAGTGCTTATTTGGACTATGGAAATCTCTTGGAAGAACTGG
Organism: Saprospiraceae bacterium; assembly: GCA_013214355.1. Taxonomy (GTDB): domain Bacteria; phylum Bacteroidota; class Bacteroidia; order Chitinophagales; family Saprospiraceae; genus DT-111. The sequence goes on along the minus strand of JABSSL010000035.1, from coordinate 8,780 downwards.
GCACTCAGCAAGAGGCCATAGATGTCTTTAAAGAAGGTCTAGCGATTGCCGAGGGAATGAATGCCACGAACAGAGAAGCAGAGTTTCATCATGCCTTGGCCATCGGTTATCAGCGGATAGATCGCATCAAAGATGCTTATCCTCATCTTTCCCAATATGCTACGCTCAAGGACAGGATTGTCAATCAGGAGCAGCAAAAGCGGATGGACCAAGCCCAATTTAAATATGAGCTGGAGAAGCAAGGCCGCGAAATTGGTTTGCTCAATCAGGAACTTGAATTACTGCAGCGCAAGGAAGCTATTGATCGGCGTTTTCGGCAATTCTACATTGCTTCTTTTGGGCTAGTGGCTTTGTTGTTGGCACTCTTCATTTATTGGTATCGTCTACAAAGAGCTCACAATACCGTTTTGGAGGAGAAAAATGAGAAAATCAATCAGCAGAATGACATGCTACAGCACCTCAATGCGGAGTTGAAGCAATTTGCCTATATCGCTTCTCATGATATGCGAGAACCATTGCGTTCAATCGGTGCTTTTTCTTCTTTGTTGCAACGAAGACAAGGAGATAAGCTCGATGATTCCGGAAAAGAGTATCTAGGTTTTATCCGGGAAGCAGTGGATAGAATGTCCGCTCTGTTGACAGATTTATTGGATTATTCCAAGATCAATAGCCAGCAGGAAACGGAGTGGATTGATATGAAGGGTATTATCCAAACGGTCAAGTCTAACTTGAACCATCAATTGATGACCACGGAAGGAGAAATAGTGGTAGAGCGAAGAGGCATCCCCTATCTAGATGCGGTACCGACACAGATGATGCAATTATTCCAAAATTTGATCTCGAATTCGCTTAAGTTTAGAAAACCGGATGTCAAGCCAGTGGTCCAGGTAGCCGGCTATGCACAGGATGGAGGGCAAGTGATAACTATCAAGGACAATGGAATTGGTATTGATCCTAAATATAAGGAGAAAGTATTCGGTATGTTTAGTCGATTGAACAACAAGGAGAAGTTTGAGGGTACGGGGATTGGCTTGGCTACTTGTAAGAAAATCGTACAGCAGCACGGTGGAAAAATATGGGTGGAGTCAGAGGAAGGAAAGGGTAGTACCTTCTTCAAATGGATGCCAAACAAAAGGGTAACGTTCTCTGAAAAAAAGACCCTGGCAGTAGCTAGCTAGATTTCCCCCTAATGACAGTAGTTCAGCTGCTGCGATATAATGAAATAATCTCACCGCTTTGCCCACTATCTTATGTAAGTTGGGGAGCGATCAGATCATAAAGATCAAAATGTTAAGCTTTAGAAATGCTGTCAGCAAACATTGCTGACAGCATTTTGTTTTTTGCAATAGATGCTGAAGGAGGAATATATCCTAGAAGCTTTCTATTTTTGTGCCGTTTTGGCGGGTACTAGAGCCAGATCATTAGCTAAGAAAAGGAAATGTCATGTATGTACTTTTGATCACCATTGTGATTGGTCTTTTTGTTGCCATGCTATTCTTGAACATTTACTTTCGGGTGAAGGTCCTGAAAGTGTATCGCCAATTGGTTCAGAACCGCGTAGAGTTTGGGGCTGCGCATGTTTTCAATCCCAAAAAAATGGCAGAGGAAGTAATTCCTAAGTATCCTCATATGCAATCACAGATTGAGACCTTTGCCAGCCATATGAAGTACTCGATCCGTATGGCGACGGTATTGATCGCGCTGATCACCCTCTTTGGTGCCATTTTGATGTATTATCGCTAGGGGTGTATCACTACATACACTCCTTGTTACTCACCTACTTTGTCAGCCAAGAAACTAAAAATCTGACCTTTACCGACCAACCCTCAAATTTAAGAGACGTTCTAATCTTTCAGACATTAGAATTCCCTTATTTTGCGCGCCTAAACTAGAACATATGCTAAAGATCGGAGTTTTGGGTACAGGTCATCTGGGAAAAATACACTTGAAATGTATCAAGCAGGCAGATACTCATTATGCCCTGCAAGGTTTTTATGATGCGGATGCTAGCACTAGAGCTAAGGTGTCCGCTGATTTTGGGACTCCTGCCTTTGATAGTATGGAGGCGTTGATTGAGGCCGTTGACGTAGTGGACATTGTTACGCCTACTACTACCCATTTTGAATTGGCGAAAAAGGCTATCCTGAAAGGAAAGCACGTTTTTGTTGAAAAACCTTTGACGAATACTCCCGCTGAAGCAAAGGCGTTGCTAGAGCTCAGTAGAGCGCATGGTGTTAAGATACAGGTAGGCCATGTTGAACGTTTTAATCCGGCTCTATTAGCACTAGGTGAGATGGAACTAGCTCCGATGTTTATCGAGGCGCATCGTTTAGCCACTTTCAACCCAAGGGGAACAGACGTTTCCGTGGTGCTAGATCTGATGATCCACGATCTGGACATTTTGCTTAGCATGGTAGATTCTCCGGTGAAAGTGGTGAATGCCAGTGGTGTCGCTGTTGTAAGTGATACGCCAGATATTGCCAACGCAAGAATTGAATTCGCTAATGGTTGTGTGGCCAACCTCACCGCCAGTAGAATCTCCCTGAAGCAGATGCGTAAGATTCGACTTTTCCAGCAGGATGCCTACATCAGCCTGGATTTTCTGGATAAGGAAGCGCAGGTGGTCCGTTTGTACGGTACGGAAGATCCAGATCTTCCTCCAAACGCTGCGGGGATGACCATTGATACCAATCGAGGTACTAAACATATCCATATCGATATGCCTTCCATTGCGAACACGAACGCTATCCAAATGGAACTGCAGACTTTCGCCGAAAGTATCACTCAAGACCAACGCCCCTTGGTGAGTGGTGAGGATGGCTACCAAGCCTTGAAGCTGGCGTATGATATCATGGCTGAAATAGATCGGAGGACGGCTGATCTATAGAAAGTCCCTGTAGCCTACTTTTGAAGGTAAAAGTAGAGCCCAAAATTGTCAGAGAAGGAAAATCTTTAGATACATGTCCCAAAAAAGTAGCTTATTAAGCCTTATAGTGCTAGCTATTTTCGGTAGCTCCTGCGAACTGATCAACCCTGCCGAAGATATTCCTGCCTTTCTGTATATAGAACCCTTCACCTTTGAGGTCAATCCAGCGGCACATGGGAGTGCCTCTGCGGATATCACAGAGGTTTGGGTAACGGTGGATGGTGATTTTTTAGGCGTATATCCATTGCCAGCCAATGTGCCCGTCCTTGCCGAAGGTAGAGCCAATGTTCGACTGGAAGCAGGTATCCATGACAATGGGATTCGAGCTACACCTAATATTTACCCTTTTTACGAGGCATTTGTGCGGGAAGTAGAGCTAGGTCCGAATGAAACGGATACGCTGCGGCCCACCACTACCTACAGATCGAACGCTCGATTTGCTTTCATTGAGAATTTTGAAACGGGGAGTAGGGTGTTCACCGAGCAATTTGAAGGGCAGAATGGCCTTACTTCCACTAATGATATTATCTTTGAGGGCAATCAATCAGGGCTCATCACGCTGACACAGTCCGATGACTTCATCCAGCTTGGTAGTGAGCAGATATACGCAGGCTTGACAGACAATAGTCCACGCGTGTATTTGGAGATGGACTATCGCTCTGAGGTGCCCGTGGTCTGGGGCGTTCTGGGGTTTACTAGCACAGGCCCCGGAGAGCCAATACTACAGCCAGGCTTTCGGGAAAGCAATGATTGGAATAAAATCTATTTCGATCTAAGTTTGCTAATCCTACAGGGGAATTTTAGCGGACATCGGATTCTTTTGCAGGCAAACCTTCCAAATGGAAGCAGCTTGGAAGAGGCCAAGGTTTATTTAGACAATATCAAGTTATTACACTTTTAGGTACCTAATTTCGGTATCAACTGACGAGCGTATTGAACGGAGAATATTAAACCAGAATGGTAACTATCTACTTTTCAAAGGATTGAATTTATGACCCAAAAAAGAAGGTGGCATACACTTTTTTATAAAATAGCAGATTTCCTATCTGCTATGTTAGCTTGGGCAGGTTTTTTCCTTTACCGCAAACGACTAGAAGGGGGAGAAATCGAGTGGACCGCAGTGCAGGATCCTAACTTTTGGTATGGTGTAGCCATCATACCCGTTGGATGGTTATTGTTTTACGGTATTTTCGACCAGTACAAAGACATCTATCGACTTTCGCGAATCGCCACCTTGGCGAGAACGCTATTCCTTAGTTTTTTTGGCGTCATTCTGCTTTTCTTTACCCTCATTCTTGACGATGTAGTAACCAACTATAAGACCTACTACGCCTCTTTCATAACGCTATTTCTATTTCATTTTTTGCTCACCTCTACGGTTAGAATGATCATTCTCACGCGGGCCAGTTGGCGCTTGAAGTCGGGGGAGATTGCTTATCGCACTTTAGTTATCGGAGGAAATCAGAACGCTGTCGAGCTTTACGAGGAAATTAATAATCGAGTCAAGAAATTGGGCTACGAATTCATTGGCTTCATTGATACCAATGGTAAAAGCACCAATGAGCTTGCCGCTCAATTGCCCTTGCTGGGTACCCTTCATGATATAGGGAAGGTCATTCAAGAATATGAAATCGAAGAGGTCATTATCGCCATTGAAACCTCCGAGCACAATTTGCTGAAGGACATCCTCAATACGCTGTTTGATTTTGGAGATCAAGTTTTGGTAAAGATCATTCCCGATATGTATGATATCATTTTAGGAACGGTCAAGATGAACCATGTTTACGGGGCGGTCTTGATAGAGATTGCCCAAGATCTGATGCCTAAGTGGCAACGATTAGTGAAGCGCCTCATTGACCTAATTGCTTCTTTGATCATGCTGATTCTTTTCCTCCCGATCTATCTTTACATAGCTCTTCGGGTTCGCATATCCTCTAAAGGGCCGATTTTCTTTAAGCAAGAGCGAATCGGTTTGAACGGCACTCCTTTTTTGATCTATAAGTTCCGCTCTATGTATACAGATGCGGAAGAAAATGGCCCCATGCTTAGTCACGACGGGGATGATCGTTGTACCCCCTGGGGGGCAGTAATGCGTAAGTGGCGTTTAGATGAATTGCCTCAGTTTTGGAATGTCCTCAAGGGGGATATGTCCATTGTAGGGCCACGTCCTGAGCGTCAATTTTACATCGATCAGATCGTCAAGATGAATCCGCACTATAAACACTTGCTTAAGGTAAGACCTGGCATTACTTCTTGGGGTCAGGTTAAGTATGGCTACGCTTCTAATGTGCATCAAATGGTTCAGCGATTGAAATTTGATATACTCTACATTGAAAATATGTCACTGGCATTGGACTTCAAGATTATGTTCTACACCCTGTTTGTGTTGATTCAGGGGAAAGGGAAATAGGTTGTAATGTTTAATGTTTAATGTTTAATGTTTAATGTTGAGTGTTTAATGTTGAGTGTTGAGTGTTGTGATTATTGGATAGAGGAAAATCTACAGATGGTATGTCCTTAGTGAATACTGGTGTTTTTCAGCAAAGGATTGTAGGAGCACGGGAGAATTGATAATTTCCTGCCTAGAATCAACCATATGCTTCGACATCTCCTACCTTTTTTGCGATATCGCATGGTTTGGTCCACTGGCCTAATCTTTGTTTTTCTAGGATTTATTTTTGGGAGTTGGACGGCCTTGATCCCTGGAATTAAGGAGCGATTTGGGATGGATGAGGCGCAGCTGGGTTTACTGTTGCTTGCCTTACCTGGAGGCGTGATCCTGATGAATCCTTTATCGGTCCCACTAATTGCTTGGTTGGGTTCTTCTCGTTTATCAAGGATGTGCTTAGCTATGACGGCGGTATTTTTTGTCTTGCCCACGATCATGTCTAGTATATGGGGGGTAGCGGCCATGCTATTCTTGTCGGGGATGTTTTTTTCTACTACCAACATTGCCATGAATACTTGTGCGGCAAATATTGAAGAGGCAAAAGGAATACACATTATTGCCAGTTGTCACGGGCTTTGGAGTATCGGTGCTATGTTCGGAGCAATGACGGTGAGTGGTCTATTGGGAACAGGAATGACTCCCTTTTCCGTCATGTTATTACTTGCTGTCTTAATTGGCCTACTTGCACTTGGTCTAGGCATTCCCATGGCAGATTTACCGCCAGATCCGGCGCCTCGTCCGGGGCAAAAGGCCAGTGGTTTTGTGATCCCCAATAAAGCCTTATGGTTATTGATCACCATTAGTATCTGTGTGTATCTGATGGAAGGAACCATGGCGGATTGGTCAGCCGTTTATATGCGGGAAGTGCTGCATCGACCAGAGAGCCAGGTTGGCTTTGGTTTTGCTATTTATGCCTTTTTTATGGCAAGTGGCCGTTTATTGGGCGATCAATTGATTGCTCGTTTTTCCAGTAAGCGTGTCCTTCAATATGGTGGTTTGGTCGCCGCATTAGGTTTGCTTATCTTGATCTTACAACCAGCTGTCTGGTTGGTATTGGTGGGTTTTGGTTTGGCTGGTATTGGAGTATCACTTGGTGCCCCGATCTTATACGCTGCTTCGGCAAAAGTGCCTGGCTTACCCCCGGGAGCGGGTCTAGCCACCATGAATACCTTTGCTATGGGGGCTTTCTTGGGCGGGCCAGCCTTTATCGGGTTTACGGCGAAATGGCAAGGCTTACCCTTTGCTTTGGGTATTGTAGCAGTTGGCGCATTGCTTTGGGCTTTACAGGCACGGTGGATAAAGTAGAATAATTTTTCTTTGCATCATCTCAACACTGTTTTAAACGATAAATCATGACAACAAGACGAAAATTCATCCAACAAGTGGCCATGGGGGCAGCCGCAACAAGTATAAGCACCTCTGCTTTTCCCAACATTATCATCCCGAAGAAGAAGGACAACTTAGGTATTGCGTTGATGGGCTTGGGCTACTACAGCACTGACCTTTTGGCTCCAGCTCTTCAACTTACCAAGCACTGCCACCTGGCAGGTATTGTCACAGGGACGCCCTCGAAAGCAGAAAAGTGGAAGAAGAAATACAATATTCCAGACAAGAATATCTACAACTACGAGAACTTCGATTCTATTGCGGATAATCCGGACATTGATGTGGTATATGTGGTATTACCGCCTGCTTTACACGCGGAATACACGATCCGGGCAGCTAAAGCGGGAAAGCATGTCTTTTGTGAGAAACCTATGGCCATGACTACAGGAGAATGCGAAGCCATGATCAAGGCATGTAAGGATAATAAAGTAATGTTGACTATCGGCTACCGCATGCAACACGAACCCAATACCCAAGAAATCATCAAATACGGGAGGGAGAAAACCTTTGGTAAGATTAAGCTAATTTCAGGAGCTGCAGGGTTTAGAGGTAACTTTGACAAGGATTACTGGAAAATGAAGCAGAATATGGGCGGGGGAGCCATGTATGATATGGGGGTTTATTGCTTAAATGCTGCTCGTTATGTTACCGGAGAAGAACCCATAGCGGTGCTAGCACAGGAGGTAAACGAAAGACCGGAGTTCACGGAAGCTGATGAAACTACCCTTTTCCAGCTGGAATTCCCGAGTGGTGCCTTAGCCAATTGTGCCACGAGTTTTGCTATGCGGGTCAACTACCTCAACGTTACGGCCGAAAGAGGTTGGTATAAACTTGAACCCTTCCAAGCCTACAAGGGGGTCAAAGGAGAGAGCAGTAAAGGTCCTTTGAACTTCACGATTGAGAATGAGCAAAGTACACAGATGGACGATGATTGTTTAGCGATAATGAACGGGACAGCTCCAATCGTTCCGGGAGAGGAAGGTCTTGCTGATATCAAGGTGGTGAATGCCATTCAACTATCTGCTAAATTAGGCCGTAGGGTAGTCATTTAAGCTGAATTCCTATATGTTTAAGCCTTAACCCAATGCCTATGTCTATTATCGATGCTTGGATGCAGCATCCTACGAAGCGCTTTATTGGGCACCCCATGTTTGATTCCCTAAAACGTTGGAATAAGTCTGGGGCACTTACGGAGGAAATTCCTTTGGAGTGGACCGTCAAAGCAATGGATCAAGCACAGGTTTCCAAAAGCCTGATCTGTAGCTGGTACGGTCCCTGGGGGGATCTGATTTCAAATGAGGAAGTGGCGGCTTGCATTGAGCAGTATCCGGATCGTTTCGTTGGAATTGCCTCTGTACCTTTAAACAAACCCATGGAGGCTTTGGCGATGCTGCGGCATTGTGTCAAGAATCTGGGATTTAAGGGGGTTCGCATTGTCCAATGGCTCTGGAACCTTCCGCCTACACACGCTTATTATTATCCACTGTTTGCGGCTTGTGTAGAGATGGAGATACCCATCTGTTTTCAGGTGGGACACACGGGGCCCTTGATGCCCTCCGAAGTAGGAAGGCCGATCCCGTATATCGATCAAGTGGCAATAGATTTTCCTGACCTAAAGATGGTTTGTGGTCATATTGGCTATCCTTGGACTATGGAAATGATAGCAGTAGCCACCAAGCATAAAAATGTCTATATCGATACTTCGGCTTATACGGCTAGGCGCTATCCGCAAGACTAGTGGAATACATGAAGCGGCATGGTCAGGATAAGGTATTATTTGGTACGAATTATCCAATGATCACCCCAGCCAAGTGTTTGGAGCATTTGGATACCTTGGGCTTAAGCCCTGAAGTAAGCAGGAAGTTCCTATCCGATAATGCGGCAGAAGTGTTTAGAATTGAGGTGTGATTTCTGTTCTAATTCTTAGCTCGACTTTAGCATTTTAGGCAGCTCTAGTAGCACAGAAAATCAAGTGCTTGAAGAGCGTTGCTTTTAAATTATGAACATCCTCCCTAAAAA
>JABSSL010000034.1 GCA_013214355.1 Saprospiraceae bacterium | reverse complement strand
GCGGTACCGATCTGTATCGATACCGCTCTACAGGCTTAGAATGGCCATCCATCATTGCCTCTTTTTCTTAATGGCTAAAAATTCGGGATGACTCATGTTCGTCAAGTATCTGTCGACATTACTGTTTTACCAGCAACTGTCTTTCTATCATTTTTCCATTGCTGAATACTACAGCGTAAGTACCCCGAGGCAATTCGCTGACATCCAGGCGATAATTATTTTCACCCACTGCAGTAGGTAATTGAGTGCGTTTAACCAATTGTCCAGTTAAGTTGAAGATCTGCAGCTCTGAAGTCTCTGCTACTTCCCCTTCCAGTTGATAGAAGAGATTAACCGTTGAACGAGCGGGGTTTGGTGCCAGCAGCAAGCGCAAGCTCGATTTGACTTCCTGCGCTGCCGCAACATCTAATTGTCTCAGTTGATCACCAAGAACAGGCGGAGTGAAAGCATCTCCCCGGCTTACCGTGATGAAGTTATCGGAAAGATCGAAGCAATCGGTTGAAAGCGTATCCGTAGCGGCATCATCTCCTGCCATGACAGTTAACGTACCCGTATACGCCAGTCCCCATACTCTGCAAATACCTATGCTAGCCCCTTCAAAATCAGCGCTACTTCCGGTCACAACATCCAGAACGATATTGGCTTCGTCAGTGATCAAATAAGCATATGGCATTTGGGGTGAAGCCGTATTGGTAAAGTTAACGACATCGGCTTCTCCATCCGTCACATTCAAGGATACCTCAGTGGCACCTTCATCAGTCGCCACTGTTTTTCCTTCTGGTGTTTCACGAATTACGGTGATGTAATTTGCGGATATAGCGGCACAGCGACTAGAAAGTTCATCTCCAAAGACGTTATCCCCGAAGTCTGGTAGAAAATCATCTTGGAAGGAAATCCCAAAGATGCGGCATACGCCTGGTAGGGCTGGGTCAAAGTCGATGATGTTGTTATTGATGTTTGGAACAATAATGGTGTTGAACGTGTCCGTAATTACATAGCGATAGTTCGTATCAGCGCTACTGGTTAAGACAATGACCAAATCCGATATATCATCGCCCGGACAGGTATGTACGACCGTTTCACCGGAAAGAGTAGTTAATTCCCCACCATCCAAAGTCTCGGAACGTTCCGCCAATACGAAATTGGACGAAAGCTCGAAACAATTCGTTGCTAATGGTACGGCGGCAGCATCCATTCCTGGTTCTGCTAAAATATCCCCAGTGTAGGAAAGACCCCAGATGCGATAAAATCCTGGAGCTAGCGCACTGAAATCAACTGCATCACCTGTGAATACCTCTTGGACAATGTTGTTTTCATCCGTAATAACATAGGCATAACCCGCACGTGTGCTACTGGTATTGTCCATGTTAACCGTGCCATCCGTTGCACCTACACAAACTACTATTTCTGTCTCACCATCAGCGCTTACCTCACCACCATCAGGCTGATCGCGGATAATCGTAATGAAATTCTCAGAAAGCGTATAACAATCATCTGATAAGGGCGTATTAGCTGCATCTGCACCAATTGAAGCAGTGAGAGAACCGGTGTAGGAGATACCCCATACTCGTAGCTCTTCAAATCCAGTAGTCTCAAAGTCCTGAGAATCCCCGGCAATGAATGCTAGAATTGTATTGGTTGTATTGGTGATGATAAACTGGTAATTGGCTTCCGGACTGGCTGTGTTGGTCGTGAAGGTTACCAAATCAGGATTACCATCATCTGCACAGATATAAGCAACATCTTGTGAGCCACCATTAGTGCTTATAATCCCGCCATCAACTTTTGTTCGTGTAAGCTGAATGAAATTATCTGTTAGATCGTAACAGTCATTAGAGATCGGTAACTCCAAAATATTATCTCCCGGAGCTACTGCGATGAGTCCAGTGTAAGCCACCCCATAGATCCGGCAATTTCCAGCTATGGCATTATCAAAGTTGAAGGAAGACTCGTTTACGGCAGAAATAAGGAAGCCATCTTCATTCGTAATCAAGTAGCTGTATTTAGCTCGATTAGCTCCTTCTACCACAAACTCTACTAAATCTTCTACGCCATCTCCAACACATAGTAGAAGATCATTTCCATTAGGTGTTGTAATGGTACCGCCTTCTGGCTCCTCCCGTAGCACGGTGACAAAATTCTCGGATAGGCCGTAGCAATCGTCTGACAAAGGCATGCTTCGGATATTGTCCCCTAAGCCAATGATTAGGGTGCCCGTGTAAGCCACTCCATAGACCCGACAAGTTCCTACTGGGGCCACATCAAAGTTCACTGCATCGCCTACTACGGTAGAAATAACGGCATCATTTTCGTCCGTTACCACATAAGCGTATAAGCTATTGGAAGTCGCTGTACTGTCGAAAGAAACAATATCTGGATTTCCATCACCCGGACAAATATTGATGAAATCAGAACCATCTTCTAGTTGAACTACACCTCCGTTTGGAATGGCTCTAATCACCTCAATGAAGTTCGAAGAAAGATTAAAGCAATCGTCAGAAAGGATAGTTGCGGCAGCATCGGTGCCGACTTCAGCAGTTAGATTACCGCTGTAGGCCAATCCCCAAATGCGACAATCTCCCTCAGGTGCTCCATCAAAATTGAAGGAGGGCGTATCCGTAATGGCAAGGATTCCATTATCGGCATCAGTGATCAAATAGGTATAAAATTCTCCAGCCGCACTAGCGCTGGCAAATTCTACGATGTCAGCTACTCCGTCACCTGGACAAGTATGGACCATGGTGGCTCCATCGAGGGTAGCTACCATACCACCCACAGGAATTTCACGGATGACTTCTATAAAGTTAGTTGATAAGGCACTACACTCATCCGTAAGCGCAACTTCTGCCGCGTTATCACCAATATTAGCTATGATTGTTCCAGAGTAGGAAAGCCCCCAAACGCGACAAATACCCTCTGGCGCTCCATCAAAGTCAAAGGAATCTCCTTCTGGCACAGCTAAGATGACATTGTTTTCGTCTGTGATTACATAGGTATAAGCGCTTCCGGTTACCCCGGTACTATCAAAACTCAATACATCAGCTACTCCATCACCCGGACAAGTATATACGCTAGTGCTTCCATCTGCCAAGCTTACCGTTCCACCAACATTGCGTTCTACCCTAACTAGAATGAAGCTTTGAGACAATTCAAAACAACCGTCACTTAGAGCGGTAGTGGAAGTATTATCACCAAGGGAAGCAACCAAATCACCAGTATAGGAAAGACCATATACACGGTACGTTCCAGCTGCTGCAAAATCAAAATTCAAAGTGCTACCAGAAGGTAATAAAATGATTTCGTTATTCTCATTAGTAATGATGAAGGTATATTCCGCCTCAGAAGTACTATTCCCATTGAAGGAAATAATATCTGATTGGCCATCTCCCGCACAAACCACGGTATCAAATATCCCACTATCGGTTGTAATGCTTCCTCCATCAACAAATATTCTTGTGATGGTTACAAAGTTTTCAGATAATTTGAAGCAGTCATCCGATAGGGCAGCATTTGCAGCATTCTGACCGGCCTCTGCCGTTAGGTTACCAGTATAGGAAAGTCCCCAAACTCGGCACACTCCTCCTGCTGCGTCTTCGAAGTCTACTACTCCATCCTCAGAAATTGCCAGAATTTCATTGTTATCATTAGTAACTAAGTATACGAAGTCTCCACCGCTTGCCCCTTCACTTACAAAAGTTCGTTGATCAGGTAAACCATCACCCACACAAATTTCCTCAGTTGTTAACCCATTGGAAATACTTACCGTTCCACCTTGTGGAGCCTTTCGGATGATCGTTATCGCGTTGGAAGATAATTCGAAGCATTCGTCAGTTATAATAGCATCAGCTAGGTTCTGCCCAGTGGATGCCAGCAAAATTCCAGAATAACTTACACCATATACAAAACAAGTACCAGCCGGACTGCCCTCAAAATTGAAGAAGCCGTTTTCTGCGATGGCCAAGATTTGTAAATCTTCATCCGTGACAATAAAGCCATAAGCACTTGTTGAAGTTGAGGTAAAATCAAACTCTACCAAATCCAGTTGATTGTCATTGGTACAAAGCTCAATGATATCTCCACCGCCTATCAAGGAAACAGCACCGCCATCCACAAAAGTGCGGTCGATTTCTACAAAGTTATCGGAAAGCTTAAAGCAGTCATCCGATAGGGCTGTTGCCGCAGCATCGTCACCTTGACTCGCGGTCAAATTACCATAATAGGCTAAACCCCAAACTCGGCAGATTCCTCCGCCAGCGTTTTCAAAATTCACATTACCATCTAATGAGATGGCCAAAATGATATTATTTTCATCTGTTACTAAATATACATAGTTGTCACCAACGGCATTGGCATTGATGAAAGTACGCTCATCTGGAATTCCGTCTCCTGTACACACAGCATCGCTAGTGGCACCGCTACTCAAGGACACTTGGCCACCGAGCGGTACATTGCGAATTACCGTCACCGGATTATCTGTCAATTTGCTACACTTATCTGCCAGCACTGCGGTAGAGGCGTCATCGCCAACTTCGACTAGCAAGTTGCCATTATAGGTCAAGCCCCAAATCAGGCAAGTTCCTGGTCCCGCTCCTTCAAAATCAAAGTCTCCTTCTTCAGATATCCCTAATACGATTAGATTTTCATCAGTTAGGATGTAGGTAAAAGGGTCAGCTGGATCCGCAGTGGACTGAAGGTCCAGGATATCTGGAACGCCATCATTGGCACATACTTCGGTGGAGGTAGCTCCTGAAGCTAGGCTTACTTCTCCAGGATTCAACCCGCGTTTTATGACTTTTACGAAATTATCTGATAGTTCAAAACAGTCATCTGAAAGAGCTGTGCCGGCGGCATTCTCTCCAACTGCTCCGGTAAAGGCTCCGGTAAAGGACACCCCCCAAACGCGATAAGAACCCACGGGCAAACTGGCAAAGTCAAGTCGATTACCGTCCAGATTGTCCTGCAATATCACATTGTTATCATCGGTAAGGATAAATCGATAAGGAGCCTGAGATCTATTCATACGGATGAATGGCAAAATTGCGGCACTTGGATCTCCTTCACAAGTGGAAAGTGAATCGGTTCCATTAGACAAGGATATCATGCCACCATCTGGTACTGTCTTTACCACCTCAACAAAGCTATTAGAAAGATCAGCGCAGATGTCCGATAGGAACTCTACTGCATTTTGTCCAATGGAAGCTGGATTCTCACCCGTGTAGGCTAAGCCCCAGACTCTGCAAGTGCCTGCTTCCGCTCCTTCAAAGTCATAGCTTGGCGTATCGGTGATATCCAAAATGAAGTTTCCGGTAGTGGTAATCAGATAGGTGTAATTCGGATACTCACTGGTAGTGGCAAAATCGATTACATTGGGCTGACCATCTGCAGGACAGATATATTTTCTAGACATACCATCGGCGGTAAAGACTCTACCACCATCTGGGTTTGACGTGTTCAAAGGAATGAAATTCACGGACAGAGCCCCACAAATGGAGCCCAACTGATCAGTGAAGATGTTGTCCCCCACAGAAGCCGTAGGATTTCCGATGAAAGAGAATCCATAAACTCTGTAGTTGCCTCCTGGTACTTCTTCGAAGTCGATCGTGTTCCTGAGAGAAACAAAGAGGATCGTACCCTCTTCGTCAGCTACAAGGTAGCCGAAAGGTGTAGATAGATCACTTGTCGTAAAGGTGATCACATTAGGGATGCCGTCGCCTTGACAATTGTCTAGTGCGCTTTCGCCTTCTACCACTCTGATAGTGGCCTCATCAACGCATCTCTGCTGCGCATTGACAAACATGGATAGGTGGAGAAAAGCCACCGCAAACCATAGTCTGGCCAGTGTGTTGAATTTCATAAAAGTAAAGCTATTTAATTGTTTAAATGCAGACGAGTTGACCTTGATACATCTGAATGTTTACTAGTCAGAGACTCAAAAAATCTGGGTGAAAAATGGTGTAGTTGAATGGCGGTTTAGATTGTACAGCGAATTTATTATAATTTTTTATATTTAAAAAGAATTAATGCAAATAAAGATATGCCTTTCCATATCCTTTCAAAAGAATACCGGAAAATAAAAATTCGGGCCTTCCAGGGGAAAGTATAGGGAAAAAAATTATATTAGCGCCATACCATTCTACCCCCTATCCACATCTCGTCCAGAGATAATAGCAACGAAACAATAAGTGAGGAAACTTTGCGTTGGATAGCACGTAAAAAATAATCCCAGATTTGTCCGATTGCACGCACTATGTCCTTCACTATAAACCCTAGTAAAGGCATCAATAGATCAGATCTAGACCCTAGTTTAACCCTTAACCCGTATAGGCCGCTAGGTCCAGGTCCTAGAAATATCTATTCCGACTGGTGGCCCAATTTTGTTGATGTAATCAACTTTTTGTAGCAGCTAGAACAAATCATTCCTATGCGGAAAAACACCCTGGCCGTCCTTTCTCTGCTTTTGTTCGTAAGTCTAATTGGACTTGGAACGAGGGCCAAAGATGTATGGGTGACTGCTCCTCTAGACTTTTCTTCCAATACGGGAATCAAAACGGTGGTAGGTCCTGGTCCGCAGGAGTTGGTGCAAAATATTTTTGCGGAAGGTGCCTGTGATAATATTTCAAACATTAGTCGGATCGGACCGGTGGATGGTGTTGGGTATTTCGAAAATGCTCAAGAGGTGATTGGCTTAGACCGGGGTATCATATTGTCTACTGGAACCATCAGCAATGCGGAAGGACCCAATAAATTTTCAGACGCTAGCGGCAACTTTAATAGGGAAGGAGGGGATCCGGATCTTAATCATTTAGCTACTGGTCAAGTGTTTGATGCTGTTGGCCTCGAATTTGATTTTGTCCCGCTAGATTCTTTCGTCACTTTTCGGTATGTATTCGCTTCGGAGGAATATTGTGAGTTTGTTGGTAGTATTTACAACGATGTCTTTGGTTTCTTCATAAGTGGGCCTGGCATCAATGGCGCTTTTGCAGATAATGCTAAGAATGTGGCATTAATTCCTGGTACACAGGATTTTGTAGCGATTAATTCAGTAAACCATTTAAATAACTCCAACTATTATCTGGGTAATGAAAGAGGCGAGGATGCCAATAAATGTAATTTAAGTGCTCATCAGCCTGTAGCACTTAATGAAATGGAATATGATGGCTTTACACAGCCTTTGACGGCCATGCTTAAACTCAACCCTTGCGAAACGTATCACATTCGACTGGTGGTAGGCGACGTGGGAGATTTCTACTATGATAGCGCGGTGTTTCTAGAAGCTGGCAGTTTCAACATTGGATCTGTCGTGTCCGTCCGTTCGTCCGTTAATGAAGAAGGGGAGCAAGCCATGTCCGAAGGCTGTTCTGATGGCTATTTTGTTTTTGAAAGAGCCGATCCTTCTAAGGTAGATTTACCGGTTACTGTTCAGTATAAAATCTCTGACGGCAGCACCGCCACGGAGGGAGAAGACTTTGAACCATTAAGCGGAATAGCGACTATCCCGGTTGGAGAAGCGGGCGTGAAAGTGCCGATTTATTCTTTAAATGATACCTTGGCAGAGAGCCGGGAAAGCATTTTGCTAGAATTAGATATTCCCTGTGCTTGCTACTCAGATTCAGCTTTTCTATATCTAGAGGAGGCCGAGCCGGTTGAAATTGCTCTTCCCATAGCCTACGTTTGTGAAAACAATACCACTAGTTTGAGTCCCAATATTATGGGGGGAAATCCTCCTTACAGCTACCAATGGAGTACGGGTAGTACGGAGTCAAGTATCTCTGTCAGTAGCATTGGGCCGGAGACTTACTCACTCACTATTACCGATGATTGCGGTCATGTAGGCGTGGACTCTACCCGCTTAATCGTCACCACTCCACCAAAGGCAGAATTAAGTGGTCAGGCCAATATTTGCGAAGGCGATACGGCTTATTTGAAAGTGGAATTCACTGGTGCTGCACCTTGGTCTTTAGGAGTAGCCATTGATGGAGTCGAGCAGGAAATGTTTGAAGGTATACGCGAAAATCCATACTTTTTACCGGCAACCACAGCAGGTCAATACGCTATCAGCTATTTCCGAGATGCAGGATGTGAGGGGCCGTTCAGTGGGGTAGGGCAGATTGACGTGACCACAATCGATGTGGGCATGGATATTGAGTCGGTCTCCTGCTATGGCGAGCAGGATGGTCGTATTGCGCTAACTGTTGGTGGGAGTAGTCCTCCTTTCACTTGGGAATGGTTAGATACAGATAATCCCGCTTTGGAACGAGAACAGCTTTCTGCAGGCAATTATCAAATCCGAATTTTTGATAATAATGGCTGTGAGAAAGTAGTGGATATGGAAGTGACTGGCCCCGAAGCTTTACAGGAAATTGAGGTAGATTGTGAGGAGTTAAATAGCGGAAATTTGATTTTGACGGCGAAAGGGGGGGTGCCACCTTATTTGTACAGTATTGACGGGGGAGATTTTGTGGCGGAAGAGGCTATGCAAGTGTTAACCGCTGGAAATACTTATCAGATTACTATTGAAGATGCTACCGGATGTAGACTAGAGCAATCATTGCTGATGCCGGCATTCTACGAAAATATGGTGGAACTTCCGGAAGAGGTAGCGGTTAAGATTGGCGGGAAATATCGCTTTAGTCCAAAATTAAATATACCTGAAAGCCTAATTGAAAGTATTCGCTGGATTCCGGATTCTAGTTTTGCCTGTCCAAGCTGTTTGCAGCCGGAAGTGAGTATCGTTGAAGAAACGACCTTTACACTCCGTTTAATTGATCGTTTTGGCTGTCGTGGAGAAGCTGATATTCGCTTGGTGATCGATCCGTCTATCGATGTGTTTATGCCTACCGTCTTCTCTCCAAATGGAGATGCATTGAATGACCGATTTTATGTGATGGCAAATGAGGCTCAAGTCGCCTTGATCCGTGATTTTCTCATTTTTGATCGTTGGGGTGGGGCCATTTTTGAAGTGCATGACGTACTTCCAAACGACCCAGATGCAGGTTGGGATGGCCTTAGTAGAGGTAAAGATCTGCCGCCTGGAGTGTATGTCTTTTATGCACGTTTGCGTTTAGTGGATGGGAGCGAACGTCTCGTGGAAGGAGATGTGCTACTGATGCGTTAGTTAGTCCTATCCGCCGTTTCCAGCCTCTAGTTCACCGCACTTACTCATATAATTACTGCTAGTCTTTTCAGCTACGGATTTTTCTTACCTTTAGAAGCATTGAACAACTTGTATAATGTTATGGAGTACGTCATTGTCACGGGAGCTTCTACAGGTATCGGATATGCGATTACCAAATACTTAATCGATCGGGACTACTTTGTCTTTGGAAGTGTCCGGAAAACAGCAGATGCAGAACGGCTAGCTGCTGATTTTGGGGAACAAAGCTTTCTACCTTTGCTTTTTGATGTAACGGACCGAGAGGCTATTGAAAAAGCTAGGCTTGAGGTAAGTGCAATAATTGGGGATCAGAAACTGTCCGCCCTAGTTAATAATGCAGGAATTGCGGTAGGAGGTCCTTTAAAGTACTTAAGTGCCGAGGAAATTCGCCAGCAATTTGATGTGAATGTCATCGGCTTGTTATCCGTAACCCAAGCATTTATCCCATACCTCGAGAATCCTGCTAAGGTAGGGAAGGTCATTAATATCAGCTCCGTTTCGGGGATTTTAGTCTCTCCCTTTACTAGTTTGTATTCTGCTTCTAAATTTGCGGTAGAAGCCCTAACACATGGACTCCGTAGAGAACTATACTTTCATGGTGTAACGGCCGTCTCAATCCAACCGGGACCAATAAAGACTCCGATCTGGGACAAGGCCCTTTCTTTTTCCGGCAAGTACGATCATACCGAGTATGGTAAGGTGTTGGAAGATATGGACCGTTTTATCAAAAAAACAGAACAGAATGCCATTCCGGCAGAAAGAGTGGCTCAAGTTGTGTATCGAGCACTAAGCGCCCGTAGTCCTAGGCCTACCTATTTGGTTATGAAAGGGGGAATGTTTGCCAAGATCATTTCTTGGTTACCACATCGCTGGGTGGACAAGTTAATGTCCAGCAGAGCCAAGAAAGTATGAGCCATTAGCACTAGGCTCTAATTTGATGCTGATTGTTGCAACTCAGATGTTGATCCGGTAGTAATAAATGCTTAGATGTTGAACCCTAGTTATATCGAGATGATCCGACCAGACAAGTTGTTGTTTTGTTGTAGTTGTTTACTTTTCCTTGTTCTGACGCCTTTGTACAGTCAATTCAACTATTACGCCAATGAGGCTTTTACCCGGGCGGATACGCTTCGTGGAATGTTACGTCCCGAAAGAAAGTGTTATGATGTCCATTACTATGACTTGGAGGTAGATGTCTTCCCCAAAACTCAAACTATCCAAGGCAAAGTGGAGATTCATTTCACTGCCCGGACCAATTTCGATCGATTGCAGATTGATTTGTTTGAGAATATGAAATTATCCTCGATTACTTTTGAAGGCAGGAAATTAGACTTCGAACGAATTGATAATGCAGTCTTTATTCAGTTTCCCTCACAACCCAAAGGCAAGCAGGCCTTTTTCACCGCCTTTTTCGAAGGAAAACCCATTGCTGCCAAGAATCCTCCTTGGGATGGTGGCTTTGTATGGCGAGAATCAGCGGATAACGTTCCCTGGATTGGCGTAGCTTGTGAAGGTATTGGAGCCAGCTTATGGTGGCCCAATAAGGATCACCTATCGGAGGAGCCAGATAGTATGCGCATCCATGTCGGTGTACCTAAGCCATTGTATGCGGTATCTAATGGGGAATTGGAGGGAATCACAGAAAAAGGCAATCGACAAAAGTTTCACTGGTTTGTTAGTTATCCGATCAACAACTATAATGTGACTTTAAATATTGCGGATTATACCCATTGGCAAGAAACATATACGGCTAAAGATGGCAGTACGATGCCTTTAGATTACTATGTGCTGAAGGAAAATGAAGACAAAGCTAGAAAGCATTTCCAGCAAGTTCCTGAGGTGTTGAGTTGCTTTGAACATTATTTCGGGAAATACCCTTTTTGGGATGATGGTTACGCATTAGTGGAAACACCATACTTAGGTATGGAACATCAAGGAGCGATTGCCTACGGGAATCGCTACATGAGAGGATATTTAGGATCCATGATTCCTCGCCACCAGGATTGGGATTACATCATCGTTCATGAAACAGGGCACGAATACTTTGGTAACAGTATCAGTTGTAATGATCATGCAGAGATGTGGATCCACGAATCCTTTACCACTTATATGGAGGCTTTGTTTATCGAATGCAAGTACGGCTATGAAGATGCCGTTAGCTACTTGCAATCACAGCGTGCATACGTCGAGAATCAGCAACCCATTTTGGGACCCATGAATGTAAATTGGGATCGTTGGAAAGGGAGCGACCATTATTATAAAGGCGCATTGATACTACATACCTTAAGAAGCGTTTTCAATGATGATGATCTGTGGTTTGCTACCCTCAAATCGCTTCATGAAAAAAATAAGTTCTCCCACATGACGACATTTGATGTGATTGAACACTTTGATCGAGCCATTCAGCAGGATCTTAAACCCTTTTTCCAGCAATATTTGGGGTATGCCAAGCTTCCGTGCCTCGTGTATGAGATCAAACCCGGTGGGACAGGCACTACTTTGACCTATAAATGGGAGGCCGAGGTCCCGAATTTTGATATGCCGGTCCAAGTTGGTACGCCAGGTAAGTATAAAAGAGTTTATCCTAAGACCAATGAATGGCAAGAGATTCAACTACCCAAGATGCGTCCGGATCAATTTAAGGTGGCAAAAGAATTGTACTTGGTACGATCTAGACCAAAGTAATGCCTTACGATCGATGCTGGATTTTTACCCCGCAACTGGCCTGAATTTTTTCTCCTGGATGTAATTTTATCAGTCCGTCGCCATTATTAAAGGCGTCGATGTTGCAGCTCATCGGCTCAATCGCAATGGACTCCCGATGCGGTGGCGTAAATACCTGAACATAATTGAATTTATTGGGACCCGCTTCTTGCCAATACGTTAATTGATGGGTTTCATTGCTAAGTACCAGTTCTGCCAGTCCACTTTGATTAGTCAACAGGAAGCAATTATCAAGTACTTCCGCTTGAATAGCTCTCTTTTTCTCAAAACGATCATACACGTAGCGCTTCCCTGTCGGAATCATATACGGATCAATGCCGATCATTTCGCAGGGTGGAAATTTCAGCTGTAATCGATTTACCCCTTCTTCATCCAGCTTAAAGTAGGGATGCCAGCCTAGTCCTATTGGAATAGGGCTGGAATGGAGATTCTGGAAACTCATTTCCAGGGTAAACTGATCATCATGATGTAAGGTAAATTTCACCATAAAACTGAAGCGAAAGGGATAAGCTGGATCCTGTCCATCTCCCTTGTAGGTACATTCAAGGGTAGCTTGATCCGCTGTAATATCCAAATGAGTATACCGAAATGGCTTATCCATCCCGGATCCATGCAAGGCATTTCCCGTCTGGCCATCATTGACCGGGAATTGGTAGATCTGATCCTCCCAATGGTAAGTACCGTGCTTCAGCCGATTGGGGAAAGGGAAGAGAAAGCGACTTTTACACCAGTTATTAAGATCCATCTCACCAGGGGTAGTATAACTATCTAGAATTGAAACTCCTCCGAGCGTGAGGTCAAGTAGACAGGCTCCATGCCCAGGAACTATTTTCAGCGCGTTCTTACCCTCTTCTGAGTGAAGGTGCAATAGTTCAAAATTCCCAAACGCTTCTTTTTCCAGTTTGAACATAAATTTATTTCTCCATTAATTTCAACAAAACACCATTACTCCAGCCAAAGCCATCCTGTAGGGGATACTCTCCGCCACCTGCGCTGAGACTCATATCCATTACATTGTATTTTTCCACCATTTTCCCCGTATTACCGTATACCTTTACATTAAGATCTACCCAGCGATCGGTGACCTTTTGAGCCAATTCATTAAGTCCATAATTCCGCAAGCCTTTGATGGACACCCACTGCAGTGGAGCCCAGCCATTGGGTGCATCCCATTGTTGACCCGTATTATTAGTCGTCGAAACAACTCCCCCCGCCTCTAACAGTTGGTTTTCAATAACGCTAGCTATTTTTTGCGCCTGTAGCATATCAACCATATTAAAGAACAGTGGGAATACGCCAGCTACCGAAACGGTCGGCATGAGTTTGTCTTCCTTAAAATTGTAGTCAAAGAAGAATCCCAATTCCTCATTCCAACAATATCTGATCAGCGCATTCCTGCGTAAACCAGCTCTTTGGTCGTAAATATTGGCATTTTCTTCATCCCCATTTAATTCATATCCTCTAGCAATGGTCAATTCTAGGTTGTATAATAAGGCATTCAGGTCTACGGGTATGATAGAGGTAGTTTGAATGGTCGTAATATTTTGACCATCCGCAAACCATCGCGAACTATAATCCCATCCAGAAGCCGCTCCTGCTCGCAGATCTCGGTAAACTTCTGCTAAAGGTCTACCACTCTCCTCGGCGGTTTCCACATCTTCGCGATAGCTCTCTGGCCGAGGGGTATTCCCTCTATCCCAATATCTATTAAGGATGGCTCCATCTTTAAGTCGAACTACATGTTGCCGCGTTGGATTATCTGCGCTAACTTGATCGGCTTCGTTCATCCAAAAAATGTATTCCTTAACCAGCTCTCGTAGATTATTCTTGGCTGCATCTCGATTTCTGGTTTCCGCCAACAGTTGGACCATGGAAGCAAAGAATGGAGGCTGCGAACGTGTTTTATAGTAGGTGCGATTGCCATTGGGAATGAAGCCTATCGTATCAATGAGGAAGGCAAAGTTATCCACCATATTTTCGATCATCTCTCCTTTGCCAGAAACTTGCAGTCCTAGCATGGTAAAATAACTGTCCCAGTAATAAACCTCCCTAAATCGGCCACCAGGGACAATATAAGATTTCGGAAGTGGAATAAGCGAACCTCCGTTGGATGCCTCAGGTTCCCGAGTGAGCACATCCCAAAGTAAGGTAATATGCTCCTGAACAGATCGACTGGTATCACTGCTAAATCCCGAGGCGTATTCTTTAGGAAGATCAAAGTGTTTTTCAACAAATGCCGCTAGATCAAAGCCTTCTACTTGTTTCTCTCCTTCGTATGCTGCTATAATTTCTGCTGCATTAGATTTAGGGTCACAGTCCACAAAAGTTTTCCCATCCGGGAAAATTCTAGCCAATTGCACATCAGCGAACAACTGACCAAATCGCTCATCTGGTGCTTGACTTTGCGCCGGGAAACTGGGCGCGTCTACCCTTGGTGTGGATGGCCGACAAGCCAGCGTTAGTAGAAGAATTGTTATGGGTAAGAGGTGTAGCCGTTTCATACATTTGAGTTGTTTCGGCCTGCAATATATAAGTTGGAGGGGATAAAGAAGAGAAGAGCGAAGCTAAAGTTTGGGGCCTTGCAGAAGGAAACGCTTCCTCAAATACTGATTTTAGCACAGATTAATCAGGATGGAGCTTTTTAACAGGATCGTGTGCACTAATTCAGCTAAGATCCAATTTAAAATTTTTGAAACTGTCTTAATGTTGGTTACCTATCGGTAGACTAATGAATCATCTTAGTAGAATCCTTGATTCTGCAACCAAGACTATTTACTGTCAATTCTGGTCCTAGATGAAATTTTATTGCATTCTTCTACTGGTCTGGCGGATTTCCAGTTTTTCCAATTGGAACCTCCCTCAATATCACGGTCATCTTGGAAGTGATGTTCTTTCTGATTCATAGAATGGAAGGCAAACCTCCCTTAAGATGAAATAATTGATGACCATAATATTAGGAAAAACTAGTTTAATCCTCTGACGACAATTGTTTATCGATTAACATAAAATTTAATGTGAACCGTAAATCTATTTCACTATTTTACAACTGTAATACCCAGTTGACTTAAAAACGCGCGATGAAAAAAACTTTGCTTGCCTTTTTGTGCTTGTGCTTAGCACATATTTCTTTCGGTCAAATCAGATTAGATACCTTACCTAGTGGGACTAGAGTATCAGACCTAGTAGAAAACTATTTCCTAGCAGACAACATAATCCCTGTTGGGATGAATTTCCACGGTAACTGGTCCAATGTCAGAACCTTTAGTAATGGGGAAGCTACAATCGGATTGGATTCCGGTATCTTCCTTTCTACGGGCAACTCGGAAGAAGTACTCCAGCATCCAGATTCATTGATGAGTAGTGATCTAGAAGAACACCCCGTAAATTCAATTATCCAGACCATCTATCAATTGCATGAAGGAGAAGATGGCCAGATATTCTTGATCCATTTCATCCCACTAGGAGATAGTGTCAGCTTTGATTTTGTCCTAGCTTCGGAGCACTATATGGGATTGGAGTGCTTGGCGGATTTTGATCACCTGGAAGTACAATTGAGATCGATTGAATTACAGCCGTTTGTGCGAAGGCTCAATATCTCCCATGTACCAGGGAAACCTGATGTGCCTGTGAATTCCAATACAGTAAATAGTGGACAAGGAATACCAGTTGATACAATCTGTAGCTCAGTAGATCCTGATTTCAGATCTAACAGCCAATACTTTCAAGGTAATCACCCGGACCTCGCCTTTAACGGATTCACCAAGGTGATATCTACTGACCCGGTCGAGGTCATTCCCTACGAACGATATACCTTGGTCATAAGTATAGCAGAAGGAGATACGCCAGACTATGATTCTGGACTATTCTTGGGACAAGGCAGTTTTTCTTCAAACATTGACAGAACTGCCCGATATGAGATCATCAATACCTTTTTTGAGTTTTGTGATACGCTTCGGGTAGGAGAATTAGAGATCACGGAAGGAGGAGCCTACTTCACTCGAATTACGGAGCCTTATGCTCCCATTGATACTTTTTACCAGTTTCAAGCTTACAAAATTAGAGAAGAAGCAGAGGTAACGCACGAAATCTGTCCAGGTGACACTTTACTGATAGGAGGTGATTTGATAACAGGTCCTGCTAAAATTGAGGAATATAATACTACTATAGAAGGTTGTGATAGCATCACTAATCATACCATCAGATGGTCGCGCTCTTCCGTAGATTCTATCTATTATCAGCATTATCTGTGCAGTGGTGACACCCTTTTTGTATTAGATACCTTTTTTACTGAAAGCGCAGTTTATCAGGTAAATACAAATGGAGGGATATGCGATACCGCTTATTTTTACCTCGCTCAATTTGGAGAAATGTTGGAAAGAACGGAAACTACCTTCGCTTGTCCAGGAGATACTATAGAACTACTAGGGAATTCCATCACAGCATCTACACTCTTAGTTGATACACTTATGTCCGAGACAGCTTGTGACACCCTCTTATTCCACAAAGTAGTTTTTCAAGAACTTGAATTCTTAGTAGAAGATTTGACTTTTTGCTTTGGTGATACGGTTGAAATGAGATATGGCGAGCAATTTAAGGCATTGGATGGCGCAAGAATAGATTCCTTGAACTTCGATTCTCCTTCGATTATTGGTGATGGACTAAACTTAGAGACAAAATCCATGCTAGCAATCAAAGGGTATGGAACTACTACTCAGGTCATGGATCTTGGAGGGGTTGATGAAATATGCCTTACAATTGAACATTCCCACATGTACGACTTGGAAATCTTTGTAACAGCTCCCAATGGAAGTCGGGTTGTTTTACAAGCTCAACGGTTTATTAATAGTGGACATCGTCTAGGCGAACCTATTTGGGTGGAAGGTCCTGGCGTAGGGTATCAATATTGCTGGACTATGGCGGCAACACAAACGATGACGGAATTCTCAGATACTGAACCAGATATGCTGACTATTCCAGCCGACGATTACCTACCACACGGGAACTTTCAAGCCTTTGAATCTTCTCTAGTAAATGGTACATGGCAACTTTCCATTCAAGATTTATGGGACTACGATAATGGCTTCTTGTTCGATTGGAGTATTCGTTTTTCTGAACCTTCCACGGGGACAATTATCCAGCAAGGATGGTTAAACACTGAAAGTGACATATATCAAGATAGTATCTCTTTAGAAGGCCTGCTACCAGCAGGGGATCATCCTTTCGGCTATTTCGTGGAAACAGAAGGAGGGTGTTATATAGATACAACCCTAGTGATTCAAATTATGAGCCAACCTAGTGCTCCTGCACAAATTGATACGACCATTTGCGAACCTGGATTTATTTTCAATCAATGGATAGAATCCTCGGGTACCTATGCAGTGACTTTGGGCCCGCCTCAGTTTTGCGAAAGTAGAACCACCCGACTACTCGTTACGATCAGGGATAGTATCCAGGCTGATCTATCCGTAGCGGGAGATCTAGATACTTACACTTTTACGGTTGGAAACCTCTTGGATGAGCAAGTACTAATTGACTTTGGCGACGGTCAAACCAGTTCAGAGCGAACAACGACCCATGTTTATGCTGAAGCAGGGATTTATCAGCCCAAAGTGACGATTTCTAGCCCCTGTGATACGATTACGGTTCTGTTCCAAGCAGTGACAGTCCCTGATCGCTATCTGGCAATGGGATATATAGAAACTGGACCATGGGCTGACAATATGGAAGGAATCTCTGGGGTACAGGTGTCAGCGAATACTGTCGAGAGCACTAATCCGGATCAAGTAACAGGCCCAGATGGTTCATACCACTTCATGGATTTTTGGGCATATACCAGCTTTGCTCTACAGCCCTTCAAGAATGATGACCCAGTAAATGGACTTGATATTGCGGATTTGATTCGCCTTTCCCGACATCTAAATGGTTCTTCCCCAATCAGCTTCTCAGCACAATTATTAGCAGCTGATCTAGATTGTGATACGATAATTACCGATCAAGATCTTTTAGCGCTTCGCAGATTTCTCCTGGAACCGGGTCAGGTATTTCCCGATAGCTGCTCCAGTTGGATATTTTGGCCACAATACTTCGCCTTAGAAGATGCCTCTAATCCCTTTGATCATCCAGTTGTTATTGCCATTGACAGTATTCAAGCCGATACATCAGGCTTGGACTTTTATGGGGTGAAACGAGGTGATATCGGGGGGAATGCTTCTGCCGCGAGAGGCTCGAGCCCGCCAGATTCCCTCTTCCTCCGGCTTAAAAATGGTTTTGTTGCTACTAATGACACCTTCCGACTGGATTTCAGCGTGGAGAACTTTGAGGAATTGGTGGGTTTCCAGACGGAATTGATGTATGATACCGCTGCACTCGATTTTCAGGGTTTTATTGTGGGAGAAGTGCCGGGCATGAGCACGGAGCATTTCGGCTTATCTAAGGTGGGAGAGGGAATTATCCGAGTGGTATGGCTAGACATTTTGGGGAATGCCCATAGTTTGGAAGATGGCAGCCTTGCTTTTGGCCTGAGCCTCCGTGCCAAAACGGATATTGTGGATAGACGAGATCATATTGCCCTTAATACTCGCGACTTGTCAGCTCTTTCATTCAATTCGGAATTGGTAGAGGGGCTGGTAGCCCTTAAAGTCGGGCTCCTTACCACCTTGGAACATTCGACAAGACAAGCGTTTACCCTATTTCAAAACCAGCCAAACCCCTTCAATGGAAAAACCAGAATCCCTTTTGAAATCCCTGGATCGGCAAGAGCAACTTTACGAATATACAACCAACTGGGACAATTAGTTTGGATGAAATCAGCAAGCTATCCAAGTGGGCGGAGTATGGAAGAAGTTACTTTATCTGGAAGTGGCTTGTTTTACTATAGTTTGGATACTCCATGGGGGCAAGCGACTAAAAAGATGCTCCTGGTAAATCCATGAGGCACATGATGTGCCCATTCCACCAAATTTGAATCAAATAATTATTGAAACTGCCTATCTGGTGGTTACCTATTGGTAGGCTTAGAGATCATCTACATAGATTCCTTGGTTTTACCAGGGATCCTTAAAAAAGATAACTTAACCTCAATTCTGACCCTAAATGAGATTTTCTTTTATTCTTCTATTGGTTTTTAGCTTATCCTCATTCGCTCATGCAACAGATTACTTTGACCTTCCAGCAGCCCTTAACTTAGAAAAGCTTCTTCAGATACATGCTAATCCATCCAATGAGGGGGACAACAGCAGGATAAATAAGAAGCTGGAAGTCGAGCCAAGTTCAGCGGATTGGAGCGCTAATGAGCTGCGTAATATGAAACCGGCTTCCTTAATGGGGGATACGATTTTTCTGCCGGACACCATTCTATGTGTGCCTGATACAATTTTTGGGATACTTATTGACTCTACAGGCACTTACAATATCAACGTTGGTCCACCGGCTTACCCAAGTGGAACTGTACTGAATATCTTTGCAAGAGTTGAAAATAGAAGGGGCCCGATTACACTGGTACATGGTTTAGATTATGTTGTTGTACTTTTGTTTGATTATGAGGATTTTGGTGTTCTAATCGATTACGGAAACGGGGATGATACCCTTTTTCAAAGGGGAGATTTGGACAGTCGTGTTTACGTCAAATATGAGTATCCAGATACAGGAACATATGCAGTTTCATTTGAAATCTATAGATCATGTGATACAGAAATTATTCCAGGTGTTTTCCCTAGGCCTTATTATTGGCATCGAGCTGCAGGCAAAGTTTCAAAATACCCAGGCATAGGACCCCCAGAAACTATCCCAAAGTCTACAATGATTAGCAGGTTCGGTTCTCAATACAGGCGTAGTCGAGAAACCTTTACTGATACAAATGGAGCATATTTATTCCGTAAACAATTTGAGGGATTTCAAGCTTCAATCCAGCCTAGCGCAGAGGTTTTGGATCTTGAGGATCTTGATATTGCGGATCTATTGCTACTTCACCAACACTTAAACGACGAAAGACTCTTGGATGCTCCTGCTGGAATCCTGGCAGCAGATATTAATGCAGATAATTCAGTCGATATTACGGATCAAGAGTTGCTACTTCAGAGGCTTTTAGGAATAGAAAGTAATTTTCCAGATACTAGTACATCTTGGATTTACTGGCCACAAGCCTATGAATTTCCTGACCCAGATGATCCCTTTGGACATCCTGATCGAATATTCCTACCACCTGTTTATGCGGATACATCTGGTCTGGATTTTTATGCAGTAAAACGAGGAGACCTTAGTGGGCAGTTACCGGTTGATACCTCTCTTGTTGGTCCAGATACGCTCTTCTTTAGATTAGACAATGATCCGCTCAATATTGGTGACACCGTAACCGTAGATTTCCACAGCCGAAACTTTACGGATTTAGTAGGCTTCCAATTCCAATTGGATTTTGATACCAATGCCTTGCATTTTCAAGGAGTAGATGTAGGAGCCGTGCCCGGCCTAAGCGAAGATAACTTTGGATTGAGCGGGGTGGATGAGGGAGAGCTTCGTCTTACTTGGCTCGATTTCACAGGGCAATCTCATAGCTTACCAGATGAAGAAGTGGCTTTTGGATTGCAGTTTATAGCTGAACAAGGCATCATTGATCGAGGTGAACATCTAACGATCAATGAGGCGGAGCTGGGAGCTAAGGCTTTTGATGCCAACCTGCTAGAAGCTCCCGTACAGCTATTAATTGATCCCATTAATTGCGTGGATACTACCTATGCAAGCGCTATCTCTTGCCAGGCTGATGCACCAAGCGAGACTATCGCTGTTTTCCCTGATCCCTTCGGCTGTGATAGTATGGTGATCACCACCATTACCGTTCAGGTAGATACGAGCTATCAGCAGCTCTTCGAGTGTGATTCCACATTGACTGATAGAGTTACTATTTATACCAATTCTGTGATTCGACTGGCCAATGGTTGTGACGAGATCCTGGTGACAGAAACAATTCTGCTCCCTAATGAGACCACTTACCTACAGCTAAGTAGTTGTAATCCGCAAGATACCGGCTTAGTGCTCAACACCTTAATTGATGAATTTGGCTGCGATAGTATCATTAGCACACGGACGAATCTTAGATTAGATACTACCTACATTACCACTTTTGTTTGTGATGAAGGGCTGGCAGGAGTGCTTACTAGTATTGAGGAGGAAGCGGATGGTTGTCAGTATGTTCAGATAGAAACGCGGAGTTATGATCCCTTAAATTATGAGTGGAGCACTATTCCTGACACCTGTCGTTTTGGTGTGGGTAGTGCTGAATTCATCTCAAACAATACCAACTATGCTTATTCCTTTGCATGGGATGGCCCAAGCGCTGAAATTAATCCAGCGGAAATGTTTGCGGGGGTATATAATGTCACGATCACAGCTACTTCAACGAGTAACGGAACGTCTTGTCAAGATACGGCTCGGGTGATAATTGGAAATATTGGAGATTTGCCAGAACTTAACTTTACTCATACAGGTGATGAACTTACCTATAGCTTTACGGGTAACGTGCAGAACGCCGATAGTTTCTATTGGGACTTTGGTGATTCCACTACCTCTACCGACTTAAATCCAACCCACCTGTATCAAGAGCCAGGTACCTACTTGGTCTGCTTAATTGCGGAGAATGGTTGTAATACCACTCAAGAGTGCCAGGCGGTGCAAACACCCGATTGGTACAATATCACAGGGACAGTAGAAACCTCTCCAAGGCTAACAGCCGTGCTGCCTATTGTTGCAGCAGCGGTCGATTTGACTTCTGTGGAAGGGCAAAGACAAGCCAGCTCGAATATGGATGGTGAGTATCAATTCATACAGTTATTCGAAGGGTTTAGCTATGAAGTTAGGCCAGAAAAGGAAGAAGGCGTACTGAATGGTTTAGATGTAGCGGATGTAATTCGACTTTCCCAGTATTTGAATGCTAGTCGGACGCTGGTGTTACCGGATCAGTTGTTAGCTGGTGATCTGGACTGCAATGAAGTTGTGGATATGCAGGATGTTCTGGCTTTGCAGTCCTTGTTATTGGGGGAGCAATCCCAATTGGATAACGGTTGTTCCAACTGGATCTTCTGGCCACAGTCCTATAATTTCGCCACCCCAGAAACTCCTTTTGGGCATCCCACTTCCATTCCATTCGAAAACTTGAACGGAGACATTTCAGGTGCCGATTTTTATGGCTTAAAGCGCGGGGATTTGGGTGGAAATGCGGATGCGGCTAGAGGTGGAGCACCGCCCGACTCTCTATTTCTCCGGCTTAAAAATGGTTTTGTTGCTACTAATGACACCTTCCGACTGGATTTCAGAGTGGAGAACTTTGAGGAATTGGTGGGTTTCCAGACGGAATTGATGTATGATACCGCTGCACTCGATTTCCAAGGCATCACTTTAGGAGAGGTCCCGGGTATGAGCGCAGAGCATTTTGGTTTATCCAAGGTAGGAGAGGGGATTATCCGAATTGTCTGGCTGGATATCTTGGGGAATGCGCATAGCCTGGACGATGGCTCCTTAGCTTTCGGCCTAAGATTTATCACCAAAACGGATATTGTGGATCGGGGAGATCATATTGCCATTGATTCCCGCGATCTATCGGCCGTTGCCTTTAATGCCGAATTGGTAGAGGGGCCGGTTGCCCTGAAAGTGGATTTGCTTACTGGGTTAGAAGCGTCCAATAGTTTATCATTTGTCCTATTGCAGAATAGACCTAATCCTTTCAATGAGAAGACCTTGATTCCTTTCGAGTTACCAAAGTCGAGTCTGGCCAGTTTGCGGATATACAATCAGCTAGGTCAACTCGTATGGGAGAAAACAGCTAGATATCCGGAAGGACGTAGCACGGAGGAAGTGGCATTATCCGCACCCGGGCTCTATTACTACCAACTGGAAACCTTTTGGGGGCAGGCTACCCGAAAAATGTTATATGAGCGCTAAGTCTACTACAGGGAGATAGGTTGGCTAGATTAGACGTGGCAAGTGTAGATAAGAGGGACAGCGAGATGTGAATGTAGAATTGTCAATTTGTCCGGGCACTAGCTAAACCAATTTCCCAATCCATTATCAATCAACTAAGTACCTCTATAATTGTTGTAGAAGGTAGTACCGGGAACCCATTCTTTGTCAATCCGAATAAGGCTACTTTTAAGGCTGATTTTGTTAGAATTTACTAAACTAGCTGAGTACCTTTGCCAAAACAACAAAAAATGGACCAATCGGTCTTTTTTACCTAACCAATATTACAACCAATAAGGATCAAAAAGAGAGATATGAAAGAGGTATTTATTGTTTCTGCCGTTCGAACGCCCATGGGAAGCTTTGGCGGGATGTTCGCTGGCCTGACTGCTACTCAGCTAGGAACAGCTGCCATCACTGGAGCTTTGGATAAAGCTGGTGTGGCTGCCACGGCTGTTGATGAAGTGTTTATGGGAAATGTTTGTTCTGCCAATCTAGGGCAGGCTCCTGCTCGTCAGGCTGCACTGAGTTCAGGTATCCTCAACACAGTACCCTGTACAACGGTAAATAAGGTTTGTTCTTCCGGTATGAAAGCAGTGATGTTTGGTGCGCAGAGTATCATGCTTGGATTGACAGATCTAGTTGTTGCTGGCGGGATGGAGAGCATGTCTAATATTCCCTATTATGTACCCAAAGCTCGATTTGGGTATAAATTCGGTGATGGAGCATTGATTGATGGATTGAGTCGAGATGGGTTAAAGGACGCCTACGACCACAATGCGATGGGCGTTTGTGCTGATGCTACCGCAGAGAAATATACGATCTCTAGAGAAGAGCAGGATCGGTTTGCGGTGCGATCTTATAAGTTGGCAGCACAATCAACTGAAAGTGGTGCTTTCAAGGACGAAATTGTAGCCGTAAGTGTGCCGCAAAGAAAAGGGGATCCCATCTCCATTACAGAGGATGAGGAATATAAGAAGGTAAAGTTTGAAAAGATTCCAGCACTGCGACCTGCCTTTACAAAGGGGGGAACGGTGACTGCAGCCAATGCATCTACAATAAATGATGGTGCTTCTGCCTTGATCTTGGCTAGTGCCGAAAAGGTAAAAGAGCTTGGACTTACCCCTATCGCTAAGATCAGATCCTTTGCGGATGCAGCGCATGAGCCACAATGGTTTACCACCGCACCTACTAAGGCTGCTCCAGCTGCTTTGAAAAGAGCGGGTATGAATATTGGCGACATTGACTTCTGGGAGGTCAATGAGGCTTTTGCGGTTGTTCCTTTGGCTTTCAATCAAGAATTGGGCATAGATGAAGACAAAGTGAATGTATTGGGTGGCGGTGTTTCTATCGGACATCCACTGGGCTCTTCAGGCTCTAGAATCATAGCTACACTAGCTAATGTACTGCAGCAGAAAGATGCCAACGTAGGTTTGGCAACACTCTGCAACGGCGGTGGTGGCGCTTCTGCTATCGTCATCGAAAGAGTCTAGATTGATATCTAAACGATAAAAAAGCCCCAGTGACAGCTTTGTTGCTGGGGCTTTACATTTCTTACCTACTTCAGCGCTCAATTATTCCCAGAATTCAAAACTATCCTTATTTTCGGCTCATAAAACACTGTGAGCAATGCTTATCTCCCTCCCAAAAGCTTGGTCCGTAACTGGGCTAACCCTTCTTTTTTATTTTCCTCTTCTAGCACAAATTGATTTACCTGTTTTTTTTGCTGATCATATGGTCCTGCAGCGAGATCGACCTATACGCATATGGGGTACGGCACCGGTTGGTGAGCAGTTGAGGGTGAGTATGGAGGATCGGGTGACGGTGGTCCGGGCAGATGAAAATGGACAGTGGATGGCCACTATGGGGTCAATTCCTGTTGGTGGGCCTTATAGCTTAGAAATCAAGGGGAGTACTAGTTACCGGAAGCTGGAAGATGTTTGGATAGGAGAAGTGTGGCTATGCATGGGCCAGAGTAATATGGAATGGCCTTTGTCGAAAACTGATAGTTATGAGCAGGTGCGCACGCAGATTGATTTCCCCAATTTACGTTACTTCAAAGTGCGGAAGGACATGGCCATGCAGCCAGAGGAACAGCTAAGCGGGGGGAGTTGGCAAAGGGCCTCCGCTGAAACGGTAGGAGACTTCTCAGGTGTGGCTTTTCATTTTGCCCAAAGTAAATCGACGCAGGAAAATGTACCCATCGGTATCATCGAGGCATCTTGGGGGGCGACGGGCATCCGAACTTGGATGGGCCCCAACGCACTCCGTAAGGACTCTAGTCTAGCTGCAACCCTCGCCACCATGGAGGGCCTCGACCTAGATAAGGTTCAGGATAGTCTTGCCAATGCCGCTTTATCCTGGCGAGAGCGTTTTGATCAATATGATCTAGGCTTATCGGAAGGCTGGGCTTCTTTAACAACTACTGATTTGGATTGGCCTCAAATGAATCTCCCGGAAATATGGGAACGGGGAGGCCCCTTGTTGGTTGATGGTGTGGTCTGGTTTAAAAAGGATTTTGAGCTCAAAGCTGAACAGCTGGAGCAAGATATAGTACTTTCTTTAGGTGTACTAGATGATGAGGAAACCGTGTACCTCAATGGGGTTGAATTGCCAGTGGAGAACTTCAGTTTTCGATCCTTTCGAACCTATACCCTGTCTAAAGAACAGCTGCAGCTGGGAAGAAACACGCTAAGCGTAAAAATCAGAGATTATGGCTACGTTGGCGGTTTCCTCGGGCAGCCTGAAGATCTTCAACTCATTCAAGGGGATTGGAGCCTTCCTTTGGAGGGCTCCTGGCGATATCAATGGGGAACTCCGGAACTGCCTGCTAAGCCGCTCACCTTAGGCCCTAATGCTTATCCTGGTCTAGTTTACAATGCGATGGTCCATCCGCTAACTCAACTGACGATTGGAGGAATCCTATGGTATCAAGGAGAAAGCGATCTCAACGATCCATTTCATTATCGGAAACTACTACTGGATTTGGTTGACGATTACCGCCAACGATGGAAAATCGGTGATTTTCCCTTTTTGATTGTTCAGCTTCCCTATTTCCGAACCCCCCTTTTGCATCCTGCGGAAAGTGGTTGGGCCACCTTGCGCGAATCGCAAGCTTATCCTTTGCGCAGGCGCCAGATTGGCTTGGTCTCACAGATCGATCTAGGATCAACGAATAATATCCACCCGACCAATAAAAGAGATCTCGGGGGAAGATGTGCTCAAATAGCAAGAATACTAGATGAGCAGCGTCCCTTGAGCTTTGGAGGTGCGCAGGTGGAGGCCATCGAAAACTTAGATTCAGTTTTGTTGCTGAGCTTCACGGAGGTGGGGGCGGGTCTACAGAGCAGTCTTCCAGAACAGCTTCCTGGCTTTGCTGTAGCTGGTGAAGATGGAAAATTTCATTGGGCGGAGGCCCAGTTGGTTTCTGCGCATACCATTCGCTTACGTAGTAAAGAGGTGCCTGTTCCGTTGTTTGTCCGGTACGCGTGGGCAGATAATCCAGGTTCCTTGGATCTTTTTGATGGACATGGCCTTCCCGTTCCGCCCTTTCGCACCGATAAACTTAAAGTCCCATGGGAGTAGGTGGGTATATCTCTTAAAAGACATCCCATTCTCACCTCTTTCCTCCCGTTCTCCCCTTTAATTTTGAGGCAGCTATGGGAAGGAATAGCTTTGTGGTATTCTTAAACACAATGAAGAAAATCATGAATCTTTCGAAAAGAGAGCAAGCAAGAATAGCTAAGTCCTATGGACCTTGGGCACTGGTAACGGGAGCATCCTCAGGAATCGGCCGAGCCATTGCTATCCAGTTGGCAGAATCGGGCCTGGATTTGATCTTGGTGGCACGGAGATCGGCACTCTTGGAAACGCTAGGAAAAGAATTAGAAGCAAGTTGTGGAATTGAAGTGCGCTGTATCGAAGCCGACTTGGCTGATCGGGCCACGGTTTATGACCTCATGGACCAATTGAAAACCTATGAAATTGGATTATTTGTCGGCGCGGCTGGCTTTGGGACGTCTGGCGCATTCATTGAGGCTAAGCTAGAAGAAGAGTTGAACATGCTTGCTGTTAATTGCGAGACAATCCTAGTCATGACTCACTATTTGGCTAACAGGATGGCTGATCGTGGCCGGGGAGGGATTATTTTGCTAGCTTCTTTAGTCGGATTCCAGGGAGTGCCATACGCGGCTCATTATGCAGCGACTAAAGCCTACGTTCAGTCTTTAGGTGAGGCTATTGCCGTGGAATTGAAAGAAAAGAATGTAGATGTCCTATCTGCCGCTCCAGGGCCCGTCAATAGCGGATTTGCGGATCGAGCCAATATGCAAATGGGCAATGTCCTCAGTCCTCAACAAGTGGCTGTACCCATTTTGAAAGCGCTTGGCAGGAAACATACGGTTTTGCCGGGTGGGCTGACTAAATTATTGGTGGGCTCCTTGCGTACGGTGCCTAGATGGGCTAAGGTAAGAATCATGAGCAAAGTAATGGGCGGAATGACTCAACACCAAAGAGTTAGTTAATCTGCCCATGTTTCTAAGAGCAATACAGGCCAACCCAAAGCGTTGGCCTGCAAATTGCTATAACGCAATCTTCCATTATTCCGTGCAAATAATGACACCATCTGCGTCAACAACCACGTCGTAATCTTCTTGATCAGTATCCACCTCCAGCTTGTACTGAATGGAACCATCTGCTAAGGTCCATCTATAGATATCATCGTCCTCCAGGGTGTATCCGGGATAGGCTGACGCTAAACTATCCAAGACTGCCATGGGAAGATCTGCCTCAGATACCTCCACAGACATAAATAGGTAATCCCATTCCAGAGAGAAATAAACTTTTATCTCTTCTTCATTTTCATCCTCCAGCTCTATCTCTATCACTTTGGTGTCTCCACACAGTTCCTCTACGTCAATCCCTTCAATGCTTAGCCCAGGAAATTGCTCGCTTAGATAGTCCAAGATAGAATCTGGCAGGTCATCTAGAGAAAGGCCTTCATCATCATCGTCTCCGTCGTCATCGTCTCCATCATCATCGTCTCCGCCATCATCGTCTTGACAAATAAAATCTCCTAGCTCATCAAAGAAAAGATCTAGACCATTATCCAGGTCAATTTCAAAGAATTCTTCACCATACTCAATTTCAATACTTGCCTCATCAATGTTAATCTGAGGGAAGTTGGCGTTGATATAATCCAGTATTCCTTGCAGAAGGCTATCGATTGCCAGATCAACTTCCAGGTTCTCGTCTCCACTTGCGATAATTACGCCGTTTTCATCAAAAAGTATTTCTAGGCCATTAGCAAGTTTGACACCAAAAATCTCCTGATCCATATCATAGAATACCTCAGCTCCCTCGATTTCTATGTTTGGGTATTCGCCATTGAGATAGTCTAAAATGGCTTGTGGAAGGCTGTCTATGGCGATATCTTCTCCATCGTCGCAAGGACTGATATCGAAAGTAATGGAGTTACCTTCGCCACCTTCCTGATTATCCAGGGTAAGGTCGATTAGTTCGCAGCTGCTACCCATAAAGCAAAGGGCTGCCAATACACAGAACAATAATTTTTTCATGCACATTTGATTTTAACTGTTTTGTATTTGCTTTGTGTTAAATGTCTTTTTGGATAAAGAATGCCCAGGCTTAGCCGTGGTATTTCGGTAGGCTAAACTGACAGATTCGTTACTTAAGCGTAGTCTGGATAGACTGCGAAGCTGTTACACTTCGCAGCCCGAGGGTAGATCCTATTGACTTAGGACTACCTTAGTGGTGAAGCGCACTCCAGCGGTCTGTCCGGTAAGGACGTAGGTGCCTGGAGGAGCTTGAGGCAATTCGATGAAAAGCCCCGTGGAATCGGTTTGTTGGATGTTGAAGGGAATCTCTTGTCCCATAAGATTGTAGATTCGAATGCTTTCAATTGGTTCCTCAGC
The DNA here is from genome assembly GCA_013214355.1 of Saprospiraceae bacterium. GTDB lineage: Bacteria > Bacteroidota > Bacteroidia > Chitinophagales > Saprospiraceae > DT-111. The sequence goes on along the minus strand of JABSSL010000034.1, from coordinate 49,059 downwards.
ACTTATCCAGAATTGTCCTTGGTTTGGATTGGGAAAAGTTTTTAGGGTTGGCGGTTGGATGGCACTTGAAACTTCATTAGAAATAATCAAGAGGTCTTCGGACAGGATAAGACTAAGGGTATCGGGGACAATAGCTGTTTTTGAAATTTCTGGATTTATAACGGTGACACTATCAATTTGAATATTGATGGTATCTTGAATTAGACCAACGATGATATCTTCCATTACGATAGAGAACTGACCAATTCGCCCTTTGCCTACTCGACGCTGACTAGGATCAATCAGGGTGATGGCTAATTCGGCTTTACCATTGTCCTCATCATCCGCAAAAAGTACCGCCGAGTTTTCCCCATCTGGTCCATCGATCCAGCTATCTTCGGTTAGCTCAAATTCGAAACTTGACTCCTCCATGAAAGTAGAGGTATAACTTAACTGTAAGGCCAAGCCATAAAAATCCTCTACCTCAAAGGCTTCATTACCAAGTAGTAAGTCTACAGTGAGCATCAAATCTCCGTCATCAAAACTTAGGCTGGGAGAAAGCTCAATAGGAACGTCCATGCCGGGTAGCCCATTACTAAAATCTCCTAGCCCTGATCCGGCGTGCGTTTGACCTAGATTATTTTTGATGGCATCATCAATGTCATCATCATTTACCACCCCATCTCCATTACAATCCGCAAAAGCATGATTGACGCCATTAGGGAAGAAACTACCCCAGGCCTCGATGATGGGTTGTGGTGCCCAGTCTGTGTTCTCCTCTGCCCGCATCGGGCCAGAATTTCCGTATACGGTACCTAGATATAGCAGGTCTACACCATTCACTACACCATTATTGTTGACGTCTCCTGGCCAGACCTGAGCGGAAAGTGACCCGGAAAAAAAGAAGCTTACAAAAAGTAGAAGTACAAAATTTCGCATGTGTTTGATCCCCATTGTTTAAGCAGTGTTTCGCGCTATTAACGATACAAAAGTAGCGCTAGCGTATACGTGCCGCAACTACACTTTTTTAGAATTGTCAAAAATAATGACACACATGTTTGACTTATTGTTTTGGTGTTTTGATTTTACCTTGCTGATAATAAAGAGTTTGAGTGTTTATAGTTTAATAAAAAATATAATGTGTTTAAATTAAGTTGTCAGAATTTGTATACTATTTTGCTATGTTTTCGTTAATGAGATAAAGCGATTTTCTCTAATGAATAACAATAAACTCCTGTCACTGCTCGCCACCTTTAGTGCTCGAGAAATTCGTGCCTTTCAACTTTTTGTCCGCTCGCCCTATTTCAATCAAGATGAGAGGCTAACCGCATTACTGTCTTTACTCACCTCTAGTTCGATAGAGGAATCAACCGCTCAAGAGTTTAAACAGCAGCTCCATCAGCAGCTATTTCCCCAGCAGGCTTTTGAGGATAAGCGAATACGATATCTGTTTTCGGACTTAAGCCGATTGGCGGAACAGTTCTTATTGCAGGAGCACTACAGAGGCAATTCTTTACAACAACAATTGGATTTTGCCCAGATCTGCAACCAGCGGAAACTCCCCAAACTATATCGCCGGACGATCCAGAAAATTGCACAGCATTTTGATCAACAACCGCAGCGCGATGTGCGCTACTTCCAGCAGCATTTGGAATTTGCTATGATTAAGGATGAGCATTTTCAACAGCAGCGTTTGCGGAAATTTGATGAAAATCTACAATGGGTTGCGGATGATTTAGATCGCTATTATTACTTGCAAAAGTTAAGGCAGGCTTGTGTGATGCTTGATCGCCAAGCCATCCTAACCGCTAACTACGACCTTGGTATTTCCCAGGAATGGCTGAATCATTTGGTAGAAAAATCCTTCTTTGACGAACCTATTATTCGCATTTATTATACGATCTTGATGTCCTCTTTGGAAGAGAACGAGTTGCGGCATTTTGAAGAACTGAAACAGATCTTGACCACGGTAAATGAACGGGTTACTAATACTGACCTAGCGCATATTTACCGATTTGCGATCAACTATTGTGCGCGAAAGATTCGGAAGGGGAGGAGTGAATATTTGGAGGAAGCGCTGCAGCTATACTTAAAAGGGATTGCCTCCGAACTTTTCCTAGAGGATGGACATCTTTCTCCTTGGACTTTTACCAATGTGGTCAAACTGGCACTGAGATTGGAAAAGTTTGAATGGATTGCCGAGTTTATTCCACAGTATGCGCCGAGTTTGCCAGAAGAGTTTCAGGAAAATGCACTACACTACAATTATGCCGAGCTCTACTACTATAGCAAAGACCTAGACCGAGCCCTTACCCACCTAAATCAAGTGGCCTTAGATGACTTAAATTATGCCTTAGGCGCCAGAGTAATGTTGGCGAAGATATACTTCGAGACTACCGAAGAAAATGCACTCCTATCTTTGCTAGCAGCCTTTAGTCTTTTTCTCAAAAGAAACCGGAAGATCTCTGCGAATATCAAACACACCTATCTGAATTTTTGTGATCTTTTGTTTCAATTGATCCGCCGCAACCCCAAGAAACTGGAAAAAATTAGAAAGAAGATAGAAGAGACGAATCTGCTCACCGATCGAGGCTGGTTACTGTCTGTATGCGAGCAAATGGAAGCACAATTGATAAAAAAGTGATACTCCTCTGTCCTATCCAAGGGACTGTGCGTAGAAAAGCCATGGAGTCCTCAACTTGTGAGGATCCCAATGACTTTTCTGCTATGAAAATGCTTTTAAAACAGCTTTTTAGCTCAATTTGGAGCTGCTTCCCCCATCACTAACTTCAATTCGCCTCCAGCAGTAAGCTGACTGTGCATGAGGTTGTAATCGGGAAGGAGCGTGCCATTCCAACTGGCTGTTTGGATATAGGGTGCATCTGGTCCATTTCCTGTCATCTCAATCGAAACTGTTTTGCCCTCACTGTAATCTGGATGTAGCTGGATGGTGATCTTATCGAATATTGGACTGCCTAATTGGTAGCTTGGATCTGCTTCGGTACCGCCTGTCATTTGAAATAGACCCACCTTTAAAAGCACAGCCAGGGCCCCCATTAATCCTTGATCTTCATCCCCTTTATATCCGGTTTCAGGGTGCAAGCCACTGTATACCTTCTTGGTGATTTCTCTAGACCAATATTGAGATAAATCGGGGCGACCAAGATGATGAAAGATAAAGGCAGTTTGGATGGAAGGCTGATTACCATAGTTGATAGGAATTCGAGAATATTCAGGATGGTTTTCTCTTTCGTGCCGATCTCCAGCCGTATAGTTGATTTCCTTGGCCTTTTCAAATTGAGCCTGTAGTTTATCAATGGCTTTTTCCTTACCTCCCATTAATTCGGCTAGACCTACCAGATCATGCGGTACAAACCAAGTAGACTGGGCGGAATTGGACTCATTGAAACCCGTATTGATAGTATAAGGATCAAAAGGATCTTGCCATTTGCCGTCGACTTCTTTTGGACGCATCCAGCCGCTATCTGGATCATAAGTATTGGCGTAATGTTTAGCCCGTTCTAAGAAATATTGTGCATCAGCTGTCCTGCCAAGGCTCTTGGCCATTTGTGCTAGTGTCCAATCTTGGTAGGCGTATTCCATGGTTAGACTTGGGCCGTCTTGATGATAGCCGAATGAACCTTCGGGGATGGGGTAGGGCACGTAACCCTGATCAATATAGTATTGTAATCCTCCGCCAAGCGTGGTTTTGTGCTCATAACCAGCGCGTCCCATGGTGCCGCCAGGCATATGGTTCTTTTTCATTCCTTCATAAGCCATTTCAAGATCGAATCCTTGGATTCCCTTTTGATAAGCACTGACAATGAAAGGGGTAGAAGAAGCTCCAGTCATCACGTGGGTGTAATTCCCGCCAGAAGGTCCTCGTGGTATAAAGCCTCCATCCTGGTAATAGACTAGAAGGCTATTTACAAATTCTTCATAAATATCCGGATAGACTAGTCCCCAAAGCGTGTTTAAGGTCCATTGAGCTCCCCAGAAGGAATCTGAATTGTAGTGATTGAATTTGGGTTGACCAGCAGCGTCAAGTGGAAGTTGGCCAATGCGGAAAGTATCTGCAGTATTATCTGGGTAGGCACCATTAACGTCACTGATGATTCGTCTTCCTTGCAAGGCATGCCAAAGATCGGTATAGAACCGTCGCCGATCCTCCTCTGTGGCACCTTCAACATCAATTCGGCTGAGTAATCCATTCCATTCTTGCTTAGATTCTTCTTGGATCTGTTCAAAATTCCAGCCTGGTAATTCCTGCTCAAGATTCAGTTGAGCATTTTCAATGGAAGTATAGGAGATGGCCGCTTTCATCAATAGCTCATCTGATTCCTGATCCAGTTTGACTAAAAACTTTCCGTTCTCACCTTCCGTTATCTCCTGGACATTATGATCTAGCTGGATCGCAAAGTAAACGGTAAGATCCCTCGGACGCCTTCGCGTCGGCATATTGGTGACAGATCCAAGGAGTAGACGATCACTTGCTTTTTCCAGCCTGCCATCAGTAAGTGTACTAGGTCCCATCTTTCCCCCCAAATTAAAAACTACGCCACGTTGGTCGGCCTCTGCGTATTTGTATCGGTGAAATCCTACTCGCGTCGTACTGGTTAGCTCTACCTGAATATCATATCTATCCAATTGAAGTTTATGCCTTCCGGGGCTTGCTTCTTCCTGCTCATGGCTGAAGGGTGAAAAGTAATCTAGCAGAATGTCCTGTTCCTCACCTTGAATATAGTGCACAGGAAGAACGGACAAACCAGCCATTTGCCAGGCATGGATATGACTTAATCCGCGAATAGTATCGGTTTTATATCGATATCCACTACCCCAAGCCCCATCAATTTCGGTGTCTGGACTCAGATTTACCATCCCAAAAGGACGGCAAGCAGAGGAGAAAAAGAACCAACGGGAATTAGCTACATCGAGGAAAGGATAGACCAAATCGACCTTAGAGGTAGATGAAAGCGGTTCGGATTCGGTAGCGACTTGACAAGCAAAGAATAGACTAAAGGAGAAGGCAATAGCCACCCCTATTTTAGGTAGAGACTGGAACATGTTTACTAAGTCTGGTTTTGATTTTCGTTTTGTTCAACGCTATCCTAGATAAATTAGGATTAGAGTTTTTCAAAAGTATTCAATTTCTGTCGCATTTCCAATGATGCGACATAGGGGCAAACCTTTGACACACCTGGTCAAACAGCTTCTTGACAAAACATGCAATTTGTCAATTATAGAAACCTGTTTAGCGAAAAGTACAAATCTGTAAACCCAAATTTTATACCCAATGAAAACGTACGTAAAAGCGAGCTTACTGGGCCTTTTGCTCTTGCTAGGAACAAATTGTAAAAAGGAAGATGTTCAGCCAGGAGACGGCGATAAGCCGAATAACCCCATTCAAACTCCTACGGAAGAGCAATTGCGCAACCAGATCGCTGAAACCTTCCCCTTCACCCCTAATCAGCCTTTAGATGCAGTCTATCAATGTGGGCGTCTCAATTCACAACTATTGTGGTATTTTGTCCTGCAACCTGATCAAAAAATGCAGGTTTTATTCACCACAGATGCCCATCAGGATTTTGCTTTTGAAGGGACTTATAGTTATCAAAATGATCAATTGAGATTGCAGATGCCAGCTGGACCTACTATGCCTTTCCCAAATGGCTTGGATGAGTCTAGCACTGTGATTATGCCTCAATTTGGTACTGTGGCTGCTTTCGCCACAGATAATATGATCTGCCTTTGTGATGGCCATAACCTCAATACCCAACAACCTCCGAAAGTACAGGCTAACTACGATTGCCCAATCATCAATATCCAGGGAGCTACGGACGAGGATAACGCCATCGAGTTTGTCCACCGAGAAATACCCTTTGATTTACCTGTGCCTGGCTCTATTTTCCGGCAACAAGATATCTATGTTAGCGGTGCCATCAATCCATCTATCACGCGTGCATTTGGCATTTATCGCCAGCAGGGCAATAAATTCTACGCCAGCTTCAGCATTGCTAGTGATTTTGTCGACTTTGCAGGAGATAAATTGCCCATTCAGCTGAACATCAATCCGCCTTTTGCCGACCATAACATCATTAGTGGGGAATTTCAGAACAATGGGCAAGCTATCGTCGTGGATCAGCTCAAACCTGAAGAAGGTGCCTGTAATTTACGGTAGTATAAGAATAAAAAAACGGTTACTTCCCTGCAGAAACAACCGTTTTTGACCCTTTACGAGCTACATTAGAAACCGTAAGAGATACCTAAAGTACTAAAGGATTGAGTGCCATCAAACTCGAATTCCGCTTGGCGGATACCGAAGTTTAGGCCAATTCCAATTCCTTTCCATACGTTGAAAGAAATCGTATTGATCCAAGTATATTCAAATAGGGGAGCTTCTTCGGAACCTTCAGCTGGCTGGCTGTAAGGAATGAAGGTGCTGAAATTGGAGGACCAATTGACCCCGCCTGTAAAGGACTTGTTATAGGTAACTTTGAGTTTTGATCCTAATCCTCCAGTAGTCTCAATCGGGCTATCCGTGGACGGGAAAGCAATCTGGTAGGTTAAGGGATGGATTACGGCTACAAAATTCGGAAGCTGATGAGGGGTATAGGTACCACCCGCACCAAAACCTAAAGACCCAGGCTCCAAGAAATTAAATATTGAGGAGTTGAAATCTGCCATAGCAGAGATCGCAAAGTCCTGGTTTAAGCGTAGACCGTAGAGCGAGCCCACCGTCAATACATCGGTAGTCCGATTTTCCAGGAAGCTTTGTTCTTCCGTGTTATCATCGGTGTCTACATCAAGGCTTTGCCAGGCTGTATTGGAGGTGAATGTGTTTCTCCAAAAGCTTTTCTCCTTAATGATGTTGGCGAAAGCATTCAATCCAACGGAGAGATTAGAGAAAGAAGAATTTGGGTTGGCATTACTTTGCCAATTGTTAGAGCTACCAAAAGTCAAGCCGATTACGCCGTCAAAGCCAGTCTGCCAGCCGGATAGAATTTCGATTTGGCCGTTTAATTTGGCAATTTCTGCTGCGAAGGAATCAACTTTAGCTTGCTCAGTAGCTTGTCCAGCAGCTAAGGCTGCCTTCTGAGCTTTTAGTTCTTCTAAGGTTTGTGCGTGAGAGAGAATAGATACAAAGCACAACAGCAATCCTAAACTAAGTTTTCGTAACATTGGATGTCCCATTTTTCTAGTGAACATTTTTTTGTAATTAGTCAACGGTTCTTTTGACGCGAATAAATTCAGAAAGTAACTGAATTCGCAAACGCAAAACTAATGCTTTTTGTTCGCAATGATAAGTTGTTGTTAAGTAATGGCTTAGATAGGTGGTTTGATACTTATATGGTGCTACGCTTGGTAGTTACAGTTCCTGAATTACCTTCTATTACTTAGAACCTTTTCTCCCCAATTAATGCTTGGGAAGCAGTAATTCCTGGTCCTGCTGTCGGCCAAAGCCTTTTATTAGGATCCGATCTTTCTGAATGCGGACGATGGAGTAAGAGCTTTGGTCCGGAGTGTCGACCATTCCCTTAAAGGTGAGGTAGTGAACCCCATCCTTTTCACCATATGCACCAGCATGGTTGTGTCCATTGAAGTAGGCTTTAACAGAAGGGTGGGAAGTTAAAACCTCTTGGATCTTTGTGTCATTCCAGAGATTATGTGGATCTACCGGATGAGCTGGGAAGTGACAAAATAGAATTACTTTTTCTCCTTTGCGATCTGCTTTATTTAGTTCTTTTTCTAACCATTTTAACTGTTTCCTACTAATCCCCCCATTCCAGGTCTTAGCATTCACTTTCCCTGCTGCTTGCACTTCAATCAGGAGTTGGGCAGCTTCCCGCTGTTTCCGTTTGCCAAAGCTAGCAAAGGTGCTTAGGTCATTTCCATCCAGGGCAATAAAGCGCCAATCTTCTATTGTGAAGCTGTAGTATCGTCGGGCTAATCCCATCCGTTTGGGAACCTTGCGCTTTAGCTGCTCATCCACCGAGAAATCATGATTCCCTAATACCTGTCGTAAAGGAGCCCTAAGTTGATCTATGATGGGTTGTAGGGTATCAAAACTGGCAAAATCCTTATCAATGTAATCCCCTAGATGAACAGCAAAAGCGAGTTCATGCTTGTTGAATTCTGTTACACAGGCTTGGAGTTTATGAGGAGATTTCCGGTAGAAACGTTGGGTAGTGGATGGACAATCACAGTATTGACAGTCTGCAATCACACCAAAAGTTATTAGATCCTCGGCGGATTGAGCTGCTAGAGAATAGCTGAAGAATAGCAAGAAGGGAAGTAGGAAAAGACGCATGGGGTAATGCATTTTGATCAATAGGATAAACATAAAGAAATTAGGTGGGTATTCTCTTCCATACAAAGGAAAGCCGTTTGGAGGCCCTATCTGATTACAGTTACTGAGCCACTACGGATACTTACATTTCCATCCGCATTTTGAAATCGAATCACGTAGACAAAAACGCCAGGACTTACCACTTCACTTCTGTGGGTACCATCCCATCTTTGACCTTCAAAGACAAGGTTTCCCCACCGATCGAAGATCTGCATTTCTACCTCTTGGTACGCAGCCGAAGCTGCATATACTTCGAAATAATCATTGATATGGTCCCCATTAGGAGAAAAAACATTAGGTATATAGACATTGGTATATGCTAAATACAGAATAATTGTACTATCGCACTGCGCTGAGCTTTGGAGGCTGATCTGGTGTTCCCCTTCAGTACCAAATTTTCGTCCATCAATCTCATAGGTTGATCCTGGTATTATTTCGGCGTAAATGGTATCTCTAAGTTCAGATTGAACTTCCAGATGTAAGGTAACCATACTATCACAACCCTCAGCCGTGGAGAATTCGGTGACATAAATACCCGCCTCCTCCAACACATCGCTGCCAAATACGAAGCTTTCCCCTTCACAAATCGTTTCAAAAGATTCACTTGTATAGAAAGGTATGGAAAATATGATGTCTTCAGATACCCGGCATTTCCCCGTGTTTTCTTCCACAATTCTCAGTTGGTAGGTGCCTTCGCCATGCATTTGAGATAATTCTGCAAAGGTCTCTCCCAACAAGGCGACTCCTTCTTTATACCATTGATAGCTAAGGCCAGCTTTTTCTTGTACGGCCAAAGTGAAATCTGGATCACAAGGGGAACCTGCATCGAGTAGTTCAAAGTCCAGGCTGGCCTCATTCTTGAGAATCAGATTGTCTAAAAGATAGACATTAAGCCCACCCTTCGGCAGACAATCGTCTCCGATCACAATGGCATTAATATCCACAGGAGGTTGTATGGTCATACTTACCTCCTTCCAGCCGGGCTTCTCTTCCCGCGTGAATTCTTGGGTTTTGAGTAAATACCAATCTGGGTAATTGGTAGGGCAATCAAAGCCAGGGGTGAACGGAAGATTGGAACAGCTTGGTGATCCAAAAAAAGTAAAATTAATGGGAGGAGAATTGTTCTCATCTAAAAAACCGATGTGAAAGTTAAACTCATAAACCGCGTCTTTTTCCATCGGATAGTTTAAGCATACTCCAGCATACTCTTTATGAATTTCTGAACCACTAGGATTTTCTATACTCCCGGCAATAAATGCAATGGCCCCATCCCCGTCCGGAAAAGGGCTAAGAAAGGGGATGGACACGTAACCACATTGGTTCAGATAGTCAGTAGTAGCACCTGATGCTTGCTGCCATCCATTTACGCAATTCATCTGACTGGCGTCATTTGGGCAACATAAATAGTCTTCAAAGGATGGATTTGGGACTAAGGATTCCTGGGTCACTAGTTCACAGCTACAATCTGGGTCATTAAGGTCGATGAGTCCATCATTGTCGTCGTCAGCAGCATTATCGCATACTTCCTCCATGGATGAAAAAGCTTTGGAGTTTGTGAGTGGTAGATACGACAGCCAGGCCATGAATAGGACCAATGGTGTATAGTAAGCAAAGGGAGTTGCTTTGAAAGGCATGAACATGTAACAGTACGGGTTTTTCTGGTGATTAAGCTTTCTTGTCGCTTCCTTCAAGGACAATAAAAAGATTAAATGTTGCAAGTCCTGAAATACTCAGTTTTGACTTCCTCCAACAATTCTCCAGATTTAACCTTCAATTTACGGCTGGTATGAACCCAAAAAAAGCAGATCAATCTCAATTGACCTACTTCTCAATTTTACCACTAGTGGCTCTAGCAAAAGATTATATAAAGGATGATCTAGATGCTAAGAACCTTATATCAAGCATATTTATAATCAAATAGTCTCAAACTCAAAGTTGACACTGTAGTCCTCAGGAAGTATGGGCACCAATACCCAGTGCCACCGCATTTCCCAAGGTTCGCAACCCCCACATTCACTCACCCTAACTCGGAAATTATACTTCTGCTGGTTTTCATTGATGGTTACGGCTCGAGAGTAAAATCGTTCGCAACCACTTGCCCCTCCCAATTGACCTAAGAGCGTGACTTGGGAAAAATCTATGTTTGGCAACGTGCCTTCACAAGGACGATTTGCAAATAAGGCTTCCAGTTCTGCTGTGGATCGAATAATTTGTTGATTAGTACCTCCGACAAAGCAGTTCATATCCAACACTTCCTCAATATCTCCGAGCGTCACATCCTGCTCCAATCCACAAAGGTTGACCTTATTACAAGAGAAGGTGATGGTTAGAAGAAAGAGGAAAGCTAAGGTTCCAATTGTTTTCATTGTGATTGTTTTTTGCTTAATAAGACGGTTAGGCATAGAAATGGGGTTGGGCCAATGGGAGGCTTATTATGAAACTTCTTTTAAAAAACACCTGCCTAGCCAAGCGGAATTTTGATTGTCGTCATTTTTCTAGAAAATTCACTGCTCTAATTCGGACCGCTTTATCAGCCAAGTAGTCCGGTACTTTGAGCCTACGAGGATTGGTTTGGTTTCTTTGATTCAGTATCAGCTGCTCTTTGACAAACAAATATCTGCTTTGCTGAACCATCGCCAAATGGCTCCTCCTGAAAATCCCCGAACTTGTGCATGACTTCGAAACCATTCCATCTTAAGTGTGCGACTAACTCCTGAGGGAAGTACATTCTCATATCTAGATTTTGTATCGAGTCAAACTCATCGTTGATAAAGTAGTGCCACTCTATACGATTGATCTGAGTGCTGCTCTCGTATTTCATGGCCTGCTGTATTAGTACTTTTCTGCCGTCATCGGTGGTATACTTAGCAATTTCTTTCTGTGCTTTTTCTCCCTCCACAATGACTTCAAGGTTGGGGTTGAAGCAATCTAGTAGAAACAATCCTCCTGCTTTGAGATGGTTTTTGACGCACTGGAATGCCTTCGATAGATCTTCATTTTGATAAAGGTGATGGATCGAATTAAATGGGATGAAAATCAGATCGAATTGAGCTGGTAAATCCAAGTTCCTAATATCTGCTTCGATGAAGTCAATCTCAAGTCCTTCCGCTGCAGCCTTTGCCTGTGCTTTTTCGAGCATGGAAGCAGTGAAATCTACTCCGGTTATGTGGTATCCAGCCTTTGCAATGGGAATGGTAAGTCTACCTGTGCCACAGCAAAGCTCTAATATTCGAGTATCTTTTTTTGCAGGAAGCCACCGCTGATAAAATTGCAGATCAGCCAGGTCGGTATTCATAGCATCGTAGATATTCGCATCATAAATTAGATCTCCTACTTTGTAATTCGTTTTCATGTCGTTCAATACAATAGTTATTTATTTGCCCAAGTTGTTTTTTATTGAACTTGCAAGCTTGGTATTTCTACGGAAAGCCGCAATACCCTGTGCGATTTCTTTCTTACTTAAATGCCAAGAATAGGTGTTCTTCTCCCCGCCAAATATGACGCTAGCTAAAATCTGAGACTCTGTAATTCAGCTTACAAAAAGAGGAAAAGGCTTGCTTTACTGCCTTAATTTTATTTTCTTTACTTTACTTCAAATGTCTTCCTGAGGGAAGAATGTATGTTAAAAACTCTTCTACGGGATATGATAAATATATTCCTAAGCTGACAGCAAAAGCATTTCAATACTGTCAGTAACGACATTTCCTAGTGAGCGACAATTCGGTGATTTCTCTTTTAAAAACAGCCCATTAATCAAGTCTAATGGATGGGTTTGTCCATCAACGAGTAAGCTTGTCTTTGATCAAGTTGCTCGAGCCAACGTATTGGATATCCTTTCTGTCTTGGTTTTCGATGGGAACAACAGCTTGGGCTTGAGCTAGATTTTGGCCTTGCTTGATATGATCAAGAGACTAGGCCTGACTTTGCTATGTCCAAAGGTAAGTGGGTGGTTAAAATTCACTGGTAAAAAGACCTCTAGAAGTCCCTACTCCTGCGGGAGAAAGGGCAAGAAGTGCAGCTTCAATTGGCGTAATTTCTCTAGCTGATTAGGGAAGCGTGCCGGCTGTACTGCTGATCGTAAGAGCCTTTCCAACCAGTTCCTTTTTAACCCTTTCACTAAGATTTCCGAATTCTGCCGGCACCATTAGTCTGCTGCTGGCCTAGGGATATAGTGCCCTAATGGATCTCCTTAACAAAACACTTACCAGCTCAAGTCAGCCGAGATTCTGGAACTATTGTATTAACTAAATATTTTGAAATGATGCTACTTACTAGTAAGAAACTAAGACTGTTATTACTAGGGAGCCTTTTCTTGATTCCAGCCTTGATGTTTAGTCAAGGTACTGCTTCGATCAAGGGGAAGGTTCTCGATGAGGACACTGATGAACCGCTCATCGGTGCCACCGTAATTGTCGCCGGAACGGGTTCCGGTACGATTACTGATTTTGAAGGGAATTACGTAATTGGCGGATTGCCAGCGGGAGAGCACAAGGTGGAATTTACCTACACTGGATTTGCTAAAACGATTGAAACTATTTCTCTGTCAGCTGGACAAGAATTAAGCTTGGACATGACCATGGGAGTAAGTGCTACCGAGTTGGATGTGATAGTCGTTACCGGTACCGGGGGACCCGTGGAAAAGAAGAAAATTGGGAACTCCATCGGTTCTATCTCTACGAAGAAGTTGCAAAACGTACCCATTAACTCCTTTTCTGATTTGCTGACTGGGCGCGAGCCAGGTATCGTCGCATTACCTTCAGGTGGATTGACAGGAGAAGGGACGCAGATTCGAATTAGGGGTTCTGCCTCTTTATCTCAATTGAATGAACCTATTGTGATCATTGACGGTATCCGAGTGGATAATGGCGGCGGCTTTGGAGCTGGCGGTTTCGCTTCTGCGGGCGGCGGTGGCGCCCCTTCGCGCCTCGATGATATTAATCCCGAATCCATTGAACGAGTAGAGATCTTGAAAGGCGCTTCGGCAGCTACGCTATTCGGAACCGAGGCAAGTAATGGGGTGATTCAGATCTTCACGAAGAAGGGGGTCAGTGGCAAGCCGCAGGTGGACCTGAAGTTTGCGCAAGGTATGATGGATTATCCAAGTCGATTTCAAGATAATGTAGGTTTTGCTCGGACGGCAAGTCAGGCTCAAGCTTTGTCCACTTTTTATGGAGAAGATATTAAGCCCTATGATCTAATTCGTCGAAACTTCACGGAGGAACTCTTTGAAACGGGTTTTTCCAATAATGCTTCGGCTAGTGTTTCAGGGGGGAATAATTTGATCTCTTACTATGTTTCTGGTCGTTACTTCTACCAAGATGGACCATTTGGCGGACGAGACAGAGATTATCCGGTGGGCATCAGCACACAAGCCACGGATACGGATCGTAAGGGACAATTGAATGTGAACTTGAACATCTTCCCCAGTGAGAAATTCAATTTCCGTATCACCTCTGGCTACTCCAACACGGCCTTTACCACCTTACAGACCAACAACAATATCTACGGGGTAGGTTCCTTGGCGCAGTTTAGCAAGCCCGAATTGGCTGGACCAAATAACCAAACCGGCACGATTGCTTTTGCTACAGTAAATGAAGCTTTACAGTTGTCTGTTAATCAGGATGTTCGCCATTACAATGGTAGTGTGGCTATGAACTACTATCCACGAGACTGGCTGAAATTAGATGCAGTATTTGGGGTAGACTATTCTAACCAAAGTAGTGTACAGTTCACCCCTTTTGGTTGGAACATCGATGGTTTTGCTAGTAACAATGCCAGTGGACAGAAAAATTACACAGATCGAAACTTCACTGCTATTTCAGCAGAGGTAAAGGCGACCATGAATCACAATATTACCCCTAATATTACCTCCAACTTGATTATCGGGGGGCAGCTCATACGCCAAGAGGAGCTCATTCAATCTGGCTCTGGGACGGACTTCCCCGGACCAGGATTTGAGATTTCAAGCGCTGCGGCAAATCAGCAATTATTCGAGCTGTTTTCTGAAGTGATCAACGCTGGGGTTTTTGCTCAAGAGCAATTTGGGTTTAGTGATCAGTTTTTTCTGACGTTTGGAGCACGTTTGGATGGACACAGTGCATTTGGCTCTAACTTTAATGCAGCAGTTTATCCTAAGGTATCTTTCTCTTACATTCCTTCCGATGCAGATTGGTGGAATGATATTGGCCCTATCAGTAGTCTTCAACTAAGAAGTTCATATGGCTGGGCAGGTTTGCAGCCTGGAGCTTTCGATGCCTTGACCACCTATCAGGCCCTAACGTCTACCTCGGGGGCGGGTATTGTTCCCAACAATCTAGGAAATGCCGACTTGGAACCTGAAATCTCTAAGGAATGGGAATTTGGAACAGTTATCGGTTTGTTCAACGACAAAATCTCTCTAGAGGCAGTTTATTGGGACCGTACCGTAGAGGATGCCCTTTTCGCTCGTCAATTTGCCCTCTCCGGCGGCTGGAGAAGCCGACAGCTTGTGAACATCGGAGAGCTTTCCGCGAATGGGGTGGAATTGAAGATTAACGGAACCGTATATCGTTCTCGAGATTGGAGTGTCGATTTATTTGCTAACGCTGCCTTTATTAAGGAGGAAGTGGTTTCACTAGGTGGCGCACCTCCGGTTAAGGTAGGAGGTTCTTATCCTCGCTATCGTAATTTCTTGATTGAAGGATTTGCTCCTGGTGCACAGTTTGGTGCAGAACTTGTAGAAACGAGTGGTGATGCATTGCCGATTGACTTTAATAGCGATGGGTTACCGGATTCCAGAGATGAGATTGTGGCCTTCTTGGGATCCAAAGAGCCCGGAGACCTTAGTTTACCAACTACCGTTGGGGCAGGTGGAGTTTTATTGAAGGATGAAGATGGGGATGGCGACTTCTTAGACCATTACCTTGGTAAGGGAGTTCCTGACTGGCAAGGCTCATTTGGTGGTACAGTAAAATTCCGCAATTTCAGTTTGACCACACTTTTCGAATATAAGACGGGTAATTTCCGTATCAATAACTTGACAGGAGCTTTCCGTCAGGCCAACGCTGGTATTGGCCGTAACCTTCCTGGTTCGGCTTTGGTGGAGCGCGACTACCTTTCAGGAGGAACAGATGGCCAAGGTAATGCCCTGAACTCTGGCGAAGTAAGATATGAGGCTTTAAAGGGGTGGTTGTTTGAAAATCTAGCCCTAGCCCCTTTCTCTGGCTTAAATACGATCGAAAGGGCAGACTTCATTCGCTGGAGGGAGCTGAATGTCACCTACCAGATCCCAACATCCTTTCTCAAAAAGTTGAATTTGCGTACTGCCTCCTTTACAGTAGCAGGCAGAAATCTAGCATTGTTTTCTGGCTACAGTGGTGTAGATCCTGAGATCAATGTCTTTGGTAGAGGAGGGGATGGAAATGAGAACGATACCACAGACCAAAACTTTGGTGTAGGTATAGAAGCGTTTGGTTGGCCGATTCCTCGCCAATTGATGTTCACCCTGAAAGTAGGCATTTAATCTGTATAACCTTAATGCTCTTCTCCTGGAGAAGATAAAAGATAGATCGATGAAAAATTTAATAATATCTATGCAACAATACAGCTTGAGACTATTGCTGGCTTTGTTTGTGCTTGGATCATTCACAGCCTGTAGTGATCTACTACAAGCCGATAATCCTAACAATCTGTTAGAAGAGGATTTGCAGGACCCTCGTTCCGTTTTACCGATGGTTAATGGGGTGCAAGCTTCTTTGACCAGGGCTTTTGCCAATATCGTTGCCCCTTACGCCACGGCGAGTGATGAGTTAACCTGGATCGGCTCCAGAGATGCTTGGCAGCAACTGCAATTTGGGAATTTTAACAACCCCAATAATGAATTCACGGATGCAGCCTTCTTTTTCGTTGGCGAAGCACGTTGGTGGAGTGACGATGTAATCAAGCGAATAGAAGCTTTTGAGGCACAGGGATTATTACTATCTGGTGATGAGGTACAATTAGCCAGAGCTTATTTATACGGAGCAGTCATCTACACCGTTATTGCCGATATGTTTGATGATTTTGTCATCAGTTCGGATAAGAGCGAGGCCGCACCACCCGTAGGGCCTGAAAATATGGCTAGTTTATATGACCAGGCCATCGAGTACCTGAACAAAGGAGCAGCAATTGATGGAATCAGCGATGACTTAGATGCTGCGTTTTCCGGAATGATGGCTCGTGTACACTATTCCAAGGCACTTTGGGCCAAACTAAAACCTATGGATTTGGGTAATCCGCTGATTAATAATCCTGATGCGATTAAGTTTGCTCAGGAGGCACTGGACAAAATGGGAGCAGATTATAAATTCGTCTTGGACACCGATCCCACAACTCCAGATGTGGTGGGAACCTTGGATATTGGCCAACAAGTGAACCAACGTTTAGAAATGCGCCTATCTGATGATTACATCATTCCAGATGCTGAAAAAAAACGCGTAGCCAATCTTAGTGATGGTGATGCCTCTACTAGTATTAGTCTACTCGATCCAATTGATAACATCGCTGACCCGGTACTATACGATGCCGTCCTTAGTTTTTCAACGCAAGCACAATTCGTAGACTTCACGATGGTTTCTGCCCGAGAAATGTACTTAATACTAGCTGAGGCGGCTCTAGCTCAGGAAGACGATGCTGGCTTTGCTACTCAAATTAATGCCCTTCGGGCTTTGGATTCGAAATTGAGTGCTTATGCGGGGCAAGTGGACGCAATGACCCTGCTCAAACATGCACGCCGAGTAAACCTTTTCCTGCAAGGAAGAAGGATTGCAGATCATTATCGATTTGAAGAGTCAGCTACGGACTGGCAAGCTAATAGTGATGCGGTATTGAACCCAGGCACTTTTTTCCCCATTACGATTACGGAGATTCGTGCAAACCCATTCATCAACTAATTCGAAGTCGTATCAATAGATTCGCGAAGGCCTGCCGAGTACATTCGGTGGGCCTTTTTTGCATAAGATTTTGTGCAATCGGTTGTCTCCTCTTTGATTTTAGGAACCTTATTTATCTTCTAAAAAGTGGGGTTTAGACATAATTTTACACTATTTTTTTTTATTTTTATCATATAGTGTTTGGTAATTTAATTCGCTTTATTAAATTCGTGCAATCGTTTGCATGATATGAAGAAGAGTAAAACAACGATACATGATATTGCCGGAGCTTTGAGCGTGACCTCTTCCACGGTGTCTAGGGCGCTCAATAATCATCCGGCCATCAGCGATGACACCAAGCGATTAGTCGTGGATATGGCTCGCAGGATGAACTATAAGCCGAATCGCTTAGCTGCTGCTTTGAGGAGTGGCAAAAGTATGAATATCGGTGTTATGGTCCCAATGATTGAGCGAAGTATTTTTGCTTCTATCATTCGTGGTATCGAAGATGAGGTAGCGAAGAGTGGCTACGGAATCATCATGTGCCAAACCTATGATGATCTGGCTCATGAAAAACGAGCCTTTGACACATTGTTTCGATCACAAGTGGATGGTATCATTGCGTCAGCCACGCGTTCTTCGGGTAATATGGAGCTTTATCAGAAAGTAATAGAGGATGATATTCCACTCATTCTTTTTGACCGATCCATTGATGAACTAGGTGTAAGTGCGGTGGTGATCGATGATTTTAAGGGGGGATATGACGCCACTCGCCATTTGATAGAGCAAGGCTGCCAAAAAATCTTCCATTTTGCTGGGGACCAAGATATCAAGGTGTATCAAGAACGTCTCAGAGGCTATCAAGCCGCCTTGCAGGATGCGGGGATCACCTTTGATAAAAGTTGGGTGATCAACTGTCCATCCAATATTGAGAAAGGCCGTCAGGCTGCCGAATACATAATGAGGTCAGGTAATATCCCTGATGCTATTTTTTCCTCCAGTGACTTTGCTGCACTTGGAGCCATGCAAATACTAAAAGGTAAATTTTCTATCCCAGACGATATAGCTATTGTTGGGTTCGCCAATGAACCATTTACTTCTTTTGTTGAACCAGCTATGACCACGGTCAATCAGCATGGGCGAGACATGGGAAGATTAGCAGCAAGAGCATTCTTAGATTGTATAGCCAACCGCAAAGACTACGTATCCAGACAAATTGTATTACAGCCCGAGCTCATTGTTCGTGCATCTTCGAAAAAGTTGAAATAGATCTGTATGCCTAATCATGGTTTAGACGGCAAGGTAGCCGTCATTACAGGAGGTGCAGGAGTGCTTGGTAGTGCTATGGCCATGGGTTTGGCCAAAGCGGGAGTTAGAGTTGCCATATTGTCAAGGACTGCGAGCAAAGTAGAGCAAGCCGTTCAAGCCATCGAATCAGCTGGCGGGACTGCTATGCCTCTAGTAGCCGATGTGTTGAATCAAGAGCAATTGGTGACGGCAAGAGATCAGCTACTAGAAACTTGGGGGCAAATTGACATTTTGGTTAATGCTGCTGGTGGAAATATGAAAGGAGCCACCATTATGCCATCGCAGAACATCTTTGATTTATCTGTTTCTGATTTTCAGAAGGTTACGGACTTAAATCTCAAAGGAACGGTGATGCCAAGTCTTGTTTTTGGAGAAGCAATGGCTAAAGGGGGGCAAGGTAGCATCGTCAATATTTCCTCCATGGCCGCACAGCGAGTGATTACAAGAGTAGTAGGCTATTCTGCTTCTAAAGCAGCCATAGATAACTTTACCCGTTGGATGGCGGTAGAATTGGCGATCAAGTTTGGAGAGGGGATGCGGGTGAATGCCATTGCACCAGGCTTCTTCATTGGCGAACAGAACCGGCGGCTATTATTGAATGAAGACAATACCTTGACGGAGAGAGGACAAATGATTGTGGATCATACGCCCATGAAGCGTTTTGGGGAACCAGAGGAGCTTTGTGGAACCTTAAATTGGCTCTGCAGTGAAGGCGCTAAGTTTGTAACAGGAATTGTGGTTCCGGTGGACGGCGGATTCAGCGCTTTTAGCGGAATATAGTAAGAATAGGCAGACTGTGTTTAGCAGTCAACACTATTCAGATCAAAACGAAAACGAAACGAAGAACCATAAATTATGCCATCGAAATTTATTGACGATGACTTTTTGTTGCATAGTAGGTCGGCGCAGCAACTTTACCACGATTTTGCTGCGTCCATGCCTATTATCGACTACCACTGCCACTTACCACCACAAGACATAGCAAACAACACACAGTATAAGAACCTAACCCACATCTGGTTAAATGGAGACCACTACAAATGGAGAGCCATGCGGACCAATGGGGTGGACGAAAAATATATTACTGGCGATGCCAATGATTACGAGAAATTCGAAAAATGGGCTGCTACGGTACCCTATACCATGCGCAACCCACTGTATCATTGGTCTCATCTCGAATTACGCCGTTATTTCGGTGTAGAAGCATTACTAAATGAAAGTACTGCTAAGGAAACTTACGATACCTGCACTGCATCCTTGCAAACTGAGGCTTTTCGAGTACAACCACTCCTACAAAAAATGAATGTGGAAGTGATTTGTACCACAGATGATCCGATTGATACATTAAAAGATCATCAGGCTTTAGCAAAACAAGATCTTCCGTACCTTGTACTCCCTGCCTTCCGACCGGATAAAGCTATTTTTATTGATGCCCCCGCTTTTAATGATTACATCCAAGCCTTGGCAAAGGCTGCCGATGTAGAAATCCAGAGTTTGCGTGATTTATTAGCAGCTTTGGAAGCTAGAGCTGATTTTTTCCACCAGATGGGTTGTCGACTTTCGGACCATGGATTGGAGCAAATGTATGCTGCTGATTTTACGGACGAAGAAGTTGATAAAATTTTGAAAAAACGTTTGGCTGGAAAAGCTATATTTGCGGGCGAAGCCCTAATCTATAAATCAGCCCTCTTGTATCACCTGGGGAAACTGTATCACAGCAAAGGCTGGACACAACAGTTTCATCTCGGCGCTATGCGCAACAACAATTCCAGGATGATGCGACAACTGGGACCCGATACTGGCTTCGATAGCATTGGCGATTACTCCCAGGCCTCTGCATTGGCCCAATTCCTCGACCGCCTGGACAATGAAGACCGATTGGCAAAGACCATTCTGTACAATCTTCATCCGGGTAACAATGAGGTAATGGCTACTATGATCGGCAATTTCAATGATGGTAGCATAGCTGGAAAATTACAGTTCGGTTCCGGTTGGTGGTTCATGGACCAACTGGATGGTATGGAGAAGCAAATGAATGCTTTATCAAACATGGGACTTATCAGCAGATTTGTAGGTATGCTAACGGATAGCCGAAGCTTTTTGTCCTATCCTCGCCACGAATACTTTCGACGTTTGCTGTGCAACATGTTTGGAGATGACGTAGAAAAAGGTTTGCTCCCCAATGATATTCCCTGGATCGGTAAGCTGATCCAAGATATCTGTTATCACAATGCCAAGTCCTACTTTAATTTTTGTAAACCTTAATACACGTTGTTAGAAAATTACAAGCAATGAAGAAAGTAGTCACTTTTGGTGAGATCATGTTACGTTTGACGCCTCCGGGGCACAAACGCTTTAGCCAAGCCAATCGGTTTGATGTGATCTATGGAGGAGGAGAAAGTAATGTTGCAGTCTCACTGGCAAATTATGGAATCCCTGTTTCCTTTGTGACCCGCCTCCCGAATAATGACATCGGAGAGTGTGCACTTATGGAAATGAGAAAGCGCGGTGTGGATACCCAGCACATTGTCCGAGGAGGAGAACGACTAGGGATTTATTTCTTAGAGATTGGTGCGGTTTCTCGAGGAAGTAAGGTGGTTTATGACCGAAGCCATTCCGGTATGGCAAGCATTGAAAAAGGTATGGTGGATTGGGAGTCCGTATTTGCGGATGCACAATGGTTTCACTGGACTGGAATTACACCTGCCATTTCGCAGGGTGCTGCCGATGCTTGCTTAGAGGCTATTCAGGTAGCCAATAAGATGGGCGTAACTGTATCCACAGATCTAAACTATCGCAAGAATCTTTGGAAGTACGGAAAGACTCCAGCTGAAATTATGCCTGATTTGGTAGCCGGCTGTGATGTCATTCTAGGGAATGAAGAGGATGCCGAAAAACACTTCGATATACATCCGGAAGGTGTGGATGTTACGCAGGGAGATACCATCGACGCTGGGGCTTACATCTCAGTTTGCCAACAATTGATGAAGCGTTTTCCCAGAGCCAAAAAAGTAATTATTACGCTACGGGGATCCATTAGTGCTTCCCACAATACCTGGTCAGGCGTTTTGTACGACGGAGATACTTTGTTCCAAGCACCTACTTATCAAATCACTCATATTGTGGATAGAGTAGGAGGGGGCGACAGTTTTATGGGAGGACTGATTTACGGTCTACTATCCTATGAAAATGACCAGGATGCGTTGAACTTTGCCGTGGCTGCTTCCAATCTGAAGCACACCATTTATGGAGATGCCAACTTGGTCACGGTAGCTGAAGTAGAGAAATTGATGAGTGGGGATGCCTCTGGACGAGTTTCTCGCTAAGCCCATAACAAGGAACATTATAGATAGCAAATAAAGACAAAAGAACTACCAACTATTAGTAACCAACAAGTACTCGAAAGCAGGTCTGTTAGCAATCGGATAAGTATTCAACAAAACGAAAACAAAACGAAAAACAAAACAAAAAACAAAACAAGTTTCCAACGCTAAGAGCCTGCTTTCTTTTTTTCTCTAGCTCGTCTATTTCCATCCTTTTCTTTCCCGCTAGCATCTCAAGTTTCTTCTTCATAGCTTTGTAGCTTATCAAATAATAGTTAGGTATCAAACGACCCATTTTGCCACAGGTTTTTACGCGGGGAGTACAACTAATGCTCTTAGCTACCTTCAGTTTGTCTTTGCTACAATCCATGATCAAAGAACTGGATGAACTACATACCTTTGAGATTTTCTTTTTCCGGGGACTGATCACTGCTCTTATTTGCCTGACCATTTTAAAGCGAAACAAAGTGTCTGTTTGGGGCAAACCGAGCAATCGAAAGTGGTTGATTTTACGGGCGATCGCGGGGATTTTTTCCACCTGTATCTTTTATTTCACCTTGAAGTGGATGCCATTTGGAGCGGCCGTATCCCTTAAGTACCTCTCACCCGTTTTTGCTGCCATTTTTGCTGTGTTTATCTTAAAAGAACCATTGCGTTGGCCACAAATGCTCTTCTTTGCCTTGGCTTTGGGCGGTGTGGCCTTACTCAAAGGGTACGATATAAGAATTGAAACCATGGCACTAATCCTAAGCCTGCTTGCTGCTGTGGTGGGAGGATTAGCCTTTATATTTATTCGAAGAATCGGTTCGGGTGAGCATCCCTTAGTTATCGTCATGTATTACTTGGGGTTGACTACGATAAGTATGGGTTTATTGATGATCCCGTTTTGGCGTTGGCCTACATGGGAAGAGTCCCTACTACTACTTGCCATTGGGTTAACAGGCTTTATCGGCCAGTATCTCATGACTCAAGCTATGCAGGCTGAAGCGGTATCTCGTATCGCTCCCCTGAAATACCTAGAAGTAGTGTACGCTTTGCTGATTGGTTTAGTTTGGTTTGGAGAGACCTATGTAATGTGGTCTTTCTTTGGCATTATGCTGATTATGACCGCAATGGTCCTGAATGTCTTCTATACGAAAAATCGGAAGTAAAGCAGTTCTTTGCACGAACTCAAAGTGACCAAAGTTGTTCTTTCCTTGGACAGTATTGTACAAGTAACGCCTTGGTGATACAAATCACCAACTTACTAGCGCAAATGTTTTTTCTTTGTGCCAAAATACCGTTATGTTAAACTGGATTAAAAATTTATTGGGCGGTGGCCCCAAAGCAGATATAGAAGAGTTGTTAGCCAATGGCGCTACCATTATTGATGTGAGAACGCCTAAAGAATTTGCCGGTGGCCATGCCAAAGGCTCTGTTAATATTCCACTATCTACTTTAGGTAGTGAGGTGAACAAAATTCAGAAGCTACAGCAACCGATCGTGACTTGTTGTCGCAGTGGTCAACGCAGTGGAATTGGAGCTTCTGTGCTGAGAAAGAAAGGAATAGAAGCTTACAATGGAGGAAGCTGGCATCAAGTTGAAAGACTGAATAAATAAAGCAAGTTGAACATGGAGAAATACCTCGATCTATTTTTTCGCTCTTTTGGAGATTATTGGCACTATCTAAAGGGAGAGATTCTGAGCCCATCTTGGCACAACTATTTCTATTGGCTGATTGGCGTTTCCCTCTTCTTCTGGTTTTTGGAAGTAGTAATCCCATGGCGAGAAAAACAGAAGGCAATCCGACGTGATTTTTGGTTGGATGGCTTTTATATGTTCTTCAATTTCTTCTTATTCTCCCTCATTGGTTACAATGCCGTTTCCAATGTTTTTGTAGAATTGTTCAATGACTTCCTGGCGCTGTTCGGGATTACTAACGTCGTGGCTTTACATGTACAGGCCTTTCCCCTTTGGGGACAGTTGTTGCTAATGCTGGTTATCCGAGATTTTATCCATTACAATGTACATCGGCTATTACATCGTGTTCCCATCTTATGGGAATTCCACAAGGTACACCACTCGGTGCAGGAAATGGGATTCGCAGCTCACCTTCGCTATCACTGGATGGAAAACATTGTGTATCGATTCCTAGAATATCTACCGCTAGCTATGATAGGATTTGGCATTCAAGACTTCTTCATTATTCACATTTTTACGCTAGCGGTTGGACACTTTAATCATTCCAATATTAGCATCCCACTGGGGCCATTGAAGTATATTTTTAACAACCCTCAAATGCACATTTGGCATCATGCGAAGGCACTCCCGGAAGGCCGTCGATTCGGAGTTAACTTTGGACTGACGCTTAGCATTTGGGATTATTTGTTTAAAACGGATTATATCCCGGAAACGGGCAAAGATATTCCCTTAGGGTTTGATGATGTCGAATCCTTTCCGGAGGGCTTTTTGGAGCAACAGGCCTATCCTTGGATCCAGAAAAAGGCTGACCCTACTCCGGAAAAAGCGCAATAAGGCCAGCCCACTGGCGAAGCCTTTGGTGCTTGGCTAGAATATCGCGCTCTTGAATTATAACACTCCATCACTCCTGCCCGTAACTCCTTAACATACAGGGCGGTTTAAGGCGGATTTATCATCAAAGAAAAGCCTTGGATTTTTTGCAAACCAAGCTGGGATAGGTATATTGCGTTGTGAGGAAAGTCCTTAATTTGTTGACCATTGGCAGCTTTCCTCCAAAGTAAAAACGAAAACGATGATAAATCAACTTTGGACGAGGCTTCTCTTCCTTGCCCTTGTTTGCTGTATCCTTTCCTGTAGTGAACAACAAGAGGGAAAAGTACTGAAATTAGCACACGGACTTGACGTAAAACATCCCGTACACGGAGGGATGGTTTACATGGCCCAAGACCTGGAGAAAAGGTCTGGCGGTAAATTGAAGATTCAGATTTATCCTAGTGGTCAATTAGGCTCAGAACGGCAGTGCCTGGAGTTGCTACAGATCGGGAGCTTAGATATGACCAAGGTGTCGGCGGCTCCCTTGGAGAATTTCTCACCCAAAACTAAGGTCCTAAGTTTGCCTTATATTTTCCGAGACGAAGATCACGCCTGGAAGGTTTTTAATGGTGAAATTGGTAGAGAGTTACTAGTCGGAGCAGAAGAGTTTTGGTTACGAGGCCTATGCTTCTACGATGCGGGTAGCCGCAGTTTTTATACCAAGGACCGCCCGATAAATACCCCCGCAGATCTTCAGGGCTTGAAAATCCGGGTACAGAATAGCCAGACGGCTCTGCAAATGGTTTCTGCTCTAGGCGGTTCCCCGACCCCGATTTCCTTCGGTGAACTATACACTTCCTTGCAACAGGGGGTTGTGGATGGAGCTGAGAACAATGCACCAAGCTTCTACACTTCTCGTCACTATGAGGTATGTAAATACTATTCTATCGATGAACATGCTATGGTGCCTGATGTGCTACTGATTGGCACCTCCACCTGGAATCGACTTAGTTCCCAAGAGCAAGAGTGGCTACAGGCTGCCGCGGACGCTTCGGTTACCGAACAGCGGAAGCTATGGAAAGTGGCTAATCAGGAGGCTTTAGATAAAGTCATAGAAGCTGGGGTAGAGATCATCTACCCGGATAAGGGGCCATTCAGTGAACAGGTTAGCAATATCTACGAAAGTTATAAGGATAGTCCCGAGATATTTAGTCTTATCGAGCGTATCCGATCCATCCAATAATCCAATTAACCTCCCTATTATGCGTAGTGCAATGGACTCTATTTTGAAAAATGTATTGGCGGTGCTGATGGCCGTCATGGTGGTGGATGTGCTATGGGGCGTATTTACCCGCTATGTTATGGGTGCGCAAAGCCCCTGGACGGAGGAATTAGCAAGGTTTCTCCTAATTTGGATTGGCATCTTGGGAGCTGCTTTTGCTTCTGGCAAGAGGATGCATCTAGCCATCGATATCCTTCCCACGGCCTTAGAGGGCAGTCGCAAAAGACTGCTTGAAAATGGGATCAATGTGATTATTCTTCTCTTTGCAGTTGCTGTCCTTTTGATTGGAGGTAGCAGATTGGTATTTGTCACCTCAAAATTAGGACAGGTATCCACTTCACTTGATTTGCCTTTGGCGGTAGTGTATGCCATCGTTCCGATCAGTGGCCTCTTTATCGTTATCTATAAATTGCTGGATTTATTCCAGCCATCAGTGGACTAACACCCTTCAACTTGTTCTTATGGAAATATTGATACTTGTACTCAGTTTTGTCATTCTTTTAGGTCTGGGTGTCCCGGTAGCTTGGAGCATTGGCGTTTCAACTTTGCTAACCATGTTCGTTAGTATACCGTTTATGCCAGCTGTCACCACTGTGGCTCAGCAAATGGCGACGGGTTTGGATAGCTTTACTTTGCTGGCTATCCCATTCTTTGTCTTGGCGGGCCAAATCATGAACCAAGGGGGAATAGCCAAACGCTTGATTGCTTTTGCCAAGACTTTAGTAGGCTCATTACCAGGAGGTTTGGCTCACGTAAATATCGTGACTGCCATGTTGTTTGGCGCTATCGCTGGTTCAGCTGCGGCGGCAGCTTCAGCGATTGGAAGTTTCATGGGTAAGCAAATGGAGGATGAGGGCTATGATCGCGAATTTGCGGCAGCCGTTAATATCACCTCCTCCACCACGGGCCTGATTATACCTCCTAGTAATGTGTTGATTGTTTATTCCCTAGCTAGTGGAGGGGTGTCCATCGCTGCTCTATTCTTGGCAGGGTATCTACCTGGCATATTGACTGGCTTACTATTGATGATCGTGGCAACTATTTGGGCTAAGCGCAAGGGCTTTCCAGTTGGAAAACGTAGCAAAATCAGTGAGGTGTTCAGTACCTTTATTGATGCCTTTCCAAGTCTGTTGCTATTGGTTGTCGTTATCGGTGGGATTGTGGCGGGTATATTTACCGCTACAGAAGCCTCCGCGGTGGCCGTTTTATATTGTCTGATCTTAGCCTTTGTATACAAAGAGATTACTATAGGAGACCTACCAAACATTCTGGTTAATTCTGTCTCCACCACTGCGATTGTGATGCTCTTGATCGGGACTTCCATTAGTATGTCTTGGATCATGAGTTACGAAAATATTCCACAAAGTATCACGGAAACATTAATTGGTATCAGTGATAACAAGATTGTTATATTGCTGATTATCAATATGATATTGCTATTTGTTGGTGTTTTTATGGATATGACTCCTGCTGTTTTGATCTTTACGCCGATATTCTTACCTGTAGTGACAGAGTTAGGTATGGACCCTACGCATTTTGGGATCATAATGGTGTTGAATCTCTGTATTGGTTTATGTACCCCTCCGGTTGGCTCCGTGCTGTTTATTGGGGTTGGGGTAGCCAAGACTACGATTCAAAAGGTAATTAGGCCTTTATTACCGCTATTTTTAGCTATGTTAGTAGCTCTGATTATTGTCAGTTATGTACCAGGGCTTAGTCTTTGGTTGCCACGGTTATTCGGTTTTTAGATATTAGAAACAAAAAGGACTATATGAGTAGAGCAACAATAGGTCAACAGATTGTAGAGAACGGGATTATTGCTATTGTGAGAAGTAAGCACCCCATTAACCTCGTTAAGTTGGTGCAAAGCTACGCTGCAGGTGGGATCAAGACGATTGAAATAACTATGAATACGCCTGGTGCTTTGGAAGCTGTTCGCGAAATATCCCAAACTATGCCCGATGTCCAAATCGGAGTTGGCACTGTTCGCAATACAGGAGAGGCAGGCCAAGCGATCGAACACGGTGCCCGCTATCTGGTTACACCAATCACTGATCCTGAGATTATTGAGATTGCTCATAAGAATGATATTCCTGTTGTGATGGGGGCTTTTACTCCAACCGAAGTATATAATGCGCATCAATTTGGAGCAGACCTCATCAAGCTATTTCCAGCAGGCAATCTAGGAATATCCTATATGAAAGCTGTCCTAGCGCCAATGCCTCCCATGAAACTGGTTCCTACTGGTGGGATTAACCTGGACAATGCCCGAGATTGGTTAGATGCCGGGGCCAGTGCTTTGGGAATAGGGAGTGCCTTGGTTGATCCCAAACTGATCGAGGCGGAGGATTTTGCTGGGCTAACGCAATTAGCCAAGGAATTTTCCAGCCTTGTGGAGTTATCTGCTTAGCTTTGTAGCTGCTAAGCGATAAATTGCAGGGTCAAGTAGGTAGGCATGGAGGATAATTCGATAAGTCTAAATAAGTTTATTAGCCAAACAGGGATCTGCTCCCGTAGAGAAGCGGATCAATGGATATTAGCTGGAAGGGTGGAGATTAATGGCCAGCCTACTCAAAAGGGAAACCGAGTATTTCCCGGAGATAAGGTGACCATTGATGGCAAACCGCTGAAAAACAAGCCTAAAGCTATTTATTTGGCTTTTCATAAACCCGTCGGTGTGACTTGTACCACGGACCGTAGAGATAAAGATAACATCATTGACTTCCTCAAGTACCCCTCCCGTATTTTTCCTATCGGAAGATTGGATAAGGCTTCTTCTGGTTTGATTTTTCTGACGAATGATGGCGATATTGTCAATGAGATTCTCCGAGAGGAAAATCAACATGAAAAGGAGTACATCGTTAAGGTTAATCGCCCTATCAGCCCTCGCTTCGTGGAACGAATGAGTCAAGGGATTCCTATTCTTGGCACCAAGACGAAGCGTTGTATCGTAGAAAAGCAATCTAAATTCATCTTTCGTATCATCCTTACCCAGGGCTTAAATCGACAGATTAGACGCATGTGTGAATTCTTGAACTATCGTGTTGTCAGTCTGAAAAGAATCCGAATTATGCAGGTGCAATTGGGTAAGCTGGAGGTCGGTCACTGGAGACATTTGACCCAACAAGAAATAAGCCAGATCAAGCGACAAATCCAAGCCCCAAGAAAAAGAAACTAGACGAATCCTCTGCATAAGATTAACTCCAGATTGATAAGTTTTCGAAGCAAGCGAGTATCTTGTATCTAAAGCTAATTACTCGTGCATGGACGCTACTGTGCTCTTCAATATTTTAGTTGCATTTGGTACTTTTCAGGCCTTGTTCATGGCCTTGGTACTGCTAGGAGGACAGCGCAAAGGACTCGTTAAGCCCCTCTTTGCTATTCTTTTGTTGATCGAAGGAATTACACTCTTGGAGCGCCTACTAGCCGATACGAATTGGATTGAATCGGTCCCTCACTTATTGGGCATTAGTTATGTTTTAAGTTTCATAAAGCCTCCGCTGATCTTGTGGACGGCGAAGGCAATCATCGATCAAAAATTCCGATTGGATCGGAAACGAATCTACCATTTGATTCCTTTCTTCCTGATGCTTTTGGTTCAGATTCCTTTCTACCTCATGTCTGCAGAAGAGAAGTTGGCCTTCGTTCGTTCTTTCCTAGAAAAAGTACCTAGCTATACCAGCTTTGACTTCTACTTGTCCCTTTCCTTTTTTGCCTATATCGGCATCTATCTGGTGTTAACTTTACGATTGCTAAGCGTT
This sequence comes from Saprospiraceae bacterium, assembly GCA_013214355.1. Classification (GTDB taxonomy): domain Bacteria; phylum Bacteroidota; class Bacteroidia; order Chitinophagales; family Saprospiraceae; genus DT-111. The sequence goes on along the minus strand of JABSSL010000034.1, from coordinate 19,678 downwards.
TATCGGCAACACATTAAGAACAATTCACTTGCGAATTGGAATTATCGAATTCTACTATTGTATAGCCTGGTGATGGGGATCAATCTAGTGTATTTCTTGATTCTACCTTCTGGTTGGATTGAGGCACCGATCTTTCACCAGATAAGTATGTTGGTCATGACCTTTTTGATCCAATCCGTTGCCTACAGTTTCTTCAGTCAAGCTGAGATCTTTAGTCAAAATGTTCAAGCGGATCTTAGTCAACTGCAACAGCGAGCCAAAGATGAAAAACGAATTACCGCGTTATTTGAGATCGACAAAGTTCATTTGGAAGACACCCTTAGTCTAGATCAATTTGCTGCTATACTACAACTCCCCAAAAAGTATGTATCAGACATCATTAATCAGTCTATGGGATGTTCCTTTAAGGAGCTGCTAAATGACTATCGGATAGCAGAAGCTTTATCGATAATGCGAGAAAACATCAATCCAAAGAAGAACTTGATAGACATTGCCTATGATTGTGGTTATACCAATAAGGTGAGCTTTTATCGAAGTTTCAAGAAAAAGATGGGGATGGCCCCCTCATCGTATTACCAGAAGCTAACCACCATACATCCATAGAAGTACCGGTCATTTTTGAAAAAAATAGGGTACAAAACCTTTTTGTACCGGAATTTCGTAGACTCATTCGTAACTATGGAGAGATTCTAATCTTTTACAACTTATCCTATGTCAAACGCAAACAAAAAACTTTGGGAAACCCGCCTGGCGTACTTTGATCAATTGGTAGCCCAGTGCCCTGATTTTGTAAGAAAAGGGAAGACCATGCCCTATACTTCTTCCAATGGGCATATGTTTTCCTTACTCAATAAGGCTGGTGAATTGGGCGTCCGATTATCCAAAGCTGATGGGCAGGCCTTTCGAGATCAATATCAAACAGGAAACTTTACTTCCCACGGAGCTACCATGCGCGGTTACGCGCTAATCCCAGAATCTTTGTATGGTAAGGATGAAATCTTGGTAGCCCTCCTGCAAAAAGGGTTTGAGTATGTGAATTCACTTCCGCCGAAGTAGAAATCGCCCAACACGAATACAGTCCTACCATAGACTTTTTCCGATAAATACCTTTTCTTTGGGGCAAAAGATAAGGGATGAGTCAATTCAAACACTTCGAGATCACGATTCGAGCGTACGTCGCACAGGTGTCTTTCAATCGGCCACATAAAGCCAATGCCTTACATATGGAGGCCTGGGAAGAGATGCAACAGATCTTTGAGAAATTGGATGAGTTAGATGAGGTTAGAGTGGTGGTTTTGACTGGGGAAGGGAAGCACTTTTGCGCGGGTATTGACCTCGATCTCCTTACTGGCCAGAATTCTTATCTAGATATCAAGTGTGAAGGGCGAAAACGGGAGGCATTGCGGCGGTCTATCCTAAAGCTTCAGAACTGCATTACAGCGCTTGAGAAATGCCGCAAGCCAGTAATCGCTGCTATTCATCGAGGGTGTATAGGTGGGGCAGTAGACATTATTACAGCCTGTGATATGCGCTACTGTACGCAGGATGCCTACTTTTCGATTAAGGAAATTGATCTGGGGTTTGCAGCAGATATTGGAACATTACAGCGTTTACCCAAAATCATTAACCCCGGGATGGTGGCAGAATTGGCTTACACGGGCCGTCATGTGAGTGGCGATGAAGCTCGGGACATGGGGCTGGTGACTAGATTGTATAAGGATCAGGAGGATATGATGGAGGAGGTGATGCAAATCGCTGAGATGATTGCCTCGAAATCACCTTTGGCTATCCGCAGTACCAAACAAATGCTGCTCTATAGCCGAGATCATTCGGTTCCGGAGTCATTAGAGTACATGGCTACTTGGAACGCTGGGGTCTTATTATCTAAGGACTTATCTGAGGCTTTCCAAGCTACTGCTGAAAAAAGAGAACCGAAATTTGAATAAACCAACTTTAGCATGAAGGTACACTATCTATTCATTTTCCTAATTCTTGGCCTAGGCTGTCAGCGAAAATCATCGACAGCGGAAGAAGCCACCGAGACACCATGGATACAGCTATTCAATGGTAAAGATATGACGGGGTGGACGCCCAAAATCAGAGGATACGAATACGGAGATAACTTTGGAAATACCTTCAGCGTAGAGAATGGTATCTTGAAGGTTTCTTATGAGGAATATGAAAAGTTTGATGGCCGGTTTGGCCACCTGTTCTATGAAAAACCGTTTTCCAACTATCGCCTCCGAGTAGAGTACCGATTTGTTGGCGAGCAGTTGCCGGATGGCCCCGGTTGGGCTTACCGAAATAATGGCCTCATGCTCCATTGTCAAGATCCTAAAACTATGCTGAAGGATCAAGATTTCCCGGTTTCCATTGAAGCGCAGATCCTTGGAGGGAATGGCACGGATGAGCGTTCAACCTGCAATTTATGCACTCCCGGTACGCACGTTGAGATGGAGGGCAAATTAATTAAGCGACATTGCATTAATTCTTCCTCCAAAACTTTTCACGGAGACGATTGGGTCCGGGCTGAGTTCGTTGTATATGGAGATTCACTTTTCCAGCACATTGCGGAAGGAGATACGGTCCTGGTGTACAATAAATCTCAAATCGGAGGAGATCTTCCAGAAGGTTTTCCTTTGGCAGAAGGAACGTCACTTAGTAGTGGATATATTTCCATTCAAAGTGAAACGCATCCCACGGAATTCCGAAAAATTGAATTGCAAGAAATAAAATAATGGCCATGTCTCTGGAACTTCGCAGAACGGATGCTAAAGACCCCGCATTTAGAGCATTAGTGCAGCAATTGGATGCCGACTTAGATGATCGTTATGGAGATCAACAAGATTTCTACGGTCAATTCAATGCTCTGGATGCGATTAAGCAGGTCGTAGTGGCTTATCAGGGGGAGGCAGCAGTTGCTTGTGGTGCGATTAAGGCCTTTGATGAGCAATCCATGGAAGTCAAACGGATGTATGTACAGAAGGCAGCTCGAGGAAAAGGGATTGCTACTACTTTATTACTTGAATTAGAAGATTGGGCAAAGACGCTGGGATATACGAGTTGCGTGTTACAATTGGCAGATAATCAAGCAGAAGCACTAGCGCTATATCTGAAGAACGGATATGCTCGAACGGCCAATTTTGGTCAGTACATAGGGGATGAGAACAGTATTTGTATGCGGAAAGACTTGAAATGATACCCTAGGGATGCATACGCGGTGAAGGCCTCATTTCCGAAGTAGTTTCCCTCGCATCAACTCGTCAATCACCCCTTTGCGTAACCTTACACTTACGGGCACCTTTTGCCCACCAAGGATCAGCTGATTACCTTCTACGGCCTCCACTTTTTCTTTCGCTACCACATACGATTTGTGTACCTGTAGAAATTGATCATCAGGGAGCATCTCTAGGGCTTGCTTGAGGGGGACCAGTGTCATAATTTTCTCCGTGGCGGTGTGAAAGAGAATGTAGTTTTGCATGCTTTCAATAAAAACAATGTCTTCTACTTTTACCTTCACAAGCTGTTGATCTGTTTTTACAAAGATGTATTGCTCTTCTTCCGTCGAGCTTTTCTCTGGAGTGGAGAAAAACCGCTGGGCCTTGTTGGCGGCTTGCAGAAAGCGCTGAAAGGAGATGGGTTTCAGAAGGTAGTCCACTACATCAAATTGATAGCTTTCAATCGCATATTGCGGGTGGGCGGTAGTGAAAATAACCAAGGGCGACTGCGTTAGCGTGCTAAGCCAGTCCAGGCCACTCATCATTGGCATGTGAATATCCAAAAATACCAAATCCACTTCCTTTTCTTTCAGCATGTTATTGGCCTCCAGTGCATTTTTACAGCTTCCTACCAGGGATAAGAAATCTATTTCTGCTACATAGCGAGCCAAAGCATCCCTGCCAATGGGTTCGTCATCTACGATTATGCATTTGAGAATATCTGTCTTCATCCGATACGTTTTAAGGGTAGTTCCAGTCGAACAACAAATCGACCTCCTTCTTTATGGATTTTCAGTTTATACGAATCTCCATAGATCAAGTTCAATCGTCGTCGCACATTTTCCAAACCAATGCCACCTTCCAGGACATTGTTTTTTACTTGTTCTTCCTGGAAAGTATTGGATACATCCATACGCAATTGCTGCTTTTCTATCTGTAGAACTAAATCCAAGGTATTGTCTTCCTTTTTTGGATAATGACTTAAGTGTTTGAATGCATTTTCTACAAAAGGTATCAGCAGTAAAGGAGCTAGTTCATATTTTTCCTTACTGAAGGGGAAGGTGGTAGTGATCACGGTATTCTCTCCCTTACGGATTTCCTCCAAGGATATGTAGTTTTGTAGGTTAAGTAGTTCTTTATCGAGGTCAATATAATCCTCCCGGCATTCATACAGTTGGTATCGCAGTAACTCACTCCATTGCAGAAGTGTTTCCTTGGCCAGCTTGGGCTTTTGATCTATCAGATGATAAATGTTATTGATTCCATTGAAGAGCGAATGTGGATTGATCTGCGCGCGTAAAAAGGCCAGTTCGGCTTCTAACTTTTCTCTGAGTACATTCCGATGCTCTCGCTTTTTCCTGATTAGCTCTAAGGGCAAATGAAAAGCTATACCCAAGCCCCAAAATAGGGCATTGATCAAGAGGGTAATCCAGAAGGCTCCGGCAGCTAGCGGTAAGGTAGCAGAAAAATTGGGGTCGCGGATCAGAAAACTCCCAAATGCCCCATCAATCAGGACTTCGATACTCTGACAAAAAAACAAGTAGGCAAGACTCAAAATCCAGAATGCCTTGCGGTGATTTTCATAGAGTTTTGGATAAAGGTAAAAGGCATTTCCATAGAACAACAGCGCATTGAATAGATAACCATATAACACCGCAATCCACAAACTGCCATCAGCTCCGGAGAAGTAGAGCCAATCCCAACCTCGATACCCACAAATGAGCAGCAATAAACTCCATACCACGACATGTAGTAGCCAGTCTCCCCAAAAATTGGAGAAGATAAAAGGAAGTCTATTGCTGCTGGTTTTGGAAGGCATTAGTTACCTAGTTTTTCGTTCATCTTGGCGCGGAAAGCCGGGTTCGACAATACCTCTAATTCGAAAGCATTTAAGGATTGTTGCAAACGTTGCGACGACAACAAAGATAGATCATTGAAGAAATAAGCCAATTCTGTAGTATTCCCTGCCTTGTCCTTGGCATAGCTGGCTTTTGTCAGCACCCAAAGCGTGCTACCCCCTTTCATACCTGCATGCTGTAACCATTGCTGATTGGCGGGGTTTGTCATTAAACGTTCTAGCAATGGATCAAGGTGCTTGTATACGGATTCATCGAAGTAAGTCTTACTGTTTAGTTTCTTCATCAGTCCAGCATATACCTGTGGGCTGGAGCCGGGTAGATAATTGGACCAGATGTGCTGAAAATCAAGATCCAGGTTCATCTTCGTAAAGGCTGCTTTCAAGTCTGCCATTTCATCCGTGCGGAGTCGGCGGTGAAAATCAATGGCCACTTCGGCGAACGCATCTTGCCCCATATCGCGGACCTTACTATTCAATTGACCTTTGTCTTGCAATTCCGAGAAAGCTAAGGGAACCATGAGGGATCCTGCTGGTGGGAATATCTTATCGTGGGGATTGAGTCCTAAGCGTTCCAGATTAGCATTTACTTCCTCTAGTCCCACTTTCCAAATTAGAAAATCAGTATTGGCATTGGAGCTGTATTGAATCATACCAGCTGCTACTTCCTTTAGCTTGACCTTGCCATCTACAACTTTGGATAGTCGCTGAACTTCCTTCAGCCAAGATGGATGTGCATTGCCGTCGGTATTAGCGAGGTAAAATCGATCTAATTCACTAAGCAGTACCTCTTCATTCGGGTCAAGCTTCCCGTTAGCCGCTTGCTCCGCGTAGGTTATCGCTACCACAATTTTCATTGTGCTGGCCAGTGGTGACTTACGATTACCATTTAATTCTGCCAATACAGAATCGTTCCGGACTAGATACAAGGATGATTTGTCAGGATTTTCTAGCATATAATCCAGGACATAGTCCGGATTGGGGGCTAGGTAAAAAAAAGCAGTTAAGGCAAGAAGGGCTACAATGCCACCAACAACTGTTAAAACGATGATAAAAGATCTCATAAGCAATGAAAGTTAAAGTTCAGAATCATTGCTACAAAACTATCGGCTAGTTTTTCTGGAGGCAAAAAGGATTTATGACCGTAGAGAAATGCTTGATGAGCGTTAAAGGAAAGAAATAGATAGGGTAGAGGAGGGGCATAGTTTCACCATCCAACTATTCCCCTCCTGTGCTTGTACATCCTTATCGGATGACTACTTTTTGGAAGTATTGCTTATTGTCTTGTAAGATAACTAAACCGTACAGACCAGCTGGAAGAGCGCTCACGTTGATCGTTTGTCGATCTGCCGGGCGGCCTATTGCCGGAGCTTGTATCATTCTTCCTTGCGTATCTACCAAGCGAACCTGGTAGGGCGTGTTGTCTTTCAGACTGGATTCAATGAATAATTGTCCCTCTGCCGGATTAGGATATACATGAAAATCTTGATTGTCCTCAATGGCAATGGTGTTGCTCACTTGGTCGATTAGCCCGCTTCTTTCATTCTCCAAAACACTTCTCATGATGGCGATCTGACCTTTCGTAAAGGAATTTAGACAATCTTCTCTGGCATAGTCCATGAAGTTCTCAAACATATCATGCTTATCCCCTTCGCCACTTCCGCAGCTGTTTTGTTCAGGATCGCAAGCAAATTGGCTGGAGCTACCTTGTTGTGGCGTGTCTTCAACACCATCATCCGCATTACAATCGGGAATACCGATGATAGACAAAAGACCATCTCCCCAGATATGGCGAAGACCTAAATAGTGACCTACTTCGTGCGTGATGGTACGGCCACGGACAGGGATTGTGACTTCATCTAATCCCAGGAGACCCGAAGCGGTATGTGTGCCCGTTCTCCGGAATACTTCTTGATGGATGACTACTCCGTCTAATTCAGGAGAAGGTGCATTGGCTCCGTCTGGCCAGTGCTCTAAGTCTGCTGGTGGGTAGGCGTAACCCAAAAGGCTACCGCCTTCGATGTTGCATACCCACATATTCAGATATTTCTGAGTATCCCAAGCATCGCTTCCTCCTTCTGCGCTTTGCTTGACATTGTCTGGAAGGCTACCGCCCAATAAGTCCAATTCGAAAGTGGCCTCGGTTTGAACACGTTCCACACCCGCCAATTCAAACTCGATGAATGGATCCCCAACTACATCTAGAAACTCATCTCGGATTAAGTCTGCATCGGCATTTTTTCTGCGGAAATCTTCATTCAATACATCAATTACATCTTTGATTTGCTCGGTAGGAATGTTTTGAGATTCGTCCTTATAAACGATGTGTACGACTACAGGAATGGTGTAGATTTCGAGATCCTTAGCCAATTGGGGACGTTTCTTTACATTTCGTAGAACCTGATCCACTCGAGCTCTGAAGCCTGGATAGTGGTGTTCCAATGCATGTACATAGTGATCATGGCCACACCCTCTTGGTGCAGCAGGGATAATTTGTGCTTGCCCATACGTAATAAAGCAGCAAACAAGAAGCATGAGTAATACGCGAATCATAGCGTGACTTTTGTGGGATAAATTGCCTATCCACCCACCTACTAGGGATCGCAAAGACATCAGAAATAAGCCGAAGCTGTACTTCTAGGTACAATTACAGATCACTCAGGGGGGTAAACCTTTCGGCTCCCGGTTATGATAGGGCAATGGAAATTGTGCTGATGCACGTAGTGGAGAAAAATAGAAGTGTTGCGGCGCGAAGATAAGTGCAAATCGCAAAAATTACAAATACAAGTTTATTATTTATGTGAAAAAAAGCTAATATTAGCCTTGAGAATCAGATTCTGGAATTAAGCGTAATTACCTAAGAGATGGATTTTCAACAGTTTAAGCAGAGTTTGTCAAATACTCAGCCTCCAGGTGAAATCGGAGAAGAATTGACGGCTTTGTGGTATGCAGGAAAGGACGATTGGGATCGCTCACATGATATTGCACAAGATATACCCAATAGAAACGGGGACTGGATTCATGCCTATCTACACCGTTGGGAAGGAGATGATTGGAATGCCAGCTATTGGTATCGAAGAGCAGGAAAGTCAAAGCCTTCTTGTTCCCTAGCTCAGGAATGGGAAAACATCGTGCAAACTTTACTAGAAAGTGGAACTTGATAACTAGTTGCTGCTGGCATCCTCCTTTGCATCCAGCCGTTCAAAACGCTTAACCTTCTTGCGGCTTTTGAAAGGAACGTATCGATAAGGATGGTCCTTCAGGTCATTGGAAAGAGAATCTGCACTGCTAATCAATCGCTGCAAATTATAGTACATCTCATCATCTTTCATCAACTTGCCTAAGGTGCCTTCACCCTTGCCAATGCCACTAACCGTAGCTGAAACACCATCTAAGGTACTGGTGGCTGAAGCTAAGGTCTTTTGTAAATCTTCCAGGGTTTGCTGAAATTCCCCAATTGTCTGATCCAGATTAGCCGCGGCCAATTGACTGGTTAAGGTATCCGCATTCTTCAATACATTAACCATTGCACCTTTATTCTTATCTAGTTCACCAGCCAGATTGTCTAGGCTACCTAAGGTGCTTTTTATCTCATTATTTAGCAGTCCATTCAGTTTAGCAGAGGCGACGGAGAGTTGACTGGTCGTAGCATCCAAATTCCGCATTGTTTTCGCCAAGGGATTCTGGCTGTCCACGCCTAAAAACTTCTGATCAATAGAATCTAATAAGACAAGCAGCGTTGTTTCTAGCTTATCAATATAGAGTTCCAAATTATCCGTACCCACCATGCTACCAATCAAACCCAAGGTCTCTCCCTCAAGGAAAGATCCAACTTCAGCACAGCCGGTACCGTTACAGGGTTTGTCATACTGTAACATTACGTCCATGCTACCCATCACACTAGTGGTGGCGATAACTGCCTTGGTTTCCTTCGGGATACTGATGTTCTTATCCAAGTCTAAAACTACCAATACCTGCTCCTTCTCTCCCGGGAGCAATTCTACCTTGGATACGGTACCTACATCCACACCATGGATCTTAACATCTGTACCAATTTGCAAGCCACTTACATCGTCGTACAGCACTTGGTAAGAATTGGTCTTTACCAAGATGTTATTACCGATGATAAACTTATAGCCCCAAAACGCAAGAGCAATGGTCACAATAGCAAGGATCCCTATTTTTACTTCGTTAGACATCTGACAAGGGTTTAAACGAACCGCAAATGTATGCTTCTAATGGGATAAATTCGTGATTTTGAGGAAAATTTTCTAAGACTTGACTTAGACCCACTAAGGACATAGCTTCTGCATCTGTCGGTCATTTCATCCTCAGAGAAATGTAGGTGATGAAAAGCTACTTATCCCATTTAGCACTCGGATATAACACTTCAGCAGCGCCAGAGTTTGAATTGGGGGTGAAATTCTACCTGGGGGCTTTGAGGACAAACTCGTTGTCTGCGGCTAGAACTCCAAAATCATACCAAGGCCTCCCTACACAAATGAGGGTGTTCGGTCCTGCCAAACACCCTCATCCAAAGATTGCAAAACAAAAGCTGGCAATCTATTGTCCAAGCTCTTTTCGAGCATCCTGTAAAGGAATTTTTTCTCCGTTTTTATAAGCGACGATAAAAGCGTCGTTAAAGCCCTGTTTCTGTACCTGGAGCTTCGCTGCAAAGGCCTGTTGAAAGTTCAAGAAATGCCGAGCTTGATACTTAAATAGGCTGTTCTCTTGTATGACTTCAATTCTGTAGCTTACTTGTTGCCATTTGGACGTACTGGTAGACAAGGGCTTCGGGGAAGCTGCTAGCTGCACACAGAATCGGATACTTTGCTGACGGGCACGAGCCGAGCTGGCAGCGGGTCGGTGATTTGAATTTTCACTTGTGGTGGTTGGGCGGCTCGGCGCCGTAGATTTGGGTGGACTTGCTTCATAGCTACGTTCATCATTGGGAGTCGATGGGGCACTATAGGTAGGCTGAGATGGGCTTTTGCGATATCCTTGTGATCTGGCAACCGTCTGTTGATGCTGTGGCGTACGCGAAATGATCATCGGCTCGGGCTCCACCTGGACAGTAGGTGTGTCAAAGTTCGGCTTCGTATCAAGCGGATGGGCCCTGGCAGGTTGATTCATCAGTTGAGTCTGAGGAGCTGATGGTACAGGGCTTTTTTTCGCTACCTCTTGCTTGCTGACTGCTTCCTCAACTGGCTTTTCTTTGTATTGAATGGTATTCGATGTCTGCATAGGGCGGACACCTTGTCTTTCCTGTACGCGATTAGCCAAGATGGGGGCAGTACTGATTTGTCCGCCTTCAATTTCATATTTGTATTCTACAAAGGCTTCCAAGATGGCATTAGCAATTACTTCCTGCCCAGCGGCTGTTTTCAAATAAGCCTCTTCTCTACGGCTGCTTAAGAAGCCAGCTTCAATTAAGATACTTGGCATAGCCGTTTCCCGGAGTACCAAGAAACCGGCTTGTTTTACCCCTCTGCTTTTTCTCTCCGCCTCGGCAAACCTTTTTTCAACTTTGTTAGCTAGGAGAATACTCTGGTCAAGAAAAGCATTCTGAAACATGCTTAACATGATATGACCTTCAGGAGAGTTAGGGTCATAGCCGCCGTAGTTCTCCTTATAATTGTCCTCGTGGAGAATGGCTGCATTCTCCCGCTTCGCTACTTCCAAGTTTTCATCGGCAGTATGAAGTCCCATTACATAGGTTTCACTACCGCGGGTGGCGCTGCTTCCGGGCATGTAGTTGCAATGAATGGATATAAACATGTCCGCATTATTGCGATTTGCAATAGCTGCTCTCTCCTGTAATGGAATAAAAACATCTTTATCACGAGTGAGGATTACCCGTAAGCCTGGCATCCTTTCTTGCATCAATTGAGCTAATTTCTTACTGAGTGCCAGGGCAATATGCTTTTCTCTTGAGTTCGCACCAGAACAACCGGGATCATGCCCGCCGTGTCCGGCATCAATCACAACAGTTTTTACTTCGAATGGTATTTCGGACTTCTCGCTTTCTTTGATAACTTTGCGCACCGGTGAAAACCATTTATGCGAAAAGGGAGTGCAGCTAGAGTGATCATGCGTATAAATGGAGTCGGCCAGCGGAAAAGATAATGAAACGTTAATCCCGTTAAGGAGCAAAGGCAGAAGAGCAAGTGTGAACGTTTGGATAAGGGTTATGACTTTTTTAGACATAGGATATGGTAGTGTTTCCTGCTTTTTTTTAGCGGTAATTTTCACAAAATAACGTAATTAATCGATTGAAAACAAAAGTACTTCATACATTTTTATTTGTCATGTTTACGGTCTGGCACCTTTTTGGCCAGGAGCGGCGTACATTGAACGTAGATACGGCAGAAAACGTATTCGAACAGCCAAAAATAGCGCTGTTACCGCAGGATACGATTCCGTTGGACTCCTTGGACCTGACAAATGACTCTCTTGGTGTTGCTATAGATACTTTGCTTCCGAATCTGGCGAGGATAACTTATTCTAAAGATTCACTAGAGGCTGAGGTCAACTATGACGCTCAGGACTCTATGATCTACGATATCGCGAGCAAAAAGATTCATTTGTACGGAGGAGCTATTGTGACCTACCAAAGCATAAAATTGGAGGCAGCACATATCATCCTGGATTGGAATACAAATATCGTTACCGCAGAGGCCATGCCGGACAGTACGGGAAGACCTGCCGGGCTACCCGTATTTGCGGATGGAGAGCAGAACTTCACGGCGGATCGCATGCTCTATAACTTTGACACCAAGAAAGGAGTCGTTTACGATGTTACTACCGATTATAATGATCTAGTTGTATTGGGTAAAAAGTCCAAATTCATTACCGGGGAAACCCCTAAAGATACAAGCGAAATCCGCAAGGATATCATCTATAGTGAAAATGCGATTTTCACCACCTGTACCCACCCCCAACCTCATTTTGGGATTCGAAGTAAACGGCAAAAGGTTATTCCCAATAAGTTGGTGGTAGTGGGCCCCTCTAATTTGGAGATTATGGGGGTACCGACGCCTTTGTGGCTTCCGTTTGGCTTTTTCCCAATCTCATCCGGACGACGTACTGGCCTTCTTTTTCCAAGAGACTATGAATATTCTCCTGCCTGGGGTTTTGGCTTGCGTGATATTGGCTGGTATTTTCCGTTGGGAGATCACTTTAATCTGTCTCTAACGGGAGACATTTATATCAAAGGAACTTGGGGGGTAAGAGCTCAATCCAATTACAACAAGCGATATAAGTACTCGGGTAACTTTGTTGTGGGATATGATAGGCGAAGACAAGAAGCAGCCGATGGTACGATCACGAGTCCAACTTCTTTCCGACTCACCTGGTCTCACAACCAAGCTGCCTCGGCACACCCCACCAATCGTTTTGGCGGCTCGATCAACTTTCAAACCAATAACTATCAATCACGAGTCTTCAATGATGCAGCCAATGTTCTTCAAAACCAGTTGAACTCTAATTTTAGTTTTACCAAAAATTGGCAAGACAAACCCTTGACCTTTTCGGTGGCTTTCTCGCACAGTCAAAACAATCGAGATAGTACGATTACCGTCAATTTCCCAAATATTCAATTTGTTACGCAGACCTTATATCCCTTCCGCAAGAAAGTACCACTGGGAAAGCGGAAATGGTATGAAGAAATAACCTTTCGATACCAGGGGGAAACCAGGAGTACTTTGACGAATAAAGACAGTATTTTCTTTAGCTCAGAAACGCTCCGCAATGCCAGGATCGGGGCGAAGCACACCATGAATACCGGAACTTCATTCAAGGTTTTCAAGTATTTCAGTTTAAACCCGACCGTGAACTATCAAGAGGTCTGGAACTTCAAAACCCTACGAAGAGATTTCATAGAAGACATTCAGTATGACACTACTTTCAATAGTAGTACAGGAGAGCAGGAGATTCGGGTAGTGCGCTTAGGTGAGGTGGTGGATACCTTAGTAAATGGCTTCAAGCCTTACCGAACTTTCTCTGCTGGCGTCAGTTTGAATACTCAGATTTTCGGTACGGTTCGATTCAAAAAAGGGCCAATCCGGGGCTTGCGACACGTAATTAAGCCTTCTTTGAACTTCGGCTTTGCGCCCAACTACTTGAGTGAGGGCTTGGGGTATTTTGACTTTGTCCAAGATGAATTTATAGAGGGAGAATTTGATCGATACTCTATATTCCAGGGAGGGGTCTATGGTACGCCTCCAGCCAGCGAACAGCAAATGGCGATTGGTTATACCTTAAATAATCTCTTTGAGGCAAAGGTGTTTTCGAAGAAGGATTCGACAGAAAGTAAAGTAAAGATTCTCGATAACTTTATTGTTAGTGGTCAATATAACTTTGCCGCGGATAGCTTGAAGTGGAGTCAAGTAAGTATGCGAGGCAACACTCGACTTTTTAAGGGGATGACCAACATCATTATGAATGCCACTTTCGATCCATATACCCGAGAATATGATGAATTTGGCCGGTCTACCCGGATCAACAAGACGGTTTGGAGTGTAAGAAAGAGACCGGTAGAGTTTGTACGTGCTAATCTCAGGATGAACACCAATATTACGGTGCAGAAACTGCGTGCCCTATTCCAGGGTAAGGAAGAAGAGGTGGTTACGGACTTGCGACCTGAAGAGGACGAGTTTGGGCGACCGAGACGTCGAGAACGAGAAGAGGAGACTGATTTCCTAAGTCTATTCAATAATTTCAGGGTTTCTCATAATATTGCTTTTGAGTGGGAGCGAATTGGGCCACAAAGAGATACTTTCGAAATTACCACCCATTCCGTAGATTTGCGTGGAAGTATACAATTGACCGATCGTTGGAACATCAATATCAGCCGCATTGGTTATGATTTTAAGACCAAAAGAGTAACCTATCCTTCCCTAGGTTTTAGTCGCGACCTTCATTGCTGGCAGATGGGGATGAACTGGGCCCCTACTCGGGGTACTTACAACTTTTTCATACAAGTAAAACCTGGTTCTCTGGACTTTCTCCGAATACCGTACGATCAAAATAATGCCGATGGGTTGAGGGCTTTCCAATAGTACTTCTGCTCTTTCTTCCGAAAAAAAAATGATTAACTTGCCGCCATGAAGACTGCTTCTGTGAAAGAATTACGGCAAGCCTTAGCAGAGCGCTCTCCCAAGGAGCTTCTAGAGATCTGTTTGCGTCTTTCTCGCTTTAAGAAGGAAAACAAAGAACTTTTGACGTATCTATTGTTTGAAGCTGCTGATGAAATTGGGTATGTCAATAGCGTAAAATCGATGATGGATGAGGAGTTTGCCAATATTAATGCACGGAGTTTTTTCTACATTAAAAAGAGCATAAGAAAGATTTTACGCAACACGAAGAAGTATATTCGTTATTCTCCCAAGAAGGAGACCGAAGTTGAATTGCTACTCTATTTTTGTGAAAAACTTCAGGCCTTCCGCCCTTCCATTACCCGCAATCGAGTCTTAAAAAACCTTTACTATCGACAGATCGACTTCATTGAGCGGAAACTCGAAAAGCTGCACGAAGACTTACAGTATGACTACGGGGTGGAGTTAGAAAACCTCCGCGAGCTCTAGGTGATGCACCCTACCATTTAATTCAAAACTCATAGCACCGAAGGACTAGCACAAGAACTTGTTCTTTGGAGCAATTGACAGGACGGCAAGTTGCAATAAGTTCCTTATCTTGACGTAGTCAAGGCTTATCCCTTGAAGAAGTGTTGCTAATATCAAAACTAAACGAAATGAAAAACCCTTTTTGGCTACTTGTTAGCTTGCTATTTCTATTACCCGCCTGTACCCAGGTGGCGGAAGATCTCGAGGAAGATCCAACTTCGGAGGAAGAGGACAAGGAGATCGTCTATGATATACCAGAAGGATTTGAATTAGAAGAGCTTTATCACCCTAAAGGGAGTAGCCACGGCTCTTGGGTCGCTCTAGCTGAAGGTGAAAACGGTTTGTTCTATGCCAGTGATCAATGGGGTGACCTGTACCAATTTCAAATTCCAGAAATCGGAGCGACTTTAGATTCTACGATGGTAGACAGTGTTGATTTAGAGATTGGGCGAGCGCACGGACTGCTATGGGCTTTCAATAGTCTGTACGTAAGTGTGAATGCTAAATGGGAAGACGATGACGGAGAGCAGCTCAGAGAAAATGGAAGCGGTGTTTATCGTCTGAAAGATACGGATGGAGATGGTGAATTAGATGATCTTAAGCTTTTGCTGAAATTAGAGGGAGATGGAGAGCATGGGCCTCATAGCTTAGTGCTTAGCCCTTCCGGAGAAGAAATATATTTCATTGCTGGAAACCACACCTTGGTTCCAGAAGTCCTAACAAAAAATAGCCGACTCCCCAATACCTGGGATGAGGACAACCTTTTCCCACCTTATTTGGATGCTCGCGGTCATGCCAATGACATTAAAGCACCAGGTGGTTGGATAGCGAAAACGGATCCGGAAGGGGAGAATTGGGAATTGATCAGTGCCGGCTTCAGAAATCCTTTTGATATGGGCTTCAACCAAGAAGGGGAGTTATTTGCCTTTGACGCAGATATGGAGTGGGATATCGGAATGCCTTGGTATCGCCCTATTCGTATTTGTCATGTCACGAGTGGTAGTGAATTTGGCTGGCGAACCGGCTCCGGTAAGTGGCCTGCCTATTATACCGACAATCTTCCCGCGGTGGTTAACCTCGGACAAGGCTCTCCGACGGCGGTAGTGATGGGTAAAGACTTGGATTTTCCGGCACAGTATAAAAGCGGGATGTTCGTATTTGATTGGAGTTTTGGAACTACCTATTACGTAAATCTAGAGCCAACAGGAAGTACCTATCGGGGTGAAAAAGAAGAATTCTTCAGTGGTACGCCACTCCCCTTGACTGACGCGATCGCAGGAAGTGATGGAGCCCTGTATTTTGCGACCGGTGGAAGAAAGCTGGATTCTCGTTTTTATCGCTTGCGTTATACCGGAGAAGACGGAGTAGCCGCAGGAAAATTAACTGCTAACGACCAGAGCCAGGAAACACGAGCGCTGAGACAGCAACTAGAGGCCTTCCATAATAACGCCCAAGGTGGAAACCTCGATCTAATCTGGCAAAATCTTAGTCATGAGGATCGTTTCATTAAGTATGCGGCAAGGATAGCCCTTGAGCATCAGTCAAGCACTAAGTGGAAAACAAAGCTAGCCCAGGAAGGGGATGCGGACAGAATTATGCAGGCTGTCATTGCTTTGGCCCGATCGGGTAAGAAAGGAGATAAAGCGGCTGCCATTAGTAAACTCAATTCTTTGTCCTGGAGTAACTTAAATAAGGCTCAGCAACTAGACTTATTGAGAGCTTATGGATTAGTGGGCATGCGGATGGGGCCGTTCTCCGGAGCTGAGGCTAGAGAAATTGCTCAAGGCTTAACAGATCAATTTCCAAGTGGAGATTATGCTTTGGACAGAGAATTAGGACAATTATTGATTTATTTAGAGGATGTACCAGCCACCGGGAAAGCCATAGCGCTGTTGGAAAAGCATACCAAAGAAAAGACCATTACGCATCCCACGATGTTGACGGAAGAGGTTACTACTAGAAGTGAAGATTATGGTCCATTAATTCTGGATGTTTTAAAGAATATGCCACCCACTGAAGCCCTTTATTATGGGACTCTTCTCAGCCACGCTACGGCCGGATGGAGTAAGCCGTTGCGTGAGAAATACTTCAACTGGTTTTATGATGGTTTGAATGCCAAGGGAGGCCGGAGCTTTAAGCCCTTTTTTGAAAACATCCGAAAAACGGCGATCAGCAAGGTTCCAGAGCAGGAAAAGGCTTACTTCGAAGAGCTGAGTGGGGTGTATCAACCCGGTGAAGAATTGGCTAACGTACCTCAACCCGTAGGACCAGGGGATGACTACAATGCGCATGATATTGGCCGTATTGTAGGGAAAGGACTTAAAAAGTATGAGGGAGATATTGCCAAAGGGAAGCAAGTGTACCAAGCTGCCTTATGTGCTAGTTGCCATCGGATGCGAGGTGAAGGCGGAGTGATTGGCCATGACTTAACCCAACTACATACCCGTTATAAGCGAAACGAGATTATTTCGGCTATTTTTAGCCCAAATGACGAAATATCTGATCAATATGCCTTTACCTTATTCCACCTGAAGGATGGAAAGAAGGTAGCTGGGAAAGTATTATCTGAAAAGGATGGAAAGATAGTGCTTGCTCCAAATGTTTACAGTAGTGCTTATACGGTTGAACTGGATGAATCGGAGGTAACCAAGCGAGAATTGTCTCCCATCTCTCCCATGCCTTCCAATCTGTTGAACCGCTTAAATGAGCAAGAGATAACGGATCTTTTTGCCTACCTCATGTCAGGTGGAGACGAAGAGCATCATTACTATGGTGGTACTAAAGGTTTGGAGGAAGAAAAAGGCAAGTAGGTCGTCTTTCATACCTACTTGAAGTTGCTACAAGCACAGGAAGAACAAACTGTGCTTGTAGCTATTTGTTTTGATATTGCATTTTTTTGTGTTATGTTTGCAGTTGTGATGGGACAGCTAGTCTATTTCATCTTCTTCACTCTACTATTGGAATTTTAATTCGATTCAGAGTTTAACGGGCTCTTATCATGAAACATCGTATTCAAGTACGGCAGATATTGCATAAAGAGGAGTCCAGGTTGGCTCTAACTTTTCCTTTCGTTTTCGAAATAAGCGATCTAGTACGCCAAATCCCCGGTCGAAAGTGGAGCAATAGCCTGAAACTATGGCATATCCCCTTCGATACGCCTAGAGAAGCATTGCAATCTACTTTTGCATCCTATGACCTTATGTTCTGTCCTGAACCAAACAGCTGTACTGGGCAGTCTCTCCCCGAAGCTCATGACACAGCCATACCTGTCAGTCAAACTCCGATTAAGAGACAATTGGATCATTGTGACCATCCATCGGTAAGGATAGACTTGAGAAGTGGATTGTTGAGGATCTTTATGCCATATGATGCTGAAAGGATCCGGTTCCTAAAAACTTTGCAGCGCGCCTTTTGGCACCCCGATCATAAATGTTGGATTGTTAAAGGGACTTTGGAAAACCTAGACTTGTTGATTGATAAATTTGGTTTAGATGCTTTTCAGGATGGCTTATCAAAGATCCGTCATCTTCTTCAGGCGAGTCTTCAGCCAAAAGGGGTGATTTCTATTAGGAAATTCATCCTCGATTCGAACTACTTGATGGTAGATTTAGACTGGGATCGCAAGCCCATTGGGCTGATTAAACAGGTTCCCGGCAGGAGATACCATAAAGGAGAACGTTGTTGGTTAATACCTTCTACTGGTAATGCGGTGGCTTGTTTGGAATTAATCTGTAAAAGGGAAAATTACCAATTGATCAAGGACATAGAGGATCAAAAACTACGTTTATCTCCTAACACTTCACCCAAAAAACCTGACCCGAAATGGTTTACTGGCCTTAGCCCTGAGGAGTTAGTGATATTGGAGGAATATGCAGACTCATTATTTCGTCAGTACTATAGCTACAATACCATTAAAACCTATGTCCGCTATTTCAAGCATTTTCTGAAGAATACGGGAACAGCGCAAATCCAACAGATTGGGAAAGGAGGATTGATCAATTACTTTGATATTTGGGTTAAGAAGGGGGTAGCAGATAGTAGCATTAATCAAGTAATTAATGCGATTAAGTACTACTACGAAAAGGTGCTGGGTCGCCCCAAAATGAAATTTGATTGGGCTAGACCTAGAAAGCGCACTCGGCTACCAGAAGTAATGTCGAGAGGAGAAGTTCGCCAACTTTTTAGTCAGGTAAAGAATCCCAAGCATCTAGCCTTGCTGATGACCACCTATGCTACTGGCTTACGTGCTAGTGAAGTTACTCGTCTGCGTCTCTCTGACTTGTCTCCGGAAAGAGGAACCTTGCGTGTCATTCGTGGCAAGGGCAATCGTGACCGCACTGTGATGCTGTCCCCGGAGCTTTGGCAAATCCTTTCGGCCTACATAGCTTCCTACGAACCCCAAGAATGGCTTTTTGAAGGCCGTAATCCAACTGAGCCTTACGCAGTCCGTAGTTTGCAGTCCATCGTCCAACAAGCCCGTAAAAAGGCTGGCTTAAGGAAGACCATCAGCACTCATACACTGCGCCACAGTTTTGCCACCCACCTGCTAGAGTCTGGCACCGATGTTCGCCTCATTCAAGAACTTCTCGGTCACGCTAATATTGAAACGACTTTACGCTACACACATGTCAGCACCAAGCAGCTCAGCAAAGTCGTCAGTCCACTCGATGACTTGATGGCTGACTGGCGCGGGAAAAAGGCGCAATAAAATTGTAATTTAGTCAGATATTAAGGAGTTGGCAGCCATAATCGGATAGAGTTAATCATTCAAGAATAAGATCTCGATTTAGGTAAACAGATGAATTATTTGAAGAACAGATTTTGGGCTTGATGAACATGATTTAGGTGAACAGGTAGCTTTCTTGGAAAACACTTCATTATCGATTGAACAATGAGATTTCGGCGAATGACATCCTGGTTGTGAATAGCTTCCTGATTTGCGAAAACAGATATTTGTGTGAATGAGATTTATGTCGGCAAAT
>JABSSL010000033.1 GCA_013214355.1 Saprospiraceae bacterium | reverse complement strand
AGTCAATAGGCTCATCAAAAGTAGCAAACTTGAAATCGGAAAATCCGTCAGAAACAGGACCTGCTGGGCGCACATAGCGTCCCACTCCCTGTGTACTTCCTGCTGGATCACTTTGCCCATAGAACATAGCCACTGAATTATTACCTGCTCCCTCCAATTTCAAACCGGAAGTCGCCGCTTCAAAGGTGTGGAAGAAGGGCAAGTTCCCGGCACTCATCTCATCAAACCTTGGCGTCCCCTCCTGTACAAAAGAGTTAGAGGGTAAGAAGTCTCTGATATAGAAGGTAGCTGGATTCTGATGATTAGATCCGCCGATACGAATAGCAATCTGATCGTAGATCGTGGCACCCGCCAGGGCCTCTCCACCATCAAAACGGGCTGTCACCCAAGTATCGAACTGGTCAGTTGGAATGGTGAAGGATAAAACCGTCCAAGTATTCCAAAATTCCGGATTGTTAGAATCAAAAAGAATGATTTCAGCTGTAGGCGTAAAAGGTCCATCAAATGGCGTGGAGGATGGGATGAATACCGACAACTCAAATTTATTGTACTCACTAAAGTCGATCGGGGTATCAAACTTCTGGAATTTATAGTCCGAAAATCCATCAGCCACTAAGCCCTCTGGTCGGTTGTACCGAGTGACCAAATCATCCCCACCCGCAGGATCAGCGAAGGCATAATCCACGGTAACGGAATTACCTTCGATTTCAGGCAAATTCTTATGCGAAAAATCGGTTTCGAAAGTATGATAAAAAGGTAATGAAGAATTGGCTAAATCATCTGCTCTTGGCGTTGCTTCCGGACAGGCAAAACCACAAATTCCACCACAGTCCACACCTTCTTCATCCTGATTCTGAATGCCATCAAAGCAAGAAGGGCACACTACCCCACTTGATCCACCACAGTCAATACCTTCTTCATCTAGATTCTGAATGCCGTCATGGTGAGATTCCACCAAGGCCAAAGTCACATCCGTTTCTTTAACGCAGGAACTGATACTTAGCAGTAGACCAACGCCTAATAATAGTATAGCACTGAAAGAAAATTTCTTCTCCATTTTATGATAGTTTACCGCTGAAAAGCGAGGTAGAAGGGAAAACCAGTTCTCAACATGGGCTGTAAGCTTAGTTTCCCCTTTTCCATACTTCAGCTTCTTATAATTTTAGAAATGATTAGTACCCTGGGTTTTGGTCCAAGATATTTTCTCCGACCAAGTTGATCTCAGATTGCGGAATAGGTAGGTATTCATCCCGGCCAGCCACGAAGTTCTTACCTACCTTGCTCATAGCGTCAGGTAAATCTCCCCATCTCTTTAGATCGGTAAAGCGGTTCCAACCTTCCGTGGCCAATTCCTTTCTGCGCTCTAGTTTGATATTTTCCAAAGTGTAAGCTACCGTACCACCGAAAGCTCTTTGGGTTACCGCATCCAGAGAGGCTTGGCCGTCTCCGCCGCCACCCATAATAGAAGCTTCTGCGTGCATCAACAGGACATCGGAATAGCGCAGTACCTTTTCATTCAATGGACTTTGCTGCACGTTGAGTAGTTGATCTAATTCTTCGTAAGTCAGGAAGAACTTTTTATTCATGGCCTGAGAACCTACGGCAAAACCTGGATTTCTAATGGGATCCCAACCGATAGCTTCTAAGCCCGGCGAATTGACAACATCTCCCGGTTGCAAGAAAGTAGCAGCTTTACGCTGATCATTATCATCATACAGGGCTATCAGTGATTGGCGAGGAATCATGTTCCCCCAAGACAGCCACTTACCAGCTGCCCACATGAACATGAACTGCCAAGAACCTGATCCCTCTTGCGCTTCATTGCGTTCGAAATTGGTGCCCACTAATCCATCTACATAGTTGATCTCAAAAATGGATTCCCTGCCGAACTCATTGTTGAGTTTGAAGTTGTCTGCATAATTTTCTTCCAACTGGTACAAACCACTATTGATCACTTGTTCAGTATACTTGACCGTTTCTGAGTACTCTCCTTGGTAGAGATGCACCTTGGCTAAAAGCGCAGCAGCAGCTCCGGAGGTAGCTCTGAAATTATCAGTTTGGCCTTTGCTGGGTAGCGCAGTCACAGCTGCCCCAAGGTCTGATTCAATCTGAGCATATACATCCGCTTCAGAGGCTCTTGGTAAGAAAATATCATCGTCTGTACTAGTGATGGCTTGCGTAATCAATGGCACACCACCGAATAGGCGTACCAACTCGAAATAAGCAAAGCCACGGATGAATTTTGCTTCTGCAATGATCTGTTCCTGTAAGCCACTTGTGGTAAAGGAGAAATCCTCAGCGGTTAGAATAGCAAAGTTCGCCCTTGCTATAGCCTTATACCATTTCGCCCACACCGATGCAACGTTTTGATTGTTAGGAAGGATCGGAAAGTCGTCGTATAATAAACCTGCTGCCCAGAAAGCAGCTTGTTGTGAGTGATGATCATCTGCCCGGATGGATTGAAACATCTGCGGGAAAGTATGCGCATTGTTATTGAATTGCCACTGGAAAGGATCGTAGGCAGCATTTAAGGCAGATAATACGCTTGCTTCTGATTCAAAAGCTGTTTCATTTGAAATGGACGAGATGGGATTCTTTTCTAACAATTCATCTCGATCACAGCTGGTGAAAGAGACCCCAGCTAAGAGTACTATCAAGGTCCAGATACGGAATATCTTATTGCTTTCGCGATTCATTATTCTTATGATTTATGAGAAGAGTAAAAGGGGATCATGTTCTTGCTCGCTTTTCCTCTTCCCCTTCTATCTCACTTATTAGAATTTATAATTTAATAGGTCGACCTTAGAAGCCTAATTGGAATCCAAAAATCAAGCTTCGTGGCTGAGGATAGTACCCTCGGTCAATGCCCAAGTCTAGATTGCTATTCAAGGCGTTTTCTCCGATCTCAGGATCGGCACCTGTGTACTTGGTCCAGATGAAAAGGTTTTGTCCAGCTAGGTATACCCGGATGTTTCGCGCACCAATTTTTTCCAAGACACCCGCTCCGAAGTTGTAGCCCAAGGACAGGTTTTTCAGTTTTACAAAAGAACCGTCCTTGACGTGGAAATCGGATACCAATTGCTCCCCGCTGGAACCCGCCGCAAAGAGATTCGGTGGTGCACCTGCCTCAGCATAGGCGCTGGGACGATTTGAGCCGATGGCATCGTATCGAATCGTAGCGTCAAAGATGTCGTTTCCTTGAGAACCGTAGAAGTAGGCATTCAAGTCAAAGCCTTTATACTGCATACCCAGATTCAATCCGAAGGTATAGTCCGGTAAGGGTTGGCCAATGAAAGTTTTGTCTTCTTCGTTGGGTATTGTTTTATCATTACCACTCCCATCTAGGTCGGCAAAAACCATATTTCCTTGTGCATCAATTCCCTCTACTACATAGCCATAGAAGCTAGAAATGGGTTGTCCTAAAGCTGTCAAGGTAATTGGGTCGGCATACAGCTGCCCGGTGAAGCCTCCTTGAAGTGCCTGGCCATTGTCACCTAAACTGGTGATTTCATTTCTGTTATATCCAACACCAAACAAAGCATTCCAGCTAAAGTCCTTGTTCACAAATTGTCGATAGGAAAGTAACAGTTCTACTCCTTCATTTTTAACCGTTCCAACATTGACAAAGGAAGGATTCAAGCCGGTACTCAAAGGTGTATTGGCACGAAGTAGAATATCGGAGGTCTCTTTGTTGTAGTAATCGACCGTTACCCCCAGCGCTCCTTTGAACATATTGATATCCAGACCGATATTGGTTTGTTGTAGTTCTTCCCACTTTAAGTCCGGATTGGCTAAGCCAGTCTGAGTAATCCCAGTACTGCCAGAGTATTGTGCAGTAGTGGAAACAGTAGCCAAGAAGCTATAAGGCGTGGCTCCATCACTACCATTGATACCCCAACTTGCACGTAGCTTTAAGAGATCGACGGCATCACTGTTGAAGAAACCTTCTTCTGAGATCAACCAACCCGCCGATACAGAAGGGAATAAGCCCGAACGGTTGTTTTGTCCGAAGTTGGAAGATTGGTCATTGCGAAGGGAAGCGCCGATGAGATATCTATCCTTGTAGTTATAGTTTACCCGACCAAAGAAGGAAAGTAATCCAATTTCCGATTCAAGGCCTGGTGTTACAATAGCGGTGGAATTATCACTCGCCAAAGCAAAGTTTACGGACTCAAAGTCATTAACCAGATAACTGCTAGCATTAGAGATGTTACCTCCAAGATTAGCATAGGTCTCGATGACTTCTGTTCCACCCAGAATAGTCAGGGTCTGCCCCTCTCCGAGCTTATCGAAGGTATATTCCGCAGTTAGGTTGTACTGCGTATTCTCAACATCCGTTGGTGCTTCTGTATAGGAAACATTACCAGCGGTTGTAAAGGTCTGTTCTGGATAGTTGATGAATGGTGTGAAAGAGCGGTTCAAGGCGCTCAGGTCATAGTAAGAATAAGAAGCCCTTAGGTTTAGGTTCCTTACTGGCTGATAAGAAAGAACACCAGATAGTAAAGTTACATTCTGAACTGCTTCATTATTGGTGATGTCGATACTCCACAATGGATTAGTAACCGCTCCTAGTACATTTAAGGGTACTCCATTAAATGCTGGATTAGGGCTTTGTCGTCCCATGTTGAACAGCTCACCATTTTCAGCCCGGGCGGGATAGATTGAAGGAATGGCTGTAATGTAGTTCATTAAAGCCGTCCCTGTACCTCCACTGTTTTCCACCAAAAAATTACGAGTAATCTGCGTGTAATCGGCAGAAACGCTGAGCTGTAACTTTTCACTTAAGTCTGTGTTGATCGTACCTCGCACATTACGGCGCTCGTAGTTAGACTTGTCCAGCTCACCTCCTACCAAACCGTCTTGGCTAAATACCCCTGCCCCAATGCTGTAGTCCGTTCTTGGACCACCATCAGATATGGATAAGTGCAAATTACTCATTGGCACATTATCATCAAAAATGACATCATACCAGTCCGTATTAGGCAATGCAGCTCTCTCCTGCTCCGAGAAAGCACCCCTGAAGCCAGTTGGCACATCGAAGTTTTGCACGGAATTATTGTAATAGTCGATGTACTCATTCTTGTCCATTAGTTCTGGCTTGAAAGCCAAGTTCTGCATACCGTAGTAACCGCTTAGATTCACGCGGGCTTTTTCCTGTGTCCGGTCTCCTTTTTTGGTCTGCACCAAAACTACACCATTACCTCCCCTGGAACCATAAATAGCTGCAGAGGCGGCATCTTTAAGCAGGGTAATATTTTCGATATCATCGGAATTGAGGTATTCCAAGTTTGGCACCTGCACGCCATTGACCAGATATAAAGGAGTAGCTGAGTTGGGGGAGCCCACACCACGCATTCGTACTGTTAGGGGAGCCCCAGGAGAGCCTGAGGTTTGAGTCACCACCACGCCGGGGGCACTTCCTTGCAGTGCAGTCTCAGGACGAGCGGTTCTCAATTCAGTAATTTGTTTGGAAGAGATATTGGCTACCGCAGTCGTGGTAGATCTTTTGTTTTGTGTTTGACCGTAGCCTACTACCACAACTTCTCCCAAAAGTTCAACATCGGTAGTAAGCCTAACATTGAGGCTGGCACCATTTACAGCCAGTTCCTGAGCTGTATAACCTGTGTAGGAAAACACAAGAACAGCTCCATACTCAGTGTTTAAGGAATAGTTTCCATCCAAATCAGTTGCGGTGCCCGTACTGGTACCTTTTACCAGAATATTTACACCGGGAAGTCCAAGGCCACTATCATCAGAGACGGTACCCGAAACCATAATGGATTGGGCAGATACCGTAGCTGTGAACAAAAGCATGCAAAGCAAGCTCAAGCCCGTCAGCACTAACCGATGAAACCTTTCCATAATTTTGTTGTACAAAAGCTTCATTGTTGAAAAGAGTTTGATTGTTTTAAATCCTCTGCAGTGGGCATAGATGTCCTACCCAAAGCGAGGGATTGCTTTAGCAGTGAGCATAAGGAAGGAGTGAATTCTTCCTTACTAAAAATCCTTGTATAAAGTGGGTTTGTGTTTATTCGTGGCTAAGATCGAAAGCTATGAAGATTCAACATTTCCTTCCGATCCATACCCTAAGTTCGATGATTCGATTTGGCTGATTCAAGTCCGAATTCCAGCTATAAATCGCCTGATCTGATCAGTTCATGTCGTAATTCTAGTTTGACAAAGGCCGGCTGAAAAGCCGGCGTTTTTCACACTAGATATATTGATTGATGATATTTTCAAACAGTTCTTGCTTACCACTCTTCGGCTGTGGTTCACCATTTTGCCAAGCCAATTCGGCTAGTTCTTGCAAACCCAGTTGCCCAGCTTCAAATGCTTTTCCTTCCGCTGAATCAAATGACGCATATCTTTCCTTTCTCAAGTTTAAGTAATCTGAATCCGTCAGGATATCGTTGGCAATCAAGAGCGCTCGGGCAAAGGCATCCATGCCGCCAATATGAGCATAAAAGATGTCCTCTAGATCCGTGGAATTACGTCTTGTTTTTGCATCAAAGTTGATCCCGCCACCGGCCAGTCCGCCAGCTTGCAAGATCACCAGCATCGCTTCTGTCAGTTCATTGAGATCATTTGGAAATTGATCCGTGTCCCAACCATTTTGATAATCTCCGCGATTGGCATCGATACTACCCAAAAGCTTAGCATCTGCTGCCACCTGTAACTCATGCTGGAAAGTATGTTGCGCCAGGGTGGCATGATTTACCTCTAGGTTTAGTTTAAAATCTTCCAGTAGATCATACTTCTGCAAAAAACCAATGACGGTAGCCGCATCGAAGTCATACTGATGCTTAGTAGGCTCGGCAGGCTTGGGCTCAATAAAGAAGTATCCAGTAAACCCTTTGGATCTTGCGTAGTCCCGAGCTATGGTCAANAATTGAGCCAGATGGTCAATTTCTTTTTGCATATCTGTATTCAAGAGGGATAGATATCCTTCACGCCCTCCCCAGAACACATAATTTAATCCACCCAACTTAATCGTTGCATCAATAGCATTCTTCACCTGATTAGCAGCGTAAGCTACGACGCCCAGATCGGGATTCGTAGCAGCTCCATTCATGTAACGAGGATGCGAGAATAGATTAGCTGTCCCCCAAAGCAATTTCACGCCACTCTCTCTTTGCTTGACCAAGGCGTAGTCTGTCATCGCCTCCAGTCTCATTCGAGAGGCTTCTAAAGAATCCCCTTCATCTATCAAATCAAAATCATGAAAACAGTAGAAGGGGACGCCCAACTTAGTCATGAATTCGAAAGCAGCATCCATTTTGTCCTTGGCTTGCTGTACAGCCTCTCTTGCTTTCAACCAAGGAAATTGCTTCGTGGCAAGGCCGAATGGATCTCCCCCTGTTCCACAGAAGGTATGCCAATAGGCTGCCGCAAAACGCAAGTGTTCTTTCATGCTTTTTCCTGCCACTTGACGTTCCGCATCATACCATTTAAAGGCTAAAGGATTGCGTGATTTTGATCCCTCATAAGTTATTTGCCCTATTCCTTTAAAATATTCTACCTGGCCAATAGTAATATTCTGCTGCGTATCAAAAATTGTCGTCTCTTGCATTGCAATCAATAATTTGACTTGGATAACAAATAAAATACCATTTCATTCCCTTGTACAATACAAAAGTATGGCTCACAACTAGAAACATAGAATTATATATTACACCACCCTTACTCGCGTACTACGCTTTTAGTACGCAAACCGGTGTTTTTTACTATATTAGAGGGACTTAAAGGCAAAAATTAATCATGATTTGTACATTTCGTACTGCAGCCTTAAAAGCTAGTTTAACCTACATGGCTCTGGTGTTTTTCCAGCTTCTGCTTGGGCAGAACGCCCCTGCCACGCCTTTAGGTAGCCCCTTTATTACCAATTACTCTAGTGAATTCTACTCCGTTGCAGGGAAGAACTGGGATATTGGCCAAGGAGAAGACGGCAAGATGTACTTTGCCAACAATTATGGTTTGGTAGAATTCAATGGTTATGATTGGCAGCGAATTGGACAACCCCTGAACCAAAGTGAGCTGCGATCCTTTGCTTTGGCTGGCGAAAGAATTTACATTGGCGGAACCTCGGAGATCGGATATTTCGATAGAAATAGCAGAGGACAACTTCGGTACCATATTCTGAATGAACTCATCCAAGACGCTCTCTTCAACTTCAATGATGTGCGCGCCATCTGCAGTTATCAGGAGCGAGTATTCTTCCTCACTGATCAAGGCATCATGATCTATGACGAAGCCACCCAATCCATATCGATTCAAGGTAGGGGCATTCCTTTTAGAGCTTGGACCTCAGGCAGAGATGAGATCGTCTTTGCAGCCAACGGGGCTGGCATATTTAGATACCGGGATGATGAGCTCAGGCAGATCACGGATTATCAAGCCTATTCCAATTTACACATCGAGTTTATCCAATCGATACGTCCGGGCACTTATCTACTGGGTTCAGACAAATCTGGCGTACTGATTTTTGAACAAGGGAGCATAAAACCTTGGAACGCTGGCAACCAAGCGTACTTTAAGCAGATCTACTTGAATCGAGCTACGATCCTAAATAAGGATCAGCTCATTTTTGGATCTTTGCATGAGGGTTTGCTAGTCACAGATTACCAGGGTAACATTCAATACAAGATCACAGAAAATGATGGTCTCCCAGATCATAGCATTTTGTCGCTCTATAAGGATCATCAGGGAAATATTTGGACTGCGATGGATGAAGGCGTTTCCTATCTGGAACTCAATAGTCCTTTTACGTTAGTAAGTAAGAAAAATGGTCTAAGAGGAGAGGTTTATTCGATCCTACCCACTGACCGACACCTCTATGTTGGCACAAGCCGGGGCCTGTTCATTAGTCCCTGGTCAAATAGAGATTCTAAACAACTCCAGTTCAAGCTCATCCCAAAGACGACTGGGACCTGCTGGCAAATTATAGAACATCAGGGGAATATCCTTCTAGCTCATCATAACGGCGTCTTCCAGGTTGAGGGGGACAAGGCCACCTTTATTGGTGGCGAGGGGCATTGGAACTTTGCCGTTCATCCCGATCAAACCAACCTACTCTTATCTGGTCATTACAGAGGCGTTCGCTTGTTAGAATACAAGAATGGAAAATATCAGATCCGCAATGACATAGAAGGCTTTAGTGAAACCAGTAGGGAATTGCTGTTTGACGAAGAAAAGATCTGGATTTCGCACGGCTATCAAGGTATCTACCAATTGGAGTTATCTGAAGATCTAAGTCGTTTCACAACGGTTGAACTATATGACACTTTATCTGGTTTACCCTCCAATTTGTACAACAACTTAATTCCATCTCCTGAAGGGGTCTTGTTTGGTACACAAAATGGGGTTTTCCAATACAATGCTGAGACGAACCGGATGGAGCCGGAACCGATATTCAGTAAAATATTAGGTACTGAAACATTGATCAGAAAAGTCTACTCTGCAGGCGATGGTAGTTTCCTGGCCATTAAGAATTACTACCGCTCAGATGAGATAGCGATGATCGATCTTTTGGAGGATGGTAGCTATACGCAAAGAGAAGATCCTTTTCAAAAACTAAGGGGGGAATTAATTCCTGCCTTCGAAAGCATAAGTTTTCCCGATCCCTCTCTAATACTTGTTGGCAGCCGGCGTGGCTTGGTTATTCTCAACACCACGTTTCGGTCCACAGCTTCCAGGGAACATGACTGCTTCGTTAATGAGGTCAATCTACCCTTACGACAAAAAACGGTTTTTGAGAGCGGGGCGGGCATCTCCAGTAGTCAAAGAATAAGCATTCCCTCGCGAGAAAACGAGCTGTTGGAATTTACTGTTTCAAGCTCCTTCTTTGAAGCCATTCCTTACATTCAATATAGCACCTACCTAGAAGGCTATGATGAAGATTGGCAAGCTTGGAGCAGCTCCAATCAGCGGCAGTTGGTGGGACTCCCGTCTGGTGATTATACCTTCT
This sequence comes from Saprospiraceae bacterium, assembly GCA_013214355.1. Classification (GTDB taxonomy): domain Bacteria; phylum Bacteroidota; class Bacteroidia; order Chitinophagales; family Saprospiraceae; genus DT-111. The sequence continues at coordinate 55,076 of JABSSL010000033.1, read as the reverse complement.
GGGCCAAATCTCGCAATATCTATGATGTTGAAGCGGAATCACCACCAATCAATTTTGCTATAGAGATGCAAAATCATAGCATATCTGGTTATATTCTTTGGGGAGTCGCACTGATTATAGTCTTGTTAGGCTTACTCCTCTATTTTTTCGCCAACAGTACCTATCAGCGGCCACTGATCCGTCAACTGAGTTCTGAAAAACAATCTTTAAGCAGTGCTATACACCGCCTGAAAGCCCAAAGGGATGAATGGCAGACGGAACGCGAGCAAACGAACCAGAATCTCTCAGAAGCCCTTCTGAAGGGCGAGATGCAGCAGGTATTCATCAAGAAGATTGAGCAACTTGCACATCAAAAAGCGGATATCAAAGAAGTACAAAAGGTACTTCAGCAGTACGAAACTTCTAGCAAAGGAATTCAGATCCAGCTAGATACCCAGCAACTCGTGGAAAAGGATGACTTCCTGGTGAAAATCAAGGAAAATTATCCTGGTCTCTCGGCCCGAGAATTGCGTTTGTGCAGTTATTTAAAACTCAATGTCAGCAGCAAAGAGATTGCTGAATACATGGGCATTTCCATTCGAGGTGTGGAATCCCTGCGGTATCGGGTCCGAAAGAAACTCGGCTTAACCACTAGCCAAGATCTTACAGAATTCATTCTAAAATTATAGCAAGTTTTGCCTAGGAGACATCCTTGTATACCTTTCGATACATTTTTTGTAATCGCTTGCGCGCAAAGAAGATTCGGCTTTTAATCGTCCCGACTGGCGTCTTTAATTCCTTGGCAATCTCTTCATATTTATACCCCTGATGGGCCAACATAAATGGGATACGAAAATCATCCGGCAACTTATCTGTAAGGGAAGTAAGATCTTGTAATTCCAAGTCCCGATCCCCTTGATTATTGGTGACTTTATTGTCAATGGCTAGCGATTGGCTAGAGCGGACCTGTTCCAGCAATTGAGATCGGCGATGGTGCTTGCGGTAGTCATTAATGAAGATGTTCTTCATAATGGTGGCCGCCCAGGCTTTGAAATTAGTGCCTGGCTGAAAGCGCTCAGCTTGGGAAAGAATACGTAGCAGGGTATTCTGCACCAGGTCATCAGCTTTGACTTTATCCCCCGTAAGTTTTAGGGAAAAACGTTCAAGGTCCAGATGAATGACTCTTAATTGCTGCTCGACGAAGGATCGTCGATTTTCCTTAGGATCTTTGTTGTGTTGCATGTAAGAATTATTTGAAGGCCCCTTTGGAGGCGAGTTTATGTATTGTATTAAGCGGCTGAAGCAGGTCTAGCCTTAAACAGTAACTTATAGAGTACCGGGACAAAGAGTAGCGTAATGACAGTAGCAAAGAGCAAACCGATCATGATGGAGATCGCCATGGGCTCCCACATTTCTCCTCCACCTAGATAAAGCGGAATCAAACCAAGCGTAGTTGTAAAAGTGGTGAGCAAGATTGGACGGAATCGCTGTTGAGCTGCTTCCACAATCGCCTCATAGGGTGTTCTATTAAATTCTTCTATTTCGATCTGGATCCGATCTAACAATACGATCGCATTATTGATAACAATCCCCGCCAAGGATATCACACCCAAAAAGGCCATGAAACCAAAGAAGGACTGAAACAACAACAGGCCAAAGATCACCCCAATGATCCCAAGCGGAATCGTCAAAAGGACGATCCCTGTCTTGCGGAAGGAGTTGAATTGTAGAATCAAGAGCAAAAGAATGATAAAACCGGATAAGGGCAGCTTGGCGATCACGGCTCCCATAGCCTCAGCACTCTGTTCGGACTCTCCCCCCAAACTATAGGAGTACCCACTCTTCCAGTTATCTGCCTTTTCACGGAGTAGCGGCGTGATACTGCTCGTTAATTCAGAAGCTGTAAATCCGGGCATGGCATCACAACTAATGGTAATTGTACGGAAGAGATTTCGTCTGAGAATCTTAGCATTTTGCCATTGCGGATTAATACTAGCTACCTGCTGCAAAGGCACATTAGATCCTGAATTTTGGGCAAAAAGATTAATTCCATTTAGGTCACGGATATCTAGATTTTCGCTATCGATGGTACGCATCATGATTGGGATATTTTCATCCCCTTCTCGGTAAGATCCTGCATTAAAGCCATCCAAGGTAGTCTGCAGCGAAATCGCAATATCTTGATTGCTCAAGCCTGCTCGATTGGCGTTATCCTGATCGATATCAATCACAAATTTCTTAATCTGTGGCCCCCAGTTATCAGAAATACTTCTTGTACCAGGTACACCGAGAAGCAGCTGCTTGATCTCCTCAGAAATCATAAAGAGTTCCCTTGGTGAATCCCCCGACACCCGAATCTCAACATCCTTTCCTCCACCACCACCTCCAGATAATGGCGATACTTGTACTTCCGCATCCGGCAATTGCTCAAAGCAATAATCTTGCAGTTTTTCAATCACATAGTTATTGTCGGTAAAAGAAGAGGTATTCAGTAGTAAGTGTCCATAGCCGGAATTAGCCTCACCAGGTTGATACCCCAAGTCGTAGGAAGATGGCCCTTCACCGATGAAGGCAGACCAATCCGTAATCCCCTTTTCTTTCCCCTCTCCTACTAGCAGTTCGGCGCGGATAAAGTCTTCTATTTGATTCACCGTGCGCTCGGTTTCTTCAATCTTGGTCCCCAAGGGGAGGTTCATATCAAGTGTCACCAGATTTCTATCACTGTCAGGAAAGAAGATGAAAGGTATGCTTCCAAAAAGACTAAGACTTCCAAAAAATAAAACTACTATCCCCGCTGTAAAAATCCACGGACGTTTCAACACACCGGTCAGGAGCCCTTTGTACCAAGCCGTAAGTCGATCAAACATACCCACTTGATTGTCGTCCTCCTCTTTCTTTTGCACACGAATAAATCTTGCTCCTAGAAATGGGATCATCGTCATGGCCAGGATCCAAGAAGAAAGCAAGGTGATGGTAATCACAGAAAAAAGTGGCCCCATCATTTCACCCATCGTATTCTCCGCAAGAAAGAAAGCCAAGAAGGCTGCTGAAGTGGTGAGCGAGGATACTAGAAGTGGCGTGAAGAGTTCTCCAGATGCATTAATCGCAGCATTGAAAGCGGTCTGTCCTTCTTCCATTTTCACCATAATGGACTCCGAGACCACGATGGCATTGTCTACGAGGAGTCCCAGAGCCATGATCAGGGCAGCCAAGGAGACCTGATTCAAACCAATATCAAACATGCCCATGATCCAAAGGGTCATAATCATAGCCATCGGAATCAAACTGGCTACCACAATACCCGTCCTGAAACCCAGGAATAGTAGCATCACTACCAATACAATCCCCACTGACTGAAATACATTGCTCAAAAAGTCATTTACTTTTTGATCGACATAGAGGTCCTGGCCAGCCATTCGAGCCACGGAAAGGCCTACGGGTAATTCTCGGTTGTAACCAACAATCTTTTCATCCACCAGCTGCCCCAATTCAATGAGGTTGGCTCCTTCCTTCAAGGCGATGGCGATGGCAATACCTGGTTCTCCGTTTATCCGAACGATCTTCTCCGTCGGAGATTTATAACCTCTGGTTACATCAGCAATATCTCCCAGTGGGATAGCGTTGCCTGAGGGCATGGTGATCAAGGTCCTTTCCAAGTCCTCCACGGATTCAAAATTACCGCTAGGTTCCAATGCTATCCTTTTATTTTCCAAGCCAACCTGCCCACCGGAATACACGATATTCGTTACCGAAAGTATGCTTTGTAGTCGAGAGGCCGTTAATCCCATTTCGGCCAGACGTGCATTGTCAAACTCGACGTAGATCTGTTCGGGTAATTCTCCTTTGATTTCCACCTCTGCCGCTGCGTCCATCTTCACCAAATCGTCTCTGATATCCTCTGCATATTCACGCATTTCCGCATTGCTAAACCCATCTCCTTCCAGTCCCAACATAATCCCGTAAACCGTTCCAAAACCATCATCATTGATCCTTGGCGGTCTACTACCATCCGGTAATTCCTTCTGAATTCCGTCAATCTTGCGCCTTAAACGATCCCAGACGACCTGCAAATCTTCCTTTGCAATATCCGGTGTCAAAGAAACCGTAACTACTGATAAGCCAGTCCGGCTCTCGCTGGTTACATCATCCAACTCTGGAAGCTCTTGAACGGTCTCCTCGATTTTTTTGGTGATGAGTTGCTCTACGCGATCTGGGGATGCTCCAGGAAACTGGGTAACCACGGTTGCTATCCGAATAGTGTAAGGTGGCATACTATTCCTCGACAGGGACCCATAGGTGACCAGGCCCATAATGGCGATGACGGCCAGCACCATGATTGTTACCCTGGAGTTGTCTATAGAAAATTTAGTAATATTCATATTGTTATTTTTATGAGTCAGCAGGCTCTTTTCCCTCCTCAATACCTCGGACCCTGTCCGAACGCTCCAAAACCTGCCAGGAACTCAGCAAATACTTCGCAATTATTGGATGAGCTTAGTTTTCTANCAACCTTACTTTCATACCTACGATCAAAGACTTCAATCCGGATGTCGCTACCAGTTCAGATTCCTTTAATCCATCTTTTACCTCAAACCCATCTGCCCCTAAGTCTCCCACTTGAATACTCCGGCGTTCCACTTGATACACATCACCACTAGGTTGTAAGGTGTAGACGAATCGCCCCTCTTGATCTTGGCCAACCGCTGCAATGGGAACAAATAGCTGCTCCGCTCCTCCTTGACCTTCTTCTTGAAACCCAAATTGCACGCGCGCTGCCATACCCGGACGAATCGCCTCAGATGGCTTTTCAATCCGAATCGTAACCGGGTAGGTCGAGCGTCCTGCATTACTAAATCCTACCTCCGTGATTCGGCCGGTAAAAGGTTGACTATTTAAAGCCGAGAATCCTATCCCAACCTGCTGGCCGCGTTTGACGCTTGCGATACTTACTTCTGGTACGCCTACTAGCACTTCCAAATCCGTCTCAGAGTTCAAAATGGCAATCGGCGTCCCCGCTCCTACAAATTCATTCTCTTCCACATTGATAGCCGTAATGATTCCAGAAAATGGCGCCACTAGCTGAGAATATTTAACTTGGTTTTGAGTAGATGTTACTTGCTGCTGGCTCGCTGCAGCCTGAGCTTTAGCCGCTTCATAAGCAGCTTCAGCTGTCTCAAGAGCTGACTTTGCTTGTTCAAAATCACTCAAGGATACGCTGTTGTTCTCATATAGCTTTTCTACTCGCTGATAATTTGCCCGCGTACTCAACAATTGACTTTCAGCACTTTTAATCTGGGTTTCTGCTCCTAGGAGGTTACTCTTGGACTGTTCCACTTGAACACGGTAGTCCGTCGCATCGATACGCGCAATCAATTGCCCCTTCCGCACCCGATCACCAATCTTCACGGGCAAGTAGTTGATATTACCATTCACTTTAAAACTAAGCTGTGCTTCTTTACTAGATTGCACCGTACCAGCGTAGGTCTGTCGATTCACTTGACCGGCACGGACTACCTCAGCGTACTTTATGGGTTTGATGAATTCAGGTAGGGCCTCCTCAGCACGTTTGCCTCCGCAACTAGATAGACTAAAAATGAGGACTAAGCCAGCTAGAGACACCGTAGCAAGTTTATGTAGCATCTTGGTTTGTTTATTTATCTTATTCATTGGTTGAGTTGGTTTGCTGTATAAAATCATTTTCTCAAATCCGCCGGCCTTACTACCGGTTTCTGCACTGATCAGCAGAGGAAAATAGAATGGAATACATTATTTATTCATGAATAAAGTAGTGGCCCTTTGGAAAAAATCACTTCGTTCCTCAGGTGAAGCCAAGAAGTAAAAGAAACCGATGGATCGCTCCAGTTCTAGAAAATCCAAAATGAAAGTGTAGACGGCGTTCGTTGCGCCCAGCTCCGCTTGTAAGGTATTGTTCTGGGCATCGATCAAGGCTGTAATATTAACTTGACCTTGGTTATAGGCATCTTGAATAATCGTGAAGTTCTGATCAGCAGCAATACTCGCTTCCTGTGACAACTGCATACGGCTAAAGGAAACGTAAATCTGTTGCATGTTGGCTCGGATCGCCAGCTCGAGTTGATTTTCCACATTTTTCTGTGTCAGCCCCAACTGTTTTAGCTGAATATCGGCTTGATCAAGCTGCTGGCGACGCAAATTTCCTTGGAATATGGGATAATTCACCCCGACCGCAAGATTCCAGTTACCTACATTATCTGTCTTACCAAATACTTCTGGCACATTATACTTTCCAATCAAATAATTAGCTCCTCCGTTCATCGAAACGGTAGGGAGGAAAAAGGCTCTCTTTCGAGAAAGTCTCAACCTTTCCTGCACTTTTATGGAATTCGCGATAATGCTTAGCGTGGGTAATCTGTCTTTTGCATAGTCAACCAGAAAATCAGTGAACTTATTAATCTTCCCATAATCATTGATTCCTTCTAAGCGTCCATCCGTAATCAAAAGCATCTGATCCTCCAGCGTCTCATCCTTAACATTGAAGGGTTCGTTGATAGGTCGATTTAATAATTGATTCAGTCGGAACTTGGCTTGCTGTACAGAGGCTACGGCTGCATTCAGGTCAATATTTTTGGTCGCCAGCTCCGCTTCCCACCGGTGGAGATCTGAAGCCCCCGTGTAACCAATTGCGTTCTTCGATGTAGCAATGCTGAAGTTCTCTTTCGTTACTTCCACATTCTTCTGCTGCACACTTAGGTTGGTTTGGGCTTGCAGAATGTTGAGATAAGCTTCAGAAACATCAATGATCATATCCAACTGCACCTGATCTAACTCATACTCTTCCCCTTTCTTCAGTAGTTTTTGAATGGCAAGATTGGCCAAAACCGGTTCGGCGTAAACAATCTGGGTAAAATTCGCAGATCCTGTCCAGTTTGCTGCTCCCTGAAATCCCTGGTAAGTCAGGGCCGTATTATCGTCGACCACGGACAAAGCCGTGGTTACATCTACCTGTGGCAGGAGATCTGCTCTAGCGATGCCTATATCTTTATCGGCAATGTGCACATCCAGCGCTGCCACCTGCCGATCCAAGTTAGTCTGCAAAGCTTCCGCAATCACACCTTGCAAGCTCAATTCCCGATCCGTATTCTCATCCAGTAAATGCAGGAGGGTAGCATTGGCGATGATTTCAAAGTTGGGATATACCTTGATTTCCCGTGCGGTGGCCATATTTATCAGAAGATTCTCATCGTAGGTAGTTATCCCTACTGGGATTTCTTCCGGCTTAGTACCTTCTAGAATTTTCATGATGTTCAAAGCAATCCGACGCGGGATAAGGTTAAGATGCTTTTCTTGCTCATAGCCCATCAGTGCTCCTACCTCAACAAACTGATCTCCCAACAAGGCTGCGGATGGGATCTTTTTAGCATTGAACATAGAAAAGAGCTGGCTCATTTTTGTACTATCTTCCAGTAATACCGGAAGCGCATACACGGCGTCCGTACCAGCTTTTAGTTCCGATGAGCCGGAGAGTAAAGCCCTAGCAAAATAGACATTGATCGCTACCGAGTCCATCCCAAGGTTCTTTCTGACCACTTCTCTCAATAACAGGTCTTCCTGGAAAGCCAGGTTGTCATCAATTACCAGTGCTAAGTCCTGGAAAGGTCTGATTTCATGAAGGGTCTGTAGATCACGAGCTACATTAAATGGAGATTCAATATATGTCAGGTTAGCAATGGTTGATGTGCCGATACTTGATTTGACCAGACCGCTCAAACCTGCGTCGGCTAATATCCCAACTATAGTGGGCTTGGGAAATTCTATTCGACGAGTCAAGGCGGCCCCACTTAATAATCCCAAGCTGACAATAATATCATTCTCCTGATATGCCTTTTGAATGTTTTGCTCAATTTGCTCAGACTGGTAAGCACCATAATAATCAGTAATCTCAATGGTCCGCCGATGTTGGAGCAGTTGTAAAATTTCGATCTTGGACAGTTCTCCAAAATCGCCCAAGGATCCTACATCAGATGCGAAGTCGTGTAATAACGCAATCTTGACCGGAGCTTGTCCTAATAGCCCCAGTGCGGGTAGGAAGAACAAGAAAAGCAGGATTCGTTTCATTAATGGCAGTTTTATAAACGAAAAAAAATTCGGTTTCAGGGTAAAAAATTTTAGCTTTATTGTTTAACTGCGTCCCAAAGCAGTTCAAAAGCTTGGTCGATAGTGGTCTCATCCATGAGCATCACCTGATTCTGGTGGAACTCCACTAGCTTTTCCATGAAGCCCCCTCCAAGAGCTAGGATAAGATCAACAGGAACATCATCTTTAATAATCATTTTCCTCCGCCCTTCTCGAATCAGTTCCAACATTCCTCGACTATTTTCAATAATCATTTTATGGTATTCAGGTTTAAAAAAAGGAGACTTTACAAAGCTCGAGAAGTATTCAAATTCTATAGATTTTTTCAGCTTAAGTCCCATAAAATGATGGAATTGCTGCCGAAATTGGAGTTTGAATGGTAGGTCAGAATCCTTTTCGCTTTCCAGGCGATCAAATATCGTTTTGACTACTCCCCAAAAGACAGATTCAATCAATTCCTCTTTGTTCTTGAAGTACGTGTAGATCATCGAAGGAGATACCTCAGCCTCTTTCGCCACCTTGCTAATCTTCAGTCCAGCTAGGCCCTCCTGGGATACAATCTCCAGCGTAACTTGCTTAATTCGTTCTTCTTTTGCTTTGTCCTTGACTTTCATGCAGCAAAGGTATGGGCTTTTTAAATCAAAAGCGAATTTTTATTCGTTAATGAGTGATATTTTTATTTGTCGCATATAATACTATCTAACTAATGGCCCATTCCGGCAACAGTCGGTAAGCGCTGTCTAAACGAGATAAAGTTATAGATCCTAGCGGCCGTAGCAGGACAGTTCAATGTTATTTTGAGGTGGTATGGAACTTGTGCAGAACGGTTGTTTCGTAAGGGTTGATCCAGTCCTTGTGTACTTGTTAAACTATAAACGAGAAGAACAATAGAAATATACTGAACTTATTTTAGCTTACACCCAATATTTTTGGATTATCTTGATATTCAGACAAAACCACATAGAATGAACATGATGAATCGTACCACTATACTACTTTCTCTGCTCCTACTTTGCAGCTGTTCGAATACTGCTCTAGAAGAAGAACTCGCCACTAGTAAGGAAAAGATTGTGGCTTTAGAATCTGAATTAAAAAACCTAAAAGCTGAGGAAGATAAAGTTGCCCCTTTAGTACACATTGTACTATTTAATTTAAAGGAGGATGCCGATCAAGCAGCTTTAGTTGCTGAGATTAAGAAATTAGAAGCAATAGAAGAAGTGCAAGATCTTGAAGTGGGACCTTTCGAGAATCTAGGAGATGATCGAGCGCTGTCGGACTATGAATTGATTATGCAAATGAGCTTTGTCGATAATGAAGCTTACCAAGCCTATCAAACCCATCCAGTACATCTCGCCCTTAAAGAAGCTGCCAAGACTTACCTGGGAGGTCCTCCGGCTACTTACGATTTCATAAAAGAGTAACATGTACGGGAAGAATATGGCAGGGCGTTAACAGGAAGCCGCAAAGGAGGCTGTTTCCTGAGCCAATTTTTCCATGACCTCTTCCGGACTAATCCCGGAGCGTTTAAGCGTTTTGAAGGAGTGATCTCCCCCTTCCATCTTAACCAGCCTTGCTTTTTCCAGGTCGGAACAAACCCCTTCTATCAACTCATAGCGGGCCAAGGTATCCCGAGTACCTTGCAAAAACAATTGTGGTAGCCTTATATCTTTTAGATGTGCTGCTCGATCTGTGCCTGGCTTACCCGGGGGGTGTAGTGGGAAGCCGAAGTAAACCACGCCCTTTACTGGCCCCAACTCATCCACCGCTGCAATCTGAGAAGTCATCCGGCCCCCGAAGGATTTCCCTCCTGCCAAAACTTTCAACCCTTCTGCATACTGCTCCCCTGCAGCAACCGCTGCCTTGATAGCTGGATGTGCCTTCTTGGGTCGATCTGGAGCTCCTTTCCCTTTTTCCATATAAGGAAAATTGAAGCGCAAAGTAGCGACTTTATGTACTGCCAAAATTTGAGCTAAGGTTTCCATAAAATGATGCTCCATTCCCGCACCGGCCCCATGACTCAAAACCAGTAGAGCAGTGGCATCAGCAGGTTTAATCAATAGACCTGAAACCGTTCCAATCTCCTCAGAGATATCAATTGTAAGCTTAGTTGGCGTCAACATCTGAATTAGTTTACGAGTGGAAATGAATCGAAAACAATCTGCGCTAAGTAAGAATTCTAATGGCAAAGATGCTTATTTCTGGACAATCTTTTTTTGCTAAGTACTTCGTATAAAGAAAGAGGTGAAATTAGAAAGGGGACATGCAGTGCATAGCCCCCTCTCCTTGTTATATGTATCGATCAATCCCTGAAAGGATCAATCTAGACTACGGTTCCTATAGGTTGTTAGGAATAATTACTTTGTTCAATACATGGATGACACCATTTGTTGCCTGTACATCTGTCAATACCACCGTAGACTCATCTCCGTTGGCATCAGTGATTGTTACCTCATTGCCTAAGTTCACAGTAAAAGTAGTTGGTGTATTTACAGTAGAAACTACTTGTCCGTTTGTCAAGTCAGTGGAACGTACATTCGCCCCAGCTACAACGTGATAAGTCAATACTTTAGCCAATTGCTCAGTAGTTAAACCATCCACTGTACTTTGAATAGCAGCAAAAGCGTCATCCACTGGTGCAAAAACGGTGAAAGGACCGTCACCTTTCAAAACATTCACCAAATCACCATCGGCAGCACCTAGTGCACCTACCAAGCTAGTGAAAGCGCTATTAGCAGCAGCATGTCCTACTACGTCCAATGGCATAATTACTTTATTCACGATGTGAATCACACCGTTCGTCGCGTCAACATCAGGAGTGGATACAGAGATATCTCCATTAATGGTCACGGCTGTACCTGCTTTTTCAATCAACATAGATAGCTGATTGTCGTTTGGTCCAGTAGTAGCTGCAGTAGTTACATAAGTTTGTCCTTCTGCAATTTGGCCTGAAGTAATTTCTGCACCACCCAAAACGTGATACAAAAGAATTTCAGTTAAATCTTCATCGCTGATCGTTGATAAGTCCACGCCTAGTGCTTCAAAAGCTGCATTTGTTGGAGCAAATACAGTGAAAGGACCTGCACCTTCCAAAACAGATACCAAGTTTACTCTTGTAAGCGCATCCACCAATGTGCTAAATTGGGCATCGGCAGCTGCAATTTCTACAATACTCTGTGGCTGTGGCTGCGTATCATCATCATCATTGTTACAAGCCACGAATAGAAAAGAGACAGCCATAAGGATGGCAAAGTTGTACATTAAGAAGTTCTTTTTCATCAGTATTCTTTTTATTGAATTTCCCTCCTAAACTCTGCCCAAGTCATTTTTGTTGAACTTATACATCCAAAAGTTAAACAAAATGTCAAATCTTATCCAAACGGTATATCTCTCAAAACATTCCGGCCTCTATCAAAAAATATTATAGAACCAGGCTTCGTTTCTGATGGTTTCTCTACGAACAAAAGAAGGAATCATATATTGATTTTTGTTTACTTTTGCCGCACCTAGCACAATAACAACCAAATTAAATCATGCAAGATAGCTTCATCGTTGACGGTATCAGAACACCATTTGGCAAATTTAGAGGATCATTGGCTACCATACGCACGGATGATCTCGGAGCGATACCCATTCAAGCTTTAGTAGATAGACAGGGTACTATCCCCAAGGACGCCTATGATGATGTGATCCTTGGTTGTGCCAACCAAGCGGGAGAGGATAACCGTAATGTGGCTCGCATGTCTTTGCTCTTGGCTGGTCTCCCTTGGTCGGTACCCGGTGAAACGGTCAACAGGCTTTGCTCTTCCGGCATGTCCGCGATCATCCATGCCAACCGCGCTATCAAGGCGGGAGATGCAGAAGTAGTAATTGCTGGTGGAGTGGAACATATGACGAGAGGACCATGGGTAATCTCAAAAGTGTCTGCCCCATTCGGGCGTGATGCACAGATGCACGACAGTAGCTTTGGTTGGCGTTTTGTCAACAAAAAAATGAAAGCCCTGTATGGGATAGATGGGATGGGCGTAACGGCTGAAAACTTAGCCGAGTTATATGATATCAGCCGAACTGCCCAAGATCAGTTTGCCTTATGGTCTCAGCAAAAGGCAGCGGCGGCCCAAGCCAGTGGAAGACTTGCCAAAGAGATTGTTTCCGTGGAAATTCCACAACGCAAGGCTGACCCCATCATTTTTGACCAAGACGAGTTTATCAAACCCAATACAAGCCTGGAAGTACTTGGCAAACTTCGAACCGCCTTCAAGGCGGAGGGCGGCACAGTAACGGCGGGCAATGCATCTGGTCTAAACGATGGTGCAGCAGCAACCATTATTGCCTCTGCTAATGCCGTAGAAAAGTATAGCTTGAAGCCCTTAGCTAGAATTGTTAGTTCTGGTGTAGTGGGTGTAGAGCCCCGAATCATGGGCATTGGTCCGGTGGGTGCCTCTTTAAAGGCACTGGAAAGAGCTAATCTTAGTTTGGAGGACATGGATGTCATAGAACTAAATGAGGCTTTTTCCGCACAGGTTTTAGCTTGTACACGTAAATTAGGATTGTCAGATGATGATCCCCGTATCAATCCCAATGGTGGAGCTATTGCTATTGGTCACCCACTAGGGGTATCAGGAACCCGAATTCTTCATACGGCTGCACTGGAACTGCAGGAGCAGAATAAGCAATTTGCTTTGGTAGCCATGTGTGTCGGAGTTGGCCAAGGATATGCCACGATCATTGAACGAGTATAAATCCCGTACAAGCACTGCTAACTAATTAATTCAGCGCTGAATTCCTTATCTCCATAAGCTATGAAGTCAATACACAGTTCCTCTATTCTCCTCAAACATGAGATCTTCTCCGCCCTGGATATAGATCATATCCAATTGTTGCTATCCCTAACAGAGCGAAGAACCTATGCCGAAGGCGAATTAGTGTTCGACACCAACATGCAGCCTAATTTTCTCTTCTTTATCGAACAAGGGCGATTCAGTCTGCATCTGCCAGACAATACCTTCAAGGAAATGGAAGCGGGTGAGTTATTTGGAGAAATCGGGATTATCAATCAAGATTTCCGTTCCGGTTCAGTCCGAGCCATCGAAGATTCCACCGTGATTTGTATGAGTGGTGACAAGCTTTTTGATCCAACGTACGTCCCCGCCGAGATAGCCCTCATCGTACTGCGCACTTTGGCCAAACGACTCACCACCTATCTTCGCTCCAAAGAGCAAATTTCAACAGAAGAAATCATCCGCAATGGCGAAAATGACCAGGTGGAATTCAAATCTACCTTACGTTGGAATTTATTTGCCAATAAAAAGGATCCAAGACTAGAACATGCATCACTAAAGACTATTGCGGCCTTTATGAATACCCACGGCGGCATCTTACTGATTGGAGTGGCTGATGATGGTGAAATCCTTGATTTGAAAAGTGACCAATTTCCCAATCACGACAAATTGCTGCTACACCTCACTAAGTTGATCAAAGATAAAATTGGCCCCACGTTCACGAGCTACCTTCATTTTTCGATAGAACAAATCAAAGAAAAATACTTATTGCGCATTGATTGCCAACCCGCTCCCAAACCCGCTTATCTCCAAGATGGGCAACAGGCTTACTTCTACATCCGTACGGGTCCAGCGAGTACGGCACTACCATTATCAAAAGTTTATGGCTATATTCGGGAACGTTTTTATGAAGAATAGTATTAATATGTAAGCAGCAAACTATCTGCGCTCTATTCCAACACAAAAAAGTCCCGATCATCCCTCCAAAAGCGGCAATATGCTTTTGGAAATGATGAAAAACTGCTAACAAAGTGTGGCCTGTTCCATGCCTGTAATGGTAAGGTGTTGCCCCCGAATCCCACTGTCTCGTCCCTGTCGAGTACAGCTCGGTCTATTGATCCCATACAGTATTCAATAACCATAAATCAAATGTTTATGCTCCCCACATCTACCTTGAAACCAATATGGATTGGATTTCTTCTCGTCTTTTTTGGTCCCCTTGCCATGGGTCAACAAGTGATCCAGTTTGAAGAAGTACTCTTGACGGAAATTGAAAGCTATACCCCAACAGCTAAAAAGAACCAGTTGGTGCTGAAAATGGCGTATGGCACTTCTTCTGTATCAAATCCAGGTTTACTAAAAGAACTGAAAGGGAAAAAGGTCGAAGGGATCGACTACTACTTCACCGACTTCCCTAAAGGTCAGACCTTCGAAGCCTTACACAGTGCAAGGCTAACGAAATTGACGGCGCTAATTCCGGAACTTTGGAAACGAAAATTCTTCATCAGTTGGAAAGCCTATCGGCAAACCAAGTGTGAAACGACAGAGCAAGCACAAAAGCTTTTCCATGGCTTTGTCATAACCTATTCCGAGGGAGATCCTCTCGCCTTTCTCAGTCCCAGCAAACGTGCGATTTTAGACACGGTAAAAACGAACGTGAGCCTTGAAAACCCGAACTCTACGGAGGATGTTACTCAGTTTCTACAAGGCGACGGGGTCAAGATCACCAACTTGGAAATCAATGATACAACCAAGCTGACCAAGCCATACCTCTACTTCAAGGAGGAGGAAGGCGTAATCGGAATCTTTGAAGGCTTAATGCTGACAACGGGTCTAGCAGCTAATGCGGTTGGCCCCAATGACAAACCGAATAAGTCTTTCGAGGGCTCAAAAAAGGCCGTGACTGACCCAAAAATATTGAGTCTGTTTCCAAAGAGTAAGAAACTTTTTGATCCATGTATCATGGAATTTGATATCCAAATTGACGCAGACACCTTGGTATTCAACTACGTTTTCGCCTCAGAAGAGTATCCTGAATATCTCACCTTTCATGACGTGTTCGGCTTCTTTATCTCTGGCAAGGGCATTGCTGATGCCAAGGACATCAAGCTCAGTCCTGAGGCATTTGAACGCCTTTCTGTCGAACTAGAATTACCAGATGCAGTTCTGACTGAATTAAAGAACATTTCTGAAAAGCCCTACATTAATCGGCGTGGATATGTAGGTGTTTTTCGGCAAAAATTCGGCAAAAAGGCAGGTGAGTACCTGAAAGCCATTGATCCTTACATTGTCGACATCAAGAATCTGGCCGTACTCCCAAATGGAGAAGAGGTAAGTGTAGCCAATATTAATCATCAGAAAAACTCGCACCTGTATCGCCCCAATACTTTAGAGAAAGATCCAAAAGTCTTTAAAGCCTGGCAGTACGATGGTTTTTCCGTGCCCTTACAGGCGAAGGTGCAGGTAACTCCAAATGAAACGTATCACTTGATCATGGCCATCGCTGATCAAAAAGACGGACGATATGATTCCGCCATCTTCATCAGTGGTACGGGAATTAATGGAAAGAAGAAATAGTAAAATAGCCGGTAGCCCTTCTTGCTACAAAATCACGGATTATTGTACTTGAACTGAAAGTATTGCTTAGATTTAATGCAAGCGCAATAAAACACAGTAGTCATGAGACAGGCCGTCGTAATTATCCACGGAATCGGGGAGCAGAAGCCCATGTCCACCCTCCGCGGTTTTGTGGATACCTTAGTCAAGTACGAAGCTTCTGAACGTATCAAGAAGGGCGAAATT
Source organism: Saprospiraceae bacterium (assembly GCA_013214355.1). Taxonomy (GTDB): domain Bacteria; phylum Bacteroidota; class Bacteroidia; order Chitinophagales; family Saprospiraceae; genus DT-111. The sequence goes on along the minus strand of JABSSL010000033.1, from coordinate 39,405 downwards.
ACCGAGTACAAAAAGAATTACTGGAGTAAGCCGGATCAAGTATCCGATTCCTATGAACTTCGAAGATTGGTCCTGGCCGGTGAAAAGCGCCGACCTACCACAGATTTCTACGAATACTACTGGGCCTTCAATATGCAGGGTACCAATATTGGCCATATCATTCCTTGGTTCAAAACCTTGCTGCTAAAATGGCCCTGGCAGGTACCAAAACGTTTGTTGCTCGTCTGGTTCTTTTCCTGGATCCTAACCTTGGGTATTGTTGGAGGGGTGTTAATCTTCTTTTCCAATGCCGATGAAAATCCTTTCGGAGAGGGGCTACGCGGCAAAGCCTATAGCTTGCTCGGGACCACGATCCTGATCTGGCTTCAACGTACCCTAATCAGCTACATCGGAGACGCCGCCCGCTACCTCACCCCCAACCCCTCTAATATCAAAGAGAGACAAACGATCCGACATGAAGGCATCGCCATCCTCAAGAAGTTGCACGAACCGGATGAAAATGGGAAAAAACAGTATGATCGCATTGTAGTGGTGGGACATAGCTTGGGAAGTGTCATTGCCTATGATATCATTACTTATCTATGGACCTATTACAATCAAACCTATGCTCCGGATAAAGGCGTGGATGCAAAGTATTTTGATGCTGTAAAACAGACTGCCGATCAATTAGAGGCTGCCATCGAAGCTAATCGAGATGAAAAGACCATTGAGGACTTGAGAGAAGCCTTTCGGAAAAGCCAAGTAGTGTGCTGGAAAGCCCTGCGGGAGGCGGGCAACCCTTGGTTGATCACAGATCTAGTGACCCTAGGATCACCTTTGGCCCACGGTGCCTTTCTGCTTTCGGAAAATGAGCAAGATTTTAAGGAAAGGAAGCAAGAACGGGAATTACTCACCTGCCCTCCTTTGCAAGAGCAAGACAAATATTACTATTGGAGCTTAAAATCAAAGCGCTACTTTTTGCACCATGCTGCCGCCTTCGCTCCAACCCTGTGGACCAATATTTACTACCCCGGAGATTTCATTGGTGGCCCTTTGGGTAAATCAATGGGCTTAGGGATTAAAGATGTGCAAGCGAACTACGAGGGAAAATTTCAATCCATTCTCAGTAAATTCTCTCCGGTAACGCATATCTCTTATTGGTTAACTAGAGCAGAACTGGAAGACATGTCCAGCCATAAGATCCGAACAACCATTAGCCAACTTTTCGAGGCGGTTGACTTAAATATGGATCGAATTGGCCCGCTGGAGCAAGAACTGAGCGAAGAAGAGGAATGACCTAAGCGTCAGTCCCCCTGCTTCGCTCCTATCTGAAAAATTGAACACCAAGTATCGACCTAGCCTTACTCTCTATTGAATGGCACAGGCTCCTCACCAAGGTTAACCAGTACTGAATCTGCCCCTGCTGAGGTAGTACCTTGAAAGGTGAAGGTCACCCATGGTCCCATCAATTGAGGTACCTCTTCTGTAAAGGTGCTACTGAAGGTGTTACCGCTTTCATGTACCAATCGAAAGGTGGTAAAGGGCAAGGTAGCCAGTAGAGTACCCTGTTGATAGCTCACTTCAATGGTACCAAATCCCGGATGAGTATACTTAGCGGCTAAAGCCTCTAGTTTGTAGCTTGGCGCATCCTCCGCACTAAGCTCAGTCTTAATATCTGCTGGTTCCAGCGGGTGAATTTGACTGTAACGGATGGTCCGTTGATCATCTGGGGCACGGTCCAACTTAAGTAATCGATCAATGAGTAAGCGCGTAACGACATTGGGCAGGCTTGAATTGGACTGATTGGATAAAACAACAGTCCCTATTCCTTCATCCGGAAACAAGACCACATTAGCGGAATAACCGGAGATAGCCCCAGAATGCTCAACCCGCTTATAGCCATGAAAATCACTGATCATCCAGCCATAACCATAACTAGGAGTGCCTGGACTAGGCACTGCTTCTGTGGTCATGTACTGCTGAGGGCCGGTGGCCTTGCTCAAGTACTGCTTGGATAGAATCTGCTGCTTCCCCTGCTGCCCTCCGTTCAACCATACCGTAAGCCATTTGGACATATCACTAATACTGCTATAAATATCTCCGGCGGGTGCTCTAGTCATGATAGTCTCCGGTGGTACCCGCTGGGGGTTTGTGGCTAAAACGGAATAACCGTAGGCAAAATTGGGGGATTGACTTGCTGCTACGTATCCCACTCGAGTGTCATCCATTCTAAGCGGCTGTAAGAGCAAAGCCCGTACATTCTCTTCCCAGGGCTTTCCCGTGATTCTTTCCCCAATGATACCCGCCAAGGTATACATGAGGTTATTGTATCTAAAGTCTTCCCCTACCCCAGCCGCTGGTGCCAGATACTTCATTCTAGGGATCATGGCGTTGCGGTCTTCCGAAAGAAACAAGATACAGGAAGATTCGGAGGTCATGACTTCCATTCCCGAACTGTGACTCAGCAGATGCTTGATCTTAATATCTGCATCCATTTGCTTATTGAAAAAACGCAAATCCGGGATATGCTGCTGCGGTCGATCCTCCATAGTCAACTTTCCAGCATCACCCAAAATACCTAATACACCAGCCGTGAAGGCCTTAGAAACAGACCCAAGTCCAAATAGCGTATTTTCATCGACAGCTTGCGCTTGCTCCACATTTCGATAGCCATATCCTTTCACGAAGCTCAAGCCTCCCTTTTCCACCACTCCTACGGCCAAGCCTGCCGCATGAAACTCCTCCAAAAGTGCTTCAATCTCCTGATCTAAGTCCGGAAATCTCTCCTGCTTGTCAACATGTTGGCAGGCGGCTTGCACACTGATCAACAGCAAGACTAAAAACTGTATGAGGCTTTTATCTAGGATAGGGGACATAGGTGTAGGATTTGTGGATAATTTTCCATTCCCCCGCGATTTTCAGCAGCAAAAGATAATCGGTGTAGAGTCTTTTCGAACCTGGCATATCTACTCGAATCTTTGCCATGGCCGCATCATTTTCATGATCGATGGATACGATATTGCCGATACGGTTTCTTTTCTTTCCATCTTCGAAGTAGGAAATGTATTGTTGACCAGGACGTGCCCGCAAACTATCTCCTTCCACTACGTACAGATTTAGATCCTTGTGAAAGGCTTTTCGGATTCGTTCTGCTTCACCATTAGCTGTACCATCAATGTAATCCATCAAAGTAGCTTGGATCAATTCCATATCGGATTGGGCCTTCAGGCTGTAAGCACAGCAAAGGATCAGGGCAAGCATGAATAGTTGTTTCATTTTCTAGATTTAAGCGATGTGAAATAACAGTCGGGAGAGGAATGCACTTTCCTTCCCAGGAAATATCGCTGCAAACATAGAGGAAGTACGGGCCCAATGCCACTTTCGCAGCAGCGATAAGCTTCGGATTTATAAATTCGAAGAAAAAACTACCTCAATATCTTCCGATACTTGGCTGGAGTCACCCCCTTAAACTTTTTAAAAGCCGCATAAAAGGAAGAATTGGATCGAAAGCCACATTCGGCACCAATAGCTTCTAAGGTGAGATGATCATTGTCCTTCAACATGCGTTCAACAGCTTGCACCCGATACTCGTTGATAAAACGGGTGAAACTTTTACCGACATTGTCATTGAGGTATTGAGACAGGAGATGGGCGGGAATTTGCAAGGCATCAGCTACATCCGCGAGCTTCAGATCCGGTCTCCGATATAGCTCCTCCTTCGAAAACAATTGCTGTAATCGGATTCCCAAGTCTTCTGCTTCTTGCACTCCAATACGCTTATTGGCATACCGCTCCGGTTTATCCAAAAACAAAACTGCTCCCCTCCGCCTAAAAAACCAGAGTAAAACCATTAAATAAAATACAAAGGAGAAGGAAAAGGCCCCAAATATATAAGAAGTGTACTGACTGGTATTATAGCCCAACCAGATGATGGCATTCCCAATCACCAGTGATAGCAACCACAACTCCCGATCCGATACCTTCTCCCGCCTAACAAAGGTTTTGGAGACCAAAGGCCAGGTGAGACGAAATGCTGCTATCAAATACAACAACCAATAGCTAAACAAAATCCATCCATAGGTGCCCCCCATCTTCCGTTTCCAGAGGTAGCGATACTCCTGATAAGGGGTATAATATCCGACCAAAACCATGGCTACTAGCACTGGAACCACATGCCACCACCATGCTCCTTTCCGATAGCGCTCCGGCTGTACCGAAGTCTTGACATATAGATACAGAAACGGCCCGATCAAAAAACAAGCTGATAATCCCACCTGCACAAATAAACTCGAAATGCCTGGATAGAAGATTAAGAATACAGACTTACCCACCCGCACACTTACCACAAACAAGAGAGCCGCCAAGAAATAGGTAGTGCGATCCCGCTGCTTCACAAAGCAAGCAAAATAAGCGCTGAGAAAAAGCCCGTTAAAAGCCCCCAACGCACTAAAGAAAAACAGCAACATCCTTTCGAAATCCATGTGACGGCTTGGTTATCTAGTATCGCAAAAGTACGCTCTTTTATGAGTCTGTAAAAGCAGCAAAGTAGCCCAACCGTGATTTCCGCTATTGCTACACCTTATTTTCATTAAATTTTGTTTTTTCACATATAAGGCTATCTTTATGTTATAGGAAGAATCAAATGTCGCTCTCTTTCTATCTACATTTCACTCCGACGGTCTATATTGCTCTAGGCACCCTATGGTGGAGAGTATTGTCATTTAATCCCCAATTTGCTCCATTATCATCCCGACATTAAAAGATTATCAGAGCTGCATATTGTACTTCCCCCTTTGTCATCCCCTCGTTGGGTTTGGGTTACTTTTCTCCCAAATTCCCACCCGCCTATAAACCACTGATTATCATATACTTTATGATTGACATCTACTTTTTTTTATATTTTTTTGGTGGTAGGCGGTTACCTTTTGGGGATTGGGACGATTAAGGGGTGATTAACAAATGGATGAATCTTTCAAAAAAAATTGAAATGCTAAATCAAATTATGAATTACGGTTTTACAGTAGCTATTTTCTTATTGACAAACTCAATGTTGTTTTCCACTAGTGTTCTAGCAATCAAGAGTAAAAGTGATAATGGCAATGATCCGTGTGGGCAGATCGACTGTATTTTTCTTGATCCCCAAGAATCAAGTCGGGATAAATATAAAGATGGACAATCTCCAATAGATATTGCCATGAGTACATCCAACGATCAGGTAGAGATAGTTTTGAACATTAACCAACTTACCCCAACTGGGAATTTTTCTTTTCCTTGGCATATCCGTGTTTTCTCAAATATAGGCCGTGAACTCGGAAGATCTTATGAAATCCCAGAAGAGGCTTTTCAAAACACCAACGAGTCAAATAGCCTGCGAAGAGCCACTATAGAGGCAAATCTATTTACAGGAATGATTTACAGTACCATAAATATGGAACAATTGATCCATGGTGAACCATGTTTAATAGATAGATGCGGAGAGGAGTATGTGAATTTAGAGTTAATATTTAAAATATATTCAGGAAACCGGGAAGTAACTAATGATTGTGCTGCCTTTACCGCAAATGAGTTAACTCCAAATTCCAATGTACAGTCAAAGATTTTCAAAACTTGCAACTGTGATGATAGCAGGGTAGAAGCTCTTTCAGAAGAACACCAAGAGTTCCCAGAAGGAAATAATCAAGTGATCCAATCTAATACTACTTCATCTTCTTTTGGGAGTTTAAAAGACACTCAATCTAATGGCAGGCTTCAACAAAAGACTGATTTTCAGCTGATCAGATTTTACCCAAACCCTGCAAAATCGCACCTCCAAGTTGAGCATAATCTCCCGGACAAGATAGGTGCTGAAATAACAGTTCTCGATTTGAGGGGTAGAGAAGTCAAAAAAGTCATCGTCTATGGGACGGCCATTTCTCCCTTAGATTTACTAGATTTAGCGACTGGCACATTCATTCTTCGAACGAGAATTGAGAAAACTATAAATCATAGAAAGGTAGTTGTTATCAACTGATAATAACTGCTTATGTTATTGCCTATCGTTCTTTTAGGGCAGATTAACTCCATTTAAGATTTGGGGCTAAAGGCAGCCTTAAAATTGCCTACTCTCTAACTGTAAGATCTACTACTATTTAACAGACTATGCAAAGAGTCAACAGAACGACATTAAGAATTCTATCTAATTAAGAGCGTTTACCGCCAAATAAACTGAGCTAATCTTCAGAAGAAACAAACTATTCAATGTCTTATATATACCTTAGACTGTAAGTTGCATTCTGAGAAGGATTAGGCAGTCAAATACACCTCTAATGTTAAGTTTTAAGAATCCATTGGTAAGTAGTTCTTTAGTGCTCTATTTTGTTTTTAGCTGCTCTTATATTTTCTGTATATCCGAGTTCCTACCAACCAATAATAGTGATACCTCTGGGGTGTTTTTTTATGAATTAGCTGGTAAGCTCTTAGAACAGGGCAACAAGGACGAGGCAGTAAAAACTCTGTTAAAAGCTGTTCCTTTTTTGAGTTCAGAAGGTGAAACTCAAAGGCTGGCTGAAGCCTATGTAGGAGCAGGCTCCTTGTTATTTGATTTAGGAGATCATGAGGATGCGTTCAAATATATGAATCGTGGTAAAGATCTAATAGAAAAAAAGATTGGAAAGAATACGGTAATATATGCCTTATGCCTTTCAAATCTCAGTGCATGTTTATATGAGAAAAGACAGATTGCAGAATCTTTGGCTTTGGATAAGGAGATAATATCTGTTTTTGAAACCATTAATCATGACAAGGGCGATATAGCTATTTCCATTTCAAACTTAGGACTAACTCAAGAAGTGCTTGGAGAATATGACCAAGCAATTGCCAATCTACTCAAAGCAAGAACATACTTTTTAGAAATTAACGGAAGATATAATCTGAAAACAGCAGAAAACCTCTACTATCTTGGTTTCGTCTATCTCAGTAACAAGGACTTCTCAAATGCTATTAGCAGTTTTAAGGCTAGCCTAGAGGTATTAGAGACCTTAAGTCGTCGAAAAAGACTTGTCCCAGAAAAAATGTATATCCAAGTGTACCAAAGATTAGCGAAATGTTTTCAAGAATTGAATAAGTTACATGAAGCAAATAGATTTATAGAAGAAGCCTTACTACTTCAAACCAATGATGATAGCTTTCGTAAATACCTATCTTTTGAACTTCAGGCCATTAGCAAATCTAAAGGGCTTGAATTTTCATCAGCAATTATTGCTGCAAAAGATGCTGTAGCATTGGTAAAGTTAGCATACGCTAACTTTACCAAGCACCCTGTTATGGCCCGCCAATATACCCACCTAGGAGAAATCTACCAAGCCAATAACCAACTTGACTCGGCCTCTTTCTACTTTCATCAAGGGGTTATGCATCTTGCTAACGGGTTTGAAGATCAGAACCTCCATTCTAATCCGAAAGCAGAGCAATGCTTCCTAGAATACGAAGTAATCCGCTCCCTCCGAGGAAAAGCCAGAGCCTTGTACCTAAGATACCAAGAATCCAAGGATATCCGAGACCTAAAAGCAAGTCTAGATACCTACCAACTCACTCACGACTTCATCAAAAAACTAAAGGAAGACATCACCACTATGGGGTCCAAGCAACGTGTGGCGGGAGATGCCTTGGAGATCTATGAAGAGGCCATAGAAACAGCCTTGGCCTTGCATGAAATAACAGGAGAAGATCTGTATCTGGAAAACGCATTATTCTTTGCCGAGTCCAATAAGGCCATCTTGCTGCTGGAGTCGATGAATGAACGTATGGCCCAGTCTGCTAGTGGCATTCCAGATTCTTTGCTGCAGAAGGAAAAGCAATTTCGGGTGGATATAGCCTATTATGAGAGAGAAATAAACGAAGAGAATAACAAAAAAGGGGATGAACCTAATCCAGAAAATCTCAAGAAATGGGATGATAAATTATATACCCTCCGACGAGCGTATCAACAGCTAATCGATCAATTTGAGGAAGAATTTCCGAAATACTATCGTTTGAAATATGATACCAAGTTGGCCACAGTGCAGGATATTCGAGAAGGGATGATTGATCGTAGAACTGCATTTCTGGAGTACTTTGTAGGAATCAAAAACATCTACTTATTTGAGATTACAAACTCTAACTTTAAAGTGCATCGGTTCGAGAAATCAGCGGATTTTGAGGAGAATATTAGGGAAATTCAAAGAATGGTGAAGAAGCCACAATTGACCACCGAGGAAGTACCTGATTTTCAAAAAAGAATCTACGCTGTTTATCAGCAATATGCAGCCGAGGCTATCGATCATTTACCGTCAAGAATTAAGCGCTTACTAATTGTACCGGATGACCTCCTGAACCTGATTCCTTTTGAATTATTGGCGAGGAGTGAGGGTGTGTCTAATTTTCTGATTAATGATTTCACGATTGGCTATGCGTATTCGGCTAGTTTGAATAAAGTCAGTCAGCGGCCGGGCGAGAGGGTGGCGGGTCAGTTGTTTCTTGGGTATGCGCCAGCCTTCTCTGCACCTATCGCCGAAAATCGAAGCTGTGCGGGAGACCAATTGGCGAATCTGGAAAATAGCCGGAGAGAGGTGATGGGCATTCAAGCCTTACTAGGAGGAAATGTAATGTTAGGTAAAGATGCCAATCGGGATTCATTTCTGGCACAGGCGGGGCATTACCGGATTATCCATTTGGCAACTCATGCTTGTATGGATGAAGAGAATCCAATGCAGAGCAAGGTCTTCTTTGCTGATGAGCCAATTGTAAATCAGGATCTCTTTAACCTTAACCTGACGGCTGATTTGGCAGTCCTAAGTGCTTGTAATACGGGCAGCGGACAGCTGGTGAAAGGAGATGGAGTGTTGAGCCTTTCGAAGGGCTTCGTGCATGCGGGTTGTCCAAGTGCAGTAATGAGTCTCTGGTCTGTAGATGACTATTCTACATCGGAAATCATGATTGATTTCTATGACTATTTGAAGAAAGGCTATGCAAAAGATGAAGCGCTTCGTAAAGCTAAATTAGACTTTCTAACTTCTGCTGATAAAGTAAAAAAGCATCCATTTTTCTGGGCTGCCTTTGTACAGATGGGGGATCCCGTGGCGCTGGACTTTGGGGAACCAGAATTTCCTTGGCGAACTATTTTATCGATTACTGCGATAGCCCTAGTTGGGATGATGATCCTCCGACGAAAGGTTACAGCCGTTCATGCCTGAACTTATATCTCTAAGTCCTCTTCACTAACTACTTTACCATTTAAACAGCGAATGATTCTAGCTGGAAAATTCTCTAGAATCCTGTAGTCATGGGTAGCGAAGAGCACGGCGGTATCATTTTGCTGAGCCAATTTTCGTAGAAGCAAAAGAATGTCATCCGCAGTTTCCGGATCTAGATTTCCGGTGGGTTCATCGGCGAGAATAATGTCGGGGCGGTTGAGGAGGGCGCGGGCAATGACGACGCGCTGCTGTTCTCCGCCAGAAAGCTCATGTGGGAATTTGCGTGCTTTCGTTCTGAGATCCACTTGATCCAATACTTCGGTGATTCTCTTCTGGATATCCGCAGCATCCTTCCAACCCGTGGCCTTCAAGACAAACTTTAGATTTTCCTCCACATTCCGGTCGCTAAGCAGGTTAAAGTCTTGGAAGACAATGCCCAATTGTCGGCGTAAAAGGGGAATCGTTTTGCGGTTTAGGGCTTTCAAATCAAATTCTCCTACTTGACCTTCGCCCTGCGTGAGTGGTAGTGCGGCATAGAGCGTTTTCAATAGACTTGATTTTCCGCTCCCGGTCTTACCAATCAAATAGGTGAACTCGCCTTTTGATATCTTCAGGTTAACTTTTTCCAGAATCAGATTCTTAGCCTGGAAAATCTTTACGTCCTTGAGGTGTACAATGAGGTTACTCATAATCGTGAGCAAACTTAAGGCTTTACTTAAGATAAAACAATAATTTGTCCTTTACTTATGACAACATTTTGACGGTATAAAGTGTCTAAGCTTTTAACTTTGCAAAAAATCTAACTCCATGAAAAAGATACATATTGTCGGTATCGTAATGATAGCCACAGCTATTTTTCTGCTTACCACCGCTATCAAGGACACCACTACCTATGCCACTTTTGCGGATGCAGTTGAATCAGGTAGTCGGGTAAAGATTGCTGGACAATTGTCAAAGGATAAGGAAATGGTCTACCAGCCAGAAGTCAATCCAGACCTCTTTACTTTCTTCATTAAGGATAAAGATGGAGTAGAGCGAAAGGTAGTACTACAAGCTGCCCGACCGCAAGATTTTGAGATGTCAGAACAGATTGTTGTAACTGGCGAAATGAAAGGTGATGAATTTTGGGCCTCTGACATGCTCTTGAAGTGCCCATCCAAATACAAAGACGAAGAGATCTATATTCGTTCTGAAAAGGAAAGCTAATTCATGGATAGCATACAATATATCGGGGAGCATTTGTGGCCGGGGCGTATCGGTCACGCTGCTATTATGTTAGGATTCGTAGGGGCAATGCTAGCTTCTATAGCCTACTACTTTGGCACTCAAAAGGCGGACACACCGGATGAAGGTAGCTGGAAGCGTTTGGGTAGAGCTGCATTCGGGCTACATGGTGTCAGTATTTTTACGGTAATCGGGATCATCTTCTACTTGATGATCAACAAGTACTATGAGTACCAGTACGTGCAAGGCCACGTATCTGATGATTTGCCTTTTCGCTATGTCTTTGCCGCTTTTTGGGAAGGGCAAGAAGGGAGTTTCCTGCTATGGATGTTTTGGCATGTGGTACTTGGTTTTGTACTCATGCGGGTTGGAAAGAAGTGGGAAGCGCCAACGATGTCAGTCCTAGCATTGATTCAGGTTCTATTGAACTCAATGCTTCTGGGAATATACATAGGCTTCGGCGATGACCCTTTGAAAATTGGTAGTAACCCTACCCTACTATTGCGAGAGGTCATGGACGCTCCGATATTTTCAAATGCCGATTATCTGAGCTTGATTTCAGGAACTGGCTTGAATGCTTCTCTACAAAACTATTGGATGACCATCCACCCTCCTACCCTTTTCTTGGGTTTTGCCTCTACTGCCATACCTTTTTGCTACGCTGTAGCAGGGCTTTGGAAAGGAGAGCATACGGCTTGGCTGAAGCCAGCCCTACCTTGGGCACTGTTTTCCGGTGCGATTCTCGGTACGGGTATTTTGATGGGATCTGCCTGGGCTTATGAAGCTTTGACCTTTGGGGGTTATTGGGCTTGGGACCCAGTGGAAAATACCTCCTTGGTTCCTTGGCTAATTTTAGTTGCTGGTGTTCATACCAACCTCGTAGCCAAGAGCACCAATCATTCTATTCGAACTACGTACATATTTTACTTGCTGAGTTTCCTCCTTGTCTTATATTCTACTTTTTTAACGAGAAGTGGGATTCTAGGAGAAACCTCAGTGCATGCTTTTACTGAAATGGGCTTAGAATGGCAGTTGGTAGTTTTCCAAGCTACCTTCATTTTGATCCCATTAATATTGATGATCAGAAGGTATAAGAGCATTCCTAGCCCCGAAAAAGAAGAGCCCACGCCCTCTCGGGAGTTTTGGATGTTCATTGGTAGCCTAGTTCTACTATTCTCCGGTTTACTCATTACCGGGTCCACCTCTTTGCCTGTCTTTAATAAAATTGTGCAGTACTTCGATCCCATTTATGAAGGACGAGTAATTACGGATCCAGTCGAGCACTTTAATAAATACCAACTCTGGATTGCAGTATTTATAGGACTACTATCTGGAGCATCACAGTTCTTAAGATATAAGGGTGTGAATTGGGCTTCTCATAAGCGGAAGTTCTTGATACATATCGCCATTAGCTTAGTTGGCGCAGCAGTGCTTACGTTCTTGACTACGCTTTGGGTATCCACTAAAAACATCCCCTATCTGGTCCTGCTTTTCTCAGGAATTTTTACGGTCGTTGCTAACTTAGATTATTTGGTAAGTTTCTTGAAAGGGAACCTCAAACTTGGTGGCTCTACCCTTTCGCATATCGGTTTTGGTTTGATGATCGTGGGCATCATAGCCTCCGGATTGAATAAGCGTCATATTTCCTCCAATCCGTTCGCGATGGAAGGTATGATCGAGGGTGCCGAAGATGATATTGCCCAGAAAAACATTATGCTCTTTAAAGGTAATACGATGGTGATGAGTGGTTACGAAGTGACCTACGTAAAAGATATTGTAGAGAATCGTACGCGAACTTACACCGTAAACTATAAACGTCGAGGGGCAGATGGTAAGGTCAAGGAAGAGTTCGACTTGACTCCTGATATTTTGTATGACAAGAATTTCACCAAGGTCGAGGTATATAATCCATCTACCAAGCATTATTTCGGCAGGGATATTTTCACCAGTATCCGGGCCCTCCCTCAAATCGAAATTGATGCGGAATTCCGTAAGAATAGAGAGGATAGTCTGAACTTCAAACGGTATGCTCTTCCGCTGAAGGAAACCTATACTTTCACAGATACGATTCCGATCCGGGACCGAGACACCTTCTCACTCCGTACTTTCACTTTACAAGTTGATGAACTGGTTAGGAGTGCAAGTCATCCAGATTATACACCTGAAGAAGGTGACGTATCTCTAGGAGCTAGGATGAGGATCCGGATGAGTGGGGATGATAGTGTCTATACAGCAATGCCCGTCATGGTGTTGCGCGGACAGCTACTTTATACCTATCCTGTCCAAATTCATGAGATCAGCTCTAAAGTACGGCTACACCAAGATGTGCTTAATCTGGTCTTAACGCCTGAAGAAGAGCTTGAGTACACTGAATTCAAATTGCGACAAGGGGAACGATTTAGTCTTGGCGATATCAACTTCCAATTCGGAGGATTCAATACCAAACCAACACATCCTAGTTATACCGCAGAAGAAGGAGATTTGGCGGTAGGTGCTATGATCAATATCCAATTACCAAGTGGGGAAGTAACACAGGCACAGCCAATCTATCTGATTCGAGAAAATCGTCCTTTCAATATTAAGGATGAATTAAATGTCTACGGATTACATTTCCGCTTGACCAATATTGATCCTAAAGAGGAAAAGGTTAGTCTGATGGTCGCTTACAAGGAGCCGCCCAGACAGAATATCCCAATAGAAATGGCTACGGATTCCTTCCGCTACGATTTCCTTGTACTAGAGGCTATCGAGTTTCCTGGTATCAATTTCTTTTGGTTAGGTTCCTTATTAATGATGATAGGGCTGGGGCTAAGCATGTGGTATCGTATAAAAACGATGAAGGCTTCGGCATAAGGCCGATTCTCCTTTCTTCAACATACATGCATACGTCAATCCAGCAAATCGTCCTAATTGGAGCCGGGAATATGGCGACGATTTTGGGGAGATCCCTCAGGGATTCTGGCCTAAGCATCCTGCAGGTATATAACCGGACAAGCGCTAGCGCTAAGAGCTTGGCCCAGGAACTTTCCTGTAAATATACCGACCAATTGGATAGGCTAGAAAAAGAGGCGGACCTGTACTTACTTTGCGTAAGCGACAATGCCATTCAGCTTCTCCTTCCACAATTGAGTTACTTAGGAGATAAATTAGTTGCCCATACATCGGGAGCGACGCCCGGTAGTATTTTTAAGGAGTATTTCAATCGCTATGGGGTCTTTTACCCCTTGCAAAGCCTATCTAAATCTCAAGACATTGACTTGTCTCAGGTTCCTTTTTGCATAGATGCTCAGTCCGAGGACGATTTGGTAAGCTTAGAAAACTTAGCTCAGCTTTTAAGTCAGAATGTACATCGAGTCAGTGATGATCAAAGAAAACTACTACATGTAGCGGCTGTATTCGTCAATAACTTTAGTAATCACCTTTACGATCTGATGTATCATTGGCTACAAGAAGAAGAAATTCCTTTTTCTCTATTAAGACCCCTAATTTTGGGTGGGGCACAAAAGGTACAGGATCTAACGCCCAAGGAAGCACAGACCGGCCCCGCCATTCGTGCTGATGTGAGCACCATTAAGCGTCACTTGGAAATTTTGCAGGAAAAACGCCCCGATTTAATTACACTTTATCAAGCTTTCACGGAGAGCATCAACCCTGAACTAAGCCAAGAAAAAAAACCTAAGCATGCGTATCATAGGCTACTTGGAACATCCACGCCTCAAGGTCACCGTCTTCAAAATGGATAATAAGCTATCCGTAAAATTTGAAACCGGTATGTTAGAGCAAACCTATAAATTCAGAACTCAATCAGGTCTGGAAGGCATAGCCGATATTGAAAAATTGGTTGACACTAGCTTTACTTCTAAGGTCGAAGAACAGTTCTCCCAGATGCAGAAGCATAGCTTTGAGGCCTTTGAAAGGCTATTACCCGATGAGGAAGAGGATGAATTTGACACTATCATATAGGGTACACTTTCAAAATACCCAGCGAATACGGTTGGTTAAACGGTGAATTGTTTTGGGTACCCCTCCAACCTCGGCCGCAATTCTTGCATCGTAAGTGATGTTGAAGGTAGTGACAAATGACAAATGGCTGTTGATCTTCAATTGGACGGAGGTCCCAGAAGATAACCTTGCCTCACCAAGCGTACTAATAACAGGCTGGTAATAGGACGTATTGGCCACCCGAAGCGTTGGACTCAATTGAAGCTGCGCCGACAACGAAATACTCAAACGATCATCTCTAAAGTAAGCTTCTCCTTCCCCATCGTTTAGCTCGTTGTATTCAAACATATAGAGTATTCCCCAAAACAGTTTCTGCTTTCCCTTTCCAAAAAGATTAAATCGAGGACCAGTTCCTAATAAACCACGGTAGCGGATTTTTATCCTTTCATCAAATTGACTCTGGCCAAAGGCTTCCCAGCTAATATGATCGGTCAAACGGCGGCTCCAACGTAGATGACCAAAACCTGCATTGACCTGCCGATTGGAGCCCGTTTTAATAAGATTATAGTTGCTTAAAAATAACCAGGTATCCTTCTTCTGAATATAATCCATCCGCAATCCGGTATTGAAGCTAAGCACTGAACTCGTGTTTCGCACCCAATTTAGTCCTAAATCTAGTTGCCCAAATAATCCAGTGGTATCCTTCAAAAATCGCTTATCCTCTATGTTCACAATCTGCGCATGGCACATGCAGGCAAGGCCTACCGAGCACACTAAGGTGAGTAGATGTTTTCTCATAGTTTTCTATTTAAAGACAAACCCTCAAATAGTGGACCAATTTTGAACAGATTGATGAACCATTCACTGTTCTTCCTGTTCGACTAGAAAAAACGGAAAGTTATGTTTGGATGGTTAAAAAAAGACCCAGCTAAAAAGCTAGAAAAGAAATACGCCCTTCTGATGGAAGAGGCCATGACAATTCAACGAAGCGGCGATTTGAAAGCTTATGCCGTCAAAATAGCTGAAGCAGAGGAGTTGCTGGAAGAGATTGAGCGACTTAAGAAAGATAAGCAATAAGAATCAGAGAATTACTACCAGGATGGAGAGTTAACCAATGCCTGAGGACGCTCATAACCGATGACAATCCGCAGGCATTGGATAATGCTCTAATCTAGGTCAATAATCATCGGGGTCTTAGCAGGAATAGTCAAATTCCCCGAAAGATTGTAAGCTTTTCCACTAATGATATCCTTTCCTGTAGCTTGGGCAGGCAGTGCCTCGGAGAACCTATCCAATTTCAAGCTCACGGGTTCAGCTCCCATATTTAGCGCCACCATTACCTTATGATCATCATTATATCGGAAATATACGTAGGTATTTTGTTCTGGAACATAATGCAGTAATTTCCCATTATGTAAAGCCTTGGCTCCTTTTCGCCAACGCAAGATCTTTTTCATAAACTCCTTCGCCTGTATTTGCTGGCTAGTCAATCCGTCACCACTAAACCCATTCACTTTATCACCAGCCCAGCCACCAGGGAAATCACTTCGTATAATACCGTGGTCACCATTTCCAGGATTGCTCATCAAGATTTCCGTACCGTAGTAGATCTGTGGAATTCCTCGGGTGGTTAAAATCATGGCTAATCCCAATTTAAACTTGGCATAATCCTCCCCAACGGAAGCGTAGAAGCGATTCATATCGTGATTATCAGGAAAGACGACCAAATTGTCCGGATCTGGGTACAGAAAGTCATTGGCCAGCATTTCATAAACTGGATTCCAACTCCCTACATTTAAGGCTTTCACTAGATTTTCCTGAACCGGAAAATCCATCAAACTCTTCAACTCAGAAGTATATCCATTAGGGTTTTGCTTGCCCCTTTGCCAATAAGATACAATTGCGGGGTTTCCATTCCACTCCTCTCCTACTACATTGAAATCAGGATATTCGTGCATCACGGCCTTGGTCCAGTCGGTCATGTAGTTCATATCTGGGTAAGGATAAGTATCCATCCGGATCCCTGCTAGATCAGCGTATTCAATCCACCAAATACTGTTTTGTGTTAAGTAAGTAGCCATCAAGTCATTTCGCTGATTTAAATCTGGCATAGTAGATACGAACCATCCATCCACAAAGATCTGCCGATCAATCTGAGCTCCATGAGGATCCTGAATCACCGATTTTTTGTGATTAGTTTGTACATATTCCCCGGTAGAATTCAGCCAGTCATCGGTAGGTAAGTCATCCATCCACCAATGTCCTGAACCACAATGGTTCACGATCATATCCATGATGAATTTCACCCCTTTTCCTTTGGCTTTCTTGCTTAAAGCCCTGTAGGCCTCATTGGAGCCAAAGCGTGGATCTACCTTGTAGAAGTCGGTAGTAGAATATCCGTGATAAGAATATTCTTCCTGATCATTTTCCAAGACTGGATTCACCCAGATAGCCGTAAACCCTAGGTCTGCGATGTAGTCTAGGCTTTTCTCAATCCCGGCAATGTCACCTCCATGGCGCCCACCTTTGAAATCGCGATTGCGCTTCTCTTTTAGCCCCTCCATCGAGTCATTGGCTGGATCCGCATTGACAAAGCGGTCGGGAGTGATGAGATATAGCACATCAGAATTATTGAATCCTTCTCTTTCTGCAGAACCCTTCTCTCGCGCTAAGAACTCATAATTATAAGAGGCAGCCACCTCTTGATTAGCATTCAAGAAAACAATATTACAGGTACCAGGTGTAATTGCTGGATCCATCTTTAGATCCAAAAAGAGATAATTGGGGCTCTTGACTTTAATCACTCTTTCAAGGGATAGCCCTTTATACTGTATTTTGGGCGTTAGTTGGGAAATGTTTTCGCCATGAACCAGCAGTTGCAGTTTTGGGTTCTTCATTCCTGCCCACCAGAACGGGGGCTCAACGCGATTTATTTGATCTTGTCCAAAGACGGGAAAAACAAATAATAAGGCTAGACATAGCATAGCTATGCTGGAGGTTAAAGGTTTCATACTTTATTAGGTTAGAATTTTAGTAGCATAAAGCCTTAGGCCTGGTCATGCTACTCCATTCAAATTTATTCCTGTAATTCTGATAATTCGCTCATTTCAATCTCCACCTGGCCGTCCAATTGCAAGGATACCTGTATAGCATCAGGAGAAAGATAGGCATTAGACAAATTCAGTTCTCTCAGATCTCCCTTCAATAACACATTATCTGCCACCGAATACCCTTTCAACTGCTCACGGATCTGTTCCTTAATCTCAGTCAGGTTATAATCTAGGTAAAAATTCAAATTCTCTTCCAAACTATTTTTGAACTTTCCCTTGAGTAGCCATGCCGCCGAGCGAAGCAAAAAGTTCCTAGAATCTACCGTATACTTGAGTTTCTTGATATCGATGGTATTATATCTCGGGTTATACTCTGGCTTTCCAGTCATATAAATACTGCCTTCGTAGGTCCCAGATAGTTTAGTGTTGACGACCAACTTATTACCCTGGCCATATAACTCAATATCCTCTACAATAATATGGCGTTTCCCATAATCGAAACGCTCCCCTACCATGTTTTCCTTCACTAGACGTTCTGCCTCCTTGTAGCTAATCTCAGCTCCAATTTGAATCTCAAAATCCTCCTTCGTTTCGCGAACGTACTGAAAGGCAGGTAAAATCGTTGCAGCTTTATCCACCGTCGGTTTTTCACCAATCTTAAGTCTAGGTCTAGATTGAATAGAGATGGTAGTAGAAATAGTCCCGTCCTGCGCCTTGATGGGGGTCATGCCGATGGCTTCAGGGTTTATCATCAACCAAGTATTATAGTCTGGAGCTACCAATACAGGCTGAAATGCATTCGCCCAGGCCTCTGTGATCAGCTTACTCATCTGGAAGTTTTCCTTGATCTGATCATCGATGGCTTCTGTGATTGAAGATTTGAAATTGCGCAGTAACATATTGGCAACTGTTCCTACGGGTAGACTTACCACTCCCATTTTCAATTTGGGTTGCTCCAGCCATTCGTGACCGATAATCTCGGTCTCGGTACTAAGGTTCCAGTCTTGCGCAATATCAAATAGGGTTTTCATTTCGACAGCAATGGAACCTTCGCCCTGCAAGGTTGTGAAGCCAGCATCATACTTGACCCAAATCTTCAAGGGTACTTTATATTGAACAAAATTGCTATCTATGGATAAGCTGATATCCCCTTGCTTCTCGGCTTTAACCATCATATCGTCACCATCATTCATATCATCGTCTTCGTACACCATCCCATCAAACTGTCTATTCAGCATTTTTTCCAGTTCTTCTAAGCCCACCTTGATCGGAATATTAAGTAAGGAAATCTTTTCTTCAAAGGGGTTCTCCTCATATTGCTCCATGGGCCGGGTAGGTTTCGTCGTTTTACAGGAAGTACCGATCGCTAGTACGGTTAGGGCCAATAAGGCTGTACGTAAAGCCAAGTTTTGTATCATATTAGATTAGTTTCGAACGCAAGATATAACATCTCAAGCATTGATGTAACGCTCGGATACTAATTTAATGTATGTCAACGTTCCGAAAGGAATAAGCAACCCTTCCAGCTTTGCTTTGTCCTTACCATAAAATGCTAAAATATAAACGATGAAACGCCTTAGTACATTTTTGGTTCTTTTTACGCTCATACTGCCCACACATATATTTGCACAAGAAACAAGCTGCATGGATACCAGAGCATTTCTGGGTGTCCATAGTGATGAGGTCTCACTTGCCAAAGCTGAAATATTGGGATTTGAAAACCCATATGGAAGCTATATCACTAAAGTAATCGGTAATACAGCTGCTGAAATAGGTGGCTTAGAGCCTTTCGATTATATCTATGGTATTAATGATCTCAGAGCTAGTCGCTACGAAGATCTTTCCGATATGCTTGGTGAGTATAGGGCGGGTGATGAGGTGGTTGTTCATTTCTATCGAGAAGGTCAAGAACAGTCGCAATTAATAACTTTGGGAAGTCGATCGGATGCACAGTATCAAAGCTTCACCAGTGAAGAGGATCCGCATTTAGGTATCTCTGATATGGAGATTAAACCCAATAAGTTGGGAGTTAGAGTAGATGTATCAAGCAATTCGACTGCCGAAGACATGGGATTGCAAGATGGTGATGTCATTACTGCCATCAATGGACATAATATTGTGGACTGGGATGATGTTTCTACCGCTATTGATGCCATGTCCATAGGGCAGACCATTGAAGTAGAATTTGAACGGGACGGAGATATGCGAACTGCCTCGGCTCCTATCCAGTCCAGAGCAGCGACGCAACAGCAATACCGTGAAAGGGTAAAAGCACAACGAAATAGTGGAGCTTTCCTTGGTATCTACTCCAATACCTTGTCCCGAGAAAAAGCCAAGAAATTGGGTCTTGATAACTACTATGGATCTTATGTAACCGGAGTCATTGGTAATACAGCTGCCGAACGTGCGGGTATAAAACCTTTTGACTATATCTATGGTATCGATGAATATCGAACTGGATCTCGTCAAAACCTAGGTAGTATATTACAAAAGTATGAGCCGGGCGAAAGAGCTAAGGTCTACTATATCCGCAAAGGTTCGGATCGATCTACTAACATTACCTTTGGAAGTCGTTCTGAGGCCGTCTACAAAGAAGTAGACAAATGTGATGAGCCTTTCTTCGGCGTTTCTGGTGATCATTCTCGCAGCTGGAATAAGGGTGTACCGGTACAGGTCATTGCTAAATCAACAGCTGAATCCTTGGGTATGGAAGACCGGGATGTTATCCTAACTATCAACGACTATACTATCATAGATTGGGATGATATCAGCACGGCCATCGACAACATGTCCGTTGGTGAGAATATTAAGGTCACCTATTTGCGAGATAATCGAGAGATCACTGGTGTACAAGCTATCAAGTCCTATTGTGCGACTAAAGGGGTAGGCGGTATCGATCAGTTTAAATTTAGAGAAAACGAGATTGTAGTAACTGGCGTTGAGCTATCCAAACGCGATAGAAGTTTTAAAGCGGTTGACTTCACTGACGTAGTGGTCAATGTTCAGGATATCAGTCAGGAAGAATCGAGTAAACTGAGAAGTACGAGTGGAATTCGGATCAGCAATAATACGCTACGAGTGAATAACTTAGAGTTAGCACCAAACCCACATAAAGGACTGTTCAATTTACGTTTTGATTTACCGAGCAGTGGGTCCACTAGAGTTCAAATCTTCAATGAATCGGGACGAAACATTTACGATTATGACCTAGGTAATTATAGTGGTGAATTTGAGGATGAAGTAGATATCTCTCAAAACGGTAATGCGAACTACTTCCTGACCGTTTCTCAAAACAATCGTATGATGGCTAAAAAAATCGTCTTGCAAAAAAGTTAATCCATAAGATATAAAAGAGTTTAGAAATCACCTTTTGATGGCTAGCCTCCGTAATGGAGGCAGCCATTTTTTATTTCTAGCCGTCCATTCCCACTTCTCAATTATAAGATAAAAAGCTGCTAAGTTTTGCTTCCCTTCTAGCATTTCTGCCTTGTGCTTGCAATAGCACTATGAATTCCTGGACAAAGTGCTATATTTATTGTTGTAGTCAAATGACGGAATTGATAATTTGGCTAAGAACTGATGTAAACTTTTTCAGCTGAATGGCAGACTGAAGTCTAAATCAGTTCTAGGTTTTTCAGGCGTTTTACATTAAACACTCATGTATGAAAAAACAAGTTTACTTGAGATACTTTGGTCTCATCCTTTTCGCTCTTACCCTATTTAGCCTTAGCCCTACTTGGGCACAACAAGAAAAAGACATTAAAAAAGCGCCTACCGGTGGCTTCGCCGAAGCGCTTTATAATTCTACCGAATGGCGCAGTATCGGCCCTTTCCGAGGTGGACGAGCTTCTACAGCTACTGGCGTACCAGGCAAACCTAACCTGTACTATATGGGAGCTACAGGTGGTGGTGTCTGGAGAACGAAAGATGGTGGACAAACTTGGGAAAACATTTCCGATGGTTACTTCGGTGGCTCCATTGGTGCTGTTGCCGTTAGTGAATACGATCCAAACGTCATCTACGTTGGTGGAGGTGAGGTAACGGTCCGAGGTAATGTCTCCCATGGCTATGGTATGTATAAAACGGTGGATGCTGGTAAAACCTGGAAACATATCGGGTTGCCCAACTCCAAACATATTCCTCGGGTTAGGATCCACCCAAAGAACCCGGATCTAGTCTATGCAGCAGTACTAGGCGACTTATTCAAGTCTAGTGAGGAAAGAGGGGTCTATCGCAGTAAAGATGGAGGTGCGACTTGGGAAAAAATTCTTTTTGCCAATGCCGACGCTGGCGCAGTTGAATTGGTGCTTGACCCAAACAACCCACGAATCATTTTCGCAGCGACTTGGAGAGTACGACGTACTCCCTACAGCCTAGAAAGTGGTGGTGAAGGTTCAGCCCTTTGGAAAAGTACAGATGGCGGTGATACTTGGACTAATATTTCCAATAACAAAGGTATGCCCAAAGGAGCTTTGGGTATCATCGGTGTCACTGTTTCTCCAGTCAACTCCGATCGCGTGTTTGCCATTATCGAAAATCAAAAGGGTGGTGTTTTCCGCTCTGATGATGGTGGAGATACTTGGGCTAAGGTAAATGAAAGTAGATCATTACGCCAGAGAGCCTGGTACTACAGTAAGATCCATGCTGACACTCAGGATGAAGATATTGTATACGTAATGAACGTATCTTATCACAAGTCTACTGATGGCGGACGTACTTTTAAATCCTCTAATGCACCTCACGGTGATCATCACGACCTTTGGATTGCTCCAGAAGACAACCAGCGCATGGTTATTGCAGATGACGGGGGTGCGCAAGTAAGTTTTGATGGCGGTGAAAACTGGTCTACCTACTACAACCAACCAACAGCTCAATTTTATCGGGTCGTAACTGATAACCATTTCCCTTATCGTATATACGGAGCGCAACAGGATAACTCAACAGTGAGAATTGCCCACCGTACAGATGGCGGATCTATTGGCGAACGTGATTGGGAACCAACAGCAGGTGGTGAGTCCGCACACCTGGCCATCGATCCAACTAACAATGATATCGTATTCGGGGGAAGTTACGGTGGATTCCTCACCAGAGTAAATCACGGAACTAAGCAACGTCAAGCCATCAATGTTTGGCCTGACAACCCCATGGGTTATGGAGCAGTAGGTATGCGGTATAGATTCCAATGGAACTTCCCGATCTTCTTCTCTCCACACGATCCTCAGAAGCTATATACTGCTTCCAATCAATTGCATATGAGTAAGAATGGTGGTCAGTCTTGGGAATTGATTAGCCCAGATTTGACACTTAATGACACCAGTCTCATGCAATCATCTGGGGGCCCCATTACCAAGGATAATACCGGGGTAGAATACTATTGTACCATTTTTGCTGCTTGCGAATCTCCCTACGAGAAAGATTTACTGTGGGTGGGTTCGGATGATGGACTCGTACACGTTTCAAAGGATGGAGGAAAGAATTGGGACAACGTCACACCTAAGGGTATGCCAGAATACATGATGATCAACAGTGTTGATCCAGATCCTTTCACCAAAGGAGGAGCTTACATCGCTGGAACTCGTTATAAGCTCGGTGACTACACGCCCTACCTGTACCGCACTAAGGATTACGGTAAAACTTGGAAATTAATCACTAAGGGCATCGATGGTGAGCATTTTACCCGAGTTGTACGCGCAGACCCCAAGCGTCCTGGTCTACTCTACGCCGGAACGGAAACGGGCATGTATATGTCATTTGATGATGGAGAAAACTGGCAGTCTATGCAATTGAACCTGCCAATTGTACCCATCACGGATTTGGCTATCAAGAATGACAATCTCATTGCTGCTACGCAAGGAAGAAGTTTCTGGATAATTGATGACCTAACGGTTTTACATCAATTGGACAACAAGGTAGCTCAGAGCAATTTCAATTTGTATCAGCCGATGCCAAGTTATCGTATGGGAGGTGGGGGACGCTTTGGCCGTGCCTCCAAGACAACGGGACAGAATCACCCTGGCGGTGTCATGGTCCACTACTACCTTAACGAAAAACCAGCTGATTCTGTAGAAGTGAAGTTGAGCTTCCATACCCAAGCTGGCGAGTTGATCCGAGAGTTTTCTACGAAAGCGAAGGAAAGAACGGATAAGCTTGAAGTCAAGGAAAATGGCAACCGTTTCATATGGAATATGCGATACCCTGCGGGTAAGACTTTCAAAGGTATGATCATGTGGGCAGGCCGTTTGACAGGACCAGCAGTAGTGCCGGGTAACTATAAAGTGAAACTGACGGTCGGTGACCAATCGCAGGAGCAAAACTTTGAGATCTTAAAGGATCCTAGGTCTGAATCCAGTCTTGAAGATATGCAGGCTCAATTTACCTTCTTGAAGGAGGTAGTGGACAAAGCCTCGGAAGCCCACCAAGCTATCATCGATATTAGGGACATCCGAACACAAATTAAGACCTATACGGACAAATTGAAGGATGATGATAAAATGGAAGACGTTTTGAAAAAGGCCAAATCTATCACTAAGTCTATGACGGAGGTAGAGGAAAAACTTTATCAAACCAAAAATAGGAGCCGACAGGATCCCTTAAACTTCCCGATCAAGCTTACCAATAAACTGGCCCACTTGAATAGCCTTAATGGCAGTGGTGATTTCCGTCCTACCGCACAGTCCTATGCAGTGAAGGAGGAACTTACACAGCAGATTGACAAAGCGCTGAAGGAATTCAGAAAAGTGGTAAATGAGGAGGTTCCAGAATTGAATCGCATGATCAGAGAAAGAGCCGTCGATCCAATCATGATGAAAGAAAAGCCACCAGTCAATTAGGAAGTGGGAAGGACGAAGTGGGAAGGTGGAATTCTAAGTCGTGATTTTCCGCATTCCGATTTCCTACTTCCACATTTGAAAGTGGGAAGGTGGAATCCTAGGGATATGACATAACAACTTCCGATTTCTTACCTCCCTATTTGAAAGTGGGAAGGCCGAAGTCGGAAGGTGGAATTCTAAGTCATGATTCTCCGCCTTCCGATTTCCTACTTCCACATTTGAAAGTGGGAAAGTCGAATTCAAAGTCATTATTTTCCCATTTCCTACTTACGTTATGTCATCGAGCGTAACCAGAAAGGGGAAGCTGGAATCCATTCCAACTTCCCCTTTCTAATTTCGGACCTTCCAAACTTGGAAGGGAGAAATCGGAAGACGGAATGTCAAGGCATCCTTTCCGACTTCCGAATTACCATTTCCCACTTGGGAACGGCCCTACGGCTTATCCGATTTACTCGCCTTTTCAAAATCACCTGCCTTGATCATCACCATCTTATTCACATCAAGGTGCTTCTTCATAGCCTTATTGATTTGTGCTGGCGTCAAGGCGGCAATCTTCTTCTCTAATTCCGCATCGTAATTCATATCACGATCCAAGAACAAGTAAGAATTCAATTTTGCTGCCAAAGCTCCATCTTGCGCTCGGCTTACTTCCTGACTTTGTAACCAACCGGATTTTGCGGCCTCTACCTCCTCAGCAGTGAAGCCATCCTTAGCCACTTTCTCCATCTCTTCTCGGAAAGCCTTCTCTAACTTCGCCGCATTGTCCGGCGAATAGATGGCATAAGTCAACCAAGACCCAACTGGATCTAGCGCATCTCCTCTGAATTGAGAACCGACACCATAACTCAAACCTTCTTTTTGTCGAATACGGGTAGCCAAACGTGAATTCAAAAAACCACCACCGAGCATATAGTTACCTAACATCATGGCTGCATAATCCGGATGATCTTCTCCTACTTCTAGGTTCTGAGCAGCAATGAAAAAAGCATTCTGCTTGTCAGGTGTGTTAATCACTTCTGAGCTAGGTTTCGGGGCGTAAAAGCGATCCTTTAGACGAGTATAGGATTTGGGGCTCTTCCAATCCTTGAAACTTTTTGCAAGAGCCTTTTTAGCAACTCCGTTATCGAAGTCCCCAACGATGGAAACTGTACCATCAGTTGCCCCATAATACTCTTTATGAAATTTCTTGACATCGTCAATAGTCACCGCTTTAATCGCAGCTAGCTGCTCATCAAAAGTCATGGAGTAGCGTACGTCATTTTCCGGCCAGTCATTCATGAGCCGCTGCAATTTTTGAACAGCTAAACCTTGAGGATCTGATTTTTGGTTCTCAATGGCAGCAATTCTAGCTTGCTTCAATTTTTCAAACTCATCCTCAGGGAAGGTAGGTGTTTTTAGCATTTCTCCTAGCAGTGTAATTACTTCAGCCAGATTGTCGCGCTCCGTCTGGATCATGGCACCAGCTGTACCTCCACCACCAAAAACATTGACTCTAGCCTTCAAGCGGTCTAACTCATCCTTAATTTCTTGTCGGTCCATTCGCTTCATGCCCTTATCTATCATCGCGGCCGTCAAGGAAGCTATGGTTGATTTGCCACTAAGCGTTTTCGCATTACCAAAGCGCAAAGTCATTCTACCCATCACAACATCACCACGGGTTTCCTTCGGTAGGAAAGCATATTCCAAAGAATTTGGAATTTCGTCCATCGTAGTCCTGGAGTTGATATTTGCTGGAGAAGGATCAAACTCTTCCCCTTCTGAAACCACCTCACCACCTTTGTAGTTTGCCACCATAGCAGCGATATCTGGGGTAGCAGGGATCTCTACCCGATCTGGATTATCCACGGGAATGAATCGGCCGATCGTTCTATTTGTTGGCTTGAAGTATTTCTTGGAAACACGTACTACGTCCTCAAGTGTTACTTTTTTCAACTGATCTCGGTACAGAAAGCCCAATCGCCAGTCTCCCATAGCGATAAATTCACTGATGATTAGTCCCAGTCTATCAGAATCCTTGAGTAATTGCTCAATATCATTCAATAAGCCAGTTTTGGCTCTTTCAACTTCTTCTTCAGTTGGAGCAGTTTCTGCAATCGCATCTAGCGTTGCAACCATGGCGTTCTGGGCCTCCTCAAGCGACTTTTCCTTCAACACATTAGCAGAAAAGTAAGCCAAGCCAGACTCACGCATAGAGCGTACATAGCCAAACTGGCTAGCGGCTAATCCCGGCTCCACCAATGCTTTATACAAACGGCCAGAAGGCTCGTTTGTCAGAACATCCATTAAAACATCAAGATTTGCGTTGTCAGGGTGAGAAGCCGGAGCCGTGTGATAAGCACATGCCACTACCTGGACTTCCCCCGTTCGTCTGAGAGAAACGGTTCTCTCACCGTCCTGGGTTGGTTCAACCGTATAAGTTTTGTACAATTCACGTTTAGGTCGTGGAATCTCGCCGAAGTATCCCTTGATCAAAGCTAGCGTCTCAGCTGGATCAATCTTTCCAGAAACGGTCAAGATCGCATTATCTGGCTGGTAGTACTTACGATAGAAAGCCTGTAGTCTTTCGATTGGCACTTGTTCTATATCAGAACGCGCTCCAATGGTAGATTTGCCGTAGTTATGCCAGAGGAATGCCGAAGAATAGATTCTCTCTCGCAGAATATTAGACGGGTTATTCTCGCCACTTTCAAACTCATTTCTCACAACCGTCATCTCGCTATCCAAGTCTTTCTTAGCAATGAAGGAGTTGACCATCCGGTCCGATTCAAGATCTAAGGCCCATTTCAGGTTTTCTTCGGTTGCCGCAAAGGTTTCGAAGTAATTGGTACGATCTACACTTGTGGATCCATTGGGTCGAGCACCGTGTTCCGTTAATTCTTGTGGAATGTTAGGGTGATCTGGAGTTCCTTTGAATACTAGATGTTCCAATAAGTGTGCCATCCCCGTTTCTCCGTACCCCTCATGTCGAGATCCTACTAGGTAGGTTACATTTACGGTAATTGTAGATTTAGAGTTGTCGGGGAATAGAAGGATTCTTAGACCATTATCCGTAAGTAGGTATTCCGTAATTCCCTCTACAGAGGCTACCTTCTCAATGCCTTCCGGCAATTTCTGTATAGCCTTCTTTTGACCCAGCATAGTTACATTGCCAAGCAATATAGCAGCAAAGGCCAGAATCAGAGTGTTAATACGCATCAATTTGGTTTTATAACGCAATGGGATAGATTAATTCTACGCATTGCTTAGTTAAAAAATGAATGTTAGTGTTTTGACTGCAGGAGGGACGGTAGTAGCAATTTGACAATTGTCCCTTCAATTAAACCACAAAATATTGCTAAAGTGTTTATCTACGGCCAATTTTAAGAACGTACTGGCGGAAATTTAGATACAATTTTCCTAAGATAAACGCTCCTTATAGTCTTCAAAGGTAAAGGTTTTGAGCACCAGCAATTGGTCATCTACCGTCCACTTACATATGCTAGGATGCTTTACTCCATTAAAATGGTTGGTTTTAACCATGGTATAGTGCATCATATCTTTTAGTATAACCCGATCCCCGACAGCGAGTTCACGATCAAAGCTGTATTCCCCCAAAAAGTCACCAGCTAAGCAACTTACTCCTCCTAAACGGTAAGTTGGTTTTCGTGCAACAGCATCAGTTGCTCCAAGGACTTGGGGACGGTAAGGCATTTCTAGTGTATCCGGCATGTGGGCCGTAAAAGACACGTCTAAGAGAGCGGTTTTAATCCCAGCGCTTTCAATGATATCCAAAACAGTACTGATCAGGTCTCCTGTTTCCCAGGCGATTGCACTCCCTGGTTCTAGAATAACCTCCACGTCATACCGCTGCTTAAACTCTTTTAAGGTTTGTATCAAAAGTTCCACATCATAATCAGTCCGGGTTATCAGATGACCTCCCCCAAAATTGACCCATTCCAATTGCGGTAATTGCGCTCCAAAATGATTTTCAATGGCTTTTACTAGTAGTTGAAAATGATCCGCACCAGACTCGCACAAGGTATGCACATGAAGTCCTTTGATGTCGGCAGGCCATTTCTCCTGGATCGCTGTCGGCCATTCCCCCAAACGTGAGCCTGCGATAGCTGGATTATACAAGTCCGTTTCCACGGGTGAATAGCCTGGGTTTACTCTGAGGCCAATCGAAACCTCTTCAGGGACTTTAGCTCGATGACGCTCGTATTCGGTTCTAGAGTTGAAAGTGATATGGCTACTGTATCGAATGATATCCTCGAATTCATCTGGAATATAAGCCGGAGCATAGGTGTGCGCCTTCTGCCCCATCTCTTCGTAGATCAATCGAGCCTCATTCAGAGAACTTGCAGTAGCCCCAGAGAGGTATTGCCTAACCAAAGGAAATAGCTTCCACATAGAAAAGGCCTTCAGTGCCAAGATGATAGAAACCTCTGCTCTTTGCTCCACTTCCTGCAGTAGCTCCAAATTTTTAATCAACTTAGCCTCATCCAGCACAAATGCTGGCGAAGGACATGCCTCGTACTTGATCGCCATAGCTTATAACTCTAGGTCTATTCCCGTTTTTTCCTCCCAAGTCAAGCCGTATTTTCCTAAGCGCTCTAAGAATGGATCAGGATCAAATTCTTCCACATTAAATACACCTGCTCCAGCCCATTTACCAGTCAATACCATCATAGCACCTAACATAGCTGGTACACCCGTTGTATAGGACACTCCTTGTGCCCCCGTCTCCTTATAGGCGGCTTCATGGCTACAATTATTCCATATGTAATAGGTCTTTTCTTGTCCATCCTTGATTCCTCGAATGCGACAGCCAATCGAAGTCTCTCCGGTATAATTCTCCCCTAGCTCTCCAGGATCGGGCAATACAGCCTTCAGGAACTCCAGCGGGATAATTTCCGTCCCTTTATAGGAAACCGGATCAATACGTGCCATGCCAATGTTTTGGATCACTCGCAAATGCGTTAGATATTCTTCGCCAAAAGTCATCCAGAATCGGGCTCGTTTAATACTTGGATAGTTCTTAACCAAAGACTCTAGTTCTTCATGGTAGATGAGGTAGGAGCGCCTGGCGCCAATGTTGGGATAGGTCAAGTCTAGAGATATTTCGTGTGGTTCCGTCTCGACCCAATGTCCATTTTCGTAATACCTACCCTTTTGCGTTATCTCTCGGATGTTGATCTCCGGATTAAAGTTGGTAGCAAAGGCTTTGCCATGATCACCGGCATTACAATCCACAATATCTAAGTAGTGGATTTCATCGAAATGATGCTTGGCCGCTCTAGCCGTGAAGATGCTGGTCACTCCAGGGTCAAAACCACAACCCAATACAGCGGTTAGCCCCGCCTCCTTAAAGCGATCCTGATAAGCCCATTGCCAACTGTATTCAAATTTGGCTTCTTCTTTAGGCTCGTAATTAGCCGTATCCAAATAATGTACACCAGCCTCTAAGCAGGCCTCCATAATCGTTAGATCTTGGTAAGGCAAGGCCACATGGAGTACCAATTCGGGCTGAAAACGCTTGATCAATCGCACCAATTGTGGAACATCTTCTGCATCTACCTGTGCAGTTTCGATATGCTGATGACCGGTATCCCGCTTTACATCAGCGGCAATTTCATCACATTTTGACAGGGTCCTACTCGCCAACAGGATGTGCGAAAAGACTTCGGGGTTCTGGGCACATTTATAGGTCACAACCCGCCCTACCCCACCTGCGCCAATGATCAAAATTCTTGACATTAACTTAGAATTTAGAGTTTGATTTTATGATTAGATTTAAGTTATCCTGATGGCTACTACGAAGCCCTTTAGGAAAGTCATATTGAGCAAGTAATGCTTCTTCCTCAAATACTTCTTCCCCGCTAGCATGTCGCAAGGCCGCATCTATGTACTGTTGGGAAAATAGAATCCGTTTGCCCATTTCTGGAATATGTTGGCAGACCTGGCCATGCCCAGGAATCAAGACCTTCGGCTGCGCTTCGTTGGCGATTTTGCTCGCCTTTTCCAAGGTCATTTGATAATCTTCAATATTATGATAGATGAAGGGAAACTCTACATCCGAAAGGTAATCCCCAACAAGCCATACCCCCTGAGGTTCCAACAACGCAAATAAACCATCTGCGTTATGGCCAGGGGCCAGCCAAAAGCGAATCCTTGTTTGACCGAAGCTTAGAAACTCTTCATCTTGCCGGATTACAATCTGGATTTCGGGATATTGAATGGGATAATTCCGCTTGATATAATGTTTATCGTCAAATTCCAAGATTTGATCTACCTCTTTCTGCTTATCCGGGTTATTCACGAAGGCTTCGCTGGCAATAGTGATAGCTTGAGGGAAGGCTTGCCAGCCAATGATATGGTCATAATCGGAATGCGTGAAGAGTAAATAGACGGGCCGCGAACCTTTAATAGTATCTACATAAGATACTATTTCTTGCACTTCATGGGGTAGCCAATTGGGATCAACTACCAACACTAAATCTGGGGTATCAATTACACTGGCCGTCGTTTGGTACAGGGCACTCTGGAAAACACAAATACCCGCTTGCCTAAATTGAATCATCCTGCTAGGAATTACGTTTTTCAGCTCAACAAAAAAGCGCACAAAAGTAGCGCGGAATATCCAAAAAACCACCGAAAATCGAGGTATTCTTTAGGTGAAATGCCATGCTTCCTAGACAAATAGATACACTGCATAACTTTCTCAAAACTAAAAGCGATCAGTGTCCCCAAAGCTATACCTACCAGTCCCAGTTTTTGCCCCAAATAAAAACTACATCCAATATTAACCAGCAGTTCAAGTCCTCCAATCCATGTCAAGGTCGAATTGGCCTTCAAACCAATCATAAGGGTCGAAGAAAAAACCAAGCGGCTAATAATAACAAATAGATACACCTGAAAAACGGGGACACTCTTTGAAAAATCTGCATTGAATATCAAAGGAAAAAGTAGTGGGCTCAATAACATGAGCAAGATGGACAAAGGAAACAATAGATGAAATAATCGAAGAGATCTGGCTTTTATCAGCGGTAAAGCCCGCTTTATATCTGCCGCTACCTCTACGACCATGACATTCGAGAAAGCATTGGTCAAGGCGAGGGCGAGGGGTAGCTCCTGCGCTCCATAGCGAAAGACAGCAAACATTTCTTCGTCCCCCTCAAACAAGTAGCCCACTAACCAGCCATCAAAAGCAGGTAGAAGACCACCTAGAATAGCATACAGAATTAAAGGTAGGGCCAAGTTGACCCAGTTCCTAATCAAGCGGAAGTCGAACTGGATACTGCCCGTTACTCCCACAAGCGTGGCTAGATATAACAACCTCGCCGCTCCCACCCCAATCAGGCCATAAAAGCTATACACAAAATCCCAACCCAAAAGGACGGGTAATACCATCGCGAGTAGTTGGATCCCAAAGGAAAGAATACCATACCTAAGTATAGCCCAGCCCCTTTGCTGCAAAACGAGATGATTCTCGATTAAGAAGGAAGGGAAATTTAAGCCTAAATAAATGAGGAATAACGCATAGAACTGCAGCTGTTCTCGATGCACTACATAGTTCCAGAAGAAGGATCTGCCTAACCAGGCCAGGCTGACGATCGCTACACCAAGAACAGAAAAAAGAAGAAGGGCATTAAATAGGAAGCGCTGTTGTTGCTGGGCAGTTAAGCCCGGGTAATAACTAAGCATGCCCTGAATTAAACCCGAAACCAAAAAGAAGCTGAGGATCTGTCTAGAAAAAGGAGTTGCTCATAATTACCGAGTTCCGCCGTAGGCAGGTGGAGCTGAACGAGTAGAATGGCGATTAAAATCAGGCTCCCTTGCCGACCTACATTGAAGATTTGTAAGGCCCGCAAGGGACTGATTTGTAGTAATTTTTGCTGTAAATCGCTCAGCTTAACCAATGACTGAGTCACGCTCTTTAAAGATCACACCAAAATCCTTTAATTCCTCTAACACCGGCTCGTACACCTCTTTCATCACTGGGATATTAACCCCCGTCGAAGTAATTTTCCCTTCCATTACTAAGCGTACAAATATCCCCATGGGAAGACCTACCAATTTGGACATCGCGGTCTCCAATTCATTCTCGCCTTTAAGAATCAGGGTAGATTCGGTCAGATGCTTTTTACCACCCATCTCATATTCAAATTCATGTTGCATCACGACCATATCTTTGTCACCTTTGCTCAACTGCCACTTCTCTAGCAGCAGATGCTCCAGAATTAAGGCAGGAGTAGCATTAGGCAATTTAATTTTCTTTTTGCGGAACAGTCCCAACCACTCCAGCTTACGCATGACGGGAGAGTTTACATTTTCACCGATAAGGTTGGCTACTTTTTCTTTCACCGAGCTTCCAGGTCGACTATTTACATAGCCATCCATCCATTCGTGGTAAGTAATATCTCCAGAGTTCAGAATTGGGTAAGAGCCATCGGTGATGCCAATCTTGATCAAGGCATTCCAAGCGGCGCAGAATCCCATTGGCCTGAAAGTCCCTCTCAAAATATTGGGAATACCTTCCAGTCCATAAATATCTTTATAGAGTAGAGAGTCTCTATTGGCATATACTTCATACTCACCCAAACCTGCCACATTCACCACTCGGTATTCTTCAAATAAGCGATTGTAAGGCAAAAATCGGAGTTTACCGCTTTCCAAGTATTGAGCCGTTCCTTGCCCCATCAGTACTACGTTCCTTGGATTCCAAGTGAATTTGTAGTTCCATGGATTGTCATCACTTTCTGGAGCAATGAGTCCTCCTGTATAAGAACGAAATGCAGTAAGCTTGCCTCCTTTTTCCTTGATCTCCTCAATCTTTTGTTTAGCAGACATGTGATCGA
This sequence comes from Saprospiraceae bacterium, assembly GCA_013214355.1. GTDB lineage: Bacteria > Bacteroidota > Bacteroidia > Chitinophagales > Saprospiraceae > DT-111. The sequence continues at coordinate 6,334 of JABSSL010000033.1, read as the reverse complement.
TACCTGGATCGAGGCCCATTTCACCCATAAAGATCAATTCACGATCTCGGGCTTCGTCTCCTAAGCGGTACATCTCTTGTGAAACGTAGGAAGCGGTAATAAGATGTTTTCTGAGTTTTATACAGTCATGTGCTACCTCTAAGTGAAGATGAGCAGGAAGCAATGATACGACGATATCTGCCCGACTGATCAAATCCTTTCTATCGTTTGACTTCAATACGTCGAGCCAGGCAGAACGACCATTAGGATGGTCCCCAATTCGATCTGCGGCCCGCTTCGGGTCGGCATCTGCTACGGTGACAAAGCAGCCTTTGTCCTTGGCTAGCTGCAACACATACTTGATCAATGAAGTGGAGGATCTTCCAGCTCCTATGATTAGGATGTTTTTCATTTTTTTTGACTTTAGTCCAGAAGCCACTCCAAGCAATCCGTTCGAACCATGACAGTGACTTCCTGATAATTTGTGTTAGGGTGTAGGCCTACTAATCTGCTAATACAACAGCACTCCATACTGGCTAGGTATGACTGTTGCCAACAGCCTAATTAAAGACGGCCGCAATATACCTATTGGGCCGTTTTTTAATAAATAAAACGTTGATTTGTTGCTCTAGCTTTTACACTTAAAACCCCAAAAGGGGTATGTTAGCTCCTGCATAGGTTGGCGAGGGCGCAAATTACAAAATTTTCCCCAACTGGGCGTTGCCGCTACAGCTTTGGCATAGAAACCCTGACAAAATCTCGGCTCAAGTTCCCATGATACATTATCTTACCTTAAAACTGTCCTTCGATTATGAAGCAAATAAACTTGGATACTTCTTTTCTATCGCTTGAACCTGAGGAATTAAAGCAAGAAGAAAGACTGCTTTTAGACCGAGCACTGGATGCCTGTGATATGGCCTATGCCCCCTATTCCGGATTTCAAGTTGGTGTAGCACTACTGCTAGATAATGGAGAGATTATTCAAGGTGCGAATCAGGAGAATGCGGCCTACCCGATGTGTATTTGTGCGGAACCAGTGGCACTTTCAAGAGCAAAGGTACAGTACCCAGAGGCAAAGATAATTTGGATGGCTATTCGGGTGAAAAATGAGGCTAAACCAGCACTTGAGCCTGCTGCACCTTGTGGTGCTTGTCGTCAAATCATTAGTGAGTATGAGGGTAGACAGGATGCTCCGATCGGCTTGTTACTACAGGGACAAGAAGGCCCTGTTTATAAGTTCCAGGAAATTGCTCCCTTACTGCCTTTATCCTTTAGTGGAAAATTTCTCTGACACCTACTTTCGATTCCGGAATTTCTCAATATCCAAATGGCCGATATGTACATTTCGTTGGCCAGTTTTTAGATCAGCATAGTACCTCTTCAGGGTAAATACGGAGGAAGTAAAAGCTATCTCTTTCCAAGGTATTTCGTCCTCGCGAAAAAGGCGAACCTCTTCACTCTCTTCTCCAACCCCAAATTCTAATGTTTCCATACGACCCAAAAAGTGCATGTACACCTGATTGATATGAGGAATGCTATAGATGGTATGTATTTCCAAATCTACCACTTTAGCCAATGCTTCTTCCCAAACCTCTCGGCTAGCTCCTTCTTCCACTCTTTCCCCATTCTCCAGATACCCTCCCGGGACATTCCAGTAGCCCAAGCGGGGTTCTATTGATCTTTTACATAAGAGTACTTGATCTCCCCAGATCGGCAGACAGCCTGCCACGATATTTGGATTGGAGTAGTGGATAGTTCCACAGTTTTGACAAACCCACCTCGGCCGATTATCTCCGAGGGGTACCTTAAACTGCAAGCGATCTGATCCACAATTACTACAGAAGTTCATTTTTCGTTTCAAATTTCTCGAGGTCCTCCGGTGTATCAATTCCCATCGTCTCTAATTCAGTTAACCCTACACTGATGTTGTAACCAGCCTCCAACCACCGTAACTGTTCCAAAGACTCCATGATTTCTAATCTACCTTGGGGCAACTGCGCACATTTTTGCAACACCGCATTCTTAAAAGCATAGATACCTATGTGCTTATAAAAGTCATGATGACGTAGCCACTGGCCGCTGGCCAGATTGCGAACAAAAGGAATTGTGCTTCGGCTAAAATACAGGGCTTCAGCCCGGGCATTAAAGACAACCTTCACAATATTAGGGTCTAAAAGGGCTTTCTCCGAATCAATTTTCTTCGCTAATGTGGCTATATCCACTTTAGAAGATTCCTCATCGAACAGCTCAACTAACTGATCAATCTGGTTGGGATCAATGAATGGTTCATCCCCCTGAATATTTACAACAATTTCTACCTCCTGATGTTCTGCCGCCACTTCCGCACAGCGATCTGTACCGCTGCGATGACTCTCACTGGTCATCATGACCTTACCGCCGAAGGAAGCAACGTGGTCGTAAATACGTCGGTCATCTGTGGCTACGATGACTTGATCCAATGTCTTGGCCTTACAACACCTTTCATATACCCGCGCAATCATACTTTTCCCCTTAATATCAACTAAAGGTTTGCCGGGAAATCGCGTCGACTCATACCTTGCCGGGATTACTCCTAGTACTTTCATGGGCGTAAAATAACAAGTAATGGTAAAATAATATGGTTTAGCGCTGATCTAGTATCTCTTATATGGATCTAAGTACTCACATTTGTCAGTATGAGGCATCCTGTGGCACTTAATAGAAGATTTTGGACATTCACCTAGCCCGCTCATCCGATGGAGATCCACCAAAAAATTCCGGCCCCATTTTTGTACATTACTTATTATATTTATAGCATACCCCAATTCGCTAAGATTATGACCAAAACTATGAGATACTTGGCTTTTATCATCGTACTATGGATGACAGCAAACACTGCACGAGCAACAGGAGATAGCCTTTTCTACTTACTCCCGCGAGACAGCGTACTCCTGCACATTGGAACCTATCAAGAGAAGTTCTTCTACCATACACTTGAGAAGAAACAGACTCTATTCTCCCTGGCAAAATTCTATGGACTACGTGTCCAGGAGCTTTACTATTATAATCAAGGTCTGCAAGAACAGCGCTTGTCTGTGGGCGATCCCATTCGCATTCCGATCCCTAATAAGGCAATTTTACGGTATACCTATCCAGCTTTTGCCCCCTCCCAGCATGCACGGGTTTATTATGTAGTGAAAAAAGGAGATACCATGTTCCGGATTGCCAAACATTACTTTAGAATGCCGATTGAAGATATCATGGCGCGGAATCAAATGACCACCACCACCCTGAAGACTGGCCAGGTTTTACATATCGGTTGGATCAGCCTCGGGGGCGTTCCGGAGGATTATCGCAAAAATCCCAATGGTCCTTATCACCCACAAAACGAGGCCTTACAGAAACGATATTTAGAAAAGGTGATCACACGCAAGGAGAAAGCAGTCCAGGGAATTGCCACCTGGCAAAAGACTAGCAATAATGATCAGCTTTTTGCCCTACATCGCAATGCTCGTCCCGATTCAGTGATTGAGATCACCAACCCAATGACCCATCGGACAGTGTACGCAAAGGTAATAGGCTCTATTCCTGCTACTGCTTACGAAAACAATGTGGCAGTGGTCCTATCTCCTTTAGCCGCAAAATTATTGGGGGCAAAGGACCCACGCTTTTTCGTTCAAGTCAAATATTATCGCTAGCTGCAACTCCACAATTGTTAAGAGAGCGTCAGGTTTTTCCTGAGAAGTGGGTCCCCACTTCTCCCTTCCTTTCTTTTCTAGTACCTTTGCACTTTCAATGGCAAATCAGATAAAGAATGGATATAAAAAACAACATCCTAGAAACTATTGGTAACACCCCAATGGTCCAACTACATAAGGTGGTAAAGGACATCCCTGCCACCGTACTGATGAAGGTCGAGACCTTCAACCCAGGTCACTCGATTAAAGACCGAATGGCCCTAAAAATGTTGGAGGATGCCGAGGCACGCGGCGATCTTCGCCCGGGTGGCACGATCATCGAATGTACCAGTGGAAACACTGGGATGGGACTAGCTCTGGCTGGCGCCGTAAAAGGCTACCGAGCCATTTTCACCACTAATGACAAGCAGTCCAAGGAAAAGATCGACCTACTGAAGGCCGTTGGAGCAGAAGTAGTCGTCTGTCCAACCAATGTGACCCCAGAAGATGAGCGCTCTTATTATTCAGTAGCGGAACGCCTGAGCAAGGAAATTCCAAATTCCTACTGGTTCAATCAGTACGACAACCTATCCAATCGGCAAGCGCACTACGAAAGTACTGGACCCGAGATTTGGGACCAAACGGACGGAAAAGTCACTCATTTAATCGTTGGAGTCGGGACCGGTGGTACTATTTCAGGAACTGGCCGATTCCTCAAAGAGCAAAATCCAGATATTCAAGTTTGGGGGGTTGACACCTATGGTTCTGTCTTTAAAAAATACCACGAGACCGGTGAGTTTGATGAGAAAGAGATTTATCCGTATATCACGGAAGGTATTGGAGAGGATATCCTACCTAAAAACGTGGATTTTGAGGTCATTGACTACTTCGAGAAAGTTACGGATAAGGATGGTGCATTGATGGCAAGAAGACTAGCCAAAGAGGAGGGCATTCTATTAGGGTACTCTGCCGGTTCCGCAGTGGCAGGCTTGCTACAGCTGAAAGATAAGCTTAGCCCAGAAGATGTGGTAGTAGTAGTGATTCATGACCACGGTAGCCGTTATGTGGGTAAGATCTACAATGATGATTGGATGCGAGAAAGAGGCTTCCTTGAAACGGAAATGACCGTTAAGGAGATTTTGGGTAAGAAGGATAGCAATGAGTTTCTTTCGGCTAAGACCACGGATACCGTACGAATGGCTTTCGACTTGATGAAGTCCAAGGATATTTCTCAGCTTCCGGTGATGGATGAAAATGAAGCTATCGTTGGTTCCTTGACCGAGAGTAGCGTGCTCAGTTTTCTTCTGGAAAATCCCATGCAACACTCTGATAAAAAGGTAGCTGATATTATGGGAGACCCATTACCCGTGGTCTCATTAGATTTACCCTTTTCGCAGTTGAACAAATTTATTGACAAGAAAATCGACGCGGTATTGGTGAAGACAGCTAGTGGCCAGATGCATATCATTACACAATACGACATTATTCAAGCCTTGTAAAGTGTAAAGTGGGAAGTGGGAAGTGGGAAGTGGGAAATTAAACGCAGTTCCGACCTCCCACTTCCGACTTCTAGCTTTCTTAGTTGGCCATATCACTGGTATCATTTTCGGGTACCTGGTAGAATTCCCTAAGCCTCAAAAGCTCCTTCTGCAATTGTTCCTTAATGGCTTGATAGGCTGGATCATCTACTAGGTTATTGACTTCCAAACTATCCGTAGCGAGATCATAGAGTTCCCAATCGTCGATATCGTGGTAGAAATGGATCAACTTGTAGCGATCATCTCGCACACCTTCATGTCGCTTTACCTTATGCCAGCCGTGCGGATATTCATAATAGTGATAATAAACACTTTTGCGCCAATTATCCATTGCGTTGCCTTCCCAGATGGGTCGCATCGAGGCCCCTTGCATATCAGCAGGAACCTCCACCCCTGCATAATCTAAAAAGGTAGGAGCAAAATCTAGATTTAGGACCAATTCATCTTTTACCTGTCCTCCTTTTACAGCCGCTGGATAACGCATTACCAAAGGCATAGAAAAGGATTCTTCGTACATAAAGCGCTTATCATACCAGCCATGTTCACCTAGATAGAAACCTTGGTCTGAAGTATAAACAACTATCGTATTTTCTGCTAGGCCTTGTTCATCCAGGTATTCCAAAACTCGTCCAATATTCTCGTCCACACTGGCAACACTTCCCATATAATCTTGCATATACCGTTGGTATTTCCAGATGACTAAGTCTTTCCCAGTAGGAGGATTTTCCCGGAAAGCTTTCCGGATAGGGTCGTAGTTCTCATCCCATACCTTTCTTTGCTCTGGAGTCAGTAGGCTTCGAAGGTTATCCCAATTTCGAGGGGCGCGGAAATTACTCGCGCCACCTCCACCAGTGCCCGTTTCTTCTCCATAGTCCTCTGGTAATAACTTCATATCTGAGGACATGTACATATCCGCAATCTCCATATCCTGGGCGGCAGCAGCGTCCCTGCCCTCATAATCATCAAACAAGGTAGCAGGTAAAGGATATTCTTTCTTAAGAAACTTAGGTAAGTCCTTCAAATTCGGCATCCAATTTCGATGTGGAGCTTTGTGATGATACAGCATGCAAAAAGGCTTGGTAGTATCCCTTTTATCCAGTACATCTAGTGCAATATCTGTAATGATATCAGTGGTGTAGCCCGTATGAGTAATGGTATCGC
>JABSSL010000032.1 GCA_013214355.1 Saprospiraceae bacterium | reverse complement strand
TTTTTATGATGTCAAGGTTATCGCGATCTACACCATGATGAGCGGCTAGATAATCCTGGTTGAAAAATTCTCGCATACCGTAAACGCCCCAATAGTCTCCGTTAATGAATACTTGGACCGGACGATAAGCCATGATATCCATGTCAAATTGATCTCTTACAATCTCATGGACAGCGGCATCTCTAAACAGCATCTGCGTGAAATCATTTCCTCCATTCCTTACCTTGAATCGCCTAAACTCATGAATATCTAGCTGATCAAAGAGTTGATATTCGATCTTCTCATCCCCGTATGTACCTTTCCGCAAAAAGAAATTGAGACTCTTCATTTTAAGTCCTCGTGAACAGCCACCTCCAATCTTTACTCCGGCATTTACCTTAAAGGCCTTTCTACCATCCGGCTCAAAAAGCGTTATTTGTCCCGGATACTCCCAATCTTGATTCCAATTTCTGGGCTCCTCACTGCAAAAACCAGTAATTCCATTCTCCCCCGTCACATACATGCCGGTCTCATCATCCCATAAGTATTTAGGGTCTATTTGTAGGTGTAAATGAAATACATCACTGGATTCGTCAATCAGATAGGTTCCCCGGGTCGTTTTTTGCCCGGCAAAGCCAGGTTTGAAAGCCCGGGCACTAACTACCGTAGAGCTGGTGATGGTGATAGGCCCTTGATAGATTGGGTCTTCCTCAGAGGGGTCTTTTCCTGTCAAAGTATAATGAATGTTTGCCCCGGCCTCGTCCGTTTCCATCTCCAGCTCCTGTGTACCGAAGTACATCCCATCCTCTAGAGAGAAAGTAATATTTGCATTGAGAAATCTAGCTTGTCCATCATTGGAAGAAGCGGGGGTAGCTTCCGCGAAGAAAACCCATTGATCACTGCCATCTGTAATTCTGCCGTAGGATACATCAATTGATATTTCCCCAAATTCTATCTGATCTAAAATTATTAGTTCTGTCCCTATCTTCTGCACGAGCGCTAAAGCCTCTCCATCTGCCGAGAGCTTAAATGAGGCATGATCTCCTCCTTGCTCCTCATCACCATCTGCCCAAATCAAAGCAAATTCCCCAGGAGCAATAAGTTGTGGTTTAGCAATCTGCCATTTGTCTAGTTCATCAAGCTTATCGGTGAGATAAAGCCCGCCAATTTCAATAGGCTCTTCACCATTGTTGTACAATTCAAGCCAGTCATCTGCTTCTCCAAATTCATCGTTTATGGAAGCATTGGCAGCCATTAATTCATTGATGATCAACCCTGTAATCGGTTCTTGTGGGCTAGGCAGCAGCACTTCCAAAATAAGCCTTGGAGCTAAGGCAGCATCTCCTTCGAAGGCTTCTGCAGTACGAGTCCCGCTGCCATCGATAACGAAGGCTATGGCATTTCCCTGTTCCCATCCTGGACGATTAAGAACTTGCTTGATCAAAACCGATAGATCAGGAGTCCGTTGGTCAGCACCTTGCTCTCCTTCGGTAAACCAGGCCGGGGGCTGCCAGTTGACGGACTGCGATGAGAGTGCTCTTTGACTTACATCTTGGTTGGTCAACGTAAATGGAGCAGCATCGTCTTCTTCACTGATACGGATGAATAAATTGGTCGGATCTGCATCCGCTTCATCTGCGGCAAATTGGATATAGGCATTTTGAATCTGCGCCCCAGCCGCTAACGGAATGGATGGAAAACGCAAACCGATTTTTTGGTTGCCATTCTGGGGATCAAAGCTAAGTTCAAGGTCTGTACTATTAGAATATATAGTACCATTGGGCCGTTCTTCAACATCGTCTAAAGCCGAACCAAGCGGAATAGATAAACGGGCTACATAATCTTCTTCCCCTTTGGAATCAGCCAATAAAGTTGTCCCAACAAATAGGGTCCACAAACAAATGGAGAGGAGTTCTTTTAACATCAGTCGCTACTTTACTTTGAAGCTAGAAAGCTTAGGAATCGATGAAACACCGAAGTTAGGGAATTCCATCCTTTACACCTACCCTTCCGAAAGGGAGAATGTCAGTAGCGAGCTAGAACTATATTTAATCCAGAACAATTTTAGTTCTTATCTTTCCCAGTCCCTCTCCGCTTACCTCCACAATATCCCCTGCTTTCAAAAAACCGGATAGATCGCCTCCCTGTTTGATCGACAATTTCTTGTAACGATCAAAACCTAACAGATTGCTCAAGCGGACTAAGGCCCTTGGCGTAGCAATAGCCACGCCACCAGGTGTCCCAGTCAAGACCATATCTCCTCTTTTGAGCTGATTCATTGGATACTTCTGTGCAATAAATCTCAACATCTCCAGCGGAGTATATATCATATTGTCTGTAGTCTGGGATTGTCGGACTTTCCCATTTACATAGGTTTCTATTTTGACACAGGGTATGGTATTTGAGCGGGGAGCATTAGGAATCCAAACCTGGCCACCCACCGGGAGAAAGCCAGGAAAGCTCTTGGAGATTCCCCAATACTCGTATCGCATACTGGTTCCCTCACCTAGTAGCGCAATACTTCTAGCGGAGAGATCATTGGAAATGAAGAATCCAAGGGATGGCACAAAATCATCATCTTGTAGAGCAGTACTATTTACATCCTCCAATAGTACAAAGCCTAACTCCACCTCGTAATCCAGCATCGGGGATAAATCCGGGAAATCTGCTCGCAACTTATCACCTACCGCTGGTTCAAATTCCTGGGAAGCCTGGATCATCTGCTCTGCGGTTGGTAAATTTACCTGATCTCCATCCTTGCTAAGGCTTTGCTTTTTCTTGTAGAAAATGGGGGGAATCTCTCCTGGATTAAATTCGGCTGCCGTTTCTTTTAGGTGCTGGCTATAGGTCAATCCCATACCATAGATAAACTGAGGCTCGGGAAGGCTATCCATAGCCAGGAAAGAACCATCTGCGATGTCTGTACAAGTGAAGGTAGCAGGAGCGGGTATATTGGATAAGGGTCGCAAAAGGTATATGACCAAGCCAACGATCAGCACGACTAAAGTTCCTAGAATCATTTTCTTTACATTCATGTGCAAGGAATTAATTGGTTAAAAACAGCGGAGAGATCAATAGGTAATCGCTCTGGACACCAGGCGATCTGCCCATCCGGCCGAATCAACAACAATGGCACTTTTTCAATTGGGTATCGGAATTCTTGAGTTGTTGTTGACAGCTCATGCTTCAGTTGATCTTCAATCATCAAAACCTGTATTAGAGATCTGGTTCTTTCCGATAACTGTATCGCATGCTCCGACCACCAAGCTTTGCCTGCCTGGCTGCAGAGCAGCGTAAAATTTGTCGGACGTAGCCATTCGTGAGAACTCTTTCTTTTCCCTTTAGCATAACACCAAAAATGCGGGAAGCGAGCCCCGGGCTGCAAAGAAGGTTCATAATGACTGACGGACTGCTGTGGCGACGGAGCAGTAGAATTCCTGACAATAGCTCCCCGCTCATAGAAATATCCCAAATCTAGTCCAATCCGATCAAAATGATCAGTCTGATCTTTGATAGCTTTCTGAACCTTTGATCTGAGCTTAGCATCCTGATGAATCGCCATGATCCTTCGCGAAAGCATTTTATATACCTTTGCTCGTAAGTTAGATATCCATCTCTTTGGAAGCCATTGAACAAAGCGACTATTGAGCAGCATAGCCTGCCATTTCATGGCTCGAGGATCCAACCCCATAGATCTAGGTACATCCCAGATTTTGAAGTAGTTATGTAGACTTTCTTCACTATTTAGTGCAACCACTGGTCTCCGTTCTATTTCATAGGAATCAAGGAGGGAGTTTCCAGCTTGTTCTTTCAGCACCAATGCCAGTTTCCAGCACAAATTCTGTACATCACCAATACCTGAGTTCATCCCCAAGCCTCCAGTTGGAGGAAATCTATGTGCTGCATCTCCCACCAAAAAGGCTCTACCTTTTCTGAAGGTTTCCGCTATCTGGCAAGTCATTCTCCAAAAACTAATAGAGCTAAGTTCAATCGGAATAGTTTCATCCCCCAAGGCAGTGAAAATACGTTGCTTGAGCATGGGCTCCGTAAATTGCTCCTTATTTTCGTAAGGTGTATACATTGGGAAGTGATACACCCAGCGCCGTTCAATGTGATGAGCAATAAAGGTACCGGGAGCTGCCGGATTCATAATCCAAAACAATTTGGCAGGCTTAATCAGGTGTTCCCGTAGGTTGTGTTTAAAGTAAACACTGACAAAATCATCGATCTTATCCTCCCCCAACATTTTAATGCCTAGTGTTCGCCGACTTCGACTTCCTGCTCCATCAGCACAGATCACATATTGGCTATTTACTATGACAGGGCGGTCCTTACTTAGTTCTATTATCTCACTTTGCACTCGTTCTTCTTCCTCATGCATGCGTTCCCATTGGTATCCAGTCCATAGAGTCGAAAGCGCACTGGCCTTCAGCCGGCGACGCATAATCTTTTCCAGTTCTGTTTGCGAAAGATTCAGGTAAGGTTCTGAGGCCGCGAGGTGCCTTCGGTATTTTAGGTCGTTTCCATCTGCTTGCAAGTCAATTTCTCCTAAGATGTCCTTGAGGGTATGTCCGAACAAGATTCTCGAAGCGTCATCATAGGAAGAAGCCTCTGATTTTAGTTCCTCCATTGAAAAACCTAACTGACAGAGAATCTCGATGGAGCGAGCGCTCAATTCGTGGGCCTTTGGATGCTCGGAAATTTCTAGCTGTCGCTCAACTACAATACTTGAAATCCCCAAACGATCAAGGTAGATCCCACTTAACATACCAGCAGGTCCCCCACCGATAATTAAGACATCCGTTTCATAGGACGCTTTCATATCAAGTCGCTAAGGGTTCAGCCCTATAAAACGGCTCTACCTTTGTCTTGATCCAAATGAAAGCAGCAGCTAAGATGATAGATAATGCCGCGAAGACAAAGATATTTTCGTCCACCCCTAGAATGTGCGTATGATAGCGATGATCTACAATGGCTCCGTCATATAAGGGCACGAATAAGATTCCAGCCCAAAAACCAACTAGGTGGGTAGCCTGCCAAAGACACGACAAATAGAGATGAGAAAGCTGAAAAGGTTTTCTAATCCAAATAAAGTAGATATTCACCAAGCCTGAAAAGAACATATAGCCCAACAGCCAAGCCAAATGTACACGGGCATGGCCCACCCATTCTGAGTTCATTAGATGGGAAGCTCCCGTATCTTTCAGCAAGGGACCAAAGAATTCTAGGACGCCAATCGTGAGGAGGATTTTAGCGATGAGGAGGTTTCGTTTCATAATAATTTCATTTTTGCATACCTTTCCAAACGAAAGCTTTGATCATACCCTTTCTATTGTGCAAAAAGGCATGCATCTCTTTCTCCGAACGGCTTTCTTTGAACATGATTAAAGGTGCAGTCAGATAGGGTATGACGCAGAGTCCATAGATGTTGAGTAATAGATCTTCTCCGGATATATCCGTCTTAATTTGTCCTTTCTGCTTCGCCTGATCCAACAACTCATCCAGGCGGGCGGGTAATTTTTCTTCCTGTATCATCGGAAGTGAGGTAATCAGTTCTGGCGTATCATTCAAAATATTGATCATGAAATTGGCTAAACCAGGCTTTGCGGTCAATACCTCATATAGGAGGTCAATCAGCTGATTGATTACCGTTTTCAAATCTCCTTCCTCCGTGAACATACCTTTTGCATGTTGCAGGAAAAACCCAAAAGAATGCTCCAATACCTCCTGAAAGAGCTCCTCTTTCGTACTGTAGTAGTAATGCAACATGGTCCGACTTACCCCAGCCTTTTTTGCAATCAATGTGGTCCTAGCTCCTTTGAAGCCATTTTCATGAAAAACGATTTCTGCAGCAGCCAGAATTTTCTCCTTAGTTTTTTGATTCACTCTCGACATAAACAAAATTGTTCAACAAAAATGTTTAATTTTTCTGAGATTACCAATTTTACGTAAGGTTTTCCTAATTTGAGGGGTGGGAGGGCTAGCTGGCCCATAGCTATTCTACTCTTCTACTGACTTTCTTTTGCTTCCCAAATCCTCAATAGCCAATAACTAGAAAATCATCCTGAAACAGATCTAGACTAAAAAGAACAAAAGCAGCAAGAAACTGCGTATTGCACAATCAAAAAATGGAACTTTTATGATGCTTAAAGCACCTAAACTAACTTTCAGAGAGAAGCTGGGATATGGCCTGGGGGATACAGCCTGCCACTTCGCCTGGGATATGGCCGGGATGTTTCTCTTTTTCTTCTTCACAGACGTATATGGCATTTCTGCAGCCATGGCTGGTACGATCATGTTGGTCGCAAGAGTCTGGGACGCCATTTCTGACCCACTGATCGGTATTATCGCAGACCGAACCAATACAAAGTGGGGGAAATTTCGGCCGTATATGATCTGGTTTGCCATCCCCATGGGAATCTCCCTGGTCTTATTGTTCACCACGCCAGACTATGAAGAAACAGGAAAAGTCATTTACGCAGCCATTATGTACCTCTTACTCAGTACTACTTATACGGCTGTGAATCTACCCTATTCTGCATTGTCAGGTGTAATGACAGCTGATTCAGCTGAACGTACGGAACTCAATCAATACCGATTCTTCCTGGGTTTTATTGGAATGTTTATCGTGAGTTTCACCATGGTTTTCAAGAATTACTTGATCATGGATGATGTACTATTGTACGCCCAAAATGCCAACCTGCCCGAACAAGCATTCGCCTTCATTCAAGAGCACAACTGGGGTGAAGCAAGGTTACTGGATTCGTCTGGTGGGTTAAAGGATATCATTGTACAGCATGAGCGTTCAGCTTTTCAATTCATCGCCATTATTATGGCCATTTTGGGCACCATCCTTTTGGTCCTTTCCTTCTTTATGACCAAGGAACGAATCAAGCCGCCGGCCAATCAGCAATCTAATTTGGTAGAGGACCTCAAGAACGTATTTGGCGTGCAAGCCTGGCTTATTCTATTTGTTCTTGGGATCATCACCTTTGTACTGATCAACATTCAAGGTGCAGTGATCAACCAATACTTCAAATATTATGTGGGCAATGAGAATGGGGCTACCCTTCTATATACCGCTACAACCGTTTCGCTGATCATAGGTGTACTTCTTGCCACGCCGCTGACCAAACGGTTTGAAAAACGAGATGTGTACTTAGTGTGTTCTGCCATTTCTGGTATTTTAACGATGGCATTATACTTGCCAGGCAAGGAGGATTTCTATATGCTCCACATCATTAATATTCTGTCCAAAATAGCCATTGCGCCCACCATTCCTCTACTATGGTCCATGATTGCGGACACAGCGGACTTTTCGGAATGGAAGAATCGCCGACGCGCTACCGGCCTATTCTTTTCCGCCACTACATTTGCACAGAAGATTGGTGGAGGTATTGCCGTAGCACTAGCAGGATGGCTTTTGACCATCGCCAACTATGATGGAGAAGCCATCCAACAGACGGCAGAGTCTATCTTAGCCATTAAACTGTCTTTTTCCGTGATTCCCGGAGCACTGTACCTATTGACGGCAGCCTTATTATTTTGGTACAAGCTGGACGACAAACAAGTTGAGAAAATCAAATTAGAACTCATCGAAAGGCGTACAGAGGAACAGTAGTTCCTCGCCTGATACAGCAGTAAAACCATCTCTAGCTGAAGGAAGGACTAAGGCCCTTTCTTCAGCTGGATTAAGCAAAACGATAAACCAAACCACAGCTATGCGATTGACTTTCCTCTTCGTATTCTGTGCCTCTTATTTATGGAGTCAAGAGGTGCACTTTCGCTTTAATATTTTAGGTTATCATCCTCAGGATAACAAGGTAGCCCTGATGATGTCCGAACAGGCAATTCATGGCAAAGTTGAGCTAGTATCAATTGATACAGGGGAGCCTATAGCAGAGCTAGCTATTTCTCCCGCCAATAGTAAAGCCTGGGGGGCATTTCATCAGCAATACTTAGTAGACTTTAGCCAGATCGAAACAGAGGGCATCTTTTACCTACGGAAAGGGAAGGCTACCTCAGCCGAGTTCCAAATTGGGACAAACCTCTACATAGGTACACAGACAAAGATGCTCGCCTTTATGCGACAACAACGCTGTGGCTATAATCCTTACTTCGACATCGTTTGTCATCAAAGAGATGGAAGGATCTTCTATGCTCCCATAGCTGACTCTACCTACTTCGACTTCAGTGGTGGTTGGCATGATGCGGGGGATCAATTGAAGTACCTCATTACCAGTTCCAATGCTACTGCTCGGATGCTTCTCGCTTATCTTGAAGCACCAGCCCTATTTAAGGACCAAGTGGATGCCTATGGTCATCCCGGTAAAAATGGCCTACCTGATGTTTTGGATGAAGCAAAATGGGGGCTAGATTGGATATTAAAGCTTCATCCAAAACCAGATTGGTTAATTCATCAAATTGCTGACGATCGAGATCATCGGGGTTTTAAATATCCCCATAAAGACAATGCAGAATATGGCTGGGGCCCTAACTCCTATCGTGCAGCTTATTTCGCTAATGGTAAGCCTCAGGGATTGGGAAAATGGAAGAGCCAAGCTACCGGCGTGGCTAATTTGGCCGGACGCTGTGCCGCTGCCCTTGCTTTGGGTGCGAGAATTTGGGAAAGCGGGGGGCGAGACTCTATTTTTGCCGCTCGTTGCCGCAAAGCTGCCATCGAATTATTCGCACTAGGCAAAGAAAAAGAAGGCTTCCAACAAGGCAACTCTTTCGGAGCCCCCTATCGCTACAATGAAAATACCTGGGCGGACGACATGGAATGGGGTGCTGCTGAACTCTTCAAGCTCACCAAAGAAGATCATTATCTGAAAGACGCGATTCACTATGCCTACCTGATCCAAGACGATGGCTGGATGGCCAGAGATACAATGATGCACTATGAGTTGTATCCCTTCATGAACATGGGGCATTACGCTTTGTATTCCATTGCTCCAGAATTGGTTCGCCAGCAACTCGCTGCTTGGTATCGGGCAAACCTCCAGAAAGTTCTAGTTCGTTCCATGACTAATAACTATCAAATCGGGGTTCCTTTCCTTTGGTGTTCCAGTAACCTGATGGTAAACTTTATCACTCAATCCCTTTTGTATGAAAAAATGACGGGCGACACCCAATTTCATGCCCTCATGCTGCTACATCGGGATTGGCTACTTGGCCGAAACCCTTGGGGAACGAGCATGTTCACCGGCATTCCCGAAAAGGGCGAAACCCCGCTGGATGTTCATATACCCCCCAGGGCCTTGCAGGGTGAGACCCCAGCTGGAGGATTGATCGATGGTCCCATATTCGCTACCATTCATCGGCATCTGAAAGGCTTGGTACTTAATGAGCCGGACGAGTTTGCTGCTTTTCAAAATGACTTTGTCGTCTACCACGATGATATCGGCGACTACTCTACCAATGAGCCTACTATGGATGGTACAGCTGATGCGATCCTGATGATGGTATTGCTCAGCCAATTATAAGATCATGAAGCGGATACAATCGATTGATATATTTCGAGGGCTAACTATTTTCACCATGGTTTTTGTGAATGATTTAGCCGGAGTTGCTGATATTCCTGCTTGGATGAAACACGTGGATGCTGAGGTGGATGGTATGACTTTCGTAGATGTTGTTTTTCCTGCTTTCCTCTTTATCGTGGGTATGTCAATACCGTTCGCGGTGCAAAGTCGTCTTACCAATTCCAACACCTTGGGATTTTGGCGGCATGTTCTTCAACGAACACTAGGCCTCTTGATTTTGGGAGTGTTTATGGTTAATTCGGGGGAAATGAACATTGAAGCCAATCTAATTCCTAAATGGATTTGGGCCCCTTCTCTCTATTTGGCAGCGGTCATGATTTGGAATAACTACCCAAAAAATGAATCAGGAGAAATAGCTAGCAGAGCCAAAGTATTGCAGGGAGTCGGGTGGCTGATTCTGATCAGTTTATACTTTCTCTACCGGAAGGGGGAGCCGGGGGATCTCAGTGGAATGACTACTAGCTGGTGGGGCATCCTGGGCTTAATCGGATGGGCCTATCTTCTATCGGTAATTGTATATGTAGGAATGGGTCGAGGTTATTGGGGAGTCCTGGCTGGTTTTTTAGGTTTAGGGGCTCTATATGTAGGTATCAGAGCAGGAGTACCTTTTCTAGCAAATTCTTGGATAGGAGGACAATCTGGACATATGGCCCATTCACTCATTGTGCTAAGCGGCCTGATTTGCACCTCACTAATGAGCCGTGGACAAGAAGAGACCAAACATCAGCACAGGATCCGAAACATGTTAGTTTGGGGACTGATGCTGCTAGCCTTAGGCTACTTCACAGATCCTATCGAGGGTATCTCCAAGATTGGCGCAACTCCAAGTTGGACGTTCTATTGCGCAGGTATTTGCAGTTGTCTATATCCTGCCATTTACTGGTTGGTGGATGTCAAAGGAATTAGTAACTGGGCCAACTTCCTGGAACCCGCCGGTAAGAACCCACTTCTTACTTACATTATACCACCTTTCATCTACGGTATCTTGGGCTTCACTTTCCTACCTGATTTCATGAA
Organism: Saprospiraceae bacterium; assembly: GCA_013214355.1. Taxonomy (GTDB): domain Bacteria; phylum Bacteroidota; class Bacteroidia; order Chitinophagales; family Saprospiraceae; genus DT-111. Next base: position 81,306 of record JABSSL010000032.1, on the reverse strand, counting down.
TATGGGTTGGGTAGGTTTTATGAAGGCCATTGCCTTCTCACTGCTGATCTTGGCCTTGTCGCGTTGGCTCACGCAAAAGGGAATATTACTAAAGCTCTGAGTTAACTACCGCACCTCATGCAAGGAAGCAAATCGATATCCGCGTGCCCGAAGTGCATCAATTAAATCAGGAAGAAGCCTATACATTTTATCCACGCGACTAGGATGCGTGCCGACGTGAAGCAATAAAATGAATCCATTTAGACCATTTCTTTCTTTGGCTTCGAAATCCAGAATACTGTTAAAGATGGCTTCGCTACTCCAATATCGTTTACCCATATCCGGAGTGGTGTAGTCGGCATTAGAGCGGGTACCTGGGGTAAAGTTGATCAATTGTAGTCCTAAAGCTTCGGTCCATTTACTAATCTTTTGATTGTACCATTCATAGGGAGGCATAAAGAAATGAGCTTGCTCTTTAGTAATTCCAAATTCGGCCATCACCCGATAGTTTTCCGTTAAATCCGACTCAAATTCTAGCTGATTAACCAGCAATGAATCTCGATTTTCCCAGCTCGCATATAAGAGGTGTTTGTCGGAATGTGGTCCCAAGTAATGTTCCGCCTTTATCAAGGATCTAATAAAGGCTCGATTGGCTCTCAAACGATAGAAATCCCCAGTAAAGAAAAAATTAGCAGGCACCCCTTTTCGTCGCAGCGTTCGCTTGACTACAGCTTTCCCATCATTAAAGTCGCCTCCGGTAAAGGTCAAATAGATGGTGCGTTGTGTAGTGTCGAGCCTAATGACACCTCCATGCGCAAAAACAGCATGGTCATAATCCTCGGAAGGTGGCTGAGCGAACAAATAAAAGCTGCCCATTACCCAACAGAGCGGTATTAAATAAAGAATTTTCAAATTTGTACACATTTTATTAGGAAAAGGTCTGTGAAAATCAACAGGTTTTCTAATTTAGGAGTAGAGTTGTAAAATCGGTATCCATTCCTTCTTTTTACAGCCTAGCCAAATAACATTGAACCAAGATAACCACCACCACATGAAAAAGGTCATTGCCTTAATGGCTTTCCTTACCCTAGCCGCAATGGGCTACACTCAAGTGCCCAGGCACCTAACCGGGCCCAAAGCAAAAAACTACAAGCCCTGGCTAAAATCCAAATCAAAAGCCAATCTAGCCCACATTCAAGTTAGCGTGAAAAAGTCGCAAAAGATGCCAGTCAAGTCGCTTAAAGCTACCCGACTAGTTTCACCCCATCGGCACTTTGTTGCTAACGTCTGGAGGGGAGGTCGCGTATTCGGTCCACACTACAAAAACCTAAAACCTTGGCAGAAAGCCTCATTGTCAAAAGTATTGGTTGCCAAGGCGGAACCGGTTGAAAATAAACCCGCAAAACAAGTAGACCAAAAGGTTGCACCCTAGGCCCTCTGTTGTTGCCATTTATACCAACCTCGGATCTGCATCAGGAAATTCACCAGATGCATAAAAGCTAGAAACCAGAGTGAGGCCATAGCACAGATCATCATAGCCAAAAACTGGCCGATTGCCATAATTGTGAAAGCCTTGATATGGCGGCGGTTAAAGAGCTCGAATCCTAGGAGGATAAAGAGGGTAGAAAGAATTTCAAGGATGGTCTTAAGTAGTGTGGCCGTTGAGGAGGATGCTTTTAGGAATCTGTGCCCTAAATATTAGAATCCATTTGCACCGACCATTTTCCTTCTTGGTCCTTCTGCCATACAAACAAGTATTTTCCACCATAGCTACCGCTACATTGTCCAATTTCAAAGGCTGTCCTTTCGTTGACTAATTCGACGACAATCGGGCTAAGCTGAAGGGCATAGTTTGCTTGATTCATATATTGATAATCTGCTGTAATCGCTTCGTGCCCTAAGATGAGCGGTTTATGATTGTAGTATATAGCATTGGGTGTGTAGAGGTTCGTAACCAGCTTTTCTGCATCATGGGCATTGCACAGTTCGATCCACCTTGCTCTCCTTTGGTCAAAAATGTCTAAAACTGTAGAATCTACCCTAGAAGCTTTAGCGATGAACTCCAGTTCTCTCCGCAAGGTATCCCCGTCCTTTTTAAGAATCAGTAGATGCTTAAATTCTTCCTGCTGCGCCGTAGTGAATTGGCCAATCTCATAGTAGTAGCCTCTTTCCTCATGGGCCAGAATCCGTCGATTAGTTTGCAAGGAAGTGAGGTTTCTATATTGGATTCGATGGCGCTGAATTTGTTCGTCTATTTGAAAACCTTGGGTTCCAGTTGGACCTAAGAAGACGGGCTGCTCCACATAGACTTCTGATAAATCATCGATGGTACCACGAATTAGTTTAGCCCAACTCGCTAGACTGGGATCAGCTGTTAGGCTTTCCGTGATAATGGGTACTTCCGGGTCCTGAGTTGAGTTAGAGTCAGCGGTATTAGAGTTACAGGCGATACCTAGAAAAGTCAGAAGCCCTAGATAAAATAGCTGTCGTATGAAGGAGTAGCTACGTGCTGCCATTTGCTTTGCGATTAAGTCTTCTGCAAAACTAAGCAAAAGCTACTAGGACAGCCTATAGTAGTCCTTGTTTATCCAACCACGCCTTCATTATTTCGTAATAGCCAGGGCAGGCCTCCCACTGGTATTTACTCAAATCTTCTTTGAATCCACAACTATCACACTTCTGAATATTGTGATTGCATTGTGGTAAGGTTTTGATCTCGATCTGATCTGCGGATTGCTTACCTAAGTGGCTTTCATAATAGGCCTTTGTTCTTTTCCAATCCACTTGACTATCCTGCTCGCCAAAAACAGCTAAAATAGGACACTTTATCCGAGCTAGTAAAAGGTCAAAATCTTGCAGGTAAACAAAGAGGCCACTTTTATTATCAAAGTATCCCTTCTTTGTATACTTCTCTTGATTGAGGTAATATTGTTTCGCCCTTTCTTCTTTGGGCTTATCAAGGTCTTGCCCAAAACCAAATAAGGCCTGACATAGACTATCTTGAACCAGTGGTCTCGTTGCCTTTTCGGCTGCTTCGTAAGAACCACCAGTGTAAAATATACGCTGCCCTTCCGCCCAAGCGTCATACAAGTATTGGGCTTCTTTTTCTGTTTTCCCCTGGATGATCAAATTGGACCTGAGCATATAGCCAAAGGTTTCCTTATCATCTGTTCCGCTGACAGAAATCCAAAAGTCGATGGGATGTTGATCAATGATCAAGGGACAAATCCAGCCTCCCCTACTCACCCCCCACAATCCGATCTTCAGCGAATCAAAACCTGGCTGTTGTTGTATTTTTTTAATGGCTACCAAAGCCTCTTCGGCAGAACTTTCGACTGCTTGGTTCGCATCGAATTCGCCTTCGCTTCCTCCACAACCCATTTTATCCCAAAATAAAACGGCTAGTCCAAAATCCACGAATTGGTCTCGCAAACTTCCGTACCAATTGCCCTCCACAAAATTGGTAGATCCATAACCCGGAATGAGCACGATGAGCGCGCTGGGTTGGCGATCTTTAGGTTTTTCAATTAGGCCCCGCAGGGTATTCCCTTCGTAGGTAAATTCGAAGGCCTCAGTCACTTTCTGTGCCATGATTGGTTGAACCAATAGCTGAGTGAGCGCGAAGAATAAACAGAGAAAAGCGCTTCTGATTGTCATATTGTTTTACTTGATTATTGAGCTAATGAATGCCTTGTATGGTAGTTCAACTATAAGACAACAAAAATGTATCAAGGTGGCTTAGACCCCTCAATTGCCTAAAATTTGGCCTTATTCGGTTAATACCTACCCCCTGCTGGTACCATTTGCTGTCTAGCTTTAACCAAAAGATATTCGCACCCTCCCGACCTCATGCTTTAAATACCAAGGCCATGTTGAAGATCATTACTCGAAGTGTATTTCTACTAATCCTATTTACTTTGGTCCTGCCAAGGCTTTCTGCCCAAACGCTCATCCTACTAGAAGCCGAAGAGGGAACCTTACTGGGTACGGCAGAAATCGCCAATTGCAGCAGCGCGTCAAATAATAAGATGGTCAAGGGAATTAATGCAGGAGGGGCTTCCAATGCACTTCAACTAGAAGGTATACAAATTCCCCTAGCAGGCACCTACTTCATTACGGTTAGTTACATTGCTGTTAATGACCCGACCATACAGTATCGACTTAATGGAAATTCAACTGTATCCGTAGATGCTACTTCCTCAGGAGCCTGGTGTTATCAAGGTGGAGGGCCAGCCGATATTACCTTTGAGCAAGACTTTCAGGAAGGCACAAATAGTCTGCTTTTCTTTGATTCCCCCATCATTGATAAGGTCACTATCGTATCCGATACTAGTCGGCAAGCTGCTACCTTCTATTTGAGTAGTTCTGTTGGTAACGATAATAATAGTGGGCGGACCGAAGACTCCCCCTGGGCTAGTCTATCTAGAATCAATGCTATTAATCTTATTCCTGGAGATACACTACTGTTCAAAAGCGGAGATACATTCAGCGGCCAGCTAGCCCTGCGCAATGAAAGTGGAACTGCGGAGGCGCCGATCGTCATTGCACCCTACGGAAGCGGAGAACGCCCGCTTATTGATGGTAATGGCTTCTTATCCTCCTTATACCTCTTAAATAGTGGATTCATCCACCTCTCCGGCCTGGAATTGAAAAACGATGGTGGGCCCTCGCAGGCGGGTGAACCGACGAATTTGCGCTATGGCCTTTACCTCCACAATACCCACACGGATGGGACGGTCTTTGGGCATTATCGAATCCAGGATTTGGTGTTTAAAAACATCTACCCCACCGATCCATTGACGGATGACGATCAGACGGGTGTTCATGCTTATGGTTTCAATACCAGTGGGTCCTGGGGTGATGAGCAGTATCCGACTCGCTTTGAGGATCTATTGATCGAAAATTGCATGTTCACTCGGACAGGTCGGCACGCCCTCCGCGTATTGGCTACTAACGATCTCGTCATCCGCAATAACCTCTTTGAACATGTGGGAGGCGCCGGAATGGTAATTGGGGCGAATAATTCTAACATACTAGTAGAAGAAAATACCACTAATTACACGGGTTCTAATCTCGATCCTCGCATGGCCGCCCGGGGGAGTGGGATATGGTGCTTTCGCACAAAAAACCTAGTAGTACAGCACAACCGATTTATGCATGCCAGGGGGATCAAGGACTCCTTTGGCATGCACATCGATATCGGAAATCAGCATGTCGTTTACCAATACAATTACAGCGAGGATAATGAAGGTGGGTTTGTGGAAGTCTTAGGTGGGAATAAGCAGGTGGGGTATCGATATAACATAAGTGTCGGAGATGGTTGGCGCTCCAGAGGGACTCAACTAGGACGAATATTCTGGGTGGGCGGCTGGTCTGGAACGGTAAATTCACCAATTGCCTCAGATAGTGTATTTATCTACAATAACTCCATATTTGTCCCAGAACATATCCAGCCAAGAATATGGATTGAAGCAGTAACCCAACATACGCGCATCTACAATAACATCATCTATGCCCCCAATGGCTTGGGACAGATCTTCATCAAGAATGATCCCAGTTATAACGATTTTGATCACAATATTTGGTTTGGGAATATCAATACTCTAGATGATGAGGGAGATACTTATCGAGGTATGAATGCAACGAGTTTGAATCCTCAATTTGCGGGGAATCCCATCCTTTTACCAGAAGATTTTACCTTACAAATGAATAGTCCAGCTATCAATAGCGGAAAATTGATTTACCATCCTAATCACCCTAGTCTGCCTTTCAAAAGTCATGGTGGACAAGATTATTTCGGAAATCCGATCTCCATCACAGAAGCACCCAATATCGGGGCGTATGGAGGAATGGGAATTGTTTCAAGTACCCGAAGAATAGTCGAGGAGCGATTCCATGTTTATCCAATGATCTTATCTGCAGGACAGAATATCATCGTTGAGCCCAAATCGCATGTCTCATTTACCGATATAGAGATCTTGCTATTCAATTCTAGAGGAACCCTGATTTCAAAGACTGCTGCCTTTGGAAATCAAAAATTTGAACTGCAAACCTCTGGCATATCGTCTGGAATGTACTTTGTTTACTTACTTGGAAATGGGTGGATGGATTGTAGGAAGGTGCAAATCTATCGAAACTGATTAGCCATTCTATTCTAAAAGATCATCCGGTGGATCTTGAAATCTTCGATAGTCGAGGTCGTGTGCTGTTAAGTAGTGGTGAATAAGTGATCTGGTATATTAGGAGAGCTATTTTGAATTTAGGCAAGGCGCAGGTTCGGGATGCTAGCAGCGCTAACAAGCCCGGTTCTGCAACGCAGCATACATTCAAAAGAGCCTCATAAGATCCGTTAGGACTTATCCAACACTACTTAAGCCGGAAAAATGTCTTTGCCAGAGCGACGCTACCGATTGCTAACTTGAGTGCAGGCCTGTACTTCATCCGAGTATTGGACCAAGGTCAGGTAGAGCAGGTCGAAAAATGGGTTAAATGGTAAATTACTGAGCTTCCACTATTGGGTAAGGTGACTAGGTTTTACAGCCTTGGATTCAATGCACACCAAGAAGCCACAGGATCCCAACTGCAAGGAGTCCCGCCAGTCCCATCACCAAGGACTGTATCGTGTACGTACGGTACAAGGTACCCACCGGTACCTCATGCAATCGATTAAGTAGCCAAAAGAAGCTAGAATTAGCATGAAAAACACAGAAAGAACCGCAGCCAATTAATGCAGCCATCATTTCAGGAGAATAGGGCATGCTACTGGCCATCGGTCCCACGATGGAAGCAGTCCCAATTAGTGACACTGTAATGGAACCCGTAGCTGTCGTTAGAATAGCGGCCACCAAAAAAGGCAAGATAAAACCGAGAAAAGGTAGATCAACAAAAAAGGCCGCCAAGTTGTCTTGAATGCCACTCTCTCGAATTACGAACCCGAATGCCCCTCCAGCCCCAGTAATCATGATCACCAAGGCAGATTTAACAATGGCTTGTTCCACCAATTGATTGGCATTAGTCTGAGCCTTGGATCGCTTGAATTGTAACCACGCGATGGCTGCACCAATTAGTACAGCCATCATAGGTGTACTAATCAGACCAATCAGAGCACCTAAGGCTCCATCTCTAGACTTGTAAAAGGCACCCAAGCCCATCAGGATAATCGGGACTAAAATAGGTAGAAGATCTAGAAGAACAGATTGTTTGGAATCACGATCAATAGATTGGTCTTGAACCGAAGGCTTCCGGCTAGCTAATTCGTCATCATAGTCCAGTCGATGCCTCTTGACATAAGTAATGGCCCAGTAGATTCCACCCACCATAGCTAAGCACCCCACAAAAACATTGATCAGCAAGAGTCTGCCGATATTGGCCTCTAGTAAAGAGGCTACGGCTAATGGGCCCGGCGTAGGTGGGATGAGCGTATGGGAAACAGTTAAGCCTGCGGTCAAAGCCAATCCGACGACGAGGATCGGTTTCTTCGTTCTAACTGCCAGCGCCTCGGTTACCGGCTGCAATACGATATAGGCTACGTCTACAAAGACGGGAATAGATACTAAATAACCCGTAATACCCATAGCCCAGGGCAATTTCCGCTCCCCTACCCACTTCACCACCCAATCTGAAATCCGCAATGCCCCTCCCGTCTCTCGTAAAACTTCTCCAATAAAGGCGCCTAAAATGACCACCACTGCAATCCATTTCAAAGTATTGCTAAAGCCTTGAAGCACCACCTCAACCGTTTCTGCTCCTCCCATTCCTAGCGATAAACCCAACATCAAAGCTGCTAACAATAGGGCCATGAAGGGATGCACCTTCCATTTCGATACTGCCAAAATCAAAACCAGTAGAACTGCAATTAAGAGGCTTAGATTATAGATCATGGATATGAATTCCTAATGCGATAATGATTAAAAGTAAGGAGCTTCCTTAGCTTGAGCAGAGATTTGGACTACTTTGGTTAAAATGTGGTCAGGGCTTGTTAATTTTTGTTCAGCTTATCGGAAAGAATTCTATCTGCAAAGTTTGCGGCTTGTCTTAAGCTTGCTAATTTCATTTTCCTCACCAACCTCAACTGCCTTATGGATGATTGCATTTTTTGCAAAATTGTTGCTGGAACTGCACCTTCGTGGAAAGTGCGAGAAAATGAACACGCCTATGCCTTTCTAAATATCAACCCCGTTAGCCGTTATCATACCTTGGTGATACCTAAAGCTCACTTCGTGAACATCTTCGATGTGGAGCCACAGGCGCTGCGGGAAGTAATGGCTCTTGTTCAGGAAGTTTCTAATCTCTATCGAAGCAAACTTGGTCTAGAAGATATCCAAATTATCATGAATGCCGGGGCAGCAGCCCAACAAACGGTCTTTCATTGGCATGTTCATATTGTACCACGTAGCCAGGGGGATAAGCTAGATATTCACTGGACCACCCACCCGGAATGGCGAAGTGATTTTGATACTATGTTAGAGCCATTGCAATAGAACTAGCTTATGTATCCGTATTTCTAGATCAAAAGTATGAACATGCAAATCTACCAATCTATCGTAGAGTTAACCGTCCAAAATGTGGAGCGTAGCCTTTCCTTTTATCAAGAGCTCTTAGGTTTTGAAAAAATCATGGAAGACAAGCAGGAGGACCAAATTTATTGGGTACTGCTCAGCTTGCAGGGGTTCCAATTATCCCTAAAAGAAGAGGAAAAACAAAGACAAGAATCGCCCTTCCTCAAAGGCCAGCCTAAGGGAGGTAGTATGTTACTCTGTTTTCACGTCCATGATATTCAGGCCACTTATTCGCATGTTCGGCAACGGTGCCAAACCTTAAATCACCCCCACCTTACTCCATGCGGTGCTACAGATTTCTCCATGCGGGACCTGGACGGCTATGTACTGACTTTCCAACAGCAAGGTGATCACACTTAGCGTAGTTTGCAAGGCGATCTGTATCAGTAAGGTAGGATGTCATATTTACGCTATTACTTTAACTGATAGGTATGACTAATTTTCGAAAAATTTCTCTACTTTGAAATATGAAACTCCAGCATAAGCCACTAATGCAGAACCCAATGGAATTCATCCACGTCAAGCGGATGAGCCAACCTTATTTGGGCTACAATTGGCATTATCATGAGGAATTCGAGCTGATTTACTTTCTGGAAGGCCAAGGCATCCGGATTGTGGGTGATCACATTTCCGATTTCAAGAAAGGGGAACTGGTATTGGTCGGGGCTTGGTTGCCGCATCTGTGGCGCCATGATCTCAAGGAGGCCCATGAGCAGGATGCAGACTTTGTTGTGATTAAATTTCGTAGGAGTTTTGACCAAATCAATCTATTTGCGCTACCCGAACTATCTAGCATCAAACGGCTACTAAAAAGAGCTGACCGAGGGCTTTACTTCTCACAAAAAACCCAAGACAAGGTGCATGAGCTGATGCTGCAAATAGCAACCAGCGAAGGTACTAAGAAACTGATCCTTCTCTTGGAGGTCTTGGGAGTGTTAGCAATGGAAGAGGAGGCCGTGCTACTTTCTAGTTCTGAATTCATTCGCCCATTAGAAGCGGCGGAAGAAGATCGACTGCAAACAGTTATTAACTACATCTTCAATAATCACTATCGAAATATCCCCTTGGAAGAAATCGCTGAACTAGCTTTTATGACTCCACCAGCTTTCTGCCGATTCTTCAAAAAGCGCACCAACAAGACTTTTTCACATTTCCTGAATGAGTTTCGAATTGGCAAATCATGTCAACTTCTCCTCAATAGCGAAAAATCCATCAAGCAGATTTGTTATGAGGTAGGATTTAATTCCTTAACCAATTTCAATCGAACATTTAAGAGTTTCAAAGCCATTACCCCTTCAGCATTCCGCAAGAACTTCAAAGAACACCTCTAAAATATTCCTATTCTGTCCAGCTCGCGTTAGCATTCTGTCTCCGCTTGCTAGATTTTCACGAAAGATTCTATTGTAATCCATATTTCAGTTAAAATATGGTCAATCTCCGGTAAATCCTGCCCATAACTTAGCAGGGTAGTCCGTTAACTTTGAAATGGCGCTGTAAGAAAGCTCACCTACGTGTTGGACGTCTCGACCCTCTTACAGTTTTTATATTTCGGAAATACGACTTAGGAATGAGAATTAAGCACATCGAAACCTTTATACTTTCGGATCAGCTCTCGGAGAGTTTCTTCTTTTCTCAATGGAGTTATAGTGAACGGCAGATCTGTATCGTAAAAATTACAACAGACAATGGGCTATCGGGCTGGGGAGAAGGGTATGGGCCGGCCCCGATAATTGAGGCAGGGATAAAACAGCTAACTCCAATCCTCCTGGGCCAGAATGCCCTAGAACAAGAGAAACTATGGTTTGACATGTACCGGAAGACGCTTGATTTTGCCAGACGTGGAGTATTGGTTGCTTCCATTAGTGCCCTTGACATCGCACTATGGGATCTTAAGGGAAAAGCTTTTGGGCAACCCGTCAGCGTACTACTTGGTGGTCAACAGCGCAAACGAATAATGCCCTATGCCACGGGGCTATACTTTTCAAAATCAGATAAACTGGCCTCCGACTTAGCTGTTGAAGCAGCTTCCTATGTAAAGCAAGGTTTTAAAGCCATAAAGATGAAAGTCGGGCTTTCCATAGAGATAGATGTGGAGAATATTAAAACGGTGCGGGCAATGATTGGTAAGCACATAAAACTGATGGTAGACGCCAATCATGCCTATTCTCTCCGCGAGGCCGCAGAGCTATCCCGTCTCATTGAACCCTATGATATCAGCTGGTTTGAAGAGCCAGTTTCCCCAGAGTTTTATGATCAATATCGCCAACTAAGAAGTAAAACAAGTATTCCTATCGCGGGGGGCGAATGCGAATACCTCCGCTTTGGTCATCATCAGCTACTAAAAAATGAATCTGTTGATATTCTGCAAATAGACATTTGCTCCGCCGGTGGCTTGACGGAAGCAAAACGGGTGGCCGCCTTAGCCAGCACCTATGGCGTAGAGATTGTTCCGCATACTTGGGGTACAGGCATTGCCTTCCACGCAGCTATGCACTTCATTGCCAATTTGGAAGCAATTCCAGGGCGACTCATGTCACCGGAATTCTATATCGAATACGATCGTACTGAAAATGGAATTCGTGAAGTACTTACTACGCCAAAGATTGAAATGCGAGAGGGTTACCTAAAAGTACCTACCGGACCAGGCTTGGGTATTGAAGTCAATGAGGAGGCCATTCATCAATTCAGGAAATCATAGAAGTATTAAGGCATGCTAAAATATTTGTGTCTGACAGTCATTCTCTACTGTACTGGAGGTATAACAGCCATGATAGCTCAAAACCAGAGGCCCAATGTATTGATCATTATGATAGATGATCTGAACGATTGCATAACGGACTGGGGAGGACACCGCCAGAGCCTCACGCCAAATATGAAGCGCTTCGCTGAATCTGGGGTGAGCTTCAAACGTGCCTACACCAATGCTCCCATGTGCGGTCCTTCCAGAGCAAGCCTATTCACGGGCATCTATCCGCACCATTCCCGAAATTACTACCAAGCTCCTTGGTTTAGGAATGAGGTACTGAGTAACTCTCGCACCATGATGGAGCAATTCAAAGCTGCAGGATATCAGGTAGTAGGCTCTGGAAAGATCATGCACCACAACAGAGGTTCAATGTGGTCTCATTTTGAGCACCCAGCAGATTACTCTCCTACCCCTTTTGATGGTGAAGAAAGACATCCACACCCCGATGTTCCAGAAGCCTTTGCAAAGATTGGGTGGGTAGACGGATCACTCGGCCCGTTCATCAACTTAGAAGGGCGAAAAAGCAAGGATGGAAAAAACCTGCACTGGACCACTGGTAATCCACAGATCGGCTATAGCCCTATGCGATATGTTAATGACGAAGACCGAGATCCAACTCCCGATGAAATCAATGCGAAATGGGCAGCGGATCAGCTCAAATTACTATCCGATAGCAAACAACCCTTTTTCTTAGCAGTCGGTTTCCTTCGTCCGCATACCCCCATAGTCGCGCCACAGAAATATTTCGATCGTTTCCCTCTAGAAGATATCAAGCTGGCTGTCATCCAATCGAATGACGATGAGGACACGCACCTCAACTTCGCCTATCAGGATGGAGATGTTCACGCCCTACGCTTTGGTAGAGAAATGTTCGAAGCCATCACAGCCGCTTATGGTAGTACAGAGGCCGGCCTCAAGAAGTGGACACAAGCTTATCTGGCTTGTGTCGCAGCGGTGGACGATAATGTTGGACAAGTACTTGATGCCTTGAAAGAAAGTCCCCTATATGAAAATACGATAGTGATACTGGCTAGTGATCATGGTTTTCATATGGGAGAAAAGGATTACCTATATAAGAACTCTCTATGGGAAGAAAGCACGCGCATCCCACTGATGATACGCGTTCCTGGGCTAACAAATCCTGGTAGCAAGGTGGAGCAAGTAGTTTCTTTAATTGATGTCTATCCCACTTTGCTAGATCTCTGCAGCCTTTCTAAAGGAAAGAATACTGAACCCGCTATCACAATGAAAAGTAGCCAAGGGCATCCCTTGGATGGCCATAGTCTGAAGGCTTTACTGAAGCATCCTAAAAGGAAATCCTGGGGAGGCTCACGGGCTGCACTAACCGCCGTATACGCTGGTAAAAGACACAAGAGTGTAGCAGCGCAACAACACTATGCTATCCGAACTGAGCGCTTTCGCTACATCCTATACAATACTGGACAAGAAGAACTCTATGATCATCGGAACGATCCATACGAATGGCAAAATCTGGCTGATCAAGGAGGAAAGTATCAACGCAAGAAGAAACAGATGAGAAAGCTACTGAAGAACCTGGTCAGCCCGGTACGACTAAACGGATTTGAACGATTGCAAGCAGTCCAGTAAATGCTTGAACTGATTTAAAAAACGGAATCACCAACATGAAATTAAAATCACTGCATATTCTGACCCTAGGCCTGCTAATGACCTATGCTGCTGCTGCCCAAAACACAATGTCTTTAAATGGTCAATGGGACATTATTTTTGATAGTCAAAATGAAGGAAGGGAAGCGGGTTGGATGCAAGCGGCCATCTTTGAAGCACAAGTCAATAAGGAAACAATCCAGGTGCCCGCCGCTTGGGAGCGTTACAAGAAAGACTACGAAGGAGTGGCCTTCTATCGAAAGCAATTTAAGGTACCTCAGCAGTGGGACGGGAAAGTGGTTCGCCTGCAATTCGGGGCCGTCAACTACCTCACTGAAGTTTGGCTCAACGACGAGGTAGTCGGCTTCCATGAAGGTGGGTTCACCCCCTTCGAATTCCGGGTGGATGAAATGATCAAAGCAGGTTCAAATAATGTCCTAACGCTACGGGTAGTAGGCCCAATCATCCTAAGCGATCAGGAGATTGACGGCATGAAGAAGATGGAAGTTCCGCAATGGCGTGGCGGCATCACCGGAGGCATCTGGCAATCTGTCCAATTGGTGGCTACCGAAGCCGTCTATGTGAAGGATGTATATATCATTCCCAATATTCGCGATAATACCGCCCGCTTTCAAATTGATTTGGACCACACAGGCATTGAAGCATTGGCAGTCAAGGTTGACATAGCCATCAAATCTACCACGTCTTCAACTTCTCCAACCACGGTATCCTTGACTCAGGGGCTTCGACCAGGGAACAACCAAGTGTCACCAATCATTAGGATCCCGGATGCCAAATATTGGTCGCCAGATGAGCCGAATCTATATCGAGCTACTGTCACCATTTCTTACGAGGATAAAACTTTAGATCAATGGAGTGACCGTTTTGGAATGCGGGAACTAACGATTCGGGACAAGGATTTTTATCTAAACGGTAAACGCATTTACATCAAGGCTTCCTTTTTCGAAGGGCTTTATCCCAATGGCATTGCCTATCCAGATAGTAAAGAGATGGCCAGGCGGGAGATTCAATTGGCCAAAGCAGCAGGCTTTAATATGATTCGTCCCTGGCGTCGTCCGCCAGCCCCGATGTGGTTAGATCTCGCAGACGAAATGGGCGTATTGGTAGTAGGCAGTCCTGCACTAGAGTGTATGACACTTCCGGTTTCCACGCCTTATCTACCCAAACGGGTAGAACACGAGGTCAAGCAGTCTATCCTCCGAGATAGAAATCGAGCCTGTATCGTCCAGTGGGAGTTATTCAACGAATTGCACCGGCCTGTGCTGAAACAGCTGATGCGCCCCATGGCAATGTTAGCCAGAGAACTCGATCCAAGCCGTCTGATCCTGGATGAGTCGGGAGGATGGGCTTACGGAGCCAATATGTACCTGCCTGGCGAATTCGAACCAACGAAGTTCAACGACATCCATAATTATCCCGGTCCCTTTATCAATGAACAACGGTATAATGGCTACTTATCAATCGGAATGACTGCGGAAGAAAAGAAGAAGAAAGGTTGGAGAGGACCGACGCCAGGTCGAAATGTAGTCCCAAACCTCATGTCCTATGTATCTGAATTGGGCTACGGGAGTTTACCGGACATGACTGAGAACATTAAGAAGTTTGAGCGGTATGGAAATCCCTTGACACCCGCCTACCGCTACCATAAACGTCTACATGAGGGCCAGAAGAAGATCCTACAAGCCAGTGGTTTTGCGGGGCTCTATCCCGATATGAAGCAGTATTACCTAGATCAACAACAGATTCATGGCTCAGCCAATAAGCGCATGATCGAAGCCGTTCGAGCCAATCCAGCCGTTGATGGCTATTGTATTCACGCCTTGGCCGCTGGCGACTGGATTCTAGGAGCTGGTTTGATTGATCTCTGGCGGCAACCTAAGAGCTATGCCTACGAAGGGACTAAAGCTGCTAATCAGCCTCAAATCGTTTCCATCCGCGTCCAGCCCCGCAATATCTATGCAGAGCAGGGAGGCCGCTTTGAAATCATCGGCATTAATGACCTTGAATCGGAAAATGTCCAGCTACAGCTTGAACTAATCAATAGCAAAGGGAAGGTTGTCTTCAGAAGTAGCAATAGCATGGAATGGCAAACTGGCGTTTCTACGCTACTACAGGACCACCTAGATACAAAATCATGGAATGGCAATTATACGGTAAAGGTTAGGATCAATTCTGCGGGAGGCCAGCTATTGACTACCAATTCCTATACATTCGATGTCTTCAAATCCAGATCCTTGCGATTTCCCAGAGGGGAAGTTGCTCTATTCGGTGAACAGAAAAAACTACAAACTTTTTTGGAAGATCAAAACGTCAGGGTTACCCGTTTTTCATCCAATACTTCACCTACTACTCCAGTCCTAGTCCCTGGTACTTTGGGCGATAATCCAGAGCAGCAAGGGGATTTCCCAAAGCTCTTTGAATTCATACGCGGCGGTGGCACGGCAGTATACCTGGAAGGAGCAGATGGACTCATAGAAACGGAAAGCTTCGTCTTTCCCTTTACAGCTAAAGCACACCCAGCGGTGGGTTTATGGACCTGTATTCCTCATCTTGTTCATGACCACCCCCTTTTCCGTGGATTACCATCTGATGGACCGATGAGGGATATCTATGAGAACGTCTGGGCCCGTAAAACACTGCGGGACTTACGAGGAGAAGAAGAACAAGCCATAGAAACGGTGGTCGGTTCTATGGGTTTCGACTGGTTTTCTAAAGGACATAAAATGCACTACTCTGGCCCGGGTGAAGCATGGTGGGGTTCGGATGTTGCCATACTACCTATGGGCACAGGGAAAGTAGTTGTTTCTCAACTTAGGTTACTACCCAACTTAGGTACAGACCCTGTAGCAGATAAGATCATGGCCAATTTGCTCCAGTATCTAAAAGTAAAGTGATGATAAAAAGATATGCTCTAAGCATCTCCCTCTTATTGGGATTCCTGGTAAATAACCAGGCCCAAGGAAATGCACAGGTAAAGGGGACCTGGTTTACCCCTGCAGCTCTTCCCGAGCAATCTTTCGATTGGCAAGCCCAATGGATTTGGTTGGATGAAAAGATTGAATCTGATGTACTCCTAGCACGTCGATCTTTTGAACTTACAAAGGCGGAACTTACTGCTGTGACTCAAGCCTCACTCCGTATTACGGCAAGTACACACTATCAGCTCTATCTCAATGGTCAGTACATCGCGCAAGGTCCTGCCCGCTGCGCACCCCATCATCAATCCTTCGACATTTGGGAAGTGGAACGGTTATTACAAGCAGGCCAGAATACCATTGCCGTACGTGTACATCATCAAAAAGGCAAGTATGCATACCACCTAAGTGATCGAGCCGGTCTATTGGTGCAGTTGGATTTATCGTCGGGAGCGAAAATAAATAAGCCACTTGTCAGTGATCCAAGTTGGAAAGTCGCACCCGATTCATCGTGGGATGACAAGGCTCCCAAAATTAGTCGCTTCCAGTTAGTGGTAGGTGACCAGGTAGACTTACGCAAGGAGATAAAAGGGTGGAATAAAACAGCTTTTGATGATACCAATTGGTCATCGGCTACCCCACTCATGCGAAAGGTGGGATGGCCATCCGTACAAAAAAACGCCCGTTCGAGAGCTCTAACTCCTCCATGGACAAACCTGGTTCCCAGGGATTTACCGTATTTAATTGAAGTAGAAAAACAGCCACAAGCGTTGATTATGAGCAGCAGCGTCCTTGCTAATGTAGTAGATGCTGAGCGACCAATTGATATCAAGTCAAGTATTACCCCCGATCTTCGATCGAATTGGAAAAGTTTTCAGGCAAAGCAGCAGTCTCTTACACTCCCTGGCACCACAGGAGGGCAAAAGCAATTCCTACTTTTCGATTTTGGTGAGCTTCACATCGGCACGCCCATCCTTCAAATTGAAGGGGAGACCGGGGCAAGTGTAGAGGTGCGCTGTGCGCCATTTATCGTCAATCAGCAATTCAATCATAAAGTGGTCTTTTCCGATTTCAATGATCGACTGATTTTATCCGGAGATCATGACGAATGGGAAGCCACCTATTGGAAGCCTGCTCGCTACCTCGCCTTAGTCATTGACAGTCCTACTCCTGTAAAAATTCACCGCCTTGCAATTCGCGCCCTCTCCTACCCTTTTGAAGTACGCGGAAACATGGAATCCACAGCCGCCCCCTGGGTACAGTCCTATATGGAAGCAACGGCCAAGACTATTGAGGCTTGCACTACAGATGGCTATACCGACAATTATCGAGAACGTCGCCAGTATGCCCAGACGGGCTACTATGGCGCCATGGGTAACTATTGGCTCTTTGGAGATTCGTACTTACAACGCCGCTATCTGGTGCAAGTTGCCCAGGAGCAGGAGGCAAATGGCATGATGCCTGCCTACGCTCCCTTAGCTGCAGATGACTATATGATCATCATGGATTCCAACTGCCTTTGGATCAGAAGCTTGCGGGAATACTTCCTGCATTCAGGAGATGAGATTACGGTTCGGCAGTTGCTCCCCGCCGCTCGGAAGCTCATGGCCCTATTACATAGCTATACCAACAATCTAGGTCTTATTGATAACCCGCCCTACCCTTACTGGCTGGATCACGCCATCATTGATCGGCGAGGGGCCAACCTCAACCTCAATGGTCATTACCTAGGCGCACTAGAAGATTTTGCCGAAGTTTTGGACTGGCTGGGGGAAAAAGCAGGAGACCAATTTCGGGAAAGAGCAATGCTAGCCCGGCAATCCATTCGC
The DNA here is from genome assembly GCA_013214355.1 of Saprospiraceae bacterium. Classification (GTDB taxonomy): domain Bacteria; phylum Bacteroidota; class Bacteroidia; order Chitinophagales; family Saprospiraceae; genus DT-111. The sequence continues at coordinate 63,632 of JABSSL010000032.1, read as the reverse complement.
GAATACTTTTGGGATGAAGAAAAGCAATTATTCGCAGACGCTTTAATCGACGGAGAGCGCTCTCCCCAATCCGGGGAGCACGCCAATGCCATGGCTCTCGCCCTACAAATTGCCACGCCAGAACAAGCCCTGGCTGTCGCCGAGCAACTATTGGAGGAAGATGAACTCAACTATGTCAAAAGGGCCAACGGAATGATCATGGTTACGCCAGCTATGTCCTATTTCCTACATAAAGGATTGTGCAACTATGGCTATATTGATGAATCTCTAGCCCTGTTCCGCCGTCGCTTCGACAAAATGCTGGCTCCCAACACCAACCAAACGCTCTTTGAGGAATGGTGGCTCGACAAAACGGGCCGAAGCGGTCAGGTAAGGCCTCACAGTCGTAGCGATGCGCAAACGGAAAGCTGCTTCCCTCCTGCTCTTTTCGGGGAGTTCCTGCTGGGTGTTCAACCCATTCGGCCCGGCATGAAAAAAGTGCTTATACGTCCTACGTCCACTTCCCTCGTTGATACACAAGGGCAAATTCCCTGTCCACAGGGAATCCTGTCGGTAAAATGGCTGCGCAATACAGGTCAAACTCAAGAGTTGACATTAGATATTCCCAAAAACATGGAAGTAGTATTGGATCTAGAAGGTTTCTCTCCCAAAGAAAAGAAAAGGATGAGGGTCAACGATCAGCAGCTTTCCCTCAAGCATCAACAAGGAACTCATCTACCCCTAAGTGATGGCAAGTACCGCATCCTTTTTTAGTACGGATCAACAACTACATAGCTGTCCGTAGTTTGAAACTACGGACAGCTATCTAACTATGTAATGGGCTGCTGACTCAAGTGTTCAACCACCAGCTTCGGGCTTCGATCTACTTTAAACAAACCCCAGTGTTTCTCTGGCTCCATCGGATCAGCGGAACCTTTCCAGGGTTCGTCAAAAGCTTCGAAGACGAAGGTTGTGATCTGTTCGGCTTCCGTCCATTCCATGAGGTCTTGGAAGTAAGTCTTTTGCAGCTCCTCATTGACGTTTTGAGGATTGATGCCATGGCCATTGGATTGAGTGGTCCAGCCTGCTTCTGTGATCACAACTGGCGTATTGGGGTACAAGCTAGCTACGGATTGGTAGTTTTCCTTAGTATACCCGATAGCCTCATGAATGTGCTTGTATTCCCAAACGGGATAGGTATGGATAGAAATGAAATCTACCACTTCTGCTAGAGGCTTGAGTTTATGTAGCCAGGGAACATAGTTCTCGCAAAAGGTCACCGGTTGTTTTGCTCCCCTTTTGATGAGTTTCACGTACTCCACTACTCGATTGACGGGAACGTAATGGTCGGTCCAATCTACGCAAGCTTCATTTCCGGCAGATAGCGAACAAATAATATCAGGATACTGATTAGCGAGATCAATCAATTTATTGATCTTTTGTAGATTACTTGTTCTGTTCTTGTCTAATTGCTCTTCCGAATATACTCCTCCACCCCAGGGGCAACCAAAGTTGTTCATTTCAGCCTCGATATAGGCTCCTAGCATAATTTGGAAGTCGAGCCGCTCCTGACGGATCACTTCCAAAGTAGTCAGGGCGTGCTGATCGCAATCATATAAGCGAAGGTACTTCCAATGACCTTGTAAGATCAATAGATCCTCCTTAATCTGCTCATAAGTCGGATGCTCTCCTCCCGGGTGCTGCCCTTCTCGAAAACCCGAATAGCATATGGCTGCGGCAAAGGGGAAGGGCTGTTTATTGCTGTGAGTCATGTACTTGTATCTTTGGTTCTCTGACAATTTTTGTGTTTTGGAGTCACCCTTTTAGCTAAAAGTCTTACTTCCGTTGGGCGTAATTCTCCTAGCTAAAACGCTGACCACAAAATTGTCGGAGAACGGTATCTTTCAATGAGAGAACTGATTTCACCTTATTATACTCCTATGAGCTGGAATAAGTTTAGATCCGTTCGTCAATATCCTTATTGCAGATTGGGTCATGAAGCAAAAGAATCGCTCCACAACCCAAGCATTTAACCTTAGTAAAACAGTATTAGAATTTAAGTTGTTCATCTTTGTCCCAAAGTCCCCAGTAGGCACCAACATCTCCCTCTGCGCCCACTTTCCAAGCTTCATCAAAGGAGGAGAAGTAGAACATTTCGATATTTTCCTGCGCTGACCATTGCTGCATGTTCAAGAAGTAACGTAGGGCATTGCTTCTGGAAGGCTCTGCATCACCTAGGGCAGTGCCCTGGCTTGGCCATCCCGTTTCGGTGACGATTACCTTCTTACCCTGACCGGCTGCTAATGCTTGATAATACATCTGCTTGGCATGTAACAAGCTATAGTCAATGTGGCATTCTTCCCAATAAGGGTAACAATTTGCTAGAATCACATCACAAGCTTCGGTAATGCGGGGGCGATGGCTGAATTCATAATAGGCATCTACGTACCCCACCGGGATATCTGGTAAAGCCTCCTTCACGCGATAGATATAGCTTAGCAGTTCATCTTCCGTGGCATCTTTACGATACATGACCTCATTACCGACTGCCGCAATATCGATCACTCCTTGTTTGGCCAAATCAATTAGCGCAACAATTTCCTCTTCGTTCTTTTCTGGATCATCTCCAATCCAGGCTCCCACTAAGGTTTTAATGCCAAATTCTTTGGCGATTTTTGGTATCAATTCATTCCCTTCAATGCAGGAAAAAGAACGTACCCAACTGGTATAAGGTGCAATGATCCCCATACGACGGCGGACTTGTTCATCGGTCAAAATTGAGCCTGGCTCTTGGCCTTCCACATATGCACTAAAGCATAGGCCATGCATACCATCCTCCAATACTCCTTTGAAAAGAGCCTCAATTTCTGCTGCCGATTTGCTATTAAGGTCGACGCCCTTGATGTCCCATGATTTACGGTACCTAAATGACATATCAGTTTTGTTAATTCTAAGACTACAGGATTTAGTGTATGATTATTCTCGTGGCCAGAAGAATAGACAAGCCCTAAAGCTCACCTCTTCTTTCCACCAATGTTTCTTGAATTTCACGTGCTCTATCTTCGGTCAGGTCATAACTCCACATAACCCAGATGGCTAGGCCTGCGGTAAAGGCAGGAACAATGATATCTGCCAAGCGCAGGCGGGTCAATGTTTCGACAGTTTGCAATTGCGAATTCTGGTCAAAACCAACAATCTTCAAGACCAATCCGCCCATTACTAGAGCAAGCGCTTGCCCCAATTTCACCATCCACCAATAGATAGCTCCAAAAGTTCCCTCTCGGCGTGGCATCCCATTCTCCAATTCATCTAAATCGCATACATCGGCCGTCATACTCATCATCAAGGTGAATAGACCACCAACTCCAAAGGCGATAAATGGAAGTGGCATGAAAAGCAGCCAAGGGTTATCTGGATTGAATCCCCACCATTTCAACACATAACCTACGATGGAGATGGCTGTGGACAGGATAAATGCTTTTCTTTTTCCCATCCGATTAGACATCCAGGAAATGATAGGTATTACCAAAAAGGCGGTAGCAAAGGCACTTATGGTAGAGAACCATGCTGGCCAATTTCCTGCCGCCCCATAATCTCCATCAAACATGTAGAATACGATGATGAAATAGCTAAAAGAAGCTACCATTTGGAAGCCATTGAAGACCAGGAAGGTTGCGCCACACAGTTTCACAAAGGGTTTATTCTTGGCCACTTGTACGATCCCCTTAAAAAGATCTACAAGATTGGTAAATAAGGTAGCAAAGGAAATTTCTTTCCGATTTGCCATCTCCGAGGCATCAATACCTTTACAAAAGATAGCTGGTAGTACTCCTAGGGCAATACAGACCGCTCCAACTACCACGGAGAGCTTCCGAACCCCCTCTGCTTGATTATTAAATAGATCCGGGTCAGCGATCAATACCCAAAACCAAGGAACGATCATCCAAGCAATTTGGCCCATGGTTTGGGAGAAGGCCATCAGACGCGTTCGCTCGTTGTAATCCGAGGTCATTTCATACCCCAGTCCAATTAAAGGAGTGGAAAAAATCGTATTCCCGATCAAATAAACGAGTGAAAACAGTAAAAAATACCAGAAGTTATAGGATTGCGTATTGTTTTCATCTAATTGCCACAGAATCACAAAAAACACCCCGCTAAGGATTGCTCCTACAAATATATAGGGACGTCTTCGTCCGTATTTGGATTTCGTATTGTCTGAAATAAAACCCATGATCGGATCCGTCAAGGCATCGAAAATCCTGGGTAAGCCTCCTAGAAGCCCTGCTAAAAAGGGGTCCATTCCGAAAGCTGTTAGCAAGAAGAACATGAAAATACCGAGTGCTCCGGGTAGCAGGTTATTTACGAGGTGTCCGGCGCCGAAGGCAAACTTCTGCACCACGGGTACTCTATCCTTGGCTGCGGTTTTGTATTGACTCATGATAATGCGTTTTGTTGAAGGTACTATTGATTGGGAACTATAATCGTTTGTATGGCTTGGGCATCAATGGAGATATTTTTGACTTTCTCGCCGAGAGAAAGAGAAATCTGTTTTTCTTCACTCCCTTGGTTGAGCAATACCACGGCAAGGGAGCCATCAGGGTTTTGGGCAGCAGTTACGAGTAGATCCTCATCAGTGTGCTCAAAACCAATTCTTTTAGCACCAGGTCGGATATATCGACTGAAATGAGATAAGGTGTAGTAAAGCGGCGTGAAGTAGACTTGATCCGCATCCGGATCAACAATGACCGGCGCAACACACCAGTTCTTGAACCAGTTAGGGCCGCCCTGGCGATCCAGTACCATATTCCAATCGATCCACCCGTCTACCCAATTGTTTAGACAACCGATGATATCGCGAGCATAGCGGTAAACCGGCACATACTTGGGGTGCATATGTTTTTGGTCCTCTGGAGCCCAGTCCCAACCCCAATCCGTAGCTTCCTTGGACCAATACCATTGATCATCCTGCCACACGGGTACTTGGGCATCCACACAAGCTTCTGACTGGATCAAATATTTATTTGGGGCCTTCTGGTGGGCATATTGTAGTTCTTCTGGGAACACTTCAAAAGTACTAGCGTACCAGTGTATCGCTGTTCCATCATAATATTTAGAAGTTCCCTCGTCTTTGTACATTTCATCCACCCATTCCTTCAGGTGTTCTCGGTTTTGGTCATAGCCTAAGATATTGACACTATGGCCATCAGCCTCTAGCTTAGGACCCAAATATTGTTGGACAAAGTGCGTCATTTCAGCAGGAGTGAAGTGCATACTCTCCCAGTTGCTATCATTTCCCAGAGGCTCATTTTCAACGGTAAATCCCCAAATATCAATCCCCTCAGCTTTATAGGCATCTAAGTATTTGGAAAAGAAAAGTGCCCAGGTTTCATAGTACTCTGGCAGTAATTTTCCACCGCGCCAGTCTTTATTGTCTTTCATCCACGGAGGAGCAGTCCAGGGAGAAGAAAGGATCTTGAAGCCATCCTTAGAAACGGCCATTGCCTCTTTGATCATTGGGATGATATCATCTCGATCTTCTTCGATGGAGAAACTATCTAATTTCACATCCCCCTCCACCGGGGCGTAGGAGTAATTGCTAACGGAAAAGTCACAGGAGTTCATGTGTGTTCTAGTCAAGGAGTACTTGGCCCCACTTTCCCCGAAGTAGGCTTCCAAAATCTTGGCTCTATTTTCTGCTCCTAATTTATTTAGCAAATAGGCTGATGATTCGGTAAAGGAACCGCCAAAACCCGTGATGGTTTGAAATGATTCATCAGGCTTTAATTTGATTTCCGTAGCCTCCTGAGCTTCAGAAAATTCAGTCAATGCGGTTAGCTGGTTTCCAGCTGCTGAGGTCTCATATACCTCGACATCTAATTCTTCGACAGTGTTACAGGCAGCAAGCATAAGCACTAGTAGTAGATAAGGGTATTTCATTTTTAGGTGTTTTAAGTGCACTGGGTAAAATAGTTCAGATTTTATGGGGTCATAATTATGGATAGCTTAGTGATTTCAGCCCGTCGGAAGCTCAATTACTGTTGAGCAGTCAGTGATTCTTTCACGGGTGGAGTAGCCACCTCCTTAAGCAATTCCGATAGTTCACCATTGAAAGTCTTAGTGATCGGTTGCCCTCCTCTGCCCAATCCTTCGAAAGTACCTTGATCCACTAGATCCCATAAAACATATTTGGCTTTACCGTCGATGGTAAATAGTCCAAAATAGTTCTCAGAGCCTCCTGGATTGCCAGCGTCTTTCCAGTTCTCGTCAAAGGCCTCGAAGTAAAAGCAGGATATCCCTTCTTTATTGGTCCAGTCACGTAGGAGGTGATAATAGATGCCCTCCTTGTACTCATCTGTAGCCTTGGAACCTTCATTGCCATAGTGCCCATTGGAAAAACTAGCCCAACCTGTCTCTCCAATGTGGATCGGTTTATCAACCCCAAGGTTTCTAATGTATTCTGCTGTATTTCGGTATTGGGTCTGTGCATAGGCTAGTGCCCGATCCATGGCTGCGGCAATTCTCGCACTATCTGACTTCGACGCTTCATCGGGGGCATTACCCCAGAAGTCTGGATTGTAGTGCGTATCGTGCATTGGATAGGTGTGTAGAGAAACAAAATCAACCGCCTTAATTAAAGCAGTGAGGTCTTCTACATGATATTCCTCACCTCCTCCCCCCCAGGAAGCAAAGTTGTCAGAACTTGTGATCCAAAGATCCGCTGGTAGATCTCCAGCTTGTTTTAGCTCTTGCAAATAATTCACCCATCTCAATATCACGCCTGGCTGTACAAAATAACTGGCTGCCCACTTAACCATAGCCTCATTCCCCACCGCAATAATTTTAATGATATCGGGGTAGCGATTAGCTAATTCCACAGCGCGCTGAATTTCGGCAGCATTGGCTTCGACATCTTCCTCGTTGTGATCAGGATTATCCGTAAATGCTCCTTTACAGTCGATCCAAGCCCCCAGCATTACATACATTTCGAAAGTAGGATCTTCCTTCTTTAGCTCAGCGATGGCAGCCACGACATTCGATGCATGCGGCAACTCCACATTATAAGTTCGTAGAACCTTGATGCCCATGGCAGAGAGAATTTTCATATCCTCTTTCAACTGCGCTACGGTGGGTTGAACATCTCTACTATTTTGACGGTATCCTCCGTAGGAGATCGCCAAATATTCAGGGTTTCCTAGAATATCTTTAGCCAAGACTGTTGATGTTATGGGTGATGAGTTTTCCTCCTGTGTCTCCTTGGGATTGCAAGAAAAACATAGAGTTAAACCGAAAAGGATTGCTATGAGCTTTGTAGGATTCAAGGTTCTATCGTTTTGTCTAGTTATTAGAGTGTAACCCCTTACAGCGAGGTAAGGAATCATGGCTAGCCTAACAGTGGTAATTTCGGGTTAATGCTATCTCATTCTCGCTTTCTGTAGCTGAACGACGATCTGCTCAATTTGGGCCGTCCTTTCAAAAAGCTGTTGGCTGGCTGCCGGGTCAAGGGCAAGCGTTTCTGATTTCTCCAAACGGCCGTCCTTAAAGGTAACCGCTAAGCTTTCTGATTCAGCTAGCTGATAGATAACCGGCACCTGACAGTAGGTAAATGCTAGAGCCCCAGCGGGCAGTTGAACTTCTTGTGCCTGGCCTTCGACATCCAAATAGGAGAAGATTTGGGGTGTTCCTAAGAACTCTGCCTCCTGCAGGAGAGTCGGATCAAAGGATAATTGCCCCCCTTTCACAAATACACCTAGTTCTCCAAATCGGCTAAGAATATCCTCTTTAACCTGTCCGGTCATGCCGGGTTGCTGAGCCCCCTTGCCGGCAGGAGTATGTGAATATGGATCAGTTGGGAATGCGCCATAAACGGCTGGAGCTTTATGTACGCCAATACCCTTGTTAATCTCGTGGTAATGGGCAGCGAGTGCATCTAGCGTAGCGGGAGTCGCCCCCTCTTTCCTAGCACGTAGGTAACTTTCTTGGACCGCCAATAATAGCTTGGAAACCATATGCCAATAGATAGAACCTAAACCCTCATAGCCGAAGAAGGTCCCCGATCTACCGGTAAAAGCTTTATGGTCAAACATATCCTCAAAAATATCGAGGATCTTGCGCTTATCCTGCTGTAGAAGATCAGCGTAAGGCCCTTCTGCAAGTTCACCTAGAGCTGCCTCTAAATCATTAGCATTTCTAAAATTGCCATTAAAGTGATACTCCCCTTTAATGTCTTGTTCAATGATCTGAGCCTGGCCATCTTGCACTAACTTTTGTAGAAGTGCACAATCAGCAACAGCGGCTGTCGGGACAGTATTTTTCTTGGTGAAGCGCGGTAGGTCCTTGTTAGGATACAGCAGGTAGCTATGTTGATCTGCACGGTACAACTTACTTTCTCGCATGGCATCCAACACCGCGAGAGACTCCTCCCCAGAAAGATGGCCCGCGCTCAAGACCGCCACTTGACCTTCTAGCATTTCGCTCAAATATGATATGGAAGTCTCCGTATCACTTTCTACGGTCATTAAGTTGTAGGCGTGATAGAGGTTGTCGGAGCGTTTGTTAGCATCGATGGCGTGTGTAAGATAGTCGATGCTGATATCAATGAAGTATTGTAACGCGCCAAGTTTCATCGGGGCCTTGACACCCGAGAAGCCTTGGTCGTAAATCTTGTCTCGGTAAGTAGAACCTGCCTCCCCTACTCCACGCAATACTTGCATTCGATCCTTATCATTGATCGCTCCTGTAAGGATCGACTTATTTTGCTCAAAGGTGGATTGGATTTTTCCGAAGAACTCCATGAGTTCTTCCGCCACCATGAATTCCTCCTGCTTAGCTTCCTTCAATAAGCCTTTAAAGAATTGTAGAAAACGGTGCAGGTAATACAAAGTGACCATCGAAACGCCATTCCCTACTAAGGCATTATTAGCATCATTCCACTCTGGACGTTGTGTATTCATCCAAATACCCCCTTCAGGGATATAGTTAGACAACTTAGCGAGTAGTGTAGCTAAGATCTTCTCAATGAAATTCGCCCGAAAGATTTCACCCTCTGCATTGCACAGTAATGCGCCATCTGCCCCGATGGCATCTCTACGTTCGCGTATACGTTGATCCAACTCATGATCGAAATCAATGGTGTCCTTTGGGTTTTTGAGGATTTCCTCAAAGGATTTGATTCGATAAGGCACATTTGCGTAGACAAATAGATCCTTGTAGAAGTAGGTAGCAAGTTTGCCAGGGAACACCTTCTCTGAAAACTCTAAGAATTTCAGCAGATAGATGATCTGGTGATCTCCCCAATAACCAATGTACGACCAAGGATCATCCGGCTCGATGATTTCCCAATCAAAACCACCTTTAGTCACCCGATAAGGGTTATAGCCATCGAAGGTCGTTGCATTGAGAAACTTCTGGAACATACTCTCGATGAACATAGGATAGGCTAAGGCTAAGGCCTCCCAGTTCTGGAAAATATCGCGCCAATTGCCTTCATAGTCTAAGATCTTCGAACCGTCCAGTTCACTTCGGGTATTGATAGAAAACTTATTCCAGGGACGGCTGGGGTCACCATGCCGACGACTAAACTTCAAAGGCATATACTCCAAAGAAAGCCTCTTGAAGTCATCATCTTGACTTTGACTGGCTATTCTTTGGAGCGTAGCAAAGGAGAAAAGGTCAGGAAGCTTGTCTAATTGGGCTTTGGCTTGCTCGTAGGAATTACGATTAGCCTTTTCCAAATAGCTCGCAAAATCGGGCTTTTCGATTTGATAATTGTCATCGAAAATCCCTCCTCGCATGATATTGAACAACACATTGGAGAAATGACGAGCATCTCTAAACTTGTCTGCAGTCAGCTGCAAAGCGTCAGAAGCCGCATTGAGTGCAATCAGGCTTTCGGTGCAGGCCGCAATGTCTTGTTTAATCAAATTCTCCAATTCCTTTTCCCCACCAATGGTTTCCGATATTCTGGCTAAAGCTGAGTGGTTTTTATTTACATCGGCGATAATCATCCAGGATTTTTCCGCGTTGGCCGCAAGCTGGACTTCGGTATTCAACAAATACGCCCCTTTTTCGGCACGCACATCAATTTCTTCTTGTAAGGGTAGTCCTTTCCTGAAGTTCTTTAGTTGTCGGGAGGACAAAAGATATTTCGGATTATCTAAACCAAGCGACCAGACGATATTAGCCTTTAAGGCTTCACTAGGTTCGGCCTTATCAACAATAATGGCACTTAGGCTATAGATTCCTAAGCCCGAGTCTTTTTCCAGTTCACTTTTCTTGTAGGCATCTACCAAGTTACTAGATCGCATTTGCAGATCACTTGGTACGCCGTAAGGCATGATATTCTGAAGACCGTCTAATAATTCCACAACCACCTCTCCTCCAGACATATTGGTCAGGATGGATCTTCGGACAAAACCGTACTTTTCACTAGTACACCATTGATATCGAAAGCTCAGCTCTAGGTCTAAATTCACTTCTTCAAAAAGCAGCTTGTTACCATAGATACTCTTGTACAGGTTTCTCCGAACCATGTATCTACCTTCGAATCGCTCGGAGAATGGCTCCCAAATCAAGGCCTTACCTTCCTTGTGCACACAGAAGATCGATTTGCTGCCGGTAATTTCAGCCGACTCGGTAATCTTGTCATCTGTGTAATAAGGGAACAGTGGGTTCTCCGAATTCTTCCGACCCGCTGTCAGTCCGCCATTACTGGAGATAAACATCCAGTGATTGGAATGACTAACAAGGCTCATGAAGAAAGGACGCATGGCGTCACTATTAGCAATTTTGAAGTAAGCTTCGCCCTCAAATTCTACCTGGCTGATTTCTACCAGTTCTGTTGTTGACTGTACGGTTTCCATTGTTGATTCTGTTCTGTATTAGCCGTCTAAAACTTTTGTCCTCTAAGTTAGTGCTAATTTACTTCCTGATATACTCTCACGTAATCCACTAACATGGTTTGTGGGAAAGGTGTCTGGATAGTTGGAAAACCTACGTAGTCACCCCCAACGGCCACGTTCAGGATAATATGAAAAGGGTGGTCATATACCCATTCGCCTGGCAAATCTGCCGGGGTAATGGAGAAGTATAGCGTATCGTCTACATAGTAGTTGATAAATTCTTCTCCCCACTCCACCGCGAATAGATGAAAATCCGTGTCAAAGCGTGCATTTTCGAAGCTAAAGTTCTTGGTGATTGCTCCTCCTGCTGAATATCCAGGTCCGTGCACAGATCCGTGAATAATATTTGGCTCTTGGCCACGATACTCCATCACGTCTATCTCGCCACATAGCGGCCATTCTTGCTGGTCACAATTTGAACCCAACAACCAGAAAGCAGGCCAAATTCCGGGACCCCAAGGCATTTTGATACGGGCTTCGTATCGGCCGTAGGTGCGGTCAAATTTTCCTAAGGTTGTAATTCTAGCGGAAGTAAAAGCAGAACCGGCAAAAGATTCTCTACGAGCTACGATAGCTAGGTTGCCATTACCATCAGTAGAAGCATTTTCGGCACGGTCTGTATCGTATTCTAGCTGGTTGTTACCCCAACCTGTACCCACATCAAAATTCCACTTGGTCGCGTCCGGCAATTGACCAGCAGGTCCATCAAATTCATCTTGCCATACAAGCTGATAATTGCGATCTGCCAAAGCCACGTTGTCATCCTCGCAAGAAGAAAAAGCGAAGGCTACTAAAAAGAGAAGTGTCAGGCCAGCTAAGGGCTTTATCGTGCTATATTTAAATTGCATTTTGCTTTTATTTTAAGTGTAATTAGTAAGAGGGATTTACCCTTTTAGATCTGTGTAAAAGGAAGCCCATCTTTCCAAGAAAAGATAGCTTCCTTTTAACTACACTAATTCTTATTTGTGGAAATACATGTTATCCACGAAAATGGTATTTGCACCAGTAGGCTGACCTACCAAGATATACTGTGCCACATTTCCTTGTGTCGTCAATCCTGTGAAGTCAGTCAATGGAATATCATAGCTTACCCAGCCTCCTTGTTGAGGCGCTTCAAAGTTGATTTGGTGTTCTACGTCATCACCACCACCAAAAGCACCATCTGCTCCAAAATCAACGATTTTGATGCCAAAGAAGGTAGCATCAGCAGACCATACATCGATATGGAAGTGGGTCATTTCACTGGCATCAACGGTGTTGGCCACTGTTTCGATACCCACAAAATCTAAGGCAGAATACTTCTTCGTGGCATTACCGGCTACCATCACATCTTCGAAAGTCGCCGAAGACCAGTCTGTACGCCAAGTATCAACAGGTACATCTGTGTACACATCGCTGAAAAGCGAAATCACATCTGCTTCGGCAAGGGTTGGTGCTGGAGCAGCTTCTGCTGGCTCCGTAAGGTTTCCACCACCACCATCTCCTTCTCCATAGAAGAACATATTATCTACAAAGACAGTAGTAGTTCCTGCGGGACGACCTACTAAGATGAATTGAGCGATATTACCCGTAGTTGTTAGCCCCGTGAAGTCGCTCAGTGGAATGTCTAGGCTCACCCATTCCCCTTGCATTGGCATGTTGAAGTCCAGTTGTTGCTCTACATCATCGCCACCACCAAAGGCACCATCAGCACCAAAGTCTACCAGTTTAATACCGAACAACTCGAAGTCAGCAGACCATATATCGATGCGGAAGTTAGTCATATTGCTAGCATCTACAGGACTAGAAACGGCCTCAATTCCGACGAAATCCAGTGCAGAATACTTCTTAGTCGCATTTCCTGCAACCGTAACATCCTCGAAAGTAGCAGCCGACCAGTCTGTACGCCATGTATCTATAGCTACATCATCGTAGGCATCACTAAATACCGAAACTACATTCGCAGCATCTTGAGTAGGCATCGGAGCGGCCATGGCTGGCTCCGTTAACATGCCACCACTTCCATCCGTATAGAAGTAGATGTTATCTACAAAGACTGTAGTGGCTCCTGTTGGTTGTCCCGCTAAAATAAACTGCGCAATATTACCTGTCGTAGTAAGCCCAGTAAAGTCAGTCAATGGGATATCGAAGCTTACCCATTCTCCTTGCACCGGAGCATCGAAGTTGATTTGATGTTCTGTATCATCACCACCGCCGAAGGCACCGTCAGCGCCGAAGTCCACCAGCTTGATACCAAAGACCGTAAAGTCAGGTGACCAAACATCCATACGGAAGTGCGTCATATTGCTGGCATCTACTGTGCTTGATACCGTCTCAATGCCTACAAAGTCTAAGTCTGAGTACTTCTTAGTAGCATTTCCATCCACCATTACATCTTCGAAAGTAGCTGAAGACCAATCTGTACGCCAGGTATCGACGGCTACATCAGTATAGGCATCACTAAATACCGAAACTACATCCGCCTCACTTTGTGTTGGGGTTGGAGCAGCCATAGAAGGCTCATTACCGCCACCACCGCCACCTCCTTCACTATTGAAGAAGTAAACATTATCCACAAATACCGTAGTCGCGCCTGTAGGCTGTCCTACGATGATATACTGTGCAATATTGGAAGTAGTAGTCAAACCAGTGAAATCTGTCAATGGAATATCAAAACTTACCCAATCCCCTTGGACCGGAGCTTCAAAATTAATCTGATGCTCGACATCATCACCTCCACCGAAAGCACCATCGGCACCGAAATCAACCAGTTTGATACCAAAGACGGTGAAGTCAGGTGACCATACGTCCATACTGAAGTGCGTCATACCACTAGCATCCACAGGGTTGGCTACCGTTTCAATACCCACGAAGTCAAGTGCAGAATACTTCTTAGTCGCATTATCGGCTACCAAGACATCTTCGAAAGTCGCATTTGACCAATCTGTGCGCCAAGTATCCACTGGCACATCGTCATATACATCACTGAATAGCGAAACAACATCCGCACTACTTTGCGTAGGGGCTGGAGCAGCTACCATAGGCTCGGTATCTCCGCCACCACCACCTCCGCCGCCTTCACCAGCGTAGAAGTAGATGTTGTCAACGTATAAAGTGTTAGGATCACCAGAGATAATCATTTGTGCGAGGTTGGCACGGGTGGTAAGGCCTGCAAAAGCGCTTAGCGGCAAATCTATGCCTACCCATTGTTCCGTAGCCAAAGCAGGACTTGTGTTAGCATCGATAGCCAGTTCATGCTCTACATCATCACCTCCACCAAAAGCTCCGTCTGCACCAAAGTCCACTAACTTGATACGCAGGGCAGCAGGTACAGCAGTAGGATCTGGCGTCCAAATGTCCATATGGAAACGGTCCAACTGAGAAGCATCTACTGTCTGACTCGTAAATTCAATACCTGCAAAGGACAAACCGGTGTACAGCTTCACATCATCTCCAGCTACCTGAATGTCTTCTAACTGCGCCACGTCCCAATCAGCGGACCAAGTATCTACGGGTACATCATCATAAGCATTACTATATAGAGAAACAACATCAGCAGCATCCACCGTCGGGGTTGGTGCAGCTTCAGTTGGTTCTGGTCGTCCACTTGAGCCAGCATTATAGTAATAAACATTGTCTACAAAGACGTTGCGAAGTTCTCCGGAAAGTACCAATTGAGCAATATTATTACGATTCACCAAACCGGCAAAGTCCACCAAAGGAATATCTAGGCTTACCCATTTTCCTGATGACAAGGTTGGCGCCGTGAAGCTCACTTCATGAGATGAATCATCATTTCCTCCGAAGTTACCATCTGCTCCGAAATCCACTAGAAGGATCTTGAAGGTCTGTCCACCGTCCGTAGGATCTGGTGTCCAGATGTCCATATGGAAGTGGGTCATCTCAGAAGCATCGATCTTAGCCGACTCCGTAAGAATACCTACAAAGTTGAGTTGCTTATATCGCTTCAGGTCATCATCTCCGATTTTAACATCATCCACGAGTGTAGTCGAGAATTCCCAGAAAGGGTTCCAGGTATCCACCACTACATCATTATAGACATTGCTATACATAGAAATTACACTATCCTGGCTAACCTGCGGTGTAGGAGCTGGCGTAGCGGGCAAGATAGGGTCTCCACTAGATTCAAGGGTCAAAGAACCTGTGGCATCTACTTCCCCTAACTTAGCTGTAATAACGGTGGTACCGGCATCGATTACAGTAAGCACGCCACTTGCGTTGATTGAAGCAACGGATGGATTAGAAGAAGTGAAGTCAAAATATCCGGGAGCAGCGAATACAGTTTGATCAACTCCATTCGGTAAGTTAGCGGTAGCTGTCAAGCCATCAACAAGCAATCTATCACCTGTTTCAGCAGTCAGCTGAAGATCATTACCTAGTAAAATGGCAGCCTTGGGATGAGCTACAGTTCCCAACTTCTCAAATTGCACCTCATCAATCCAAAAGGTATAGCCCTTTCCATCTTCTGGTCCTTCAGAATACCATAACATACCTCTTTCCTGCGTTAGTTTCGATGCATCAGGAATGGGAATGATATACTTCTTCCAATTGGTATTTACAGCAACACTAGTGATGACCACTCGGTACTTGGATTCTCCCAAATCGTTACCAAATCCAATTTCATCAATGTTAGCGGACTTAGACGCTTTGGCCCAAAAAGTCAAGGCATCAAATCCAGTCAAATCTCGGCCTACTGGAAAAGTGTAAGCTCCACCTGCATACCCTCCACTTGGGTCATCAAGATCGGGTATTTCAAAACGCATGGAAGCTTCTCCATCGTAGGCTACGTCTTCATCTACTTGAAATGCGTCCGTTTTAGAGCCACCAAAGGCAGTGTATTCCAGACCACCTGGGAAACCATCAATGAAGACCTCTCCACCAGCGGGAAAATCAGCAGGTTCCAATCCGTCAATTTCTCTGCTACAGCTGAAAGCAAGTAGTAGTAGTAGCGCTGCACAGAGCGTTGAGGAAACTTTAAATATTGGTTTAGCTTTCATCTATTTATTTCTTTTTATTTGATCAAATAATGTGATGATATAGGCTCTTCGGCCATGAGATCAACTCACTATTTGCCTATGTTGAAGTGTATATAAGTTCTAATTTCCCATTCTTGACCATCGTCGAAACCAGGTGCAAGTGGATCACAAACTCTGTCTCCTGCTGCGTCCAAAGCAGTTGTTGGGCAGTAACGTGGAGAAAATTGATCCAACGAACGCCAAGTAGCACGAATACCTGCTCTAGTATCGGGCATATCCAACCAGGTTGGGCTTCCTAAGTTTGTAGAGATATCAGCAGTTAGCTGCAGTGGGAAAGTTAAGTTGAAGTCACGATGATAGTCAAATGGTCCCCAGTCGTTCAATTTGAACATCGTGGCTACCTTAAGTTTGTTGTAGATCAAACGTACATCAGTTCCAAAGCGCTCAAGTAAACGAGGGTCGCTACCATTGGCCTGCGCAGTACCACCATATACATTGGCAATGATACCAAAGTTGGTACTAACCTTAGATACGATACGTGCGTGAGCTTCCCAGAGATCTTTGGCTGGTGGAGCGCCTGGGAAGACGAAGAGTGTACGACCATCACCAAAGATACCGACACCAGCATCCATCGTGGTCGGCAAGTGGCGATACACAAAACCTGCACTAACCGCAAACTTCGAATCTTCTACCATGTCACTATCCCAAGAATACATCCAGGTTGCAGGGGTAGGATCGTAAGTGAATAGGATCTCACCAGCTACCTGCTCTCGGTTACCTCTTACAGCAAATGGATCATCAAGGATGTTTCTAGGTCTGCCGGGAGCAGCAACATCACCGGGAATCGGAGCAACGATAGGTCTTTGCCACAAGAAGTTTGGCGCAATCTGGAAATTACCCATCGCATAGGTAAAACCAGTCAAGAAGTTAACCTGATTACCACTTCCACTATCTTTCAATCTCCACCCGGTAAAGGTCTGCGTGTAATCGGCTCCACCGTTGGCTACTAAGCCCATAGCGGCACCTTGTGCGTACCAGTTAACCTTACCTGAAGTAAGCGTTAATTTGAACTTACCACCCCAGGTATCACTATCTTTGATCTCATCCTGGTAAACACCTGATTTTTCATCGTCCTCATCGATAATCTGGAATTCTCGACCCACTAGAGGTTGTCCACCCCACATACCACCGAGCTCGACGCCCAATGGACCTAGGTCTCTTTTGATGTGTAAAGTAGCTCTACGAGTTTGTGGCATCGGAATAGCAAACGAACTTACCGTGTTACCTGGGCGATCCACATCTTCGTGGAAAATCCCGGTTACGTCATACTTTCCAAACTTGCGATGGTACTTTATTAAAACGGCTGGGTTAGCTCCCCACCATAGTTCTGGTCCGAAAGCGATCTTGAAGCCTTTAAGAGATCTCTTCAATTCTGCCTCAAAACCAAAAGGAGCAGTACCGTTGTAGATATCAATATTTGGACCGTAGTTGGCCTCTGGGTACAAGCCAAAGAAGTCACCTTCATATCCCCAATGGTAGTGACCAGTACGGTAGAAACCCGTCAAGTCTGCCCATTTGTGGTTCCAGTTGAAATCCGCTCGGTATACGCTAAGTCGATTAATATCTGGTAAGGCAAGTCCGCCTTGGTTCGTATTGACTGTACGAGGCCGGCCTCGGTTCTCATAGAAGATTTCGTTGATTGGATTTTCTGCTACATTCCCCAGTACGTTGAAGGAGACATTCATGCGAACATCATTACTGGGTTTTGCTTCCACTTCAAAGAAATAAGAAGCCATATGGTCAAAACCTAATTCATCAGGGTAAGTTAGTGCGGTAGGATCGGGATCAACGGGCGTTCGGATCATATCTCCTCCCGTGACAAAGGTGGAGATCTCTGCTCTAAAGTCACTGATTCGAACTTTCTTGGTCGATTCTGCAGACAAAGCAGCCTTGTCTCCTCGTGCACGAGTCACAGCATCCATCAAAGCAATTTTGCCAAAATGGGCTCTAACGGATTCCCCGCTTGCATCAGATCCATAAGGATTAAATTCATGCGCTTGCTTCAAGGCATAGTAAGCCGCTCTTGGATACAATTGATACAATCCTCTAGAATCGGTTGGCCCCTTGGCACAGATACCAAACCATTCCTCATTCATGTTATTTTCTCCCTCCTCAAAGTCGCGCTCATATCCTCCAGCTGCCCAAGATGCTGTATTATCGTGAACATCTAAGTTTTTGGTTTGGCCATATTTCCACCATCCATCACTGAACTGGAAAGTAAATCCACCAATGGAATTACCGGCACCACTTAGACCCGCAGCATTATCATAAATCTCTTGCCAATTGTTCACCATATAATAAGCTTGTGACAACTGGTCTTCAGCATTACTTCTCGCATT
Source organism: Saprospiraceae bacterium (assembly GCA_013214355.1). Taxonomy (GTDB): domain Bacteria; phylum Bacteroidota; class Bacteroidia; order Chitinophagales; family Saprospiraceae; genus DT-111. The sequence continues at coordinate 45,380 of JABSSL010000032.1, read as the reverse complement.
GAAGGCATCTGCACCGAACTCTGTAAATAAGATCGGCTTGCCAAACTCCTGCCGCACTCGTTCGAAGGCATCACCGAAGGAAACACCACGGTACATATTGGTTCCAAAAATATCCACGTCCTTACATTCTTCCACGATCAGTTCCATGAACAGTAAGTCACCATTACAGATCGCCACTGGATGACCAGTGTCTATAGCCTTCATAGCAACGGTGGCCTGATTCATGAGCTTGTACATGGCCCGGGCACGAATAGTGGACTTTCGATCCTGAATGGGAATATCTTCTGTCTCAGCTCCTCCCCAGAAGAGGCCGTAGTTGTTTTCATTACCTAGCAAGTACAATAACAATCCGGGCGTACCTTGGTATTGCTTTGCCATTGCCGTCGCCTCCTTCGTAAGTAGCTCAATCACTCTTGGATCAGAATACTCCGTGTTGGCGACCCAACTTCCGTCCAGCGTCAACCCATATCTACCGAAGGCATGATTAAGCATGGTATAGATGCCAAACTTTTCATGTATGTATCGAATCCAACGCGGTTGGATACCCGTGTAAACACGGATCACATTTACACCCATATTTTTCAATAGAGACATTTCCTCGTCCAAGGCCGCTCTAATGACATCATCTGGCTGCTGCCATAAACTATACGTAACGGTAGTTCCAATTGGGAAGTAATCCCAGTTCATACCATTGACCATGAAATCTTTGCCGTTGACTACGAGCTTCATTCCATCATCTGTAGTGACAACCTCCACTTTATCGGCCTGGGCTGCCAGCGTGGTTGTGCATGCAAATAAGATTAATTGTAGAAGGATTTTTTTCATTGTATCGATATTTAGATCTTGGTGCCTATTATTTCTCTTTCCTGATCTTGTCGCACTACAAAGCGGAATTTCATAACGTTCTTTCTGCGATCTTAATCAAAATTAGAAGGATTTTAGCCTTAAGTTTAATTATCCGACTCATCAAAACTTTCAATAAACTTGCACATTACTACATCAAACCTGCTTTTTGCAAAACATAAATCGCTGATTTATAGTTATCTTCATAGTCAAAGGAATTACACATGCACCTGAATTACTACACCCGCAGAATTCTACCTGTTTGGCTAATCTTTGCCATTTTGCCGTGTTGGTTATATGGCTACTTTGCCAAATATCCTATTCAAAATTTCACTCCTACAGAATATAAAGCAGGTATTCAAAACATTGATTTCGCCCAAAACCGGGATATGACCCTCTTTGTGGCGAATAATTTAGGAGTGCTTTCCTTCAATGGAATTGACTGGAAAACGCACGATTTTAAGACGGGAAAGAAGAAGCGCTCCTTAGCTTTTGACGAGCAAAGTAATCGACTCTATGTGGGTTCTCAAGGAGAGTTCGGATACTTCGAAAGCGATTGGACCTATGTGTCATTGGTAGATAAGGTGCCGTCGGACGCGATGGACTTTGATGAAGTCTGGGATGTATTTCTATTGCAGGATCAAGTGTACTTCTGCACCTTCAAAGGTATCTACGTTTTTGATGGAAATACCATAGTGGTACTCCGTCACCCCGAAGGCTTGGAACGTTCCTTTTACACCAATGGAAAATTGTTTACACAGACACAACGTGGTCAACTTTTAGAATTAGAAGGTGATAAGTTGGTTAGCAATTACGCACAGAACCTCCAGGAGCAGATCATTGCAGGAGTCATTCAGCAGGATGAGGGTTATCTATTATTCTACAACTCTGGGCAGATCGAATTCTCCAGTCCCTTCGGTGTAACAGCTCGATATCCTAAGTTAGTAGAGGCCCTTCGAGAAACGTACGTAAATCATGTAGTGCAACTTTCCGATACTAGGTTGGCAATCTCTACCCAAACAGCAGGTCTATTTCTCTTTGATCTACAAGAAAATAATATAGAAAGGATCAGCACACAAGAAGGACTAGCATCTAATGCATGTCTTCGATCCTTCCAGGATTATTTTGGCAACCTGTGGATCGGGATGCAAAATGGTTTAGCTCTAGTCCACATCAACTCCCCCATGCGCTTACTCAACCAAGAGATCAATATCCAAGGAAGCGGTTACGAAGCTTTTGAAACGGATGAAGGGACTTACTATACCACTTCAAATGGTATCTATTACCTAGCTCGCGGTGAGCAGCGATCGCAGTTCCTCTCCGGGGTGGAAGGCCCCGCTTATGGTATGGAAGAAATTGCGGGAAAAATATATGCCGGACACCATACTGGACTTTTCCTTTTAGAGAATGGAAAGGCACAACGAATAGCTGTGACAGATGGGCTTTGGAAAGTCAAGCAGCTGCGGTCAAAACCAGAATATGCGATCGGAGGGACGTACTCGGGGCTGTACTTATTTCGAGTAGATCAGAATTCGGGTCTACAGGCAATCCAAAAGATTCAAGGCTTTGATGCCTCCAGTAGATTTTTTGAAGAAGATCAAACGGGTAAGATTTGGGTGGGCCAATATTACAAAGGTCTCTACCAATTAGATCTTTCATCTGACCTTATCCAAGCCAATGTAAGGCCAATATCACAAGATTCTGACCTTCCCATCAATGAACAAATCATTCTAGGCAGTATTGACGATAATCTCTACTTAGCCACCAACGTAGGCCTTTATCAGCTTCAATCCAATAATGGTATGGTTCAAAATGCTGAACTATTTGCCGATAATATCGGCGCTGAGCCTGTTTACCTGCTAGAACAAGACAAAAAGAACCATGTGCATGTCTTAACAGATAATTCGGTAGGCTTTTTCAAGCGAATCAGTAATAACAATTATGCCTACGTACCCTCTTCACTGTATCAATTGCGGTATCATCTAAACAATGACCTCCTTCACGCCTCTATCAATATCCGAGATGGAGTATTATTCTCCGCCAATGAAGGTTTTATCCATTATAATCCCGCGCTGGAAGATCCATTAAAAGTAGGTCAGTCACTAGTACTTAGTCGAGTATACAGCGTTACTCAAAATACCGAACTGTATGCCCGTCAGCCTTTTGCCGAGAAAGCAGAAAGCGTAGATAACTTGGTCATAGGAGCACAGGATAAGGTTTTAAAGATTGATATCGAATCCTTCCAGTTTAATGATCCGACCAATCAACAGTTTAGATATTTCTTGAAAGGCTTGGATGAAGATTTCGGCGAATGGACGGAATCGGCAACAAAGGAGTACACCAACCTACGGGAAGGCAACTATGAATTTATAGCTCAAACGCGCAACTATCTTGGCCAAATAACCAACAGCCCTACCCTCTTCTTGAAAGTGCAACCTCCTTTCCATCGCAGCACTTTTGCAAAGGTCCTATATCTACTCATTGGCATCGGAAGTCTATTTACGATTTTCCGCTATCAGCGAGGGCGTTACCAGCGTAAAGCCAAAAGGATAGAAGAAACCAAGCAAGTGGAATTGGCAGCTAAGCAGCAACGACTTATAGAAGTTGAACAAGAGAAGGAACAGGAACTACAACAATTGAAAGAAGAGAAAATGCAAGGTGAATTACAGCATGTCAATAATCTGCTGGCTGCCTCTACGATGAACCTTGTGGTAAAAAATGAGTTCATCGAGTCCATCAAAGAGGAATTGCAAGCCGTGAAGGAAAAGGGAAGGAGTGTAGAAACCAAGCAGGCCTTAGAACGACTCGTGAAAGAAATCGACACCACGCTCCGCCTACAAGAAGACTGGGAACAGTTTGAATATCACTTTAATAAAGTACACCGAGATTTCCTGACCCGTTTGAGAACGGATTTCCCCGATCTCTCCCCTAATGAGCAGAAGCTTTGTGCCTTCTTACGTTTGAACCTAAATACTAAAGAAATAGCCAACTTACTACACATCTCCTTACGAGGGGTAGAAGTTGCTCGCTATCGCCTACGCAAGAAACTGGACCTGGAGAAGGGACAGAATCTGTCGAAGTTTATTTTGGAGTATTAGGGTTGGAGTTACAATCTCCAATTAACCGTTCCGCCTCCCCCCGATCCACTCCTTTGTTGAGTTGATTATCGTCAAGTAGGATACTGATCTGCATCACTACAATTCAGCCGTATAGCCACTAATTTTAAGTATACGACGGTACCATAGTCGATACCGTACATTATACTAAGGAGAACTTATGGCTACAATTCCTACAGGACTAAAGAACTACTTTGATCAGACTGGCGAGATAAGCTTATTTGCGTGGCGTTTCATGCGTGAAGCTTTTCGGCGGCCTTTCGAGTTTCGGGAATTCCTACGCCAGTGTTATATAATAGGCTACAACTCACTTTTCCTGGTTATCACTACTGGCTTCATCATGGGTCTAGTATTGACCCTACAGATTCGGCCCACCATGATCGAGTTTGGTGCAGTCTCCTATATGCCTCAATTGGTGGGTATCGCCATCGTCAGAGAGATTGGTCCTGTGGTAACAGCCTTGATCTGTGCCGGCAAGATTGGCTCCAGCATGGGTGCGGAATTGGGGTCCATGAAAGTCACGGAGCAAATCGACGCTATGGAAGTGTCGGGCACCAATCCTTTTAAATACTTGGTAGTCACCCGAATTTGGGCCTGTATACTTATGCTACCTCTATTAGTGATTGCAGCGGATGCGATTGGCCTTTGGGGTTCTTTTTTGGTAGAAACTACAAAAGGAGAAGTTAGCGTCAGGTTATACTTTAATAGGGTATTCGCCACACTCCAATTTGGTGATCTAATCCCCGCCACTTTGAAGACCTTCTTTTTTGGTCTGGCGATTGGAGTAGTAGGCTGTTATAAAGGGTACCATTCCAAGAAAGGTACGGAAGGGGTAGGACGCGCTGCCAATTCCGCGGTCGTAGTAGCTAGCTTGTTGCTCTTTGTCATTGACTTCTTAGCGGTATTGGTAGCTGACATCTTTTTTGAAATCTAAGCCTATGAGCACCAAAACAGTCATACCAGACAGTCACAGTCTGTTTCAACATCCTGAGCAGACACTAGCAGCAGATCCCTTGATCAGAATTAGGGGCGTGAAAAAGGCGTTTGGCAGTAACCAGGTGCTGCGAGGTTTTGATCTGGATTTATATCCCAACGAGAATGTCGTAATCGTGGGCAAATCAGGCTCTGGAAAATCCGTACTCATTAAATGCCTGGTTCGTCTTGTAGAAGTGGATGAAGGGCAGGTAGAGGTTTTGGGGTATACTATTCCCTCCTTAGATCAGGAAGAATTGGATCAAATCAGAGCTGATGTGGGCTTTCTTTTTCAAGGCAGCGCCTTGTATGATTCGATGACAGTACGAGAAAATTTACAGTTCCCTTTGCGACGCCATAGTCAACGGATGCGGGGTCAGGATGAGGACCACTTAATCCAAGAGGCCTTAGAAAATGTCGGCTTGGCCCATGCCATAGATCTCATGCCAGCAGAACTATCTGGAGGTATGAAACGGCGAATTGCATTAGCTAGAACGCTGATCCTTCAGCCAAAGGTTATTCTATATGATGAACCAACAAGTGGTTTAGATCCTATTACAGCGAACGAGATCATACAGCTAATCCTAACGATCCAAAGAAATTTTCAGACAGCAGCTTTGATCATTACTCATGATATGGATTGTGCCCGAGTTATTTCTAATCGGATGGTCATCTTACAGGATGGCATTAATTACGCAGAAGGCACCTACACAGAATTATCAGCATCAAAAGACCCGAAGGTAAAGGCTTTCTTCAAAGAAGTACAAAACAGGTAAGATGAGAAAAGAACAGACTGAGGTCACCAAACTAGGGGTGTTCGTAACCATTGCTGTAGTGTTATTCACAGTAGCGGTCTACTATATAGGTAATCAACAAAATCTCTTTGGAGCTAACTTCCGGGTGAATACGGTTTTTTCGCACGTGAAGGGACTCCAACCCGGTAACAATGTTCGCTATTCAGGTATAGATGTAGGCATTGTTGATCACATCGAGATTGTAAATGATACTACGATTCGAGTAGAAATGCTGTTGGAACGTCGAGTTCGTTCCTTTATGAAAAGTAATGCGGTAGCCAAAATTGGATCGGATGGTCTAGTCGGTAATATGATCATCAATGTTAACCCCGGGGAAGGCCTTGGAGAACCAATTACAGAGGGGGGAACCATTCCGTCGACTGCAAATATGGAGACCGATGAGGTAATGAATTCGTTAGAGATTACAACCGAAAATATTGCCCTACTCACGCAAAAACTCCTTGAAGTAACTACTGCCATCCAAGCAGGCGAGGGGCCTATAGCCAAGCTCTTAGAGGATCCTAGCTGGTCAAGTTACCTCAGTAGAACCCTTGGTCGGCTCAACGAGACTACTACTAATATGGAAGCTATCACAAGGCAATTGCACAGGGACCTAGACCCTAGTCGGTCGGAGGGTAGCCCCTTAAGCTTTCTATTGCGGGACACCACCTTCGGCAAGGAGATGGATCAGCTAAGTACGGAGATAGATTCCTTAATTCTACAACGCACACAGCCCATCCTTACAAATATGGAGGAAGCCAGTGCAGATATTGCCACCACCAGCGCCGCTTTGCGAAAGTTAACAGAAGACCTCAACCTGGAAGAAGGTTTAGCGGGAACCGTACTAAAGGATTCCATTGCCGCCGAAGATTTACGACAGATACTATCCAATCTCAACGAAGGAACTTATCGCTTCAACGAGAATATGGAAGCGATGAAGCATAATTTTCTATTTCGTCGATACTTCAAGAAACAGGAGAAGAAAGCCAAGAAAGCTCAAAGACAGGAACCACGTGTGGCCACCTTCAATCCCGAGCCATCAGAATAAGACATTATTAACTGTCCGAAAAGATAGAGAAGCTTGCAAAAAATCAAAGGCCCCAATTGACAGAGATCATGACCAACAAACTCCATTTACACTATAGTATAAATAAAATCATGCAACATGAGTCTCAAAAAAAGATTTCTCAAGTCCAGACCGGTATGCCAGGTCACCTTTCGTTTACCCTTGGAAGCGGCAAGTCAGGCCACAGAGGTTGTTCTGCTTGGCGACTTCAATAATTGGGATCAGAATAATGGGTTCCCGATGAAAAAAACGAAAAACTATTTCACAGCTACTATTGATTTGAAACCCGATCAGGTCTATGAATTTAGATATCTAATTGATGGGCAATTCTGGGAGAATGATTGGGAAGCAGACCGATATGTTGAAAGTCCTATCGGGGTGGAGAATTCAGTGGTAGTAACCAAAAATATGCAAGACTGGAAGACCAAGTTAAAAGTCTAGTACATAGAGCTCAATACCTGGCCTTCCTAGCATACCCGGAAAGCAAGGTGTATGACTTAACCTCCATTTAATCAATAAAGGAACGGATTAAAAATTACTGTCTATCACATGAAAAAGATTCTATTCCCTACGGATTTCAGTTCCTCGGCTGGGAATGCCTTGGAATTTACGCTAAAACTAGCCCAGGAACTATCAGCAAAGGTGGATATCCTCCATTTATATCAAGTACAGATGTGGTTGGAGGGCGATATGGCTCCAGAGATGGTGCTACAACGGATGGAACAGCTAGCCAAGCAGGCCGAGGAAGACATTCAAACCTTCTTGCAGCCTTTCCCCTCAGATTACATCGGAAAAACCATAGCCATCCAAAGCTCAACGATTGCCCGGGAAATTGTCAACCAGGCTGAAATCGGGCAATATGATGCCATCTTCATGGGGATGCAGGGAGAACACGCTACCTTGGAGAAGATCATGGGTAGCGTAACAACGCGCACCCTAAGTCAAGCAAAATGTCCCGTCTTGGCTATACCCGCAGAAGCTAGCTATCAGAACATCAATAAGATTGCCTATGCTACGGACCTAGATACCTCGGATAGAGCGGCTGTTGAACAGTTAATGAAAATGGCCGGACTATTAGGAGCAGAGGTACACTTTGTGCACGTCGAAACCCAACCACAGCTTGGTGAAATGGAAGATCAGGTGCAGCTAGACAACTACCCCTTCGACTTTGTAGATTTTACGATATTAAACAATCCGTCCGTTGTCAAGGGCTTAGACTTATATACGGAAGAAAAAGGGATTCAAGTGCTAGCTCTTTTCAAGCCAAAACGACCACTATGGGATCGTATTTTCCATAACTCAGTTAGCAAACGCCTAGCCTTCCAAAGTGAAATTCCCTTGCTGGTTTTACAGGCGGAGTAGAAAGACCTCAGCCGCTAGATGACGATATGCATTTGGTAATCAACCATTAGTTAGAGCCGCTTGTGGCTTCTGAACGCTACCCCGCTCCCCGAAAATTTCCACGAGATCATCTCTAGTGGCCACTTCTTGATCCAACAACAACGCGGCTAAGGCCTCTAGTTTAGCACGATGACGCTTTAATATAGTTATGGACTCTTTATAGGCTTGATCCACCAGCTTCCTGACTTCCTCATCTATCAATTGGGCGGTGGCTTCGCTGTACGGCCTATGCAGAGATTGATCAGACTGTCCAGTGCTATCATAGAAGCTAATATGTCCTAACTTTTCATCTAATCCGTAGAAGGCAACCATAGAGTAGGCTTGCTTAGTCACTTTTTCAAGATCATCCAGGGCGCCGGATGAAATCTCTCCGAAAATCAATTCTTCCGCTGCTCTTCCTCCCAATGCCATGCAAAGTTTATCTGTCAACTGTCCCTTGGTATAGAGCTGGTGTTCTTCAGGGAGATACCAGGCTGAGCCGAGTGATTTACCTCTAGGAACGATACTCACCTTCATCAATTCATCTCCATGTTCCAAGAACCAACTTACCGTGGCGTGCCCCGCTTCGTGGAATGCTATGATCCGTTTTTCTTCTTCCGATATAATTTTGCTCTTCTTTTCGAGGCCAGCGATAATGCGATCGGTAGCCGAAGAGAAATCTTTCATATCAATGGCTTCCTTGCGTTGTCGTGCAGCGATTAAGGCAGCCTCATTACAGATATTGGCAATATCAGCCCCCGAAAACCCCGGGGTTTGACCAGCTAAAAGTTCAACATCAATATCCTTAGCCAGGCGGAGTGGCTTTACATGCACCCCAAAGATGGCTTTCCTTTCTTCCAGATTGGGTAATTCCAAGTAGATATGACGATCAAAACGACCTGGCCGCAGCAGTGCTTTATCTAAAATATCTGCCCGGTTAGTAGCTGCCATTACAATAACACCGGTATTGGTGCCAAAGCCATCCATCTCTGTCAGCAATTGGTTCAAGGTGCTTTCTCTTTCATCATTGGCTCGCATGGACAAGGAATTTCCCCTGGCCCTTCCGATGGCATCCAACTCATCAATAAAAATGATGCTTGGCGATTTATCTTTTGCTTTGCGGAACAAATCCCTGACCCGAGAAGCCCCTACCCCAACGAACATTTCCACAAACTCCGATCCAGATAGATGGAAAAAAGGAACCTGAGCCTCCCCTGCTACTGCCTTCGCTAATAAGGTTTTCCCCGTACCGGGAGGACCTACCAGAATTACGCCTTTGGGAATCTTTGCTCCTAGGTAAGTATATCGATCCGGATCTTTCAAGAAGGCTACAATCTCTTGGATTTCCAACTTTGCCTCTTCTAGTCCAGCGACATCATCAAAGGAGTGTTGGCTTTGATTAGCGGTATCAAAAAGAGTGGCCTTACTCTTACCAAAGTCAAATGGATTCATGCCGCCCATACCGCCTCTACGACCGATCCGACCAAAAATGTAATACCAGATCGCGATGATGATGAAAAAAGGTAATAACCAAGAAAATATTGAGCGTAACCAGTTCGTGCGGGTCACGTATTTAACTTCTGGAAGTTGGGCGAGTTCGTGCTTCTCCTGAATGGTCAGCAAGCGACTTTCGAAGGCCTCTACCGAACCAATCGTTAAAAAATAATGAGGCCCTCTGCTGCTGCTTCTAAAATCTGGATACTTCCCGGCAGCCAGCGGCTCCGACTTGAGCGTAATCTCCACTCGCTCTTTATTGACCACGATCATCTCCGCAACATCCTCTTTCGCCAACATCTTATTCTCTAGATCACTCCAGTTGGTTTCCGTGGTCCGGTAAGTACCCGTTAATGAACCTTGCGTAATGAGAAAAAAGAGAATGACCAGATAAAACCAGAATAACAAACGCTTCTGGTTTCCATTGGGAGGCATAGCTGAAGGTTTATTTTCCACAACATTGACTTTTTCGTGAATAGGTAGATTGCCGGAGGAATCCCAAGGGCATTTCTTTTAAAGTTAGACTAATTGGTAGTCAATAGAGATGATATTGGTCAAGGAGTGAATTGACTTAAATCAGATGATCCGCCAACTATAAGTAGTATTCTTAAATAGGATCAAAAACCTAGATTATGAATCGAGAAATTGGCATCTGGCTAGATTATAAAACAGCCTATTTCATACGCTTACAAGAAGGAGAAGCAACCGTTGAGGAGATTCCTTCAGCCGTGGAAGATTATCATCCAAGTGGAGGAGCCACTTCCAAGACACCTTGGGGGCCACAAGATAGCATCAAAGAAAAGACCTACTTGGAACGCAAGAAGCAACAACTGCAACGGTTTTTCCAGTCCATTATGGAAAAGCTTGAAAGAGAGGATGCTTTGTACATTTTTGGACCAGCAGAAGCCAAGCTTGGGCTTAAAAAAGCCATTGAAGGCAGTAATCAACTGGCCATAGATCTACGAGCCGTCGAGGCAGCAGATCAAATGACTCAAAACCAAAAAATAGCACAGGTCAAGGCTTTCTTCAGTGAAACTTAGCTCCTTTGGCACCTGACTGGGAGGCCAAACAACTTCCATAACCCAAAACGCTGGGCTTGCAATACAGCCTTAGTGCTCTCGGTATACCGGTTTTTCACCTGTAAAATCTATCGTATAGCCTTGCTTGGCATCTTTCACTTGCAATATACCTTCTTTGATTTTTAGATAGGGGCTGTCATAGACTGCACCATCATTCCAATTCTCAAAATCCAGCGATTGGCCATTGATCTGACCTTGAGCCTTGAGTCCTTGGGGATTGTATTGCATCTCGAGTTGATCTCCAGTGATAGAGGTATAGTTCAATCGGAGTTGGGTAGCGAGCTGGCGGCGATCTAGCTTGGTTTGCTGGCCGAGTGCAGCCGCAAAAGCTTTAAGACTAGGATAAGCTTCGGTTTCTACCGCCTCTATGATGTAGCCGGAGACCTCTCCACTAGAGACCCACAATTGGTATTCCCCTAGCCCTCGTCGCAATTCCCTCGCTTTGATGGTAGCCAATTCTTTTTCGGGTAATTCAACGAAGAAGTGTTCTTCGGAAAGCGGCTGGACGGCCACCCAGGTTCGATTAAGTCTGAATAACAAACGGCCATCAATCCATTGTTGTTCCTCCGCCCCACGGGGGATCCATAACCAGGAAGCAGCAGAACGGGTTTTGGACTTCCAAAACTGCTCCACACTAGCCGCGGTAGGAGCGGTTGGCGTCACGGGTTCCAAGGGCTCAGCCCCATAACGCTGTCGATTGGCGTGCTCATACGCTGGTACTTGGGCGCTATCTGGCAGGTGCCAGGGATTGAGCCTTCTACCGTCCACCACAAAGTCCCGATCGGCCTCTTGATTGGGATGGGTGGGAGCAGTGAGCAGTAGTAGGGTCCCCTTGTGATGCAGCGTTTGGGTGTAGGGACTATGTCCCGTCGCACCTTGTGGGTAAGGTTGCCCTCCACTAATGGCCAAAGGACCCTCAGTACCTTCCGCCACTAAAGACCAGACAATCTGTTGATTGGGATTATCTACTATACTCATATATACGTTGCCCATGCCGAAGCTTTGGGATCGATAATAGGACTCCTGAAAGGCATTGTAGCGATCCATGTGGTAGAAAGGCCGGCTAATCCGTGCGGAAAAGGGTTTAGCAAGCTTCTGTTGTAAGATATTGTAGATCACCTTATTGGGCCGGTAGGAGGTCGTAGTTTGTTGAATGGTCGTTTTGGACTTGGACATATCGCGTGAGGTATCATCGAAGAATGCCCATAGCATGGTTTCCGTTTCTCCCGCCGTGGCATGGGGGATGTATCCCCTTTTTTGTGCGCCTGCGATGGCCCCATCCACTATTTTTAGTCCGTAGGTCAGGAAATAGTAGTCGAGCGCAAACTTAGCCAGGGCTTTGATCTCTGGATCCGTGGAGAAATCGTATAAATTCAAAAAAGGAGCAATAGAATGAGAATAGTAGATCTGCGAGTCATACTCGCCATTCCCCGTATATAGTAGCCGTTTGAGGTAATCTCGGATCATTTCTTGACTCAGTTCCCGGGCCTCCTGCACCGGGTAGCCAGAAATCTTGGCAGAATCCGGAAACAACTGCGCATAAACCAGGCAGGAGGTACGCCACATGGTTTTATGATTCTCGGTACCACCGTCGATTGTATTTCCGCCAAGGAGATGGCCCGCTTGGCCCACAAGGTTATGGGGATAGGACATGGGATTCCATTCGCGAGCCCCATCAGAAGGGCGGCGTGCCTCTTCGTATTGTGCCACGGCCTCGTAAAAGGCCTTTTTCCACTCCTCCCCCATTTCGTCCGCTAAGAGTGGATAGAAGCGCGCCCAATTCTTACAGGCAAAGTGGTACTGCTGCCGTAGATTACCAGGTATACTAAGAAAGGCTTTCGCTTGCTCATTGCTAGGATCGAGCAGTAAGGTAGCTGTGGCCGGCGGCAAATCGTATTTGAGCGGATCTCCACCGAAGGCGGTAATCGCCCCTGACTCATTCCTTCTTTTCGGCCCAAAATAGCCCGTTGGTCCTTGCTTGTAGGCACGTCCGGTATAGGGTGAGATAATTGTTTCCCCTTCCACGGCCCAGGTTTTAACTGGCAGTCCCGTATCTGGGCATTTCGACGGGGCCAAGGAGCGTTTCCCAAAACTTCCCTCAGCCAAGCGCTGCAACATAGGGGCCATCCGCTTCTGAAAACCGAATTCGTCCGGGTAGGTGGCATTCTCCCAAGGGGATTGCGCAGTGAGATAGACAGGCAGACTGATGAGTAGAGCAAGAGTGATGTTTAGTATATTCTTCATGAGCGAGGGTGGATTGATATTAGTTTTTGCTCGTATAAGATACGCAACAAAGGTGTGGGCCAAGTGACGAGCCGGAGCTCGTCACAAACAGTTACTTTGCAAACCTCAGCCAGCGGCCGCTGTAGGCCTCTAGGCTAATCTTGTCGCCAAGCTTCAAGCTTTCTCCCGAGATCGGGTCGCTGACACTTTTGTATTTATAGCTTCGAAATTCCAAACTCACTTCTTTGGCTTCATCATCATTGATGAAGTAGTAGTGATCGGCCGTTGGTGAAGCAATGCGGTATACGATCGCCTCTTCGCAAGTGTAAGGTGTTTGTAGTTCACCTAAGGTGTGCTTAATGGTCCAGGTCTCTACGGCCTCATTCCCAGGTTCCGTCATAGCAAAGCTAGCGTCAGCTGCCAGCAATACGGCCTTACCCTTACCATAGGCATGCTCCGTGACCGAGGGTTCCCCCAAGCGAAAGCTTTCCACTACTTTGGCACTAGTTACGTCGAGATCAAATACAAAACCTTCGAGCTCATGTTCTCCTATATGTTGTGGGACATTATTAGAATACTGCATATCGGCGATGGAGGCTCCAAAAAGTTGTTCGAAAGGTGTTCCTTTGCCAGTCTTCAGGACTCGACCTTGTGCATCCCACCAGCCACCAGGGGCATCGAGTACTAGGCGGCCACCATTCCGGACGAAGTCTTGCAAAAGCGGAAATAACTCATCGTTGATCGCACTCTGAGCTGGCATGTAGATTACCTTATAGCGCTTGCCTAGTCCCTTCTTTAGATCCGTGGGGGTCACGTGCTCCCAGGGCACATTCGCATTGATCAAAGCCCGGCTGATCCCCACCCGCGCTTTAACCGGGTAATGCTTGAATTGTGTCCGGCCTGGACCTGCGACAGCTGACCAAATCGCTTCATTGTCCCAATTCACCAATACCCCAACGTAAGGTTCTTTGTGCGCTGCCCAGATCTCATCGCGGTACTTATCCGCAGCCTTGGCGATCTTACCGGCTCGAATGGCCCGAGGCCCCGCCTCTAACTGCCGATTCAGCAGGGCATATTCTCCAGATTCCCAGCCTGCGTTGCGGTAGTTCCAGGACCATAGGCCTGCTCCTTTGAAGCCCCCTGCCATATAGGACAAAAGCAGCTGTGTCATGGTACCTGCATTAACGGTGAAGCCGGGAGTTTCAAATTGCGATAAGATGTTCCATCCTTTTCCCCCTGATAATTGCTGCGGGCCACCCGTACTCTCCCAGGTCGCTGCCCACCCTCCTTTGAACCAATCCGTTGCTAGCGAAGACTGCATATAGATACAACGAGCTACTTCATACTTGACCTCCTCGTAGTGCCAAGCCAAATGTATAGATGGGTAAAAAGATCCTCTATCCTTCATTACTTCCGCGATTCCCTCCATATCCGTAGCTCGAGAAGCAAAAGGAAGAAATAAGCCCATTTCACCTCCTGCCCGCTGCGGTTGCTCCGGATACACATTCTGCTTATAGAATTTGACATTTTCTAAGTACATGTCAGCCTTAAAACGCAATATATCTCTTACTCGACCGTATTCGCGGCCGTGCTTGGGGATAATCACATATTCCTTGGTGGGATCATAGACAATTAGTGGATCCTGTTCAAAATCAGCCCAAGAAGTGTAAGGTTTTCCAGCGATGCCTACCTCTAGCTGATTCCAGGCATTGGAGAGCGCCTCAATGGTTTTGTATTTCTTCTTCACCCAAGTTTTAAATAGCGGGACATCATTGGGATACAAGAATAGATCCGGTTTGTGCGCATACCTTTGGAAGGTATCTTGACCCGGAAGGGGCGCCTTCCAGGTAGAAAGGTGTTTGGCCAATACGGTATTTTGGTAATCGATCATCTTGGGGTGCTTTCGAGCCTCCTGGATGGACATATCCTTTGCCAATCCAATTTTCCCAAGTAAGTCGGGGGTAATGTCTTCCCAGCCTCCTTCGCCATACCAAAAGGGGATAATCCCCTCTTCCAATGCTATCCGTAGGACTTCATTCCGAGGCCATTCGGGCGTACCCATGGTCTGTTTTAGATTGGTAAACCCCAGTTCTTTCATCATGCGGAAGTGGCGGCGCATATCCTCCTCCGTACAACCTGCCCAGGGTAGAAATACGACACCATAAGGTACGGGAGCAATTTTTCGGAGTTTTCGCTGCATCGGGCTATCATGCATCGAATCGTAAAGGTCATGATAAAATTCGTCCTTTTGCCCTACCAGCACCGCTACTAGGGTAAGCAAAAGAAAAGTGAGAAAAAATCGATTACACTTGTTCAAAGTTCTATTTTTCATTTTTCGTTGTTTTGTATATCTATCGGAATATCCATTGCCCATCTTTCCATTGAATGCGTCGCTTACCTAACTTGATGTGTTTTCCACGCACGCGCAAGCGGGGCGTCGAATCCTGCTGGGTCAAGTATTTTATGGTAACCAGTTGGCCATTCCTATTAATTTGCTCCCCTTCAAAATCACCGTTGGCGATCAAGACTACCTCAGCACCACTTTTCCCTGACAAATCCACCCCCACGGAAAGCCCGCCTTCGAAAACCAAGGTGCTAGTTGCTCCATCTTGGGAATGATGCCAATGCTTCACTTCGCCGGGTATGCGGCCCCAAGTGGTCTTCTTTCCAAAAGCCATGATATGAAAGGAAGTATCGGCCTCTTCCTTCATAAACCCTCGCACATCTTGTGTCAGGGCCGTAATCACTATGTCATTGGCATCTTGCCAACGATTACGCCAGGCATAAAAGCCATTTTTGCTATCGCGATAGCTCAATGGGAGTACCTTTGCCGGATCTTTTGGGCTTAGCTCCGTGGGCCAATTGACGAAAGCACATACCACCAAATGAGGATAATCGCTAACTTCATAGGGCACACCCGTCTTTAGATCTTCCTCCAACAGAAATTGCTCATAAAACCACTTCAAAGCTGCCGAATGCGGGGCGGATAGCACTCCAAAGGGGAGACTAAAGTAACCAGCTCCTGAAATTCCTTCCCGACTCCAAGCATTGTGTGGATACCCGCCCCGGATCGGCCATATTTCGGGATTCCCGTCTTTTACGACGGTGAGGTATAGCCACTTCAAGGCAGTCATGCGGGCATTGGGGCGATCTACATTGACAAAATCCATGCCTTTGGCCTGTTTCCAAGCTTGCAAAGCCGTTAAATAAGCAATTTGGGAAGCCATCGATCCCGTACCGTCTCCTTCGGCGAAATAGCCTCCATCCCCAAATCCTTGCGAAATGTTATGCACCATACTTCTGGTGTTTACTTCTAGTAGGCTGTCTATCCGCGCTTGATCTACCCAAGGCTCTTGGTCAATGGCGAGCAGCGCCAAGGCCGTTCCGCCCACCTGCATACCATAATGATTGCTTTTGGGGGGCATCACACCACTAACCATACTCTCTAGGTTGACGCGTACCTTACCCCATTTGCGCACAATACCCGTACTATAGGTTTCTATGGCCTTCCCCAGTTTTTCGCGGGTGGCCTCATCCCAGGCATTATAGCAAAGATCATAGCCTACGGCCATCCAGCCTAGGACTGGACCAGCTCGCAAAGCCCCCCCCGGATCCACCCAACTGTAGCGGTCATCTCTATCCCGCTGTCCGGCTAGGGCCAACTCAAAGCACTCCCGTCCCCAGTCCGCGTATTTCTCCTCTCCCGTAAGTTGGTACAGCAGACCATAACCTGCCACATGCCCAAAGGTGTAGACACCAGGCGTATCGACCACACTTTGCTTCTTAGGCCCGAGCGTATAGGCCTTTTTAGCCGTATTAAAGGCTATCGGCATCCCTTCGCCATCACTGCCATTGAGCAAGACTCGTAAGCGTTGTAGTATGGCCTTCCCTTCCGGCGTGGCCATCTTTTTCCGCAAGGCTGGCAGGTCTTGCTTTCGAAACAAGAGGCGAGGATGCTCTTTCGCTTGCAGTGGCTGATGATGGGCCACCGACTTCCACCAGCTTTCCAGATCTGGGATCGGTACATCCCAGCTCCCAAACTCTTGGGCCTGGAGGGAAGTGCAAAAGCCCAGGAGGCATACCGTTAGATAGGCCATCCAGTACTTGCTATACCAGTTCTTCATGTTGATCATTGCTTATCTTTTTTCTGCAGTAGGCTATCCATCACTTGCTTTTCATAAGCTCCAACTTGCATAGCCCATTTGGCATACTGTTCCGCCATTGTATCTACTTTTTCCGGATATTGTAGTGCTAGGTTATTGGCTTCAATAGGATCTTCCCACAAATTATATAATTCCCATTCCCCCATCCGACCTCTACCTGGAATCTTATTCGCTGCCACCAGCTTCCATTCATCCTGTCGAACCGCGCGGTTAAACTGATGCTCCCAGAAGAGTGTCTGATGTCCTACGGTAGCTTGGCCAAGCAAGTCCGCTACCAGGGACCTGCCGGGCGTAGGAATGATGGTACGACCCTCAAATTGCAGCGGATACTCCATACCTGCTAACTCTAATATCGTAGGCATTAGATCCATAATATGGCCAACGGTTTGATGATTAACCTGACCTGCTTGGATCCAACCGGGGTGGTAAGCGATGAGGGGCGTGCGGATACCTCCTTCGTGCAGCCAGGATTTGAAGAGCCGAAAGGGCGTGTTACCCACATTGGCCCAGGGTAAGCCATAGGCCGGAAAGGAGCGTTCAGAGCCTGGAGAACCATCCTCCGGATAAACGCTCCATGGGCCGGTCGGATCTTCATGGCAAGCGCCATTATCACTTAGTAATAGTATTAGCGTCTTTTCTAATTGTTGGCTTTCTCGTAGGCTTCTGATGACTTTACCGATGCCGAGATCCAAGCGATACATCACTGCCGCGTATAATTCCATATCCACTTGCCACTTAAGCTGCATACTATCGGGGAGCTCATCCCAAACTGGCACCTCAGTAAAACGCTTGGATAGTGGGGTATGTGGAGGAATAATCTCTAGGTCGATCATGCGTTGGTGGCGTAGGGCCCGAATGCTATCCCAGCCCATTGCATACTGCCCTTTAAATCGGGCAATATCTTCCGGCTTAGCATGCAAAGGCCAGTGGGGAGCATTATAGGCCAGATACATGAAAAAAGGCTGATCTTTCGGATGGCGAGCAATGAAGGCAGCGGCGGTATCAGAAAAAGTATCGGTAGCAAAAAAATGCTTGTCGGTCCGGTAAGCTCCTCCATTATACACCATCCGTAGTGTATCTTGATTACGTACCCAAGGCCATTGGTTGTAATAGCTCATCGCTCCTTCGATCAGGGAAAAATATTGATCAAAACCTTTGTTTCCTGGCCAGAAGGGTTCCTCATTTCCGACGTGCCATTTCCCTACCTGATAGGTAGTGTATGGGCTGGGCTGCAATACCTCCGCGATGGTTACAGCCTGCTCCCCAATTCTACCGCGATAGCTAGGCAAGCCTTTATCTTGATTTTGGTGCCCCATTCCTGCTTGATGTGGATATAGGCCGGTTAGAAGAGATGCCCGGGAAGGGCAGCAGCGCGCTGCATTATAGAATTGTGTCATCCGCAGTCCCCCTGCAGCCAGCGCATCTATGTGTGGCGTTTCGAGCTCGCTCCCATAGCAACCCAGATCGGCATACCCCATGTCGTCCAATAAAATGACTAGCACATTGGGTTGTGTCCCCTGGTATTCCGTGGCCTCACTGTTATCCTGCGAGCTGGACTGGCAACTCAGTAGACTACTTAGTACAAGGAGGTAAATCCAGACTTGACGACTTATTCTATTCATATTCTTGTATATCCACTTCTTGTTCACCTTTCAGTTTCAGTACCTGCTCCTGCCAATGGAGTTCGGCAGTCAGATCCTTAGGCAGCCACACCTTACCGCGCAGTCGTCCCTTCTGCACTTCCAGCTCTAGCTTGATTAAGCCTTTAGGATGTGGATACCCTAGCTGCAGCTGCTCCCCTTCTTTTATGCCAGGCTTTATTTTTACTACGGCAAAGGCCGGTTCGGCAGGCTCAATACCAGCCGTCAACTTATAGAGATGATAGTTTGGACTAGCGCCCCAAGCATGACATTCGGACCGGCTTTCTAAACCCGTTTCTGGCCAGGTAGTCACCCCCGCGCGGATCATTTTCTTCCATAGACCCAGATGCTGTAGATATTGATTTCCCATTCCAGCCCGATGGAGCGCTTCGAATTGATAAAACTGCCAATAGATCGTGGGGCCAATCATCCCTTCGGTTGGCGTCAATGTCTTAGCCATTAGCGCGGCGGCCGTTTCCCCTTGTACCAAGCCCGTAAGAATAGCGAGATGATTGGTGTGCACAGAGTAGTGATCACTACTGGGAGTGTCCGCAAATAAACCTTTTTCAGGTTTCCAGTATAGTTGCGGAATAGTGGCTCGCAATTGTTCTGCTTTCTGGCGATACAGTTGTTCGTAATAAGGCGCTCCGGCATAAGCTTCCAAGGCTGTGGCCCATTGCAGTCCAAGTAGAACATGCAGATCCACCAAAGCAGAGTAACCAGCCTCATCAAAGGGTCCTTCTCCTCGTGGGAATGCCCAATCCACAAAGTTGTGGTAATCGGGCCTTTGAACGGTTCCATCGGGACGAGCTCGCTCCAGGAAATAGTGCAAAAGCTGTCGGACAATGGGTAGTTTTGATCGTAGGTAATCGGGCTCCCCGAAGTACATCATATAGTCGTGAAGCATGCCGATCCAGTAGATGTTGTAATTGGGTATATAGTAGCTAGAATTAGTAGGATATCGAGCCGACAAAAAACCCTCGCCATTGATCGACCAAGAAAACTGCTCAATGGCATTCTTACCTAGGGCGCCATCTCCAAAAAGACCATAGCTAACCAGCGCCTGTACACGGGTATCTCCTTCGAACTGACTTTCTTCGTAATAGGGGCAATCCATAAAGGTTTCATGTGCATTTAAGCGTATGGTCCTTTCCCCGATGGCCAGTATTTGTTGCAAGGTATCAGCTTGGTGTGGGGCCAGGCCTGCTAGGCGCAGTTGCGCTTTGGTCGCAAAGGGGTAGGTAGAGAAGTCGCTATAGAAATCCAATATCTGTAAGCCTTGTGCTTGGGTTTCAATGGTCATTTCTACATAGCGAAAGGCACGCCACCAAAAGGGGCGATAGCTTCTGTTGGACCCACCATCAGCGATATATCGGTCAAAGTAACCAAAGAAATGTTTCCCTTCAATCTCGGCACGATGCCCTTTCTTTCGGCTCTTCGGATCTCCAATGATGGGCGCCTCCACATAGCGAATCGTAATTTGAGCATCTTTCCCTCCCCTGAGCTTGAGAACCGGATAAGCGGTAGTCATGACGCCTTGATCAAAAATGAGACGCGCCGAGGTATGAGCTGGGACAGAGAAGGGATGCTCCCCCTCCACAAAATCTGATGCGGGCTTAACCCCTTCTGCCATTCGAATGGAAGCAAATCGCTGAGGGGTGACCTTTTCATGCGGCAAGGTCCTCGGTGTAAGTTTCCAGCGACTAGCCCAACGACAGGTTTTAGCAAAAGCACTTTCCACCACCGTAGCTACGGGCCATGATTGATCATCATAGTTCAACGCTTCCCAATCCCACTGATACTTGCGACCATCAACGATCTCTCGAGAACCTCCTCCATAGTACCCTCGCACCTGCGTATTGTCAATGATATTTGGGGAATAAGCTTTATCATAAGTTGCCTTCCACTTAGTATTTGTATTTAGGAATCGGAAGTTACGGTCGCCCGCCGCCAAGAGGAAGCCCGTCTGTACGCTCAACTGCGCATCAGGCCGGTGTGCCCCGTAGTTCAGCACTTGGGCTGCTATCACATTTCTACCCGGCTGAAGGTAAGCGGAAATATCAGTAGACTCGTAATACCAATGGTCAAGATCTCCCCGCAATGGACCCCAGGTGACCCGTTGACCATTTACGTACAATTGGTATCGATTATCGCCACTGGTATGCACAATCAGTTGACTTGGTACGGTATCCAGTTCAAAGGTTCTGCGAAAGCGATGTACGCCATATGCAGACCAGGGTCCATCGCCTGCAACAATCCATTTGGCCGGCCAGACTTGCGTCAGATCCTCCTTTTGTGCCGTAGAAAAGTGGAAGCTATACATCCCTAATAGTAGGAGCAAAATCTTTAGATTCCTTGACATTTTGTTGGCATTCGCTGCTAGTTATGAGCTCGACATCTCTTCAAAACTCAGCAAAACTTTCTCGTACAAGGTTACTTTCCAATTGCTAGCGTAACCTTCGAATACAGACAAACTCAATTCAATATGCGTCCAAGCTGGGTACTTGCAGTTGGTATTTTTTGCGTTGGAGGACTTTTTTCTTGTAGCAGCAGTAGGTCGGTCAATAAGGCGAATCAGCTAGCTGATAAGGTCGTGCATCTTGGAGATACCCTAGCTTTTCACTTTCGTTTGATCCCCAAAGGTACTTTCACAATGGGTAGTCCTGAACAGGAAATAGATCGAGATGCTGACGAGGGACCCATCCATCAGGTGAGGATCAGCCGGGATTTCTATCTGGGGAAATTTGAGGTGACGCAGGCGCAATGGAAGGCTGTCATGGGGTATAATCCGGCTATCTTTCAACAGCAATCCACTCACTTGCAGCATCCCGTTGAGTCTGTCTCCTGGTCCGCCTGTCAAACATTCATAGAAAAACTCAATCAGTTGGGTATAGGCCATTTTAGGCTTCCAACGGAGGCTGAATGGGAATACGCCTGCCGGGCGGGAACCCAGAGCAGGTATTATTGGGGAGAAGGTAAGCAAGAAAAAGAGGCCAATGAATACGGCTGGATTAACTCTAGATCTTTTGCCATGACGCATCCGGTTGGCCAAAAAAAGCCCAACGCCTGGGGGCTCTATGACATGAATGGTAACGTCTGGGAATGGTGCCAAGACTGGTATGGTCCTTATGCTTCTAGCAAGCAACGAGACCCACAAGGTCCAGATACAGGAAAGAATAAGGTATTCAGAGGCGGGAGCTGGTTTGACTTTGCTCCTACACAGCGCTCGGCTAATCGCCATCGGCATGGATTGGAGAAGGCCTATACCGCTATTGGTTTACGATTGGTATGGTCCGAAAAACAATGACAATGAACCTTCGATACTTTTTGATTCTTCTTTGGGCTTTCCCGCTAGGAGGTATAGCCGGACAATCTAAGACTGAAACGAAGCAGATCATCCTAGCTGATAATGTAACGATGGAATTTGTTTCGATTGCAGCGGGCACCTTTGCAATGGGTAGCGCCCCAACAGAGCAGGATCGGCAAGGAGATGAAGGTCCCGTTTTTGAGGCAACGATCTCTCGGCCTTTCTATTTAGGGCAGTATGAGGTTACCCAGGGGCAATGGGTAGCTATCATGGGAACGAATCCATCCGTTTTCAAGGACAAGGAGAATTGGGCGGACTATCCCGTCGATTGGGTGTCTTGGGAGGATTGTATCCGCTTTATCGAAAAACTGAATGCGCTGGGGGTTGGTCGTTTTCGCCTACCCACGGAGGCAGAATGGGAGTACGCTTGTAAACTAGGGGAAAAGAAACGCTATTACTGGGGTGATGATCCCAGCTATAGTGAAATTAATGCGCACGCCTGGATTTACCCTAGAGCAGAAGGCCGTAGTCAGCCAGTCGGTCAGAAAAAAGGTAGTGCCTGGGGGCTATATGATATGTGTGGAAACGTTTGGGAATGGTGTCAGGATTGGAAGGGGAAATACCCAGCTCAGCCGCAAGTAGACTATCAGGGGCCCGCAAAAGGTGAGGATCGCATCTTCAGAGGAGGCAGCTGGTTCAATCTGGATAAAACGGCTCGTTGTGCCAATCGCAACGCCCATATCCCAGACGAACCTTATACGAATATTGGACTTAGATTGGTGATGGAGATACCCTAACACAGCTGAGAAAGAAGGGAAGACCAAGTGTATAGTAGTCTTTAAATTTCTGTGTATGGAGATCCTTTAGTTGATATATATATTTCGTTTTGCTCTTTGTGTCTGAATTTCGCCGCACCGGTCTTCCCACTTATAGGATACAGAAAACAAACAAGTGTAACCGTCCATCACCCCAAACTTTTACTTGATAAGCATAAAACAGCAACCTAATGAAGTTTTTACTACCCTCTCTATTCCTATTAAGCCTTTGCTGCCTCTGGAGCTGCCAATCTGAGGAAGCGCCCGCGATAGTTGCCAATTTTGAGACCCTAACCCAATGGTCAGAAGCAGGAGAAGAGCAGATAGTCGGAGTATTTGGAGGATCGGGGAAGAAAAAGGTAAAACCAGTTGAAACCAAGGGAGCATCCTTCCGGCTCACAGAAGAGGGCTTGCAAATAGCCTTTGAACCAGACGGTCGCTTCCAATTCGCCCCCAAGGCAGCGGATTTACCCGCATCCTGGCTAAGGTTTCTGGCCTTGGAACTGGAGGTCGAAACAGAAGAGCCCGGTCCTCTACTGTTTGAAGTATATGGCTCACGTACCCGTCTGATTGACACCTTATCCCTAGAGAAGGGAGAGCAGAAAGTGACTATTGATATTACAGAAGTTCCTTTACTTGGCGGAATAGAAGCAAAACCATTGTATATCCGGATCAGCTCGGCCATCAGTCGAGAGCTTGTCATACGCCAGCTCAGTATGGATCCAAGTCTAGAGCATCCATACCTAGTGGATCGTTGGGGACAGCGGGCCAGGAAGTCATGGTCGGGAAAGGTGGGTAGTCTGGATGAGCTTACTCAGACAGCAGCTGAGCAGGCACTACTGGAACAACTCGCTCAAGATCAGAAAAAGGACCCCTATGGTGGGTTTACCGAACATAATCTAGCACTAAGCGCTACTGGTTTTTTCCATACCCAGTTTGTAGATAATAAATGGTGGTTGGTTACTCCAGATGGAAACCCCTTCTACAGTTTAGGGGTGAACGGGGTACGAATCAAGTCCATTCGAGGAAATGCGGATGTAAGCAGAGTGAAAGGACGAGAATGGCTTTTCGAGGAAGTGCCATCAGTAGAAACTTGTCCCGAATGCTTCCGGGAGGAAGGAACCTATTTTTCCTACTATGCTTGGAATGTCAAAAGAAAATACGAAAGCCTACACCAATGGCGCCAACAGTCCTATCACAGACTGCGCACCATTGGCTTTAATACTATTGGTAATTGGAGCGATACAATTTTCTACCAGCAGCCAGAAATGCCCTACACCTACACCCTAGATACCAGGAAGGTTGACTCGCTGGTGATGAGCAATGGAATGCCGGACGTTTTTCATCCGGCCTGGGAAGAACATTTGCACCAAACTTTCGGAGAGATCAAACGCTTCCAGCAAGACCCGTTTCTATTAGGTTATTTTGTGGATAATGAAATGAGTTGGCGATCCATCACCAAGTTGGATTCCAATTCCTACACCGGCCGAACCTTAGCCGGCTTATCAAGCGAGGAAGCGCAAAGAGCAAGCTATGCGGAACGATACTTTGCTAGTGTACGGCGGACGATTGAACAATTCGACGATAAACATCTGTATTTGGGTTGCCGCTTTACGCGTAATTTTAAGATGATGGAAACCGTGGCCCAAATAGCCGGCCAATATTTAGACGTCTTATCCATCAATGTATATGCAGCCACTCCAATTAGAGCGCAGATGGATCAGTGGTATGGTGCTGCACAAAAGCCCATCTTGTTGGGAGAACACCATATCCCTCCCATTACCCCAAAGCAGCTACTCCCCCACTGGCCTGCCTTTTCCTTAGCGGAAAGAAATGAAATGGTAGAAAACTATGTTTATACCTGGCTGGACTTTCCCTACGCCTTGGGTAGTCACTGGTATCAATACAAGGATCAGGAAGTAGCTGGCAGAGGAGATGGCGGTGAAAATCAGCCCGTTGGGCTAGTAACCGTAAGCGATCAACTAAACGAAGAACTAGTAAGAACCTACCACAAGATTGGACAACAAATCCCAAATCGGTGGTTAGCCCAACAAGCAAATAGTCAATAAACTAGGGCCTTTCTAAAATTGGACATTCAATAAATTAACGCCCAAGATACCTTTGGTTCACAAACAAAATTATATATTGCATAAGCTCTTTGAGACTAAAAGAAGAGCTAAGTGAAAACGATTGCAGCAAATGATTGTTATTAGTAGTAGGAAGAAAACTCCAAATGGTATTGTAATATCCTTGAGAAGTTGAATCCTACAGTGAATGACTTTAGAACTCCTTCTTAGACCCTAGTATCCTTCAAAATCATCTTGCTCATATGGAACAACCATCGACACTGCAAGCTAAGGCCGCTCGTCGGGCCATAGACCAAGAAGCATGGCGCAAGTATCAGACAGAAGGGCAATCCGCTTTTGCCGGTTTGTACGAAGCCTTTTTTGATCGCTTGTTTGTTTATGGCTGCACGATAGTATCTGATGAGACCTTTGTAAAGGATGCGATACAGGAAGTATTTCTCAAACTGCTAGAGCGAGACCACCGGACCATTGAAGTACAAAACATTAGCAGCTACTTGTTTGTAGCGCTACGTAATTATCTACGGAAAGCCTCCTATTCTGCTGCCAACAAGCTCCGACATCAAGAAATTTACCTGGGTAGAAAGGATTTAGTCGAAATGCCCAAAGAGCAGATAGGTCCTGACCCAAATTCCATAGAAATACTGAAGAAAAAAATTGGTCAACTCCCCGAGCGACAGCGGGAAATCTTATTTTTGCGTTTCTTTGAAGGCTTAGATTACAAAGAGATTTCTCAGGTGATGTCGATTAACCACCAAGTGGTACGAAATTATGCCTATCGTGGTATGCAAAGACTGCGGAAAAATATGGAGGGCGTTTATCCTTTACTGCAATCCTGGGTAACTATTTTGTTGATCATAACCGGTGGCATCTCGTAAATGACCAGAAAGCTACTAGAAAGAATAACGAGCGTATCTAAAAACCACACTAGGGGTTATTGGGGAAAAAATCACCGCTGACCTACGGTTTTTTCCAGGTGTTCCTGCATTGCCTGAGTACATAAGGGCTACCGATTAACCTTAAAAAATGCCGTGTTCAGCACAAAATATACTCCCTACGCTCCCTAGAGGTGAATATTATAAACGTTCTATTATAACTTCTTGCGAAAATTGGTTACGCTTTGCTTTGTGAAGGTACCTTATTGAGCAGGGACGTCAAGCTGATTACAAAAGGATTTAAGCAGTGAAGATTTCCTGCAAGGTTAAGCCTATATCGATCATCTTAAGACGCATTGAATGGAACTCGAAAAATATCAGGACTTTGAGGTAGGTGATTTTGTGTTGGATCTAGATTTCAAAGAAAGCGTATTTGAAGCAGAAGGCCCTAATGAGGCGCTTTACGCTGCCTTGTTAGAACGATTCCCAGAGAAGCGTAGTGACCTAATTGAAGCTCGCGAATTGGTGTTTAATTTGGACAAGCACTACCAAAAACAAAGACCTTCAGCACAGGATAAAGCAGCAGTTTATCAAAACATTCTCCAACTGCATCAGGAACGAAACCAACCACAACAAGCAAGATTCCGAGGTATTAATGGAAGGTTAGCGGTAGCAGCCTCTCTGCTCATGTTAATAGCATCAGCAGTTTGGTACCTGAGTTCTAGGAATTTCAAATATGACCGACTGTATGCTACCAATTATTCAGAAGTAGCCTCCTATGTTTTGCCGGATGGTACCGAAGTGAGCCTCAATGCCAACTCTACTTTGGAATTACTTGGAGATTGGGAAACTGACCCACAACGAGAAGTCCGATTGAAGGGTGAGGCCTTTTTTAAGGTGAAGAAAAAAGAGGAGACACAAGCTAAGTTTATTGTACGTACAGAAGATCCAGATATTGAAGTCTTAGGTACCCAATTCAATGTAAATACCCGGGAAGGGAGGACACTAGTGATGCTGGAAGAAGGAAAAATAAAACTAACTTCTAAGGAAAGTAAGCAGGGTTCTAAAATCATGAAACCAGGACAATTGGCCGATTATCAGCCTAGCCGAAAAATGATAATTTCGGATATCGATCCGACAAAGTATCGCAGATGGCTCAAAGGCTACTTCTCTGTTGATGATCTTTCCCTGGCAGAGGTAATTACTGAAGTGGAGCGGATATATGGGCTTGAGGTACAATTGGAAGACGGGAAAACCCAGGGAAAAGGCCTAGTAACAGGGGTTTTGCCGATCCAGAATATAGACGAATTGATCCTCACTTTTGAAACACTATATAATGTAACAATCACAAGAAAAGATGGTACATTATACATCCGTTGATGTAGAACCCAAAGTTGTTTACTGAGTACGCAACTTATGGAAGAGAAGATGTACGGGTGCGAACCACCAAACGATGTTCATGAAAGAGCTTTCCACCAATACGGTTTGGAGCCTCTTGTTCCTGATATTCCTATCTTTTTCCTCCTTTGCCCAAGAGGTGGCCTTAACGAGCCTATCCCCTACCCAAGCGAACACTGACGAAAAAGTAGTATCGCTCGAGAAAGCCCTTAGCCTGCTCAGCGAAAAGCATGGCGTTATTTTCACCTATCTCAAGGAAGTCGTAGCCCCGTATCAAGTGGGCGTGGATATATCCCATCTAAGTAATCTCGAAGGAAGCCTACGGCTGATCCTGGCCGATACCCCACTGCAGTATAGAAAAGTAAGTCAACTCAATTATCTGATATTCGATCGACGAAAAGAAGAGCAACAGAAGCGATTGAGTCAACGCGACTTTCTCGAACCAAAGTCAGCTGGCAACCGCCCAGCACCAGTACTTACAACCTTGCCACAACTTGATGTATCCCCAAATCAACCCAAATCTTCGAAGTTTATTTTGGAGGGGCGGGTCTTGAACGAGCAAGGTCAGCCCTTAATCGGCGTAAATATCACAGTAAAACAAGCTCAATTTCAGGGTACTACCACTGATGTCAATGGCAATTACCAGTTGGCATTGAAAGACGGGCAGCAAACGCTAATCTGCTCTTATATTGGTTATCAACCCCGGGAAGTGATTGTGCAGGACAATCCAAACTTAAACATAACGATGCGTCCTCAAGCGGCTGTTTTATCGGAGGTAGTGGTGGTTGGCTACGGGCAGCAGCAAAAACAAGATGTCATGGGAGCTATCTCCAGCGTTAAGGCCGAAGATTTACAAAGAATACAATCAACCTCTCCGGATCAGCAATTACAGGCTTGGGCTTCTGGTGTCTTAGTACAAAGTGCATCTGGTTTACCTGGTGCTCCGGTCCGTGTACTCATTCGAGGAACAAACTCTCTGTTTTCTGGTACAGAACCCCTCTGGATCATAGACGGAATGATTCTGAGTCGACAAGGTGGTGGGGAGTTGAATGGATTTTCGCGGAATGCCAGTACCTCTCCTTTGAATCCTCTGGCTTTGCTCAATCCGAATGACATTGCCTCTATTGAAATTCTAAAAGATGCAGCGGCCACAGCCGTGTATGGTTCTCGAGGTGCTAATGGCGTGATCATCATCACGACCAAATCAGGGGAGAAGGAAGGTTCTTCCCTTAGATTTAGTATGTCTTATGGGATTACCGATATGTTGAGAGGTCCTGCCGATCTAGGATTTGTGGATGGCCCTACTTGGTTGACTCTAGCCGATGAAGCTCGGTTAAATAGTGGACTTTCGAACTTTGACCCTAATAGTCTCCTAGATAACTCACGGGACCCTACTGCTGTTTTAGATCGCGCACAAATAGGTCACACGGATTGGTTTGATCAAATTTTACGACAAGGGGGTGTCAAGGAAGTTAATTTATCTGGCAATGAGAGCCGTGATAAATGGAATCTATACTGGTCCGGTAATTACAGGGATGAACAAAGTGTTCTGAAAAATGATAATTTCGAACGCTTCGCTTTTCGAACCAATATGGATATGCAAGTAACCCCCAGCCTATCCATTGATAGCAGGGTTAGCTTAAGCTACGTCAGGCGTCAAAGAGCCCCCAATGGTGGTGAACCGGGAGGCAACACCAATATGGGAAATGGCGGCTACAATATGGCGCAAAGCCGCAGTTTACCTATCTTCCCCGTCTACCATCCCACAGCAAGCAGCATCGCAGGAGAACCACTACTATTTGATCCATTATCTGGTCGTAATCTGGCTGCAACCTTTGATCGCAACAACTATATCAATGATATCAATACCTATCGAGCACTGGCAGGCCTCCAGTTCCGCTGGGAAGTTCCGGGCGTAAAAGGATTAAGTGTAAAGTCAGACCTGGCAGCTGATCTAATTCAAACGAATAACCTTGAATGGGGTAATACGGTGATCCGTGAGCAAAGCGCCTACGGCTTTGATTTCTCCTCTACCTTTCATCGCTTCAACTATAACCTCTATGCCAGTTTTGACCGCTCTATTGGAGATCAACATTATCTTAACTTAGTAGTGGGAACTGAGTCCACAGCCCAGGCAAGTCGGGGCCGAAATCTTGAAGCACAGGGATCCATTAGAACACCGCAGGAAATAAGCGAAGCCAGTGATGTGCTGCGTGCGTCGGCGGGACTGGGTAATGAACGATATTTTCGAGGCTACTTTAGCCGCCTCAATTACCGACTATCGGACCGCTACCTCTTGGGCGTTAGCTTCCGTCGAGACGGGTCATCTATTTTCAAAAAGGACAGCCGTTGGGGAAATTTTGTAGCGCTATCTGGTGGGTGGATCCTCTCCGAAGAAACTTTTATGCCCAAATGGAAGGCGCTGGATTTTCTCAAATTAAAGGGCAGTTTTGGTCAAACGGGTAACTCCGCTATTAATTCCCTAGCTACTGAGACTACTTACACAGGTTGGGGACGCTATGGAGAAGTAGGGGCAGGTGATTTGTTGACGGGAATTGGTAACGAAGGAATCACCTGGGAAACCACTGACTCCCGTGATATTGGAGTAGAAGCCAGTCTTTATGATGGCAACCTGACAGGAAACCTGGGCTACTATTTCCAGCACACTAGTGATATGCTTTATCGAGTTCCGGTACCCGTGTCTACTGGCGTTTTCACTTCTGCCCCAACGATTTGGCAAAATATAGGTGACCTACGAAATCAGGGCTGGGAATTAGAGCTTAAGGGACTGCTTACCTCTAGCAAAGACTTTAGTTGGCGCACAGGCCTCAACTTTTCTACTAATATTAATCGAGTTACCAGATTAACTGGAGAGACTACAGAAATCTATAATGTGCAGCGCAGCGCTCTGGTTAGTCGAGTTGGGGATCGAATCGGCTTCTTCCGATTGGCCCGTTATGCTGGTATCCATCCGGAAGGTGGATATGAACTGATCGAAGAAATGGACCTGGAGCGCTTCCAATCTACCGGAGCTAGAGTACCCACTGGTCGACTCATCCCAGCTTCCAGAGAGAATTTAGCCACTCATCTATTCGATTTTACAAATAAATCTGGCCTACCCTCCTGGTTTGGCGGCCTTTCCAACACCATCACCTATAAAAACTGGCAGCTCTTTGTCTTACTCAGCTTCTCAGGAGGGAATTACATCTATGATCGTGCAGAACGCGACGCCTCCGGTGTCCATGGCCCGAATCAAATTCGCCAGCAAATTGTTGGCAATACCTGGACAGCTGAATACCCCCAAGCGGCTTTCCCTGCGCTACGTTGGGACAGTAGATACGATATCGTCCTAGAAGACGGATCTATTATGGAGGGTGAACGCTTTGATCGCCGCCATACTGGTCATACCCATGACAAGTATTTATACTCAGGGGACTACCTGCGAATTCGCAGCCTTTCTCTCCAGTATACACTCCCAAATCGCTGGAGCAGCCAACTTAGAATGCAGCAGATACGCATTGGCCTGCTGGCTAATAATCTCCTCACAATTACTGGATATCGAGGAATTGACCCGGAATTCGTCAATATGGAAGGCAACCGCAATCTAGGCCAAGGCTGGAACGGTATCCAGTTGCCCCAGGTTCGTAGTTTTTTCTTCAATCTTGATATTGACTTTTAGACTTTCCCAGCTCCCGCATTCCTTTACCTATTTGTACCATTATTGCCCATTAGCACCATCTTTCCTACCCTGCTACTACTCCATTATTGTATCTCTCTCCAATATTTTCTATAAAAATTTTGAGCTAAAAGGTTACAGCCAAATTAAAGAAGGAACCTTTCAAGTGTTGTTGCGATAAGTTTTCATTCCATCTGCCTAATACGAATTCGACCATTTATCTACCGCAATTCTTGGCAATGGAAGAGGCATACAAAACTAAACACCAATACTTTGACTCAAAATCTTTATTTATGAAAGGCTTTACACTTAAGTTATTCAGTCTGTTACTAGCCCTCTCGCTGGGGACTAGTGCAGTTTGGGCAACTAGCTATTCCGATCCCGCAAAAATACAGGGAGAAAAGGTGGCTAGTGATGCGATTGAATTTACTGTTCAGGGTAATGTTACAGATTCTGACGGTACAGCGCTTATCGGCGTAAATATTGTAGAAAAAGACAATCCAACGAATGGTACCATTACAGATCTGGACGGGAATTTTCAATTGACCGTAGCTGATCAAAACAGTGTTATCATATTATCTTATACTGGCTTCCAAGAGCAAGAGGTGGCGCTAAACGGGCGCAGTCAGCTAGAAGTAACCTTGGAAGCAGGTGCTTTACTTGACGAAGTAGTCGTAGTAGGCTATGGAACACAAGTTAAGCGTGATTTGACTGGGGCTGTTTCTACCATTAAGGCCAAAGATCTGCAAGCTTTTAATGCTTCTTCTTTGGACCAACAGATGCAAGGTCTAGCCACAGGTGTGCAAGTGACGTCCTCTGCCGGGGTACCAGGAGCACCTGTACGGGTAATGGTACGGGGTACCAATTCACTTTTTTCTGGTACAGAGCCCCTATGGATTATCGACGGTATGATCTTAAGTGGACAAGGCGGTGGAGAACTCAACGGATTTTCTCGTAACGCTTCCACTACTCCTTTTAACCCATTGGCGAGTTTGAACCCAAATGATATCGAGTCCATCGAAGTACTGAAGGATGCAGCTGCTACTTCAGTATATGGATCTAGGGGTGCTAATGGTGTTATCATCGTAACAACGAAAACGGGACAGCAAGGGCGTGGTACCTTGGATTTAAGTGTCAACTACGGGGTAACGGATGTAGTGCGTGGTCCCCAGGAAATTGGATACGTAGATGGTCCAACCTGGTTACAGTTGACCGACGAGTCACGTGCGAATCGCAATTTTGCACCATTTGATCCTAACAGTTTACTGGATGATAGCCGGGATCCAACGGCTGTCCTGAGCAGAGATCAGCTTGGTAATGTCAATTACTTCGATCAAGTTTTACGCCAAGGACAGGTCACGGATATTAACCTTTCGGCCAGTAGAGGTATGGAAAAACTGAACTACTACCTTTCGGCGAACTATAGAGAAGATGAAAGTATTCTAGTGGGTGACCGCCAAGAACGTTATTCCGTAAGAGCTAACGTAGATTTCGAGCCTGCCAAGAACTTAAGTGTTGGAACACGGGTGAACTTGAGCTACGTTAATCGTGAGCGAGCCCCTAATGGTGGAGCTCCTGGAGGTAACTCAAATATTGCACGCGGTGGTTATAATATGACATTGGGGGGGGCGCTTCCTATTATTCCTTTATTCCACCCTACTTTGAAAGGAACAGATGGTCAACCACTGCTCTTCGATCCACTTTCTGGCAGAAATGTACTAGCTACCCTAAACCGGGATAACTATATCAACGATGTAGAAACCTATAGAGCGTTGGCTGGTCTCCAAGTGGAGTATAGTATTCCTTGGGTTAAAGGTCTATCAATCCGTTCAGAAATAGCGGCTGATATTATCCAAACGAGTAACATTGAGTGGGGTAACACAGTAATACGGGAAGATAGCAAGTATGGCTTTGACAACTCTTCTACTTTCCAACGTTTGAACTACAACCTCTTTGGTATTTACAATCGTAGCTTCGGGCAACGACACGATCTGAACGTAGTATTTGGTACGGAATCTACCGAGCAAGCACAACGTTCGCGTAATATTGAAGCACAGCAACTGTTTGGAGCTGCCCAAGAACTAGGTGCTCCTGGCGATGTACAACGTGTCTCTACAGGCTTTGGTGGAGAGAGATACTTCCGCGGATACTTCGGTCGGTTGAACTATAAATTAGATAATCGCTATCTTTTGGGCTTGAGTTATCGCTATGATGGATCCTCTGTCTTTACCGAGGATTTGCGCTGGGGTAACTTTGCGGCTGTTTCAGCAGGCTGGGTACTTACAGAAGAAAGCTTTTTGGAGAATATGGAGTTGATCAACTTCCTAAAGTTACGAGCTAGTTTTGGTCAGACGGGTAACTCTTCTATTAGTCCAACTGCTACGGAGACTACTTACACGGGCTGGGGACGTTATGGAGACGTTGGAGCCGGTGATTTGTTAACAGGTATTGGCAACTCTGCTGTAACTTGGGAAACCACTGATGCGGTAGACGTAGGTGTAGATTTTGAAATTCTAGAAGGTCGTATCAACGGTAGTATTGGTTACTACCAACAGGATGTGAAAGACATGCTATACCAAGTACCCGTTCCTGTCTCAGCAGGTGTCTTCAATAGTGGCCCTCGAATTTGGCAGAATGTAGGGGATATGCAGAACTCAGGTTGGGAATTTGAATTCAATAGTGTCAATGTGAATTCTCGTAATTTCAAATGGAACATGTCCTTCAATATCACAACGAACCAGAACCAAATCACGAAGCTAGTTGGGGAATCGGATGAAATTGCCAGTGTAAACAGCAATGGACTAGTATCTAAAGTTGGTGAGAAAATTGGTTTCTTCCGACTGGCTAGGTACGCTGGTATTCATCCAGAAGGAGGTTATGAACTAATTGAAGAAATGGATTTGGAGCAGTTTGCAGCTACGGGAGAGCGGATACCTACTGGGAACCTGATCCCCGCCACGCGAGCCAATCTGCAGCGCCACTTATTTGATAACACGGACAAATCTGGCCTCCCCACTTTCTTTGGCGGATTCAATAACACCTTCTCGTTCAAAGGATTAGATGTCTCTGCTTTAATCAGCTTCTCAGGTGGCAATTACATTTATGACCTACACGAACGTAGTACGTCCTACGTAACTGGCGGAATGATCCGACAAAGTGTAGTTGGCAACTACTGGACGCCTGGTAATACTAGCGCCGATTTGCCTGCCTTAAGTGCTGATCGCAGATACGACGTCATCAATGAGGATGGCAGCACTTCAGCCAATCAACGTTTTGATAATCGACGTGCCGGTCAAGTACACGATAAATTCCTACACAAAGGTGATTTCATTCGGATGCGTGCCTTGACGGTAGGCTATACCTTGCCACAGTCCATCGCACAAAATTTGTCCATGCAGAATATCCGAGTTTCTTTTGTAGCGAATAACTTATTTACGATTACGGGTTATGAAGGATTTGACCCCGAAGTAGTAAACCTTGGAGGAAGCTCTAGTCGTAACTTAGGTCAAGGTTGGGTAGGCGTAACGCTGCCACAGGTGAAGTCCTACAACTTTAACCTAAACATCTCTTTCTAAATCTAATGCCATGGAGAGAGAGCCAAGCCTGGCTTTCTCACTATTGTCAAAATGATAGTTAAAATGAAATACATAAACTTTAAATCTATAGCTCTGGTCTTAGTTGTCTTTATGCTAAGTGCCTGCGATAACGAAGAATTCTTTGACTTGACCAATCCAGTGGAA
Organism: Saprospiraceae bacterium; assembly: GCA_013214355.1. GTDB lineage: Bacteria > Bacteroidota > Bacteroidia > Chitinophagales > Saprospiraceae > DT-111. The sequence continues at coordinate 10,715 of JABSSL010000032.1, read as the reverse complement.
TCACCTTGGCTCAGCCTAGAGGATTTCGAAAAATCGGCTATTGGTGCCTATTACACCTTAACTGGCAACGGCGGTAACCGTTCTATCTTTGGTACAGGCCGAATGAACGCCGAAGCCTACGCAGACGGTATGCAATTGGCGAGCGCGAATGAAGGATTCAATGTCAATACCGATATAGAGGACATGTACAACCGAGCAACAAGTGGTACAGTAATCGGCTTGTTCGACAATCCAGTATGGAGAAGTGGTTATTTCGCCGTAGGCCATGCTAATGCTGCCTTGGATCACATTGCCAATAACGATGGTGTACCCTATCCTGAAGCTGGTCCAGATGCGACGAATCGATTGGAGGGAGAGCTACGATTTGTAAGGGCCTATGCCTACTACTACATCGCACGCGTTTATGCGCCAGCTTACCCGAGTGATGAACAGCGTTTGCCTTTCCGGGTCAACCAAGCTAGGAATTTCGAAGAAGCCAAAGCTTCAGATGTAGCATCTGCCAACGATATTTATGCACTAATTGTAGAGGATCTTAAGCAAGCCAAAGACTTGTTACCGGAGCGATTCGATGCCGATCTTCACCCCGCCGCCTACGCTGACGGAAGAGCTAATAAATTCTCTGCTGCGGCTTTACTAGCTAAAGTGTATTTCCAAATGGGAGAATACGACCTGGCTCGGGCTGAGTTGGACTTTGTAATCGACCAAAATGGTGGAGACTATGATCTATCAGAAGATCCTGTCGAGACCTGGAATAAGACTGGTGTAGCACGTGGAAAGGAAGTACTATGGTATTATGCTGCTTGGGCGGGTGATGGACTTGGAGGTTCTAGTAACTGGAAACATCCAGGTCGTTTCAGCTGGTACAATGCTAATAACCGTGATGCCAGTGGTGCAGACAAAAACGGTGGTCGCTTCATGGCAGCTAGTGATGCCTTCTTGCAGACTGTAGGTTGGGCAGATGAAAACATGAATGAAACAGCGGAAGCCTTACAAGACAAACGCTATACACAATTGTGGGCACGCTTTGAGGCCGGAGGAGATCCACGTTCTCAGTTTGCTACAGGAAAGCCCTATGTGTGGTGTGACAAGTACTATAAAGCAGGTCGTCGAATTACGAATGTCCCTCTTATTCGTCTAGCAGATATGTATTTGCTTCGCGCCATTATCCGTGCTGAACTGGGTAGTAGTACGGACTTGGCAGGTGCTAGAGCAGACCTAGATGCAGTACGAACCCGAGCAGGCTTGGCTGCATTTGCCGGTACAGATGCTGAATTACCCAATGCCATTCACGTAGAGCGTTTCAAAGAAATGGCTTTCGAAGGTGACCGCTTGTACTATCTGCAAGGAGCTAGAATGAGTATCCCTGCTGGGGATCGTGGTGGTGCGGAAGTGCCATGGGACAGCCCATTCTACTCTGATATCCCGGCTTTCGAAATTGAACTTAATGATGGCTTGGGCGGATAACTAGCCTATAATGCGTAATGCCTAATTCATAAACTTTCAAGAGGTATGAGTCATCACCCAATTAGGTGGTGGCTCATACTTTTTGTTTGGGATGGGGAAAGACAAACTACAGAGAAGAGGACTGAGAGCTAATAGGCAAACACATTGGTAGCCGAGATGATCGATCTCAAGAACCTCTACTTGAACATATTGAGCCTATCATTCTATACCGACAATACTATGAAGATCAATTATTTGTTACTTCTCATCTTATACTTTTCCTTAAGTGACTGTACGACCGATACAGAAGAACCGCAAGCGCCTAGCTCGGCGGAAGTTTCCATCCGCTTTGAAACTATTCCTGCCAACCAAAGTGGTATAAATTTTATCAATCAGATACCCGAGGATGCCTATCGAAATATACTTCGCTACCAATACTATTACAATGGCGGTGGAGTAGCAGTAGGAGATGTTAATCAGGATGGCTTGCCAGATGTGTGTTTTTCGAGCAATACTGCTGCACCGAGCTTATTTCTCAATCAAGGGGATTTTAAGTTTCAGCCCGTTCCGGCAAGTGCCGGCCTGAAGTTACCAGGAAGAGTAAGCTGGAATACAGGAATTAGTATGGTAGACATCAATGCCGATGGTTTACTAGATATTTATCAGTGTAGATCCGGCAATCTTCAAGAAGACAATCGCCGCAATCTACTGTACATTAATCAAGGAGATGGCACTTTCTCGGAAGAAGGTGCCCGCTATGGCTTGGATGATCCGGGCTATTCTATTCAAGCTGCCTTTCTTGACTATGATAAAGATGGCGATCTAGATCTCTTTTTAACCAACCATGGTATAAAGTTCTATGGTCGTGATCCGCAAGGGAATGACCGCAATGGCCGAAATGTATTGTCCGGAGACAAGTTATACCGAAATGATGGAAACCGCTTTACGGATGTAACGGCCCAGAGTGGAATTTACCAAAGAGCCTTGAGTTATGGCCTTGGACTGGGAATCGGTGATCTTAATCAGGATGGATGGGATGACATTTACGTATCCAATGACTTCTTTGAACACGACTACCTCTATTTGAATCAGCAAAATGGCACCTTCAAAGAAGTGATTAAATCCGCTACGAAACAGATCTCCTTTTTTGGGATGGGTAATGACCTTTCTGATGTGAATAATGATGGCTTACTCGATGTCCTTGTGCTAGATATGACACCCGCTGATCATTTTCGTAGACACAGTAACCTAGCGGGCATCGAGTATGACCAATTCCTAAGTTTTATCAATAAAGGATACCATTATCAGTACATGTTCAACAGTTTGAATGTAAATAATGGTAACGGGACCTTCAGTAATCACGCGCAATTAGCAGGAATCGGGCAGACTGACTGGAGTTGGGCTCCACTGGTCGCAGATCTCGATAATGACGGCTGGAAGGATATCTATATTACCAATGGATTGCGGAAGGACGTACTCAATCTGGATTTCATTAACAACACCTCCCCACAATACGCTCGTAAGGTGGGGGCCAATGGCCAACTCTCAGAAGATCAGTTTAAAGCTCTACTCAGCGAAATGCCATCCGAAAAAGTGGCTAACTTTGCTTTCCGCAACCTAGGAGCACTACAGTTTCAAGAGGTCACAACCGACTGGCAATTAGATACCCCTTCTTTTTCCAATGGAGGAGCCTACGCAGATCTAGACCTGGACGGCGACCTGGATTTGATCATTAACAACCTCGACCAAGCTCCTTTCCTATTCCGGAATCAAACTGCAGGTGGAACTTCGAACCACTTTCTAAGAGTACAACTTAAGGGCCCTAAAGAAAACCCTTATGCTTTGGGTTCCAAGGTTTACGTCCGTACCAGTGATAACCAACAATTTCAACAGCTATACCCATCGCGTGGCTTCCAATCCTCGGTAGAACCTATTCTACATTTTGGCTTAGGGCAGGCTGAACAAGCCGAACTTGAGATCATCTGGCCAGATGGACAGCAATCAAAGTTGTCAGCCGTCAGCAGCAATCAAGTACTTACGGTCGATTATCAACAGCAGTCTAAACAATCCGTTCCGGAGCAGGTATCCCCTACCCCACTGTTCGCCAATACAACCAAGTCAAACGCCCTTCAGCACCGGCATCGTGAAAATGCCTTTGATGATTTCAAGCAACAATTCTTGTTACCGCACGAACTATCCAGCTTTGGTCCGAAGCTGGCTATTGGTGACTTGAACGCAGATGGATTGACAGACCTATTTGTTGGGGGAGCGGCTGGAGAAGCTGGTACGCTGTACCAAAGAACGGCTAGTGGTTGGGAATCCCTTAGCGGGCCTTGGACGGAGCAGCGAGCCCAAGAGGATACGGATGTACTCTTCTTCGATGCGGATCAGGATGGAGATGAAGATCTTTACGTAGCATCTGGCGGCAACGAATTCTCAGCAGGGGCCAAATTGCTGCATGATCGTTTGTACATCAATGATGGGCAAGGCTCCTTCTCCAACGCTACGGGACAATTGCCTGATGTCCGTGAGAATTCCTCCTGTGTGAAAGCTGCTGATTTTGATGGCGATGGCGACCTCGATCTTTTCGTTGGAGGTCGACAAGTACCTGGGGAATATCCTCGAGCCGCCAGTAGTTTCTTATTGCTCAATGAAGCTGGTCAATTTCGGGATGCTTCAGCTGATCTTCTCCCCACCCTAAAGGACCTGGGAATGATCACTGATGCCCTTTGGAGCGATTTTGATAACGATGGCCAAATCGATCTTATATTGACCGGAGAATGGATGGGGATCCAGTTCTATAAAAATGAAAAGGATCACTTTAGTTTGGCTACTCCTACCACTGGATTACCCGGCCTAACCGGCTGGTATAACTGCCTAGCTAGCGGAGATTTTGACCAGGATGGTGATATTGATTATCTGGCGGGGAACCTTGGCCTTAATCATCGCTTTAAAGCTAGTCAGGATAGTCCACTAGAACTCCATGCAGACGATTTTGATCAAAATGGGAGCATTGACCTAGTTCTCAGTTATGCTTTTGCTGGTAAACAATATCCACTGTACGGTCGACATGTGATGCAGGATCAATTGGTGAGCCTAAAGCGACAATTTCCAATTTTTGCCGATTATGCTCGCAGCACCGTCAAAGACATCTGGGACGCAGAGGCCCTTGCTAAAGCACAGCATTTTACCGTTCACAACTTCGCCAGCATATACCTAGAGAATCAAGGGCAGGGCCAATTTACTTCCCATCAGTTGCCCATTGCTGCTCAATCCGCTCCCATCAACGCCTTTTTAGTAGAGGATTTCAATGGTGATGGCCATTTAGATGTGCTACTCGCCGGTAATGACTACGGCACGGAGTTCCGCACACCAAGGGCGGATGCCGGGCATGGTTTGGTGCTGTTGGGAGACGGAACCGGTCAATTTAGTCCGCTTAGTATAGCCGAAAGTGGCATATACCTACCAGGAGAGGTTCGGGACTTGGAATTAATAAAGGGAGCTGGAGGAAATATGATCTTGGTAGGAGTGAATGATGGGCTTTTGGAGGTGTTGGAGTGGTAATGTTGAAGCTTCTTGTTTTGTTAGTGGGATATTGACAGGGACAGGGCTTGTTTGTTGGTAAGGAAGCCAACAAAAGCTTAGGGATTGGGTGGTTATTCAATTAATAATCAGCATAATAGAGAAACCAATGCAAGTATCTTATAAAGTTTCAGGAGCTCCAAGAATCTTATCTCTTGGCTTATTGCTGCTGATAGGCTTCGCACATCCGGGATGGGGGCAGGAAAAGGATCCTTTTCTAGTCTCTACCTATAACCAACTACATCAATCCCCCAAACAAGACATCTTCCACGCCTTACATCCGATGCCAGCTGGCGTTGTCTATATTCAACATCCTGGGGAAGGAGAAAAAGAAATGCGGGAACACTTCAGGACTATGAAAGAACTCGGCTTCAATAGTTTAAAGCAGATCATGGTAGCAGAGGGATGGACCCTAGAAGAGGTACAATTGATTGCACTGGAGGAAGGAATAATACCCTGGTGGTATGGAGATGGCGGTTGGGAACCTATCACTCCTAATTTGCTCAAAAAACTCAAGATGGATGCCAAGCTAAGCATGGCAGAGATTCGAGCCCATCCGGAAATGCAGAAATACCAGACGGAAGTGCTACGACAACGAATTCTGAGGACCAAAGCCTACAAGGCCAAGCATGGACAGGGACCAAAGGGAGCACATACTGCTTTTGATCCGACCATCGGAGGACGGGGTTTGGAGTTGAATCAGCAAGGAGAAGCCCTCTTCAAATCCTGGGTACAGTCATACTATGGTACCGTAGATCAACTGAATCATGCCTGGAGTCTCCGGCACGCTGGATTAGGTAGCAGCTTCAGTTCCTGGGTAGATTTCGAGGAGAATATGGAGAAAAAGGTAGCGCATCGTAACTACCGCAGCAAGATGGATGTCTTCCGGTTTAAGGCCTTACACGGCATTGAAAATATCAGGGATAGAGCCCAACAGTTCAAAGACTTCGATCCTAATCAACCCTTCCGTGCTGGGGGAGAAATGGGCCTATTTCTCCCCGCGGCCTACATGGGGGTAAACATGGAGTGGATTGCCGACCTGGTGAAAGACTTTGGCTCCTTCTATCCTTCCACGCACTTGTCCTGGCATTTTGATCAAACCGGCAATGAGATTGTACGTCCATTTTATATACAGGCTTCCCTGATGAACGACTGGTTTAAGGGGGGGTGGACCGGCGGATGGGAATCCACGGGCGGCCCACAGCAATTCGATGGAGAAAAGAACAGCAGCGATCTGAATGCCTACTATGTTGATGAAGGCACCATCACCCAGTTGTATCTGAGTCAGATGGCAGCTGGCTTTAAGGGTTTTGGTATCTGGTGTTGGAGCGTTCGCTCGGCGGGTAAGGAAGGAGGAGAATATGCCTTACTGGATCGTAATAATGAAGTGACGCCAAGAGCCATCCGTTTGGGAATGATTGGCAGAGCCATGCAAAAATACAGGGATGAAATCTGGGAAGCGCATAAAGAACCCCTGGTAGGCGTCTTCAACGATTGGAACAATGATGCAGCCTGGGGCGCCATGTCAGTGCGCGGAAGAGAGAGCTTTCGCATGTTTCCCATTGAATCCCGCATTGGAGTGACTCGTGCGCTGATGAATGCCAATATTCCTTTTGAATTTGTCACCCCAGATGATCTCGCACAGGGCCTCGCTGAACGCTATAAAATCATCTATCTTCCAGCCACAATTGCACTGGATACCGATGTGCTAAATATATTAGAAGATTACGTACAAAAGGGCGGACGATTAGTTCTTGATCTTCCCGGAGGAAAATTTGACCAGTATACCGCCTTACTCCCGACCGGCAAAGCCTCCCAATTTGCCCGCCTATTTGGAGTAAAGCTGCATAATTATCAGTTTTCAGGTTCCAATAAAACGCTAGGGCTCCATGGGAAAGAATGGACCGGCTTTGTCGTAGATATGACGTCTACTACGGCACAAATATTAGCCAATTATAGCAATGGTGAACCCGCCATTACCACACATAGCTATGGAGAAGGCACAGCTGTTCTGATCGGCCTAGATCTTTCTCACCAATGTCTAAAATCAGGTCAGGATTTAGCGGAAAGACTGTTGATTGACTACGCCCTAGGAGATTATGAGTCGCCGTACTATTGTGAAGGTGCCCTAGTCTATCGCTTGAGCAGTCCCGAAGCAGATCACTACTACTTCATCAATGATGGACCAGCCACCACAGTCTCCTTCTCTTCAGATTTCACCTACACCGATGCTGTCGATGCGTTAACAGGAGAACAGGTCAACCCAGATGCCATTCCATTGAATGCGGATGATGGGAGATGGATCCGGATGGAGAAGTAAAATCCATCCGATCTTTCCTACTGGTGAAGGCACTAATTATGGACGGATTAGTAGTGGCAATTCCTGGAGACGAAAAATCAACTTAAGGACATGTTATCAAGACAACGATTGAATCGGAGGAATTTTCTGCAGCAAGGTGGTTCCGGCCTACTTTCTACGGCCGCTCTGCCCTTACTAGGCGCGGGATCCGTGCTTACTCCTTCCTCTCCCCTACCGCAGACCTTTTTACCAACGGATACAGATAAGGAAACGATCGAAAAAGCCAAGCGGAACATTGAGGAGGTGCGTAAGCGACAGGTAGAGCTGACGCTCTTGGACAAATTCGGGAGTCCCATACAAAATCAGGAATTATCCATTAAACAGTTGAAACATCAATTCCTCTTTGGTGAGCAGAATTGGGGGATGGCTACCATGCAACGCAATGGAGTGATTGAACACGATCGAGCCAAGTATTTGCGGGAACGTTTTGCTAAGCTGCTTAATGCCCTAAATACGACGGTATACTGGACAGAACGACCCCGCAATGATGGAACGAAAACTGAAGATTTCCAGGGCGACCTACGATTAGCAGATTTCGAGGAATCTGTGAACTGGGCGAATGCTAACGGCTTAACCGCCAAAGGTCATCCCCTATTCTGGACGGTTCCAAAAGCCATCCCAGAGTGGCTGAAGAAGTACCCCATGGATACCTTTATGGCCTACGTAGAGGTGCGTATTCGCAACCTGTGCGCTCGTTTTCAAGGACGGGTGAAGGTATGGGATGCGGTCAACGAGATGCTTTGGGAGACTCACCCTAAAAATCTATCCAAACGGGTATGGCCCTATACGGAAACAGTAGAAAACATGGTGGACTACATTAGCAAGATTCTGAAGTGGGGCCGAGAAGAGGATCCTGAGGCACTATTCTGCATCAATGATTATGGAATTAGCAAAGTGAACCGGGAAGGGCTAATCGACCAGAATGGCGACCCAGTAGATGCTGCGCGGCAGCGAAAGCGCTACGTCGAGCTGGTACAGCGCCTAGGGGATGCCGGGTATCCCCCTAATCTCTTAGGTATACAAGGACGTCCGGCCTGGATCAACCCTAGTCAGCAGGTCGCCGTGTATGATGAGCTCTCCGAGGCGGGTATTCCAATCAGCGTCACCGAATTTTGGGCCAATACTAAATACCTACAAAATGCAGCCAATCGCCAAAGTATAGAATCGGAAGAATGGCGTTCCATAGAAGAGCAAAACATAGGTAAAGATCTCACTGCTGAACAAATTGAAGCCATCCGTGATGAATTTGTACTCAACTACCTGACTTGTGCTTTCGGTCACCCCAATATCGATTCCTTTTACTTCTGGGGATTTATTGGCTCTGCTGTCAAATTTGCGCCTAGTCCCAGTTCTGGCCATACCTTGGCACCCATTTATGACAAAGTATGGAAGTTGCTACATGAGGAATGGAATACCTCTTTGACCCTACAGACTGATGCTGAAGGAAAGGTGCGATTTAGAGCCTTCTGTGGAGACTATACGGCTCGGGTACAGCATAAACGCTCAGCCAAAACGCCAATTGGAATGCGCTTTACGGTGGATAAAAACATGATGGTGAATAGGCCAGTGTTGAAAGTGGTGATGTGAGGGCGGGGGCGTGGCTTTTTTGTTAGTAGGGATACTAACGAAGGGACGACTAAGGCGTGGCTTTTTTGTTAGTAAGGATACTAACAAAGAACGGCTGGAGTGTGGCTCGAAGGGAGGGGGCGTGGCTTATTTTCGTTTGAAGCTACTTTCCAAATTGGGATCTCCTTTTCCATCGTAGACTGCTGTGGCGGGATACGGGAAGACGGGGCGAGACAGTCTAGGTTGCCCCTTTCTTCGCCTAGATAGCACCACCTTCTCCGGGGCTTGTCCATTTTCGACCCAATCGCGCACTAGTTGTAGCCAGTCGGTCTGACTAGGACCGGGACCATCACCACAATGGAGAACACCTGGTAATAGATAGAGTCGCACGTAGTCTTGTAGATTAGGGTCTTGTTTTTGGACAGCTTCATAATGTTCGATAGTGGCTAGGGCAGAGAGCGCTGGATCACTCCAGCCATGATACAAGAGCATCTTCCCTCCTCGCTTATGGAATGCCTGGTAATCGGTAGAAGTAGCATCAAGAAAGCTAGCCGCATGGCGCGTTTGCTGATAAAAGTTGGTAAAATCGTATTGGCGGCAATCCCAGTTAGCGTCATGGAAAACCAAATGTTTAAAGATCTCTGTACCTAGAGAAAAGTGCCTCCCCACCGATTTTCCTTCCTTAGGCCCGGTCATCCAGGCGCGCCAACCATTGGGCTCGTTTTCACCACCAAAGGGAAAGCCAGGATAAATAGATTTACCCTTGAGGTCTGTGCCATTATATATTTCCTGGATGGCGGCAATTTGCTCCACGGTGAAGCAATCCTCGCCGGCTTGTTCAACCGGACATTTTGGCAAACTGGAAAGATCAAAATGGCAAGCTCGAGGATCATTCAGAATCCCATCCGCCAAACCATCCAGGGTATCACATTGATTTAGAATGTGCTTTTCCAAAATTTCCAGATTAGCAGTGGTAATAATGGGCTGATCGGGAGCTGATGTGTCGGGATAAACGGACTGACAATTGCGCACGAACTCGGCAGCCATAGCGGGCCAGGTAAAAGCTGGTGCACCAGCCACGATACCGTCAAAATCATCCGGATAACGTTGAGCCGCCATCATGCCCTGCCCGCCGCCGCGGGAACACCCCACAAAATAGCTATAACGCGGAGCAATGCAGTAGTACTGTTGCACAATTTCCTTTGCTGTAACCGCCGTACGATGAACGGCTAGATGCCCAAAGTTGATCTGTCGCTCGGGATGGCCCTCCGCCCAACTACCGTCCAAGGGGCCACCTTGGTGACCTGTATCCGTAGCTGCATTGGCAAAACCCTGCCGAACCCTAGCATGGCCCGTCTGGATAGCCCCAGCAAACCCTCCATTTCCACTCAAACTAAAGCGTTCATTCCACTGTTCCGGTAACACGACTTCAAAACGGATTTCTTTACCGATCACCCCCGACAGTTTACAATACGCAACAGGCTCCTGTAAGGCTTCTACACTGCTAATCTTTACATCCGGCAGGCGCAGCTCTTGCAAATCTGCGCAGGGCTGACACGGGGATTTGGGCTGGGCGTGGACGGGAATGCCAGCGAACATAAAAAGCAAAATTGGAAGAAACTGCAGGGTGTTTTTCATGATTCAGGGCTTTAATCTGAAGGTAGTCAACTTTGAACAAGGACGGGTAATGTAGAGATCATCTGTTCTAATAGGAGGTGTGAGGTTAGCCATTGTAACCGCTTTGGTCGCTTAGGAGGGTGTGAAT
>JABSSL010000031.1 GCA_013214355.1 Saprospiraceae bacterium | reverse complement strand
TACGAGATGTATTTGAGGACCTCACGATTGGATCTAGATGACTACAACAATGATACAGAAGATGGTTGTCATATCACTAGTATGGCAGGAACTTGGATGTCGGTGGTGAAGGGTTTTGGTGGATTGCGGGTTAAAGATGGGGCATTGCAATTACGTCCATTTATCCCTAGCAAATGGAAAGCCTATTCCTTTAAGGTGCAATTTAGAGGAGCAGTGGTAAAGGTGAAAGTCAGTCAGTCCACTGTTGATGTTGAAAACCTTTCCGCGCAAGCTTTGCAGGTTCAATTGTTTGACCGGATGGTGGAAATTGCGGGGAAGACTTCTATGAGCGAGGCTATGGTGAATGCCTAGAAATTGTTAAGGGTTTCTGAACGAGGGGCCAGCTGCTTGTAATTCTGCGGGGCTTGTGTATGTTTGTACTTCCGATCATACACAAGTTATGGGAAAGAAGGCTTTGCGAGCGTGGACTTGGGCAGGCAGTGTGTACTCGGACATGGTTTTATTCCGAAAATTTAGATCTCATGTACAGAATTTTAAGTCTTTTGGTTATTGGTATTCTTTTGGTATCGTGTAATGGCGAGCAAACGGGAAGCTCAGGTGGGGCAAGGGGAGGAGGCAGTTTTATGGCGCCCATCCCTCCAAATCCCAATTTCAGAGAAACAAGCCTACTGGCGCGAGACTATTGGGTGTTTGAATTTTATGTGGTGCCCAATGATCGAGAGGCTAGCAAGGCGGGTAAGGGCCGTTGGTATAAATTCAAACCCGATGGTAGTTTTGAGAGTGGACACTGGAATAAGGTGATGGGTTCAGGTTCCTGGGGAATTGGATCTAGAAATGAAGGAACTGTTCTACATATAGACTCCAATGTGGATACGGAGGATAGTGAATTCATTATCCAGGCCAATGCTTCTGGAGATGAAATGTCCTGGGTGGGTACGACCACCTATGATCAGAGTGGTCTCATGTTAAAAGCGATTCATTTGTTGACTCAACCCACCAAAGAACAGTTCGGTCTGGAATAATGACTATTCAAAGGGGATCAAGGCTGTGATCTTGTAAAAGTCATTAGAGTACGTTGATTCATTAGCACGATTTGAACCTGTGGAGAAGCGTAAAGCGTATTTCCCCTTTACAGTGAATTTGACATAAGCTCCAAACCAGGCATAGAGTGGCCCTGGCTCAATATTGAAGCCTGCGCTGGTAAGGTCAAAACTTTCGAAATGGAGACCCAGTGAAATATTCTTATTGATGATAACTCCAGGGTAAGCCCAGTAAAGAACGTAGTCCGTGAAGTTTACTTCATCTCTCCGCATTGAACGGTAGTAGGCGAAAAAGGCTTCTAGCTCTAACCTTTGCCCAAAGTAGAATGCCACGAGGCTCGGGACTACACCATCACCTGCCACTCCTTCAGGTTGTCCGGAAAGTAGCCTTCCATGTGTAAAGCCAATGCTCGGTTGCAAGAGAATTTGATCTTCCCATAAAGAAAAGCCTAGCCCAATACCCATTTCGGTCCAAAGATCAGTACCGGCCTCTGCTGTTCCGTATTGTGGATTGGTCCAGAATATAGAGTAGAAGGTTAGACTGGTGTTTTTATTAAGGCCGAAGCTCCCATAAATAGCGGGATAAAAACCAAAGGCATTATCCTGGTTAATCGCTAAGGAGAAGGAAGAAGGGGCTTTTTCTGATCCTGAATTATCCTCAGTTTGGGCAAATAGAAAGAAGGGAGTCAGCAAAAGCAGACTGATCAATAGCGTTCTAGTTTTCATGTTACACTTGGTTTAATGGTCTTTGATTTGAAACGAGTTATCCTTAGTTGAAATGTTTAGTTTTGTAATTGTTCCAATGCCTCTGCCGCTGTTTGTACTGGAAAGCGACAAACCTTGTTTTGACAAACATAGATGTAAGTTTCTCCTTCCACCAGTTTATCCTTGAGCAATTCTAAGGAGCCCTCAGCTGTTCCCCCTAGAAATAGGCTATTGGGAAGATAAGAAGTCATTAATTCCTTGCTGAGTGCCCCAGCATTCGGGCCTACCACTGCTACCTCGTAAGGTGGGGTCGCCAAACTTTGATACAGTTGAAGCCAGTTAGAGTAAAAACTGGGCTGTTGACTTTCTTCCACGGTGTTGACGAGATTAGTCATCATTTGGCGAGCTAGATCTTGGTAGGCTTCTTCGTACAAATAGGTTCCAAGGCTAAATAAGGCACGAGCCATGGAAGAATTGGAACTAGGTATAGCACCGTCTCCCAACTCTTTTTTTCGGGCAATTAATGGTGGATCAAGATCAGAAGTATAGTTGAAAAGATAAGAGCTGGTGTCTAAAAAATGTTCCATGGCATAATCTGCCAAGCCCTTTGATCGATCTAACCATTTCTCATCAAAAGTTACTTCGTACAGCGCCATAAAAGCCTGAATGGAGAGCGCATAGTCATCTAGAAAACCATTAATACTCGACTTTCCGTCCTTGAAGTTCCGATTGAGGCGAGCATCGGCTTGCAGCATGTTCTCCAACAAAAATTGGCCATTCTTTAAGGCCATATCCAAGTATTTAGCCTCACCCAGCGCCTTATAAGCGTCAACGTACCCTTCTAGCATCATTGCATTCCAGCCCGTCAGTACTTTGTCGTCCAACCCGGGTCTGACTCTCCCCGCGCGCGCCTCCAGCAACTTGGCTTTAATTTGACCAAAGGTTTGCTTTAAGCTGGCTTCTTCTTGCCCCACGCTAGCAGCAAATTCCGCTAAACTTTTCTCGTGATAGATGATATTCTGGTGCTCCCAATTCCCTCTTTCCTTGATCTGGTAGAAATCACGAAACCACTCACTGATTTGTTCATCACCAATGATGGAGTCAATCTCTGATTTAGTCCATACGTAAAATTTTCCTTCCACGCCTTCACTATCCGCGTCTAGGGAAGAGTAAAACCCTCCAGAGGCGTCTGTCAACTCTCGTTCAATAAAGCCAAGGGTTTCTTCTATTATTTCTTTGTATCGAGGCTTTTGTTTTACCTGATAAGCTTTGGCGTATATACTCACCAATTGGCTATTGTCGTATAGCATCTTCTCGAAATGCGGGACTTTCCAATTGGCATCCGTTGAATATCTTGCGAAACCACCTCCCACGTGATCATAAATGCCTCCTTTGGCCATATTATCAAGCGTGACTTCTACGGCTTCCCAGTATTGGGCTTCTCCCGTTCGGAAAAACTGCTCCAGCAGATACTCGTAATTGCTGGGCTTGGGAAATTTAGGAGCACCACTCTGCCCGCCTCTCTTGAAATCAATACTCTTGACAAATTCCTTATTGATTTTTACCAAATCTTCCGCTTTAAATGCTTTGTTTTTGTCTCCGACTGGAACATCGTCAATTCCTTGCAATCCATCGGTTATGGTCGTTGCGTATTCTTCTAGTTTGTCTCGATCTTCCTGATATAGCTTCACAAAATATTCTAGAATTTCGATCCAGTTCTTTTTGGGAAAGTAGGTGCCCGCCCAAACTGGTCTTCCATCTGGCAAAGCAAAAGCATTTAAAGGCCAACCACAGTTTTTGCCTGTTGACATTTGACAAGCGGTGATATAGATGTCATCCACATCGGGTCTTTCCTCACGATCCACCTTGATCGGAATGAAATGCTGATTCATGATCCTAGCCACGGAGGTATCTTCGAAGGATTCATGTTCCATGACGTGGCACCAATGGCAGGCGGCATATCCTACGCTGATAAGTAACATCTTGTCCTCCTCTTTTGCTTTTTGAAGACTTTTTTCATTCCAGGGATGCCAATTGACGGGATTGTGCGCGTGCTGAAGCAGGTACGGACTACTCTCGTTAATCAATTCGTTGGTGTAAGCGTAATCCGTAGATGAGGTATCCTGAGCCTTACAGCCATAGAAGGTCAACAGCCCGGCTACATATAAGGAAATGATGACTAATAGTGAAGGGCGATGATATTTCATGTGTCAGTTTTTGTCGATAAAGTCTTGGTGATTTGGGTTTTGTGAGAAGTAGGTGCGATAGTCGCCAGAACTAATTTCAGGGAGGTTAGCTACTGGCTGTTGGAAAATGTAGGTCCAACAATCTTCTATTTGATCCAATCTGGTGATCGGTAACAGGGTTCTTTTGTATTCATTCTCAGCTGGAGTCTCAGGATCAATCATTTCGTAGTAGTCCAATACTGGCAACAGTAATTCTGGCTGATACATTCGATAGATTTCCCCTCTAACTCTTCGGTCTCCTTGGGACTCATATACTAAGCCAGGATAAGATCCTATATCGTATAGCCTTCCAGTAGTCCATCCTTCTCCGATCAGCTCACTCTTGTTTCTCAGCACCTGCGTGATTTCGGATTGGAAATCCTGCATTAAAGTGCCATAGACAAATAACAAATCAACCACTACGATAAGATTTTGCCGATAATCTCTTTCATGAATCTAGCAGCAACCATCGCGGTCATCCCATTAATATCCCGTGTAGGGTTATATTCAACAATATCGGCGCCTATGATTGGAACTTCGATTTGGTGAATAATACCAATGACATCTCGAGGTGACATCCCTCCTGGTTCATAATGGGAAAGCCCTGGTGCAAAGGCTGGATCTAGCACATCTAGATCTAGGCTGATATACAATGGCCCGTCGAGTGATAAGGGTTGCCCAGCTCGCCAGTCTTTCATTTCAATGATCTCTACTCCAAAACGCTTAGCCTGTTCTCTTTGATGCTTGCTCAAGGTACGGTTTCCGACCTGGACTAGCCGATCCACCAATCCATCCTCCATAATCCTTGCAAAAGGACAGGCATGGGAGTAGGGATTACCTTCAAAATCTTGATAAAGATCTCCATGTGCATCTAATTGAAGAATGGTCAGCTTATCATATTTTTTGGCCTGTGCCTTCATGATGGGATAGCTAATCGAATGATCCCCCCCTAAAGAAAGGGTTCGTCCCCCGGCCTGCAATACTTGATCTATCCCTTTTTCGATATCAAAATAGTCGGAGATGGACAAATTCCCTAGAAAGGAAATCGCCATATCATCTTCTAGCTGATAACCTAGTTCTGTAAAGTAATTGCTGGAGGGAGAATGATAGGCCTCAATAATGAGATCTGGAGCTTTTGCACAGCCAGGTAGATAAGAAGACTGAGCATCGTAGGGAACACCCACAATGGCTAGGCTACCTGGGCTGATGTTTTGTAGTTGATTGGTAAAACTATCCGTCATTGACTGTTTGGAGGTTTTGTTGGATATCTTTTAGGCGTTGATCAATTGAATCCCATTGATCGGTAAGCGCCTCTATCGTCTTTTCCTCTTGTGCCAATAGCTCATCGAATTCATGGAAGTTCAAATCGATCTTATCTTTTAAACGACTGATATAGGTTCTTAGTTTTTCGGTGACGTCCTCTGAAATGCGATCCCTGCCTTTATTGATTTCATTTCGGAAGCCTTCCAGGATCTTTCTTCTTTGCACACTAGTGGAAACTCCGGCAAATAGAAGCCCGATAGTAGTTATTATACCCCCCGTGATATCTAGCACGATTCCATTGGTTACGGTCATGAATATTACACCAATGGCTGCAATACCACTACCTGTGGCTAAATTGGGCGAAATAGCCTTTTTATCTGGAAATAAGCTTTCATCAGTGAAATTTTCTGTCTTACTGATGAAATCGTGGAAGGTGTCCTGTAGATCCCTCAAGATATTGCTGCGCTTTTCAGCGATATCACTAAAGAGATCGTGATCATTCTTCAGGATGGTTTCGCTATTGCGAATCTTTAGATCAATGATCTTTGCCATCTGCTGAACATTGTCGGAAAGATCAACTACGCTTTCCTGCAACTTTGCCTCTAATTCGTAGTTGAGACTTGTTTCTAGGTCCTTTGCCAAGTTTTCCAACCAATCCTTTACCGACTGTTTGCGATTGAAGATAGAGGTGAAGCTCCGACGTAAAAGGCCAAAGAAGGATAGGCCACTCTTTAACTCCTGCTCCTTCTTCCTAGTGATGCGGTCATAGGCAGCGATCAAGTTCTCCACAAGCACATTCACTTGTTTATGTGACTTACCTTCCTGCGAGTCCAAAGTATCAGTGATATCCGCCCGAAAAGCAAGATCGGATTCTAATTGTTGCTTCCGGAGGTCTAACCCTTTTCGAATTCTACTATTTATATTTTGTAGCGTATCGATGCTGTTCAATAGCTTCAGCACCGGTGCCTTACCACCAGTTATGTTTTCTCGAATAAAACTTCGTACTGCATCAAATCCACTTTCTGGATTGTCTTCTTCTTCCTGTAAGGCAGAGACAGCAAATACAAGAGGATCATCGATTCCTTTTTTTGTGGCATGGTCTAGCACCCCTTGGACATTAACCTTCAAATCCTCAGGCTTCATCAAGTCCTTTTGTTGTAGGATGAAGATGATTTTTCTTCTCCATTCGGCATTGATGTAATCAAAAAAATCCCAGGCAGATTGTCGGTAGGGATTCTTCGCTTCGAATACGAATACGATTAAGTCGGAAGAGGGGATGAAGCGCTCCGTAATCTCTTGGTGATGTTCTACAATGGTGTTGGTGCCAGGGGTATCAACGATGGCAATTTCTTGCAGTATGTCTACCGGAAGAAAAATCTGCTTCAAGTAGGGGTTGATGCTTACTATTTCTTCCTTTTCTCCGTAAAGAATTTGTTGAATAGTATCCGTCATAGGTTGAGGAGCCACCTTGGTGATTTCTCTTCCCGTATCGAGTAAGGCGTTAATGAAGCTGGACTTTCCAGCCTTAACTTCACCAACAATTACGAACATAAAGGGTTCGTGAATGCGATTACGCAACTCGCTTAGTGTCTCAGTCAATTCGCTATGCCCAATCTGTATAGTCAGACCATGCAAGTCTTTTGCAATTTCATCCAGCTGGGCCCTTTGGGGCTTCAGCTGTTGATTTAGTAGTTGGTTCACCAGCTTATCTTTGGTTATGATAAAAGGTAGAGTAGAGCTCAACTAATCTCCTGGTATAAATGACTCTTCTAGGTACAAAATGGCCTGGGGCCCAGTACAGAACAGTAGGTCCAAGATACTTAAATTGGGTAAGAATCCATGTCTTTCTTCGAAAAGCTGGGGATAAGGAACCGCCTGGAAATTATGATCAACTTGCTGACGGTGAGATTTTGGATGGATGTGCCCTCGGAGATCCAGAATATCCTCAGATGGACTTTTCGTAAACGCTGTACTTAATCTCACTTCCACGGGCAATTGCAGTAATTCTATCAGTAATTGAGTTAGGGATCGGTTCCACTCAAACAAGAATTTTGGTCGTTGCTGAAAGAGGCCTTCTACTTCATCTTGATAATAGGGGAAGTAGGGTGCATTACCATAAGCCGACCTGATACTCTGCCAATGTTGGCTCATCCATGGTTCGTCGTAGGAGATTTCAGTATGTTGAATGGATAGTTGTTCATTTTTCCCTTTGCGAAGCGGGATAGAAAGTCTCATTACCCCATTGGCTCCCGCGATATGGCAACGATTCCGATAACTTCCTTTCTGATAGTTCTCGTGGGCTTCTAAGAGCAGTATAGGGTATGTAGCAAGCTTGCTAAAGTACTGTATATTAGGAAAGTAATGTGTTTCAAGTAAAACACTTTTTGCATCTTTTGTATTGGTCATTCCTCTATCTCCTTATTTACTGGTGCCGGTTTGCGGTCAATCTCTAGATCATCAAACCAAGCATCGACCTTGACGGGGTTCCAGACATACACCCCAATAGTGCTAAATCCCGGATCTGCTGGGATTTCTGCCTTCAACTCTAATTGTTGCCAACCCCCTTGTTCCTGAATCACATTTACCTTTTCAAAATAATAGAAGTTTGCACCCTCCTGGTCCGAAAGGACTACGCCCGAACTTTTGCTCTCGTCCCACCGCCAAACCCGAATGCTAATCTGGTCGCCAGGGCGAATGTCTTTTAAGACAGTAGAAAAGCCATATTCTTTCCCTTCGGTTAGTGCCATGGCATATTGGCCACTTCGAACCCGCTGATCCGATTGGGCTAGCTCATGATGGAATTTGATTTGGGGAAGGTTGGAGGTGAAATAGTAAGGATCTGGTGCTAGGTTTTCTGCTCCGCAAATGATTGGGTAGTTTTCGTAGGTTGTCATACCATCAACCATGTGCCATAGAATGAAAATGGTATCCCGATGGAAAGGCCAAGCGGCTTTGACTGGGTAAGTTTCCCGCACTTCGAAATCTGCTAATCGCCCGGAAGCGGCCACATAGTCATCTTCAACGACAAACCACCAGCTCTTGCCATGTTTATCTTCTTTATTGAAGGGGCCCGTTTCCAACCAGGCATTAAACTCGAATCCACCGTCAATATGAGTAGGCTCGATTCCTTTTTCTTCCATCAGTTGGGTCAGGGCAACCCAGCGGGTTCGGTTCCAAGATAGATAATGATGGGTCCCGACTAGACTGAAAACTGCATATAAGAAGAGGATGCCGTATCCGATTTTTTTGTAAGATCCCGAAAATTTCCTGGTCACTGGGAGAATGAATAATAGGGCAAAGGCCAGCAAGGGCAATGTATATCGATCAAAGAAATAGGGACTAATGCTCAGAAACCCAATATAAACGCCAACAATCATCAGAATCCCGAGCCGTATCAGCCGTTGTGCTTGCGTAGGCCCAGGAGAAAAACTTGCTTTTAAGGCGCCGAGATCCCAAGGGAATTTGAAGCAGTAAATAAGGGTCCCAAGGATAGCTGGATAACTTAAGCCCTTCCACAAGGTCTCCGGTAGTTGCGGGGTGATATTGTCTCCCCAATAGGTATCCTTCAGTAGTTTAGGACCCAAGCCAAAGTTGTAAAATATATTGCCGATGGGAAAGAATACACTGCCGAGGTACAACACCACGATTAAAGCTACACCAATCCCCCCCTGGATTAACCAGGATCTCCTACTGGCAGGAAGTTTAGGTATGATAGACGCAATTAGGAAAGGCAGTAGGAAAAAGCCTACATATAAGAGTACGGATACCGTGCGGTAAAAGTAGTAGTTCAGGTTATTGGCAAATATTCCACTCATTAAATCCCCTACACCTCTGACAGCCTGTGGATTGGCAGTGCCGACCTCTAACCATCTCATATATAGCAAGTAGATAACCACCGTAGTGATGAACGGAATGCTATGCTTGACTATATTGCCGATGGTGCGCTTGCCTTGGATCCAACCTAAAAGCATAAAGACAAAGGGAATGACTAGACCAGACTGTCGGATCAAGGTAGTCACGATACCTAGTATAGTGCCCAGGATCCAGAATTTGATATTCGGGCGTTCCAGGTTTTTTGAAAAGAACCAAAAAGATAATAGACAAGCGCATAGGAAATGCACATTAGTCATAAAGGTGAACGAAAGGGAGAAGTAGAGTGGATTGAAGAAGAGAATAAGTCCGGCCAGCGCCGCTATTTCCTTGTTTTTGGTGATTTGGCGAGCAATTCCATAAAACGCAATCACCCCCAGAAAACTACTGATCAGCGTTGATATTCTCAAGACGGTAAGTGACAGTCCAAAAATTTTGCAAAACAAGGCGCCCCAAAACAGCTGTGCTACCAAAGTAATGGCTGGCCAATCTCCGAGAATTAGCTGCTGTTTTTCCACCAAATTGTACACGCCTTTAGCAAAAGCCCAATCGTCATTTAATGGAAATTCGCCAATGGGATTGACAATAAGTATGGATGCCATCCAGAGTAACGCTAATAGCGCTGGAAAAGGGATCCTTTTGAGCATTGGCATGTGGTCACTGTTTTTATTCATTCAATTCGCCACTCAATTCCAGCGCAAATATAAAATTTGTTCACTAAGTTTGACGCTGTGAACCAGTATCTACAACAACGTACCTTATTCGCTCCCCTAATCTATCGGAAACCCTCTTTAAACCTGGGGATGGTTGTGGTTATTCCTGCTTATGATGAGCCTTTTCTTCTGCTTAGTTTGATGAATTTGTCGAGGTGTACTTTGCCGTTGTGCGATGTGGAAGTGATTGTGGTGATCAATAACAGTGAGCAATCTTCACAAGCTGTGCGAGATTGCAACCAGGAGACTTACCTAAAAGCCTTGCAATGGGCAAAAAAGAACAATAAACATCGGATCAAGTTCCATATCCTTTATGTACCGGATTTACCTTCTAAAAGTGCTGGCGTAGGACTTGCACGTAAAATAGGGATGGATGAAGCTTGCTGGCGTTTGATGAAAATTAAGAATAAGAAAGGTGTTATTGTTTGCTTTGACGCAGACAGTCGATGTGAAACCAATTATTTCCTAGCCCTAGAAGAGCATTTCAAAAATCATCCCAAAACCCCAGCCTGTAACATCTATTTCGAACACCCCATCCATGGGGCTGAACACGAGGATGAGGTATATGAGGCCATAGTGCCGTACGAATTGCATTTACGCTATTACATTCAGGCGCAAAGGCTAGCTGGTTTCCCACATGCTTACCACACCGTTGGGTCTAGTATGGCTGTTCGCGTGATGGCCTATCAACAACAAGGAGGGATGAACAAACGGAAGGCGGGGGAGGACTTTTATTTTTTGCATAAGTTTATCTCCCTCGGCCGATTTAGTGAATGCCTTTCTACCAAAGTTATTCCATCTCCTAGGCCTTCGCATCGAGTTCCTTTCGGAACTGGACGGGCAGTTAATGAAATCGTGGCCTCAAGTGGTACCTACGACACCTATCACCTCTCTTCTTTTTTTGATTTGAAAAACTTGTTTGATCTAGTACCTGCCCTGTACAAAGCGGAAGTAGAGGAATATGAAGATATGGTCGCCGAACTACCAGCCAGTATCCAAGACTTCTTGACACAAGTTGATTACTTATCTAAATGGCAGGAAATTAAGATAAATACAGCTTCTAGAAAGGCCTTTATTACCAGATTTTATAAGTGGTTTAATGCCTTCATGCTCATGAAATATGTACACTTTGCCCGAGACCATCATTACCCCAATATCCCAGTGGGTGAGGCAGCGGCTAGGCTACTGACCCACATTCACGCCTGCAGCTTTGATGATCAACAGCTGCCCGCCTTATTGCAGCATTATCGCAGCCTGGATCAATTGCCCATGACTAAGAGTCCGCTCGCTGGAAGGCAGCGGGTAAGGTGAGTAGGAGAATCTTTAGGTCCATCCAAAGGTTATATTGTTTGGCATAGGTGATGTCCAGCTGCTTTCTTTCTTCCTCTGTTTCTGCTGAATTTTTTCCCTTGCTAACTTGCCAGAGCCCCGTGATACCAGCTGGTGCTGAGAACCGCTCAATCCATTCATCAGAGGTAAGTTTTTCAGCTTCATATAAAGGCAACGGACGATTACCCACCAAGGACATATCCCCTTTCAAAACATTGATTAGCTGTGGCATCTCATCTATACTCGTTGCTCTGATGAACTTGCCGATGCGCGTAACCCGGGGATCATTCTTGATTTTGAAAAATGTTTGTCCATTGGTCGCTTCCCTTTCTTCGAAGAATTTCTGCTCATCTACTGGCCCATGATCCATCATGAGCAAAGTGGGAGCCCCCGCAATTTCCTGACCTATCTTCGCATCCACTGCGGCAGCCGAGAAGTAGTGATTTTGATCTTTGAGGTCAACTAGTATGAGATCAGCATCAATTCGCATGGACCTAAACTTGTAGAAATCAAAAACTCGAAAGCCTTGGCCGGCCCGTTTGGAAACATAAAACATGGATCCTTTGGATTCCAGCTTGATCAGCAGACCCACGAGAATCAAGATGGGAGCGCTTAGTAGGATGAGCACACTGGCTGCAAGGATGTCAAAGGTGCGTTTCCATAAAGGAAGCTTAAAATTCATTTCGGTAATGGCTTGAGCAGCAAGATCAGTTCCTTTAGCTGCCTCCAAATTTGGATGGTTATCAGAGAGAAGTTGTTGAATGCGATTTTCCAAACCTCCCAACATACTTGGGAAGATATAGTAATCTTTGATTCGGAATTTTTTCGACAGCTGAAGGAGTTGTAAGGAGGGGTAGGAGGAAATGGTAATAAAAGGGATTTGCGTATAGTGCGGCTCTTTTAGCAGTAAGTATCGCAATTGCATGAAATCATCCCGGGTGTCATGCGAAAGTTCAAATAAAATAAGATCCGGTAGCCCACCAGTGGTTTGAATATATTCATAAAAGGCGCTGCCCAATCTGAAGAAAGAAAAACTAGCGTTAACCGTTAATCCTGCTTCCTTGATATGGAATGGATCCTTGCCAATGCAGGCGATGTTTTTCATGTTTAAACTTTACTCAACCCCAAATGATATTTGATTCTTATGGCTAGTTCTTGGGGATTGAACGGTTTGATGATGTAATCAGCTGCGCCTGATTCCAAACACTTGATCCGTTCCTTGCTATTGTCGATACTGGATAGGATGATGACAGGTATGTCATGAAATAAAACGGAGTACTTGAGGTGATTTAGAAATTCATAACCGGACATTCCCGGCATTTTTAGATCCAACACAATTAGTGAGGGGAAATTCCCTTGATCTAACCAAGTCCATGCTTTTTCCGCCGTTTCTGCTACTTCCACAACATAGTGTTGCCCAAAGAAATTGGATAGGAAGACTCTCATCATTTCACTATCGTCGATAAATAATAATTTCTGTTGCATCCTTATCGGCTTTGCCCCAAAAATAATATCGACTTCCACAATGTATTAGAAAATTAGTTAGATGTAGCGGTTCTGGGGATAGTTGGTCAAGACTGGCAGTTGAATGGGAATTCTAGCCATTTAGAACTCGTCCCCGGTATCTGGTCAACTAACCCGATTTCACGACCGAATATCGAAAAAGGAATTTTACGCCTTTCTATAAGACTTACTTTGGTCAGGTGTAATTATAATTCCATGAGGAAACTGCAAGACATACCTTCAAGACTGTCCAGAATTACGAGCTCGGGACGCTTCATCCCCGAAGTGGACGGTTTTCGCTTTGTAGCTATTCTTCCCGTGGTAATCCAACACATCAGCGAACGTGTACAACGATATTCAGAGGTACAGTGGGCCCAGCCCATCAAACAAGACTCCGTAGCCTTTTTGGCTAGTCGAGGTACTATCGGTGTATACATCTTTTTTGCTATTAGTGGCTTTATCTTATCACTACCTTTTGCCAAGTACTGGTTGAAGGCGGGGAAGAAGGTGTCGTTGAAGTCCTATTTCTGGCGTAGAGTTACTCGCCTGGAGCCTCCATACATTATCTGGATGACTGTATTTTTCTTTGTTTTATTGATACAAGGCACTTACGGTTTTGGTGAACTCTTCGCACACTACGGAGCTTCCATATTTTATTTGCACAATTTCATTTATGGAGAATACTCTACCATTAACCCTGTAGCATGGTCTTTAGAAATTGAAATCCAGTTTTATTTGCTGGCCCCGATTCTAACTTTGCTATTCTTCTCCATTCGTAATAAGTGGACCCGAAGATCTGTCCTGTTGGGGGCAATCATGCTATTGATTGGTCTTCAGCATCAATTTGGGTGGTATCAATCTGCCGCCAAGTTGTCGATTCTCTGCCAACTTCAGCATTTTCTAGTAGGGTTCTTCCTAGCTGATCTCTATCTCACCGATTCGAAGGTGACGCCAAGAACTAGTCATTGGCTCTTCGATGGCCTAGCGTTACTAAGCTTCTTGGTTTTGGCCTTTAGCTGGTCTGAAGAATGGGTTAAGAATCTAGTATTTAGCTCGACTATGATCGTGTTCTTTTTGACCGCTTATCACGGCCGCATAAGTCTTTTCTTCCTGCGCAATCGCTGGATTACTGCGATTGGTGGGATGTGCTATACCATCTACTTGATTCATTTACCCTTGGTAGAAGGAGTAGTTCGATTCACCAAGCACCTTACGTTCACAAACATATTTAGCATAAATCTATTACTACAGTTTCTATTAATGACCCCCATCATTCTGGCCTTTTCCATCATTGGCTACTTGCTTTTGGAGAAACCTTGTATGGACAAGAACTGGCCCAAAAAGCTTTCGGCTTGGTGGTCCAATACCAGACGCAATTCATTAATACTAAAAAAAGTAGAACCATGAGCCTATTACACCAACCCCAAGTCGGTAAGCTTTTTGCCTGCTTATTGCTCTTTAGTCTTCCACTGCTTGGGCTTTGCCAAGACGTGGCAATGGCTGAAGATGGGGAAATGCAGAAAACTACCACAGAAGAGACGACCTTGGTCATTATTGATCAAGATGTCTTTGCCGTCCGTCCCTTAGAAGACCTAATTGCGGATGCATTGGAAAACTCTCCACTATTGCAAGTTCAAGCCTTGAACGTGGATAACATTTCTCACAAGATCCGAATTCTGGATAGAGAATGGACCAACTACATTGCCGCTATCGGTACGGCCCAGGTTGGTAATATCCGCTTCATTGATGACTTACAATCGGTGAATGAGATTGATTTTCGGACCATCACCAGAGAAAACACCTTTTACAGCATTGGCTTACATTTTCGCCTTCCCCTTGGTGATTTTATGACCAAGTCGGATCGAAAAGCTTTGCTGACCAATCAATTGAAGCAAGAAAAGCTGGTGCATGCTGACCGAGAGATGCGGGTTAGAGAATTAGTGATCCGCCAGTACCATGAATTACAGCTAAAAGTAAAATTGATCGAAGTACGTTCCAAAGATCTTGACTTTCACAAGGTGTCGGCAGAATCAGCTGAAAAGTACTTCCGCGAGGGAAATATGACCTTAGAAGAATACACGGCCGCTATTAGTCTGCGCAATAAGGCAGAGGCGGTTCTGGAAGAAACGAAGATGGGAGCTCGTTTAGCTTTCCAAATTTTGGGTGAAACCGTTGGAAAGGACATCCGAGCGAACTAAGTGGGATAAGTTCTTCTAACTCCCTATGATCATTTATTTGTTGACTCCAATCATTTAATTATGAAAGCCAACGAACTTTATCGTTTAATCAAAAAAAATGCTTGGCTAGTGATCCTGACGGGACTGCTAGCGGCTACAGCAGTGTATTTTCTCACTGTGGATAGCAAGCAAAAATATACTTCTAAAGCCGTGTTAAGTACCGGCGCTATATCCGCTATTTCCATCAATGATCCAGCTGCTACCAATCGGGTAGATCGAGATTATTTCCAAAATGAAATGGAAAAACTCATCAGCCTAGCTACTGGATATGAAACCATGGAGGAATTAGCTAGCCGTATCATGGCTAAGTACCTTATGTTGAATGGTCCGGATCGCAAATGGGTTAGTGCAGAAAACCTGGCTGATATCCATGCTATGATCCCCGACCAGGTCCGCAGACAACTGGTGGTGGATACCTCAGAGGAAGCCACTTTTCAGAATCTAGTAGCTATGCGAGAGGCCGGAGAACCCAATGCCATCCAAGAGGTGATCTATTCTGATGAAGAATACTTTGGCATTGAATATTTGCAAGGTGCCCTTAAGGTTTACCGTAGAGGGAACAGTGACTTGATTCAATTCATCTATTCCACCACAGATCCAGCGATTTGCCAGCAGACTTTAAATTACCTGATTGACATATTTATGGGTAAGCATGCTGATCTAAAAAAGGTACAATCCTCGGATGTTGTTGACTACTTCGCAGCAGCTACCCAGGAATCCTCAGAGCACCTGAAGCAGGCGGAACAGACTTTGCTCAACTTCCGGATCAGTAATAAGATCATCAACTATAATGAGCAGACTAAGGCTATCACTTTCCAGAAAGAGGAGTTGGATGAAGTCTTCTTTACGGAGAATATGAAATTGCAAAGTACCCAAGCGACCTTAAATAGCTTGGAAGAACAACTGGGCAATAGAGCTAGGCTTGCAGAGTTGAGAGACGGTTTGTTGCAGCAACGCCAAGAATTGTCTGAAGTGACACAGCAACTCGCCAAGTACGAGATCATGTCTGGCGAAGCCAAGAATATGGAGGAGTACAATCAAGAAGTGCCCAAACTGCTCGAGCGTCAACAATCACTCAAAAAGGAGATTACTACCTATGCGCAAGAGGCCTTCAAATTTGATCAAACTCCGGACGGGATTGCCACCAAGAACCTATTGGATCAATGGTTAAGAACAATGGTGGAACGAGAAGAATCACAAGCCAGATTAGATGTGATCAAGAACCGGCAAGGGGAGTTTGAGGAAATCTATGGCAAGTTTGCGCCTTGGGGATCGCAATTGACTAAGATTGAAAGAGAAATACAACTAGCGGAAGATGCTTATCTAGAGAACCTCCATAGCTACAATCAAGCAATGTTACATATGCAAAACACCTTGATGGCTACTAATTTGAAGGTATTAGATGCACCATACTACCCGCTTGAAAAAGGCGATAGCCGAAGATTGCTTCTGATCATCTTGGGATGTCTAGGGGGTATTTTTACAACACTGTCCTTGTTAATCGCAAGGGGATACATGGATGAGCGATTGAAATCTCCAGATGCTGTTTTAGAAGTTACCGGCCTTGCTACCAGCGGTGTTTTGCCAGACTTCAATATCGTGAAAGGATCCAAGAAGAATGAAGCCTTGGCAAAGCAGTCCTTAGCCTTGCTATTGCAGGAGGTGAAGTTGCAAACTTTAGCCAAGGAAGAAAAGCCTAAAATGATATACATCGGTAGTACTAGGGAGGGCGAAGGAAAGACCCTCATCAGTACGCAGGTAGTAGCTGGCCTACGGGCGGGAAATAGCAAAGTATTACACTTATTTCCGTTTGCAGAGGGACAGGACAATACCCATCCCGACAATCATGCCTATCGTGTAAATGCGGAATTGAGTAACAAGACGTCGATTGAGCAATTGATTTGGGAAAATCCGGGAGGCGAGGCAGGCCTAGCAGATTTTGATTACGTCGTAATGGATTCACCGGCCATGCTAAGCGGGCAATACCCAGTAGGATTGATCAATCAGTTTGATCTGACACTTTTGACTTGTAAAGCCAATCGTGCTTGGGAAGCAGGAGACCAAAAGGCTGTAGAAAGCTTAAAGATCGCTGCTGACTGCCCCGTGAAGGTGGTCTTGAATGGAGCACCTAAAGAAATCATTCGAGATTTTGTGGGAGGTAGCGCTGGTAGTCGTTCACGAGCTGTTCAGGGAGAGGGGACTGCGGCATATCCGATCCTTACTGACCGATAGTAGATTATAGAAATCAATGTCAAGAAGAAAGCAGATCGTTTGCCTTGGGTTCCCAAAGTGGGAGGGAGACTATATGAAGTCGACGGTATCCTTGATGTCTGAATTGGCAAAGGAGCACGATGTACTTTATGTAGATTATCCTTATACCTGGAAGGACATCATCTATAGATGTTTAGGCCGAGAAAAGACGGCCTCGATTTCCAGGTTACTAGGGATTCAAGCTCGGCTGAGAAGCCAACGCTTGTCCTCGGGGCAAACGATCCATCTTTTGACCTTGGCCCCATTTTTTCCCGCAAATTGGTTGTCTTCTGCACAGCGCTATGATCGACTCCTGGCTGTCAATGGCCGTAATGCTCAACGAGCGATTCAAAAGGCTATGAAAAGGCTACAATTTGAAAAGCCTATCGTAGTCAACGCATTCAACCCAGCCCTTGGCAATTTCTTAAAAGCTAGGTTTGGGGAGCAGTTATTGGTCTACTATTGCTACGATGAAATCGGCGCCGCCCAATGGATTAGCAAACACGGACCCCGCCATGAAAAGAAATTCTTGGCTTCCGTTGATCTTACCATTGTTAGTTCTACGGGTTTATTGAACACCAAAAGTCCGCAGACGCAAGCCTGCGTGCTAGTCAAAAATGGTGTTTCACTAGACTTGTTTGATGGGAATAAGCTTAGACCGACTAACGCAAGGCCTAAGATTGGCTATCTGGGATCTCTTGATGAACGGGTAGATATGATTCTTTTAGCAAGCTTGATTGAAGCCTTTCCGAACTGGGATTTTCATTTTGTCGGGAGAGTGGTTAGTCCAGCACTATCGGATCAGCTCGGTCGCTATCCCAATGTCAAAGTCCTCGGGCCGCAACCGCTAGAACAACTAGGAGAAATCGTGGCAGGCTTTGATGTAGGATTAATTCCCTTCAAAAAAAATAAGCTAACCGCTGGTATTTATCCGTTGAAAATCAACGAATATCTGGCGATGGGAACCCCGGTGGTCAGCACTGATTTTGCAGATTTGAGTGATTTTGAAAATGTGGCATTCGTCGGCGATTCGCCTCAGGCATTTGCCGACCTGGTACAAGAAGCCCTGTTGCAGACAGATGAGGCAGCCATTGCCTCCAGGAAGGACTTTGCCAAGTCAAATGCTTGGGGGGCAAGGGCTATCGCATTTAATGATGCGCTTGATCAAGCCTTGGTTAGGAAAACAGCTAGACCGGTATCCGCAATTAGCTAGTGGTATCAGTCTGGAAGCTCAATTATGATGAAAATGTCAAGTTCATCATGGCCTAAAACTGAAAATTATGTCATCAGTTTCTAAAAATATAGGTTCAAGTATATTCCGTGAAAAACCATTGATCTTGTTGCCAATTCTAATGGCAGCAGCAATTGGTGGGCTGATCGGTTTTCTGGACGTGAAGTGGGCCTTGGTAGCCACCATGGTTCCCTTAATTATCCTGTTTTTCGGTAAAATTGTTCTTAGTCCAGGTTTTGGCGTTTTTACGGCCCTAGTCGCCTCGTTTCTGGCGCTGGGGGTGAGCAGATATATCGCGTACCCCTGGGGGCTAAGTGTTGACATCATCTTGGTGGTGGCCTGGATTGGATTGCTTTTTCAGAAAATACAGGACCGAGACTGGAGTCCGTTTTTCAATGATATAGTATGGTGGTCCATTATTTGGTATGGCTACATCGTGCTGGAGTTGATCAACCCAGAGATGCCAAGTGTTTCAGCCTGGGGTTATGCGATGAGAGGTATTGGGTTTTATCAGCTGATGGGTTTTACGCTTGCCTTTGCCTTTCTCCGGCATCATAAGTACATGAAGCAATTCGTAAACCTCATTTTAGGTATATCCGTATTGGGGGCGATATGGGGACTAAAGCAGCAATTTATTGGGCTAGATGCGGCTGAAGAGTACTGGCTTTGGGAAGATGGACATGCTAAGGAACACGTTTTGCATGGCGTGCTAAGAGTTTTTTCCTTTTATAGTGATGCCGGACAATTTGGCGCTTCACAAGCTATGGTAGCCTTGATGTGCGGAATTCTCTTCGTCGGCCCCTTTCCCTGGCGCACTAAGCTAGTCTATGCTTTTGTAGGTATCATAACGCTGGTGGGCTTTCTTTATTCTGGAACCAGAGGTGCTGCGGCTGTTTTACTAGGCGGTGCGGTATTGTACCTCTTTCTTTCAAAAAACATAAAGATTCTGCTAGCTGGGTTACTCCTACTCGGGGTAGCTTATTATGGCTTAAAGTATACCTATGCCTTTCATAGCTTCCAACCCGTAGCACGTTTGCGAACGGCCTTGGACCCGAATAACCCGTCCCTGCAAGCTCGCCTGCGAAACCAGCAGACTTTCGCTCAATATCTTTCCTCCCGCCCCTTTGGCGGAGGAGTAGGTTCTTCTGCTTATTGGGGTGAACGTTTCAATCCGAATTCCCTCTTGGCAAGAACGCCTACCGATAGCTACTACGTGAGGATATGGGTGGAAACTGGATTGGTGGGAATCTGCTTACATCTATTGATGTTGGGATACTTCTTAGGGAAAGGGTGTGGGATTGTCTGGCATCTTAAAGATCCAGCATTACGGTATAGGGCGATGGCCCTGCTAGCTGGCTTTTTTGGGATTCTGGTAGCCAGTTATGGAAACCAGGTGTATAGTCAATTTCCTACCGGAATTATTATGGCTATAGCGATTCCACTGATTTGCTTGAGTCCAAAGTTTGATCAAATGATTGCAGAAGAAAAAGAAGCTGAGATACAATGATAATGTGGATTGTGATAAGTTTTTTCGCCCTCCTTTTGGGCTACTTGGGATGGGGGGTAATCTACCAGTTGATATTTTCAATAGCTGGTCTGTTTTGGAAAGAAAAGGAATTACCGGCTGTGAACAAGATTCGTCGCATAGCAGTCCTGATCCCTGCCTACAAGGAAGACAACGTGATTATTAGTGTGGCTGAAGAGGCGTTGGAACAAGACTATCCGAAAGATCAGTTTGAAGTCTACATTATTGCCGATAGCCTACAGGAACAAACACTTACCCGCTTGGCTGAAACGGGTGCACAAACGATACCCGTTTCTTTTGAAAAGAGTACCAAGTCTAAAGCGCTGAACGTAGCCTTGGACAAGCTTGCAAATGAATCCTTTGAGGTGATGGTGATTTTGGATGCAGACAATATTATGTCTCCGGATTTCCTTAAGCGGATCAACGGAGAATTTGAGCTTGGCCGTAGGGTAGTGCAGGGGTGCCGAGCTGCAAAAAACTTCAATACGCCCATGGCCATCCTGGATGGGGTTAGTGAATCTATCAATAACCACATCCTTTGTAAAGGCCATATGATCTGTGGCTTATCAGCACGATTAGCAGGATCTGGAATGGCCTTTGATGCCAAGCTATTTCGCCGGGTGATGCCGGAAATTGATGCAATTGGTGGTTTTGATAAGGCACTTGAGTTGTCCTTGACGAGCGAAGGGGAACGGATTTACTATGCCGAACATGCCACTGTTTATGATGAAAAGGTAAGCAAAGCAGCACACTTTAGCCAGCAGCGTAGTCGTTGGATTGCCGCTCAGTTTCACTATGCCAGGCGCTACTTTCCACACGCTATTGCTACTTTTTTCAAGACTGAAAATATTGACTATTTGAACAAAGCTATGCAAATGCTATTGCCACCTCGTCTAATAACGCCGGGGGTATTGGCTTTTGCTGCCATGGTCTGTTGGTTCCTAGGCCTGACAGTATTAAGTATAGGTTTTGCCCTGGTACTGGCTTTGAATATCAGTTCGTTTTTGATTGCCATGCCAGCTTACACCTGGCAAAGACCTTATATAGATGCTTTGTTTCGCTTACCACTAGTCTTTTTATACGCTCTTAGATCGCTAGTGGGTATTGGTAAGGCAAATAAGAAATTTATTCATACCCCACATGGGGAAAGTATGGAAACCACAAAATAATCTTGAGTATGCTTGGAACAGGGATGCCTTGGGGGATCATTATGTGCTTTTTTGCGATCGGAATTATGGCCGGATTACTTAGTGCTAGAATTGCCCGCCAAAAAGTAGAGAAGTAATAGTATAAATGGGGCAATCATCTTTATTAAAATCCAGTAGTTATTCTCTTTTGGGCTATGCAGCTCAGTTGGGTTTGGCATTTGTTAGTTTTCTACTATTGGTTCGTGCCATGTCTCCTTATGATTTTGGCGTTTGGGTACTGTTTTTGACACCAACCAGCTTTGCTGAAATGGGCAGAATAGGACTTACACAAAATGCTGTGGTGAAGTTTTATGTGGATGAGGTAGCGGAGCGTTCTAGCATCGTGACCGCTGGATTTGTGCTTAATATTTTATGCACCTTGGTTTTGTCCATAATCCTGATTGGTATTAGTTTCCCTTTGTCAGTGCTGTGGTCGGCTCCGGAATTACCGGCATTGATGCTTTGGTATCCTGCGATCGCATTGGTACATGGGACAGCCCGTTATTTTGATGGAATTCATATGGGGAACCAGGATTTTAAGGGTGTCTTTTTGTCAAAGTTGATCTATGGACTAGTCTTCATCTTGGGAATTGCTTGGGTTTGGTGGAAAATAGGCACGGTAGATCTTCCGTATTTACCCTTGTTGCAGTTGATAGCTGCCATTCCTTCCCTGTTGATTTTTGCCCTATACCGACGGTCCTATTTGCAGTTCGGACCCATTGTGAACGGCTGGCTAAGTAAGATATTTCATTTTGGAAAATTTGTCTTAGGAACCAATTTTAGTTCCATGTTTTTCAATAAGGTAGATTTGTTGATGCTCGCGTTTTTCTTAAATCCAGTGGCTGTAGGCTTGTATAATGTGGCGACGCGAATTACCAATTATATGGAGGTGCCTATGTCTGGCATTTCTCAAGCGATCTACCCTCGCTTGGCACAAGTGGGGCAGGAACAAGGGTACCTCAAAGTCGGCGCATTGTACGAACGCTCTGTCGGGTATTTGTTAGCGCTAACCATTCCAATCGTAGGAGTCGTTTTCTTTTTCCCAGAGCCGATCATACAGTTAGTAGCTGGTAGTCAGTATTTGGAGGCAGCTCCGATACTAAGTATTCTGGTGGTCGCGGTATTGGTTAAACCTTGGGGCCGATTATTTGGTATCACCTTGGATGCCATTGGGAAACCCAAACTCAATTTCTATTTTTTGGTATCAGGCTTGGTACTTAACATTACGCTGAATGTCATGCTGATCCAGCTTTGGGGCTTGAAAGGAGCAGCCTTTGCCACCTTACTATCACTGTGGACCTTCGTTATTGCTGGACAATTATTTATAGGGAGAATCATTCCTATTCGGCAGTCGGAGATTTGGCGGAGATTCTGGATCTTTTACAAACAGCCAATGACAGAATTAAGAATGCAAAACCTCTGAAATATAGTACGATGAACATAGTCTTTGGAAGAATGCAGGACCAAATGAGTGGAAGAATGCGAAAGCATCCTACTCTTGCCCGGATTATCCGCAAAATATTTGGGTACACTTTGGTCGGAAATTATGCACGAGCCCTCACTTTCAAAAGATTACTTGAGAAAATTCCTGGGTATCAACTTAAAAAGATTTTGGATTTGGGTTGTGGATATGGTGAATATTCCTTCATGATGGCGGAGGCCTTCCCAAAAGCTGAAGTTACCGCACTAGATTTAAATGCTAAATCTGTGCAAGACATTGATCGCCTAGCCCGAAAGAATGGCTTTGGCAATTTGAAAACACATATTGGACCTATTGATACATTGGAAGAGCCAAATGCTTCTTATGATTTTATCTTCTCGGTGGATGTTTTTGAACATATCAAGGAAGAAGAAATGCCATTTGTACAAGCTTATGAAAAGCTACGTCCTGGAGGCTATTTATTAGTGAAAATTCCCAACAGAGATCAGCTAACGATTTTACCTGAACAATGGTTTGAAGAGCATCATGATTGGTTAGAGGACGAGCACATTGGGCAGATCTATGATTTGGAAGGCTTACGGCAGCGGATGGAAAAGGAGGGATTTGACATCATTTATGAAGCCTACGGTGATGGTTGGTGGAGTCGGCTAGGCTGGGAGCTGGGTTACCTATCTCATAAGGCAGGTCCAGTTTTGCAACTAGTCTGTTTACCATTGGCTAAGTTGCTGGTAAGGGTTGACTTTCTATTTAATCACCGAAATGGTGGGAATACGATACAAGTGATCGGTAGAAAAAAAGAAGGATAGTGAAGCAGGAGCAAGCCTACAAAGCCCCGCTGGTATCCGTCGTTGCCGTCAACTATCGGCAAGCTGAACTGACCTTTGAATTTTTAGATAGTCTGAAGAAGATTAACTATTCACCGGTAGAGGTTTGGCTAGTAGACAATGGTTGTTTGGAGGATCGGAGTGAGGCTTTTCGCTCTCATTATGAGGGGATCGAGGTATTGATTAGTACCGAGAATCTTGGGTTTGCTGGGGGGAATAATTTGGCCATCCGAAAAGCAAAAGGCCAATATGTCCTATTGATCAATAATGACACCTTGGTCCCGCCAGATTTTCTAGGACCTATGGTGCGTTTAATGGAAGAGAATGAAAAGATCGGCATTGTGAGCCCGAAAATTTATTATGCCGATGCGCCAAAGATCCTACAATACGCAGGGATCAATGGAATTGATCGATTCACTGGACGTGGCCTAAATCGGGCCAAGCAGAAGCCAGATAATGGTTCCTTTGATGATACGGGCCAGACTTATTTTGCTCACGGAGCTTGTATGCTGGTCAGAGCAGAGGTGTTCCAACAGGCCGGTGAACTTTCTGAGGACTACTTTCTCTACTATGAAGAATTGGATTTCTGTGAGGCAGTAAGAGCGGCGGGATGGGAAATCTTTTATACGGCGGAGTCCCATATATATCATAGAGAGTCTAGTTCGATCGGAAAATCGAGCCCCTTGAAGACTTACTATATGTTTCGCAATCGATGGCTCTTTATGCGTAATTGGTATAGTGGATTTTCTTACTATCTGTTTGTACTCTACTTTCTAAGTGTCGGTGTGCCTTGGCATTTGCTAAAGCATTGGCGGAAAGGAGAAAAGGAACACGTGCAGGCTATACTGAAGGGCGTTAAATGGCATTTTAGGGCAAAGAAAATTAAGGTAGATGAGGGATTTGCTTAAGCGAGAATGGGGGAAAGCGAAGAAAGGAAATGGGGCCAGTGCGTCATTCATGGCTGTATGGCGCTTAGGCCGGAGGTTATTGCATCTGAGTACCAGCTTCGCACGTGGCAAGGTCTATTTTCGAAAGGCCAAATGGCGTGGGAGACTGGTCTTTGCCAAAGGTAGGCCGACTATCCAGCAAGAAGGTCGTTTAGAACTAGGTCATTTGGTGCGAATATGGTCAAATATTAATCCCACTCAAATCCTGGTCGGTAGAAGGGGTTTACTTTCCATTGGAGACGGCGCCTACATCAATGGCGCATTGATCGCTGTAGAAAACGAAGTGCGGATTGGTAAGAATTGTTACCTGGCGCCTATGGTGCAGATTGTAGATAATGATGATTTTGGTTTAGGAGAGCAGCAGGTGCAAGACGCAAAGCCAATTATTATTGAAGAAGATGCCTGGCTAGCAACCCGTGCCATGATCCTGAAAGGGGTACGCATCGGTAAAGGAGCAGTGGTGGCTGTTGGGGCAGTAGTGGAAGAGGATGTGGCTCCGTATACGCTGGTGGCAGGCGTACCGGCCAGACCCATTAGACAACTTAAGGCTATCTAACAGATAAGGAATATGTTTAAGCAAATGTGGAATCGGCTGAAAACCCGATGGTATCTGAATGGTGTGGATGCGGTAGGAGAAGGTGTTTATCTTCTTAAGCGTCCTTCGATTGAAAATAAGGGTAGGCTTAGCATTGGAAGCCGGACACAGATCAAATCAGACATCCACCGGAGCAGATTAGCGGTACAGCCAGGTGCTCGTTTGGAAATCGGAGAGGATTGTTGGATCAATGGGGCGATGATCGCCGCCACAAACTCCGTGATAATCGGTAATCATTGCCGTTTAGCTCCCTTTGTTCATATTATGGATGGAGATTTTCATGACTTGCAGGATCGAACTTTACCCGGGGAATCAGCACCAGTAGTCTTGGAAGACTATGTAAAAGTGGGAACGCGCGTCATTATTTTGAAGGGAGTCACAGTACACAAAGGGGCTGCCATTGCACCAGGAGCGATTGTGACTAAGGATGTACCACCAGACACCCTAGTTGCCGGCGTACCGGCCAAACCAATAAAGAAACTAAAAGCATACTCTGACAGTCTATTATAGCATTAGAACAGATTTAACCTTCCAGTCCAAGCCTCATTTATACGCCTACATACCTCTAGTTTAATAGAGCAAGAGAAACTACACCCTACACAACTGGATTACTCAATTACCCAAAAAAACAGTCATTGTGACCACGATTTTTTTTGTTTCTCTTTTGATTTGTGTATACACCTATTTGGGGTATGGAATTATCGTCTGGCTACTAGTGAAGATTAAAGAAGCCTTCTGGAAACCTACTGATAGTCAGGGCTTTAAGGAGGTTGGCGAATGGCCAGCCGTAACGCTTTTGATCGCAGC
Source organism: Saprospiraceae bacterium (assembly GCA_013214355.1). GTDB lineage: Bacteria > Bacteroidota > Bacteroidia > Chitinophagales > Saprospiraceae > DT-111. The sequence continues at coordinate 112,406 of JABSSL010000031.1, read as the reverse complement.
CTATAATGAGGGTGATATCTTACGACAGAAACTCAAAAACTGTCATGAACTAGATTACCCCGCCGAACAATTGCAGATCCTGTTTGTCACCGATGGTTCAAATGATGAATCAGTGGAAATACTTGCTAACGAAAAAGGGATTATACATTTACATGAACCCGCTAGACATGGCAAGATTGCGGCCGTAAAGCGAGCAATGAAGTTGGTCAAAACAGACTATGTGGTTTTTACCGATGCCAATACTTTCCTTAATCCAATGAGTATTAGGCGACTAGTCCAGCACTTTGCCAATCCAAGTATTGGTGCGGTAGCGGGAGAAAAGCGAGTTAGACAGGAAGGGGATAAAGCGGCCAGTGGAGCAGGGGAGGAGTTGTATTGGAAATACGAATCTCTCCTTAAAAAACTGGACACGCGCTTTTATAGCGTAGTCGGTGCTGCGGGTGAGCTGTATGCCATTCGGACTTCCCTTTTTCAACCCATACCAGCCGATGCCATTCTGGATGATTTTGAACAAACCTTAAAGATTGCTCAAGCAGGTTATCGTGTAGCTTATGAACCAGAAGCCTATGCCGAGGAAGAGCCTTCAGCAGATCTACAAGAGGAATTGAAGCGTAAGGTCAGAATCTGTGCAGGAGGATTCCAGGCAATGTCTCGTTTGTTGCCCTTACTTAATATATTTCAATTTGGTCGACTATCTTTTCAGTACATTTCCCACCGCGTTTTGCGTTGGACTTTGGCACCACTTTGCCTTCCGATCGTCCTGTCGAGCAACCTTTACCTAGCCTATTTCACGGATAGTTGGATGTATAAAATCCTTTTACTACTCCAGATCGGTTTCTACTTGCAAGCTTTCTTGGGCTATACGATGCAGGACCGGAAGATTAGTATTAAGGGCTTTTTCGTACCCCTGTATTTTTGTATCATGAACTATTCCGTATACGCGGGCTTCTTGCGGTATATCAGAAAGAAACAAAGTGTGAATTGGGAAAAAGCCAAACGGGCTAGTCAGGTTTGACCAGGTCAATAGTGGAGCTTCATACCGCCGCAAAAGGCTATCAAATCGGCATAATGCGCTCCAATAAGCCTGCTCTGTGCGCTCTACTAATGGGGATGACCTTCCGATCAATCACCAAAGTATTTTCTTCGATATCTACAATCTTATTCAAGTTGACGATATAAGAGCGGTGCACCTTAATGAAGTTGGGATGTTGGATCTTGTTTCCGATGTTCTTTAAGGAAGATTGGACGACAAATTGCTGGCCATTTTGCAATTTGAATATGGAGTAGTCACCGGTTGTCTCCACATACAAAAGATCTTCGAGATTGATTTTTACTAAGCGCTTTTCGGACTTTACGAAGATGAAATTGTCACTGAGGTAGGAAGCGATAGTCGAGCTAGGGACCGGTGTAGCCACGCTTTGCTCATCTCTTTGCGCTCTAAAGCGCTTGATGGCACGTAGTAAGCGCATGCTGGCTACTGGTTTTACAATATAATCCACTACATGATCAATGAGATCAAATGCCTTGATGGCATAGTTTTCCTTCGCTGTAGTGAAGATGATTCCTGGAACTTGTTCCATGTTTTTTACAAACTCAATGCCTGAGCAATCTGGCATTTCTATGTCCAGAAAGATCAAGTCCACGGGGTGCTGAGAAAGGTAAGCGTTAGCCGCCAAAGCATTATCGAATATGCCTACGATTTCAATATCGGGTATATTCTGACAGATCCCCCTAATGTGAACTCGGGACATCTCTTCATCATCAACGATTAAGCAACGCATTTAATCTTAGGGATTTATGAATTGAAATTCTTCCAGTTTCTTTTTTTCTGATGCAACCAAGTGAAGGCTTTCCAAAACGGCAGCCTTAAAACGCTTGAAGCTCTCCTTCATACTAGAACCTTTAAGGGTCTGTTGACTCTGATCTTCTAGCTGCTTGGCAAGATTACTTACATAATTGAGCCCTACCATAGTAAAGGTGGGCTTGATTTTGTGAACCGAGTCATTCAATGACATCCAATCACCCGTTTCCCATTGGTTTTCTATCTGCGCAAAACTGTTGGGCGTATTCTTAAGAAAAATATCGAACATCAGATTGACCTGCTCGTAATTGCCCATGTACAACTCCTTCAAACGCAATTCATCGAACATAGGCGAGAACTGATACGCAGCAGGTGTATATTTAGCTGCAAACCTACTTTCGTGCTTTTGCAAAACAGTAAAAATATCTTGTGGACTAAATGGCTTAGTTAGATAATCATCCATCCCTACTGCCTGAGCTTTTTCCCGATCAGCCTGTGAGGTTGAACCACTAGTGGCGATCACGGGAATAGTCCGGTTAGTAATAGAAGCTGAATTCCGAAGATGAATACAGGTCTCAAATCCATTTTTTAAGGGAATCCTCAAGTCGATAAAAGCCATATCAAAGGATTCTTGATCCAGCTTTTCGGTAGCTTTAACCCCCGTATCTACACAGGTAACCTCATAGCCCATCTTTTCTAGCACGGCTTGCAGATAGGCTTGATTTAGAGGGTTGTCTTCCACCACTAATATTCTTCTTAAGCCCACAGGTGCTACCGGGGCAAAGTCGATTATTGACTCTTTCTCCTTCTTGCTTTTTTGGTTTAACTTAAATGGAAGCTGTACCGTAAAACTAGATCCCTTTCCAAGTTCACTTTCCACTTCAATATTACCGCCTAGTAGATCCAAGATATTTTTTGAAATGGCTAATCCTAGGCCAGCACCCTGTTGGCGATATTTAGCTTGACCACTCTGCTTAAATCGCTTAAAAATCTGCCCTTTAACTTTGGAGGAAAACCCAATTCCGGTATCCGAAATGTTGAAGGAAATCCAGCAAATATTTGATTTGACAGCAATGGGCTCAATGGAGAAGCTGATTTGCCCTTTTTCGGTAAATTTAATGGCATTACCAAGAAGATTGAGCAAAATCTGATAGAGTAGAACTTTGTCACCCAGAAGGTTGGTAGGAAGTTCAGGAGAAAGGTAGTATTTAAAGTGTACAGGTTTTTCCCATAGGCGAAATTCAGTGGTTTTAGCAAGGGAGTTTAGTAAGGCAGTTAAGTCGAAGTTAGCTAAAGAAGGCTCGATCTGTCCTCGGTCCATCTTCCCTAACTCTAGGGCATTGGTCATCATCGCAAGGAGCAGGTCACTGGCTTGCTTGAGATGGCCTAGATATTTTTGTGGCTTACGTGTGGTAACCTCATCCTGTAAGAGACTGGTCATGCCAACAATGGTGTTGACACTATTACGAATCTCGTGACTAAGGTTAGCTAAATAATTCTTATTGGAGGAATTTTCCTGTTGGGCTTCCTTTAATTCGTTCTCCAGGATGGAGATTTTGTTGAGTAGGAACTCCCTTTCGGTCTCCGAGCAGGGAAAATTATCCGTCTGCACGGCCCCGCTAGAGGTGGCAACTGCTGTCCTTCCAGGAAAAGGATGATTCCCTGGTAGCAGTGCATGAGTTTTAAATGAGAGTTCAGAGCGAAGTATTGCCTGAGAAGCAGAAACCTGAGAGAGTTTTTCAACTCCTTCAGCGAGCACATTTTGATTCCGCTTACCAGCACTGGACAAACGCCCTTGTCCGGCCTGATCCATGTTTTGCAGTGTTTGTTTTTAAGACTAAACTGACCTAGTTATTAAAAATGACTATCGACACATCTGGTATTGACAAATATTGACGAACAACCAGGGCTCTAGCATTCTTTTAGACATAAGCTTGACGTCAAAGTAGTTTTTAGTGTTGTCTGGGTAAGGGGAAAATGTCTTTAACGCTGCGGAATTTCAACAACAATTCAATACGGGGTACTGGAGGTTAATGTTTCAAATTAGGGGAAAGAACAGCTGAGTTCAGCTGATTCTTAGTGGAGGGGAAACAATCTTGGATGGTATAAGATATTAGGTGAAAGAACACCTACCTCAAAAGACTAGAAGGATTTATAAATTACTGGCAGCAAGATAGGAATAAATTAAAGAAAAAACGTATTTTATTAATAAAATTTATAATCTGCACCTATCCGTACACAATCTGCTCAAATGAGGGGAGGAAGTTTAATGCAAGGCTGCGCGTATAGGGAGTTGGTCAATGATTTCGCCTTCTTGCTCCATCCACCAAGCTAATCTATTGTAAACTTTTTCTTCTGGAAAGTATTCCAAAGCCATTTTGACGTAAATATGCCCGTGCTTTGCCTCCGAAGTCCATAGCATTTTATAAAACCGCTTGAGGTCCGGATCACTTAGTCCCTCCTCAATCAATCGGAAACGTTCTGCTCCTCTCGTTTCGAAAACTGATCCAATTAAAAGCCGATCCAAGAGTCGTTCTTCGATGCCAGAATGCATCCGCTTTATAAGACTTTTGATGTAAGGGTCTTCTGGCATGGAGGGGAGAAGGCGAACACCTCTTTTCTCCATGAGTGCATAGACCTCCTGAAAATGCTCTAGCTCCTCTAAGGCGGTGTCAATGAGTTCTGGAATGATCGCCGTTCGATCTGGATATTTAGCAACCAGACTTAGGGCTGCTGCAGAAGCTTTGCGTTCGCAGTCGGCGTGATCTTGTAAAAAGGTATCAAAATCATTTAATACGGTTTCGACCCATTCGGGCTTACTTGCCACCTTTATTTCCAGATTTAGTTTCATTGAAAGATGCCTTATCAAGTTTCTTTTTTAACTATTACTCAGCTTCAGAAAAACACAGCCAAGGGCACAAAGGTAAGGAAGATCAGTTGCTTAAGCCCATAGATCATAAGAATCATTTGCATACCTAGGAAATATGATGTGATTTGGGTATGTATATAATACTGATAAATAGCAGTTAATGTCGTTTCTTTTGCCTGCTTGACCTCTCCAGTGAGGGCGGATTTGAAACGCCGCACATTGCCTAGTTTTACTGTGATTATTGGCAGCTGGATGGGGGCTTTCTGAAGGGGTAGGTTTTTTTAAGTTTAAGCAGATTATTAGTGTTTTATAATCACCTTGATGATAGATATTTTGTATCTTTGCGAGGTTACAGTAGAGCGACAAAAAGAAAATTCTCTTGCCTGCTTTTCCTAGAAATTATTTAATCGATCAAAAGATTTAGATGTCTTCAAATCAAAGAATTATTCCCGTTAACATCGAGGATCAGATGAAGACGGCTTACATAGATTATTCTATGTCGGTCATCGTCTCTCGGGCCTTGCCTGATGTGAGAGATGGTCTGAAGCCTGTTCATCGTCGTGTGTTGTATGGGATGTCAGAATTGGGCTTGACTTTTGGGAAAGCTCCTAAAAAGTCGGCGCGTATTGTCGGAGAGGTCCTGGGGAAATATCACCCACACGGTGACTCTTCGGTATACGATACGATGGTCCGGATGGCTCAAGAATGGTCTTTACGTTATCCCTTAGTTGATGGGCAAGGAAACTTTGGTTCTATGGACGGTGATAGTCCAGCAGCCATGAGATATACCGAGGCCCGCCTGCGGAGAATTAGTGATGAGATTTTGGCTGATATCAATAAGGACACAGTTGATTTTGCCTTAAACTTTGATGATTCCCTGGAAGAACCAACGGTTTTACCTACCCGCGTGCCCAACTTATTGATTAATGGTGCATCGGGTATCGCTGTAGGTATGGCCACCAACATGCTTCCGCACAATCTCACCGAAGTGATCAATGGAATCTCTGCTGCTGTAGATAAGCCAGAAATCACCGTGGATGAATTGATGGAATACATTAAGGCGCCGGATTTTCCTACCGGAGGAACCATCTATGGTTACGGAGGTGTCCGGGATGCTTTCCATACGGGAAGAGGTCGCGTTGTTTTGAGAGGTAAGGCGGATATTGAGACAGAAAGCAACGGGAGAGAGACCATCATTATAACGGAGATACCCTATCAAGTTAATAAAGCCAATTTAGTTGCCAAGATGGCTGAATTGGTGAATGATAAAAGAATTGAAGGGATCACGGACCTGCGTGACGAATCCGACCGAAATGGTCTACGAATCGTTGTGGAGGTGCGTCGAGATGCTATGGCTAGTGTTATTCTTAGCCAGCTCTACAAGTATACACCTCTACAATCTTCTTATGGGGTAAACAATGTTGCCTTGGTCAACGGTCGGCCAATGCTCTTGAACCTCAAGGACATGATTGAGGAATTCATCAAGTTCCGCTTAGAGGTGATCGTGAGACGTACCCAATTTGACCTCCGCAAGGCACTGGGCCGGGCTCATATCTTGGTCGGTTTATTGGTCGCATTGGATTACATTGATCATGTGATCACTTTGATACGAGCTTCTAAGACGCCAGAAGAGGCGCGTGAAGGCCTGATGAAAGGAGGATTTATCAAGGACAAAGATGCCTTTTGGAAAAAGTTTGGGACTTTAATTGAAGAGGCCCAAACGGACGAGTTACAAGTGCTTGAAGGTAATGTCTTATCTGAGGCGCAGGCCAAGGCTATTTTGGATATGCGATTGCAGAAGTTGACTGGACTGGAGCGTGACAAAGTGAAAGCCGAGTACGACGAAATCCAAGAACGCATCGCCCACCTGAAGGCCATCTTGGAAAGTGAAGCGTTGCAGAGAGAGATCATTAAGGAAGAACTTGCCTTTGTCAAGGAAAAATACGGAGACGAACGTCGTACGGATATCAACCTAGCGGGTGGTGACATCAGCATGGAAGATTTGATTAAGGATGAAGAGGTAATAGTAACGATTACTCACTTGGGGTACATTAAACGTACACCAACTTCAGAATACCGTACGCAAAGCCGTGGAGGACGAGGATCCCGGGGAAGTAAGACGCGAGATGAAGATTTCGTTGAACATATTTTCTCTGCCACCAATCACAACTATTTACTGTTGTTCACAGAGCAAGGTAAGTGTCACTGGTTGAGGATATATGAGATTCCAGAAGCAGGAAAAAATTCCAGCGGTAGAGTCATCCAGAATATCTTGGCGATTCCTCCGAAAGATCGGGTCCGAGCTTATATCATTGTGAAGGATCTGAAAGATGAAGACTTCATTAACCAGCATTATATTATGTTCTGCACCAAAAAAGGTGTGATTAAGAAGACGCTGGTGGAAGCCTTCTCTCGCCCACGTGCTGGAGGTATTAATGCCTTAACGATTAATGAAGGCGATCAGTTATTGGAGGCCAAATTGACGAATGGGGAAAGTGAGGTGTTCATTGCATCTAGAATGGGGAATGCTATTCGCTTTAATGAATCGGCAGTTAGGGCCATGGGAAGAAGTGCGGCTGGAGTGAGAGGTATTTCGCTGTTGCCTGGAGATGATAGAGTAGTAGGAATGATCTGTATTGATCCTACGGATTCAGAAGTTACTATTCTGGTAGTTTCTGAAAAAGGGAATGGTAAGCGATCCGATTTCAATGACTATCGTCTAACTAACCGTGGAGGAAAAGGGGTTAAGACCATGCAAGTTACCGCTAAGACAGGGCATGTTGTGGCGATCAAGGCGGTACGAGAGGATGAGGACATCATGATCACTAATATTTCAGGAATTGTAATTAGAATGCCTGTTAAGGATATCCGAATTATGGGTAGAGCCACGCAGGGGGTCCGCGTTATCCGCTTGGATGAGGGAGATGATATTGCTGATATTACCATTGTACCAGCAGCTGAAGATGAGGATGTTATTGAACCTGAAGAGGGAGAAGGCACGGATTCAGGGGCAAGTCCTGAAGGTGAAAATGAGTCAGAGGATTAACAAAATTTAACAGACGGGCAATCGAATTTAACACTAAATAAGTACCTTCGTACCTAGTTTGTTCGTCAAAACAATGGTTTTTAAACAAAATATCAAATCTGAATATGATGAAAAAGATTTTCTTATCCTGTCTATCACTTCTACTAGTTCTTGGTAGTGTACAAGCACAGGCTGGTAAAAAAGCCCTTAAGAAAGCCTCTCAGGCAATCGCGGCATTCAATCTAGATCAAACGAATAAAGAAAAGCTACAGGAAGCTTTGGACCAAATCCAAGTAGCAGAAGCTGATGCCGAAACGGGTGGAGCGATTAAGACTTGGTTGAAGAAGGGAGAGATCTACGGAGTAATCGCCACTCAGATCACAAATATCAAGACCTTAGGGATTGGAGATGTGAACGAACTACCTGCTGTAGATAGACCAGCTTACAACTCCTTTAAAGCTTTTGAAAAGGCTTTCGGGATGGCTGAGAAGAAGTACGAGAAGAAAGATGCGTTGAAAGGATTAGCCATGGCTCAAGGTACTTTGTCTAATATGGGTATCTATGCTTACGATGAGCAAAAGTATGCTGAAGCTTATGAAAACTTCAATGCGGTGCTGACTGCTCATGACATGCTTAAGGCTAATGGGGGTGAAAGTGCCCTAGACGCATCTCCTGGTCAATTGGATGAGCAGAAGTACATCACCGGTTTAGCTGCACTTAATGCGAATAAAGCGGGTGAAGCCAGCAAGCTTTTCCAAGAGCTATACAAAGCCAATTATGATAAGCCTGCGATCTATGAAGCCTTGTACAAAATTGAATCAGAAAAAACGAGTGAGGCTGATGCTTATCAGTACTTAGAGGCTGGTCGTAAGAAGTATCCTGATGATGTATCACTTTTGTTCGCTGAAATCAATCACTTCTTGAAGTTGAACAAGCTTGATGTACTGATCACTAAGTTGGAATCAGCTATCGAGAAGGAGCCGGAGAATATGTCTCTTTACGCTACTTTGGGTAATGTATTTGATAACCTATACCAAAGAGAGGCTGAGGCTGGGAATGCAGCTAAGTCAGAAGAGTACTTCAATAAAGCACTTGAGCGTTACAACCAGGCTTTAGCCAAGAATCCTACTTACTTTGATGCCATCTACAGTATCGGTGCGCTGTATTACAACAAAGCTGCTGCTATGACAAAACAGTTGGTAGAACTCGAAGGAGACTATTCTAAGGATGGTTTGAAGAAGTACGAAGCGATGAAGCAGAAGGTTTTTAGCCAGTTTGATGAAGCACTTCCTTTCTTCAAGAAAGCCGAGAAGTTGAATCCAAATGATGCAAATACATTGATCGCCTTGAAAGAGATCTTTGCTCGTAAGGATGACCTGCCTACTTCCAATGAGTTCAAAACTCGTTTGGAGAAAGTACAAGGTGGAGGTAAAAATGACGCTTCCTACTTCAATGAATAAAATTGCGTAAGCAGTTTAGATAAATAAAAAACCCGATGACCTAACTGGTCATCGGGTTTTTTATTGGGTACCTATCCGAACCGCCGAAGTTATTTCTACCTTGATGAACCTCCAGGTACCTACTGATACAAGATTCACCATCAGCTTCCGACTTCTACTCTTCTAACTCGCTGCCTTCCTGGTCCCTGAGAATTTTGAACTCATCAATGGTTCTTCGCTCCTTTTTGGTAGGACGACCAGCGCCTTTTTCACGTTTCTCCGCCCCGGCTTTCCCTACGAACCAGTCTTGGTATTTATTGAGTTCTTCGGCGGGCGTCAGATCCTCATAACATTGTTGGGCCAGTGGTGCGGATACCCTTTTCTGGATCAAGTCGACTACTTTGAACTGCAGATCGAAGCCATTTTTGCGTACTTCCACTAATTCTTCCCGCTCGAGCAGATAGGAGGGTTTTACATTGACTCCCTTTATCTTTACTTTACCCGATTTGCAAGCATCTGTGGCCATAGTCCTTGACTTAAAAATCCGGACGCTCCAAAGCCACTTATCGATTCTAACTTTATCCATTCAGAACTTTAATCTTCCTTTAAAGGTGGATACTGCATATTAAGTTTTTCAAGCCGTTCCACCATGGTTTTTGCGACAATATAATCTCGATACCATCTACTATCTACGGGCGTGATCACCCAGGGGATCTCGCTACGATTTAGCATGTCTTCATAACAACGCATATATTCGTCCCAATGTTCCCTTTCTTGCCAGTCACTTGGATTGTGTTTCCAATGCTTATCGAATTCTTCTAGTCTTTCCGTAAGCTCCAGTTCTTGCTGATCGTGAGAAATATGCAGATAGAATTTGAAAATAATGGTGTTATTATCAAAAGTCAACAGCTTCTCAAAGGCATTGATCGCTTCGTATCTATTGTCGACTCGTTCCTCATCAATCCATCCGTGGACACGTTGGATGAGGACATCCTCATAATGTGATCTATTGAAAATTTTGATCTGGCCTTTGGCGGGTGCTTGCTTATGTACGCGCCAAAGGAAATCGTGTGCGAATTCCTCATCCGTTGGCTTCTTGAAGGAATACACGCCAAGGCCGCTCGGGTTGCACGCTCGAAAGACGGTTCGTACAGCGCCATCTTTTCCACTTCCATCCATACCTTGGAAAATTACTAAGACCGAATGCTTTTGCTCTGCAATCAGTAGGGCATGAAGTTCGCCCAGTCGATCAACTAAGTCTTTGGTAAGTTCGCGAGTTTCTTTCTTGCTAAGGTTTTCTGGTGGTTTTGTTGAATAGTCTTTGAGTTTGATCATATTAGGTCTTTTATACGGTAGCACTTTTGAATTAAGTTCGCATTTTGGAGCGCTTCACAAGATACGCCTGAAGAATCTGCCTAAAGCCTTTATTAATATCGGCTTCTACGAAGTCGATTTGATACTGTAGACATCTCAACTTTAATTGGTTTGTGAAATCTTGGATCTGCTTCTGATAAGTCTCCTTGACCTGGTTGGGTTGGAGCCGTACCCGTTCACCTGTTTCCATATCTACAAATAGGTAAGGGCGATTTTTGAAATCAAAATCTATCTCCTTAGACTTATCTACCACGTGAAAAAGAACAACTTCGTGCTTGTTGTGCTTCAGGTGCTGTAGCGCCGAGAAAAGCTTTTCAGTATTTTCCGATTGCTCAAACATATCACTAAAGATGATGACCATTGATCTTTTGTGAATGCTATCGGCGATCTGATGTAAAGCTTTTGCTGCCGCGGTCGTTTTATTGTGCTCCGGTGTTTTAATGAGGCGGTCTAGGTAGGTGAGCAGTAATCGGTAATGTTTAGTGCTGGATTTGGCCCTAGTATGCTCTCGTAGCTGTTCGTCAAATACACTTAAACCAAAGGCATCCCGTTGCTTCTGTAAAAGATTCATCAGAGCGGCACTGGCTAGTGCGGAAAACCTCAGCTTGTTAATGTAAGATGGATCATCTTGTTTACCTTCTGGGAAGTACATGGAGGAAGAGGCATCCACAATAATCTGACACCTTAGATTGGTTTCCTCCTCAAAACGCTTGGTAAACATTTTATCGGTGCGAGCATAAACCTTCCAGTCGATATTTCTGGTGGACTCTCCTTGATTATAAAGCCGATGTTCCGCAAATTCTACGGAGAAACCATGGAACGGACTCTTATGCAGGCCAATGATGAATCCTTCCACAACCTGCTTGGCAAGTAATTCCAAATTCCCCAAATCTCTTACCTCAAGGCTATCCAATAAATTCATATACAGTAACGGGTTTGGTACGTTTAAATCAGCAAAAGAAGTGCAGTTTTAGCTGTCTTTCTGCTAAAAATAAGTCCTTACTCCGAAATATACGAAGTAAGGACTTAAACTGTCTATATTTTTCTGCTAGAAAAGATAGATTAAGCCACTTGCATTAGTGCCTTGTCAATCTTTTCGGCTAGTTTGTTCTTAGTAGTTACTCCCACCTGCTTGTCAACTACTTCACCATCTTTGAGGATCAAAATTGTTGGAATGCTGCGGATGCCAAATTTCATTGAAATCTCAGGGTTATCATCCACATTTACTTTACCAATGATGGCTTTATCTTCGTAGTCAGAGGCAAGTTCTTCAATGATGGGACCAATCATTCGGCATGGCCCGCACCACTCAGCCCAGAAATCAACTACGGCTACTCCTTCTGCAGACTCTGCGTCGAAATTTTTATCGGTGAATTCGAATGCCATTTCCTGTAGTTTTAGAACGTTACTTAATAAATGCTTCTTTTTGAACAGCTTTTTACCATTGTTGGTTGCAAATATAGAGATAAACTTGTAATGAAGCTGTCGAATCAGAGACATTCTTTTGACGGTAAAAAAGTAAAATAGTTACATTGCAAATCATTTCTTAACTGCTTGGATCAGGAACTGATTCAAACTTTTTGTTCGTGATCAAGACTACTTCAAAGCTTGTATGCAGCTGAAAAGCAAACTCATCTGGATTGGAATCGGTGTATTGAGTCTAGTTCTCCGTTGGCTGGGATCCTTTCAGCCAGAGTGGATAGAGCGCATCTATAGTCGAGGTATTTTTATTTTCATGAGAGGGTTATACGATCTGCTGTTCGGCTGGCTACCCTTTCCTATGCTGTACCTCTTTGTGCCTCTGGTGATTATTTGGTTGGTGAAAACCATCATTAAGATTGGGAAATCCACTCCCAAGTGGCCGCTTAGGATCTGGTATGGTGCAGTTACTTTTGTTGCTTTTTTGTCAGGATTGATTTTTGCCTTCCTTTTGGTGTGGGGATATAATTACGGAAAAGTTTCCATGGAGGATCAATTAGGGATTAGTCCTAAACCTTTGGATAAGAACCAGATCTGGGAAGCACTACAGGCGGAGACGCAGGAGTTGATCGCGTTGCGGGCTAGCATCCCTGGGGCAGGGGAGGAGGCATTGGATCAAACCAACCATCCACCACGTTTGGAACGCCGCCTACGTCAACTGCTAAAGTCATGGCTAAAGGAAAATGACTTTCCCTCTTTTGGCAAGGCCAGGGCTTACAAGATCTATCCCAAGGGAATCTTCATGCACTTTAGTTCCTCAGGTTTGTATTTCCCCTTTACGGGGCAAGGGCAAGTAGATGCCGGACTACATCCCCTACAATGGCCATACGTGATGACTCATGAAATGGGACATGCCTATGGTTTTGGAGATGAAGGGACTTGCAATTTTTTGGCTTATGTAGCTTGCGCTTCCTCTAAAGATCCGGTGATAGCCTACATGGGAAGGCTTGCCTACTGGCGAACCTTAGCAACTAGTTATCTGCGCTACGAAAGAGAAGCCTACCAAGCATTCCGAGAAACTTTGCCAGTGGGGATGCAAGCCGATTTGAATGCCATCAATGAGAACCTGCGTGCCTATCCCGACTTCATGCCAAAAGCCCGATATGCGGCTTACGATGCCTACTTAAAAGCCCAAGGTATCAAGGAGGGCATGTTGAACTACAGCCGAGTAATGATGATGGTACAAGCTTGGAAAGCCAAACAAGCCATGAATTAGCCTCCTGATTTCTTCGTTTGGTTATATCCTTGCTCCTTAAGGTAGTCGACAACCTTATTTCGGTGATCTCCCTGCAACAGGATCTCCCCATCCTTGACACTGCCTCCGACACCACATTTGCTTTTTAAAGCTTTGCCGAGATCCTTGAGGTCAGCTTCTGGCCCAATAAAGCCCGTAACTAGAGTAACCTCTTTGCCCTTTCGCTTTTTGCGATCTAGGCTGACCCGCAAACGCTGTTGATTGGCCCGAGGTGCTTCACTTTCTTCTTGTTCATTAAAACTGTAGTCATAATCTGGATCGGTAGAGAAGACTACGCCAATTCGCTTTTTCTTATTCTTTTTAGCCATGTGTAAGGTCCATTGAATTTAGATTGAAAACTGTTTCTATAATTTAGAACACGAAACCAAGAGCTAAGATCGGAATTAAAGTTGATTCTATATCGGTATCTGGCAAACCTGCGAGCCCTAAATCCATTTTAAAGTTACCCTTTTGCCAAACTGCTCCAACTGCTGGAATGAAGGCTCCTTCATCAGCGCCGAAGATCATCTCAAAGTGTAGTCTCCATTCTCGAGATACGCGATATCCTCCGCCTATAGATCCAACAAAAATATCATCGTTAAAGGAATCTAGTGCTACAAAAGCACCAAGGGTGAAGTTGAAGAATCGGTCTGGATTGCCAGCAGTTAGTATGGCATAAGTATGTGCCACTCCCTCTATACCTGTCAAATCAGTAAGTGGAAAGATCATATTTACCCCGGCTCCCAGATGTAGAGACTGGTTTAGCGGCGTAGTTCCTTTAAGTCTGAGAATTCCGATATCTGGCAAAGCCAGGCCTCCGCCAACAGATAGGCCTTTCGCCACCCCCACATCCACTACATTAACGATGAAGGCAAAACTTCGAACTTCGCCATCCCCTTCTTCGTAGTTAAAGGCGGTAGAACTATAGATGAGATTCTCTGCTCCGATACTCCGGCTTTCTCTATTTCCCAAAAGATCCCCTCTAAATTGACGTTGCCAATTGTTATTTCCGTCTAAGTTCTCTTCTCGCCAAGTAATAATAGAGATCACTTCATTAAAAGCAAAAGTAAGTTCATCACCGTTGCCTAGTTGAAAGAAGAGGTTGGTACTTCTGATGTCTTTTAATTGACCAACGAAGCGGTCGCCACGCTTTGTCCGAAGGATGTGGACTTGCGTGGAATCTTGCAGGTTAAGTTGGTGACTAAAATACTGTGCGCTTGCAGTGGGTAGACAACTGTAAAGAAGCCAGATGCACGCAAGCGTTTTCAATAGTTTTTTATACATAGCTCAATGATTATTTCGGGAAAGCTAAGCTAGTAAAAATCACCTGGCTTTCGCTCATGCTGACAGATCCGTAAATACAGCCAGAAGATTTTTTGAGACCAAAAGCTAAACCTGAGGTCCAAATCGTAGTATTTTTTTACATTGCCGCAGTTTTGGCGGAGGCCTAACCAAACCGTTGGATATTGTATTCCTTTCAGTACGGCACTCCCCATTTTTTTATGTCCTATACCAAATTAGACTTATGAAAGTAGCTCAACAGTTGGCTAGCACCATCATGATGGTGCGTCCGGCTCATTTTGGCTTTAATCCTGAAACGGCAGAAAACAATGCCTTTCAATCTAATGAAGGAGATTTAACAGTTCAACAGATTTCTGAGGCAGCTATTGAGGAATTTGATGCCTTTGTAGAAAAATTACGCGCTTATCAAATCGATGTCCTAGTAATTGAGGATACGGAAGTCCCTTTTAAGACAGACGCGGTCTTTCCCAATAATTGGGTTAGTTTTCATGAAGATGGCTTAGTGGTTACCTATCCCATGTATTCGCCTAATCGTAGATTGGAAAGGAGAGCTGATATCATAGAGGCCCTTGGTGAAAAGTTTAAGATTGATACATGGATCAAATTGGAAAATCACGAGTCAGGGGGTAGGTTTCTCGAGGCTACCGGTAGCATGATACTTGATCGGACAAATCAAATTGCTTATGCTTGCCGAAGTGAGCGCACGCATCCAGAATTGTTTGCTGACTTCTGTGAAAGTATGAACTTCGAACCTATCCTGTTTACTGCGCAGGATGAAAATGGTCAAGATATTTACCATACCAATGTAATGATGGCCGTGGGTGAAAAGTTGGCGATCATCTGCTTGGAATCTCTGCCAGATGAAGCAGAACGAAACCTAGTAGAACAACGATTAAGAGAGTCAGACAAGGAAATCATAGCGATATCCTTTGCCCAAGTAAGTGCTTTTGCCGGTAATATGATAGAAGTTAAAAATAGGGAAGGGGAAAATTTCCTGATCATGTCTTCCGCTGCTTATCATTCTTTGGATATGCAACAAACGGAACGAATTCTGGCACATACTGCTATTATTCACAGTTCTTTGACGCAGATAGAAAAGTATGGGGGCGGCAGCGCTAGGTGTATGATAGCCGAAATCTTTCTACCAAAAAAAACTAGTTGATTCGGGCAAAGAACTATGTCATGAGGGTGTGTCTTTATTTGATTGCATTTCTTCCAGGACTGCAACAGATTAGTTTTTGGATTATATTTGCAACTTACTTCAACCAGCGGGCTGTGGAATAAAGATAGGAAAGCCACATTTCTATGTATCGATAGCCTGCCAAATCTAGATCGCCATATGAAAAAACACTTACTTCTATTCTTTCTTTGTATTTCTTCAAGCCTGTTACTGGCCACGACACATGAGGTCACGGTACAGAACAATTTTTTTAGCCCTAGAGACTTAGTGATTCAAGCAGGAGATACTGTTGTTTGGAAATCCATCGAAGGTTTTCACAATGTGAACGGGTCACAAGATGAATATCCGTCAAACCCTGAAAGTTTTATTAATGGAAATGCCGCTCCTTCTCCGTGGGAGTACACCTTTGTATTTGATAAGCCAGGCTTTTACAATTACCATTGTGATCCACACCGAGCTATTGATATGCTAGGGACGGTTACGGTTACACCGAAATTGGTGATTACGGAGATTATGTACAATCCTCCAGAAAGTGGGCTAGACTCTTTGGAATATATCGAGATATTCAATAACGGACCGACAGATGTTAATCTGAAAGACTATTCGTTAGATGGAGTTACCTACACCTTCCCCGGATTCAATTTGGATGCGGGTTCCTATGTTCTGGTCGCTGTTGATTCCGTGGCCTTTGAAAACAACTTCGCTCAATCTGCTTTCCAATGGGTTGGTGGTTCACTGAGTAATGGAGGCGAAACCTTGAGGTTGTTAGATGCAGATGGAATGGTGGTGGATTCAGTAGACTATGATGATGGCAATGGTTGGCCTTCCTCTGCTGATGGCTTAGGGGCTTCCTTGGTACTTTGCGATGTCGACACGGACAACAACGATCCTGCAAATTGGCAAGCTGCCAGTACCGCTACTGCGGCCAATGTAGGGGGCTTTACCGTCTTTGGTAACCCAGGGGCTACCTCCCAATGTCTAACTGGACCATTATTCTACATACTAACGGATGACTTTGAGATTGAGGAAAATGCAGGTACCGTGACCTTCCAGGTCGTTCTGGAAAACGCAGGTGGTTCGGGCACCTTTAGTGTATTTAGCAGGGTACTTGGAGCTTCTACCGCAACGGAGGATATGGACTTCACCTATCCAGATGATACGATGATTGAGTTTACCGACGTCGAGTCAGATACGGCGGAGATTACCGTGACCATTGTAGATGATATGGATGTAGAAGCCATAGAAACAATTGAAATTGATTTGAACTTCCCGAGTGAGGGCGCAGCCATCAACCCGCTGAGAAAGAACTTGACGATTTCGATCAGAGATAATGATGCACAAATTCCTGCTATCGTCATCAATGAATTAATGTATAATAATCCTGGTACGGATTCACTGGAATATTTAGAATTATTCAATAATGATAACACGGCAGTAGATCTAGCTGGTTTTAGCTTTACGGCTGGTATTGAATATACCTTTCCAGCGGTAATGATGCAGCCGGGCGATTATCTGATTGTGGCAACGGATTCAGCTGCTTTCGAACGGAACTTCGAGGTGGCAGCTTTCCAGTGGTCCAATGGTTCTTTGAACAATGGAGGTGAGCTGGTTCAGTTACGCGATGGTTTTGGAAATATAGTGGACGAGGTGCAATACGATGATGGCGGAGATTGGCCTTCGGATGCGGATGGCGGAGGAGGATCGTTGATCCTTTGCGATGTAAATGCCGACAATAATATGGCTTCTAATTGGAAGGCTGCTATTAAGCCAACTGGCGTGTTTGCGGGGGATGGCCAATTGTTGGGTTCACCTGGTGCGGCTAATGATTGTACTGATCCTGGAGACCCTGACTTCCCGGCCTATGATATTGGGGTAGTAACTACTAATAATGCAGATGGTCGACCAGACTCCTTGGGTATTACTTGTCAGATACAAGGGGTGGTATATGGAGTAGATATTCGTGGCGGTGGTGGCCTTCAATTCACCATCATTGATGCTAATAATGATGGTATAGGCCTATTTAGCGGTTCGGAAGAATTTGGCTATACCGTTACAGAAGGGGATGAAGTGATTGTAAAAGGAGAGATTGGCCAGTTTCGGGGACTAACCCAGATTTCACCATCGGACTTGACTTTTGTATCTAGTGGAAATACCTTATTTGACCCAGCCGTGGTGACGGTTCTAGATGAGAGCACAGAATCTCAGTTGGTTAAGTTGGAAGGGGTCAGTTTGGTATCTTTTTCATCAGATTCCGGAGGAGGAAATGCGGAGATTACGGATGGTACCAATACCTATACCATGCGACTTGATTCCGATACAGGACTAAGTGAAAGTGATATCCCTTCAGAGCCATTCAACGTAACAGGAATCGGTGGTCAATTTGACCCGGACGGCAACGCACCCTTTGATGCAGGCTATCAAATCCAACCCCGTTATTTGGCGGATTTTGAGGTCATTAGCTCAACTTTCGATCCTGCTCTTGCTGGAGCAATTAAGGTTTTTCCAAATCCAGCGAAGGATCTGGTGCAGATCAGAATGGAGAACAACTTTGATCTTATCCGAGTTACGGATGCACTAGGAAGAGAAGTGTTGCGCGTCCAAGATCCTAGCTTGAATACGACTATTGAGTTAGATCAACTAAGCAGAGGTATCTATCAGCTTCAGTTTATTGCTGAAGGAAAATTCTGGACATCTCAATTGGTTAAGCAGTAAAGAAATCGTGAATAGTATCAATAGCCTGTTGTGAGCCGCGCTCCAGCAGGCTATTGTCCGTTTATAAAAGTGTTGAGGCCTATGTACCAAGGTAAAAAAGTGGGGTTAGCATTGTCAGGAGGTGGGGCTAGAGGTGTGGCCCATATTGGTGTACTGAGAGCTTTGGCTGAACATGGGATAGAACCCGATGTGCTCAGTGGAACCAGCGCCGGGGCCATCGTAGCTACCTGGTATGCCGCCGGATTGAGCATTGAACAGATGCTGGACATCGTAGCGGAAAGTAGTTTGTTCAAGGCCTTTAAGATTGTTATTCCCAATACCGGTTTGACCAGTCTGAAATATTTGAAGGAGCGCTTGGCCAAAGTTATAGACAAGGACGATTTCGCAGTCTTACAAAAACCAACCTATATCGCGATTTCAAATTTGAATAAAGGGAAGCTGGAGTTCAAAAGCGAAGGTCCACTTTTTGATGTGGTGATGGCTTCTTCAAGTATTCCCCTAATATTCAAACCCGTAGAGATAGGAGGAGAGATTTATGTGGACGGAGGAGTGTTTTGTAATCTACCTGTCGAACCCATCAAGGAAGAGGTAGATTACGTTATTGGTGTGGATGTGATGCCGGCCGTGGAGTGGGACAGCAAGAGTCTGAATGGCTGGTTTGGTATTGGGATTCGTTGTTTTGAACTATCTGTACATGCTAACTCCCTAGCTCAAAAGCACCTTTGTGACCATTTAATTGAAGTGGAGCAGGCGGTTGCCTTTCATACTTTTCAATTCAACAAGTATAAAGAGTTGGAGGAGCTGGGTTATCAGGCAGCAATGGGAGCTATGGATCGCATCTTGGATGACTTGAAGAAGCTACCGCAGGAAAACGGCGAAGTCCTCTGAGTTACT
Source organism: Saprospiraceae bacterium (assembly GCA_013214355.1). Taxonomy (GTDB): domain Bacteria; phylum Bacteroidota; class Bacteroidia; order Chitinophagales; family Saprospiraceae; genus DT-111. The sequence continues at coordinate 93,097 of JABSSL010000031.1, read as the reverse complement.
GATGTCAACATCAATGTTTTCTTTCAAGGTAGTGGCTAATGAAAGCCCTAGGTAATCAACTTTGATAGGAAAGGACTTGTGCTCTCGGTCTACTAAGACTGCAACTTCCACCTTTTTTGGTAGGATATTTAGTATGGGTTTGAAGGCGTAGAAAATAGTTCGCCCGGTATTCGCCACATCATCGACAATGATAACAGATCTACCAACCAAATCCTCTTTAGGTAATGCTAGGCTGACTTCTTGCTCAATCGGGGCTGCAGGGTTAAGTCTGATACGAGTTAATCTGACAGGAATCTCGGTGATGGCTTCCAGTTCTTCCTTCAGAATCTCAGCAAAAGCAGTTCCGTTATTATTGATACCAGCTAGAATGATCTCTTGCTCATCATAATTGTGCTCCAGTATTTGGATTGCTAATCGCTTAATCTTTTGCTTGATTTCCCGGTGTTTCAGAATCTTCATTTGCAGCGTCGTGATATGTTTTGCTACAAATTTCAAGAAAAAAATTAAAGATTAATGGCTAAAGGGGATATTTTCGACCTGGAACTTGGATATTAAAAGATTACCTTCTTATTTTTAGCGAATATTCGCTAAAGGTGAGGGGGCTTGAGAATTAGCTCCTGCAAGTGGGTAAATCACATCAAATAAAATAGAAGTTGTAATGGTACAGCAGATCCTTTTCATACTGGTTAGTGGCGCAGCTTTGGGTTATGCCGGTTATCAGTTTATGAAAATTAGAAGAAACATCTTGTTGGGACAGGATGAGGAGATACCTCTGGACAGGGCACAAAGTTGGAGAAACGTTTTGCTGGTAGCCTTTGGGCAGAAGAAGATGTTCAAGCGGATGATTCCTGCTGTTTTACACTTCTTTATCTACGCAGCCTTTGTAATTACACAAATAGAATTGATCGAAATCTTTATTGATGGTGTCTTCGGTGTTCATCGCTTTTTTGCCCCAAGTTTAGGTGGTTTTTACACCTTCATCATTAGTTTCATTGAGATTCTCTCCGTTCTAGCATTTATTGGTACGTTAATTTTCTTGATCCGCAGAAATCTGCTGAAGATCCCGCGGTTTGTAAAGTCAGAAATGACTGGCTGGCCTACTCTAGACGCCAACTTAATTTTGATCTTCGAAATCATTCTTCTAATTGGCATTTTCAGTATGAACGGCGCAGATATGGTCTTGCAACAGGTGGATCCTGCGCATTATGCCTCCACTGGTAATTTGGCGGTGTCTAGTTGGTTAGGACCTGCTTTGTTTGGCGGTTTGGATCAGTCAAGTTTGGTAGTGGTTGAACGATTTGGATGGTGGCTGCATATTAGCATGGTTTTTGTTTTTCTTAATTACCTCCCCAAGTCGAAGCATTTGCACATTATTTTGGCTTTTCCCAATACTTTTTACGCGAAACAGAATTCTAGAGGAGAGATGGAGAATATGGACTCCATTATGAATGAGGTTAAAAGTATGATGGGCTTTGACGGAGCTACCGATGCGGCAGAAATGCCTATGGATGAAGAGCTTCCTGAGTTCGGTGCGAATGATGTATTGGGATTGAGTTGGAAGAATATCATGGACGCCTACAGTTGTACGGAGTGCGGCCGTTGTACTTCGGTTTGCCCCGCTAACCTAACAGGTAAGAAGCTATCTCCGCGAAAAATTTTAATGGATATTAGAGATCGAGCGGATGAAATTGGCAAGAATTTAGATTCAAAGTCTGCTGATTTCGCCCAGGATAAGGAGAAGCCTTTGTCGAAAGACAATTACGATGATGGTAAATCCCTTTTCGACTATATTACCCGGGAAGAAATTCACGCTTGTACCACTTGTAATGCATGCGTAGAGGCTTGCCCGGTACTGATTAACCCATTGGAACCTATCTTGAAATTGCGTAGATATGAGATCCTAACGGAATCGGCGGGGCCATCTGATTGGCTGCCTATGTTCAATAGTATAGAGAATAGCGGCGCGGTGTGGTCAATGCCTGTGGACCGTGACCAGTGGGCTAAAGACGCCATGGCGGAATAGCCTAAAGCTTTATTTGAATCGATTAAATTGAGTAAGATGAGTGATTTAAAGATAAAGACGATGGCCGAAATGGCCGCGGAAGGAAAGCAAGCTGAAATTCTTTTTTGGGTAGGTTGTGCAGGAAGTTTTGATGCACGTGCCCAAAAAGTTACTGTAGCCTTGTGTAAGATTTTGAATAAAGTTGGGATCGAGTTTGCCATCTTGGGGTCTGAAGAGAGTTGTACAGGAGATCCAGCCAGACGAGCTGGGAATGAGTTTGTTTTCCAAATGACCGCCTTGCAAAATGTGATGACGCTCAATATGTATGAGGTCAAAAAAATTGTTACGGCCTGCCCACATTGCTTCAATACCATAAAGAATGAATATCCTGCTTTGGGAGGAGAGTATGAAGTTGTACATCACTCCCAACTGTTGCAAGAACTGATTGATCAAGGCAGATTAAAACTAACCGAGGGCGGAGCTTTTGAAGGTAAAAAAATCACTTACCACGACTCCTGCTACATGGGACGCGTCAACGGAGTATACGAGGCTCCTCGGAAAGTCTTGGAAGGACTTGATAATGAACTGGTGGAAATGAAACGCTGCCGCACCAAAGGTTTATGCTGTGGTGCAGGGGGCGCCCAAATGTTCAAGGAGGATGAGCCAGGAGATAAACGGATTAACATCGATCGAGCAGAGGAAGCATTAGAGACCAAAGCCGAAATCATCGCCGTCAATTGCCCCTTCTGCATGACTATGATGGGCGATGGAGTAAAAGCCAAGGAAAAGCAGGATGACGTGATGGTGTATGATCTGGCCGAATTGATCGTTAACAACAACAAGTGGTAGCTTGCATTCAACTATCTCCAGGACTTCTATGTTCTATTGGATACATTCTTTAATCCGGTTAAACTATCCGATATGGAAACACTTGACCAGCTATCAGATAGCACTCGAGTTTGGATCTATCAAAGCAACCAGCCTTTTAAAGCAGAAGACGAAACTCAGGTAAAGACTTATATAAAGCAATTTGCTCAACAGTGGGTGAGTCATAATCGCCAGTTGAAAGCCTTTGGAGATCTCCTGCATCGTCAATTTGTGGTGCTAATGGTGGATGAAAGTCAGGCTGGGGCGAGTGGTTGCTCCATTGATAGTTCGGTACGTTTCATGAAGGGCCTACAGACCGAATTTGGTGTAGATCTGTTTGATAGAATGACCTTTACTTACCTAGAAGGTAAACAGGTCAAAACAGCGGATCGGGCCACCTTCGCTGCTAGATACAAAGCTGGGGAAATCAATGATGAAACGCTTGTCTTTGATACGCTGGTAGACAATAAAAGCAAGTTTGAAAACAGTTGGGTTAAACCACTGGGACAGAGCTGGCATAAACGAATGGTCTAAACTAGTCATTCATCCCATTTAGCATTCTATTCATATCTCCCGGTATATCTTTCATAGATTTTATTTCCATATAGCACCTTTTCGACCTATTTTGCATCTACACTACTGTAAATAGTACCAAATTCATTCCACATGATAGGAAGAGTCAAAAAGTGGTTAGGCATCGAAGGTGTCAAGTTAGAAATAGTTGTTACACCTGAACACAGACGAAGGACTGGCAAGATTGAAGGACGTCTTCGGTTTCAATCATTAAATGCTCAAACCGTGACGAGCATACGTATCGCACTAGTTGAAAAATATACCAGAGGAAGAGGCAAAGAGAAGTTGATCGATGAATATGAGTTGGGTGAGATCAACCTAAAACAAACCATAGAGGTTCCCGCAGAAGAAATCGTAGAAGTACCGTTCAGCTTGCCTTTCAAATTGATTAAGTCGGAAATGGATGAATTTGGTGATCGGAACTTTTTGTATGGTGGGTTAGCAAGGGCAGCAAAGGCTATTCAGTCTGTGCGTTCTGATTATCGTCTAGAGGCAGAAGCTAAAGTAAAAGGTGTAGCCTTAAATCCTTTTGATAAGAAATTTATTAAACTTAAATAGGACTTATCTACCACTACTTAAATAGTCTTAGTTTTTCTTTTTTCCTCTCTATTTCCTGATTAGCTTTAGGCGGATAAATAAAAGTCCTCTAGCAAAGCTATGAATTCGAACGTACTAGTTGTAAGAATTGGAATCTTTGTGTTAATGGTGTTGGCGAGCTTTTTGGTGACCGATACACAACGGACCATCTTTCTCAAACCTTTTGGTACCCATACCTGGAGGCAGTCCGATAGTGCTTCTCAGTTTCGGAATTATTATCAAAATGGAGGGACCCTCGGGAAACCCCAATTAATGAACCAAACCGGTAGGGACGGGGTGGCGGTGGCTGAATTCCCGATCACGTACTATGTAGCAGCGCAGTTGGCGAAAGTATTTGGATATTCAGAAGCCTGGTGCCGAGCGCTACACTTACTACTACTGGTGTTGGCTTCCTTTTCCTTGTATTTAATAGCGCTACGATTCATAGAGAACTCCCTGCTAGCTTTGATACCAGCGCTCTGTTTCTTGAATCTACCCCTTAACTACTTCTACGGAAATAATTTCTTGCCCAATATTCCGGCCATTTCTCTGGTGATCATTGGTTGGTACTACTACTTTCGATTCCAGTATGATGGGAGAGTAAGCGCTATTATCTGGATGTTCTTCTTTATGATTTTGGGTGCTTTGATTAAAGCTTCCGAAGCGATTCACCTGATTGCTGCCTTCCTTTCTCTTTTGCATGCAAAGTACTGGCGTAAAGAGGACTGGCCCAAAGGGGGCGGCTGGGGTGTTTGGCTGGGAACGGCCGTAGGCATGGCCTGCTTGACAGCTTGGGTAATGTACGCTAAAGCTACCAATCAAGCCTATGGTAATAATATGAGCCTACTGGGCATTTTTCCCATCTGGGACATGTCCCAAGTTGATAGATCCTATACCTGGAAGGTGATGAGAACGATTTGGGCGCCCGTGATAGCAAGTAAGGTGAATTGGGTATTGACCGCTGGATTATTGCTGGGGATGTTATGGCCCAAAGTATGGCGGTCGGACTTATTTATACCTAGTATCCTGCTTTTTCTAGGTAGCGCCGCTTACAGTGTATTGTGGTATAAGGCTTTTATGATCCACGATTACTATCTCCTTACTATGTTGGTGTTCCCGATATTCTTTTTGATGCTTTTACTGGAGCAAATCTTGAAGCATAGCGAGTCTACGCCCTGGCTATTCCTTAGTGTTATGATAGTCTTTTTGGCTGTTGGGGTACACACAATTGCCTATAACGGAAAGATGCAACATACACGGATGAATCCTACTGCCAGTGAAATCGATTCGACTTTTTATACGCTGGAGGGACGGTTAAGGGAATTAGGGATTGATCGTGAGGATCGTATCATTTCTGTACCGGATCCTAGTCCTAACATCTCTTTATATATGGCCAATAACCCTGGATGGACCGACTGTCTAAATGGAGGGATTAACAATCCAGCTCCTTATATTAGGGCAGGAGCAAAGTTTCTAGTAGGTCTGGATACCAGCATCCATAGCCGCCCAGGAATGGCCCCATACCTCACTGATACCGTTGGAACCCATGGCTCCTTTATTATATACCGCCTCAAGGAAATAGAGACACAGTAAAAGATTTGCGGAAACCCTAGTAAATTCTTCACGTAAGAACTGGATATTTTCCTTTGAAAGCTATATTTGCGTGATGAATGAAAAAATTGCTATATTGGATTTTGGCTCGCAGTACACGCAGTTGATAGCCCGACGAGTCAGAGAACTAAATATTTACAGCGAAATTGTGCCCTTCAATAAGCTGCCCTCCCTTGATGACAGCGTCAAAGCCATTATCTTATCAGGTAGTCCATTTTCTGTGAAAGATGATAATGCGTTACATCCTGAATTAGAGCAGTTTATCGGTAAAAAACCCATTCTCGCCGTATGTTACGGCGCTCAGTATATAGCCAATCATTTTGGTGGGCAAGTAGAACGTTCTCAAAAGAGAGAATACGGGAAAGCGAACTTAAGTAATATCCAACAATCTGATCCCTTATTTAGGGAAGTGGCTGGAGATTCTCAGGTTTGGATGTCACATGGGGATACGATCATGCAATTGCCCGAGGGCTTTGAATTGCTGGCTAAAACAGAAAGTATTAATGTCGCTGCTTTTAAGTCCAGTAATGGCAAATTTGATGCACCTGTGTATTGCCTTCAATTCCATCCAGAAGTAACGCACAGCCTAGATGGTGCGAAGATCCTTCGCAATTTCTTACGAGACATTGCTGGGTGTAAAGGGGAGTGGACACCGGCTTCCTTTGTGGAAGACACGGTAGCATCTTTAAAAGAACAGGTAGGGGAAGAGCATGTGTTGATGGGCTTGTCCGGAGGAGTAGACTCCACCGTAGCTGCAACTTTACTCAGCAAAGCCATTGGAGACCAGTTGATCTGTTTCTTTGTGGACAACGGCTTGTTGCGAAAGGGCGAATTCGAAGAGGTCTTAGCTTCCTATCAAGGCATGGGCTTGAATGTGGTGGGGATAGATGCTAAGGAACAGTTTTACCAAGAATTGCAAGGAGTCAGTGATCCTGAGAAAAAGAGGAAAATAATTGGTCGCGTGTTTATAGAGGTTTTTCAGGAGGCAGCTAAGCAGTATCCTAAGGTGACTTGGTTGGGACAAGGGACGATCTATCCAGACGTGATCGAATCGGTTTCGGTTCACGGCCCTTCAGTGACCATTAAATCTCATCATAATGTGGGTGGCTTACCAGAGAAATTACACCTGAAAATCGTAGAACCGCTACGAATGCTGTTCAAGGACGAGGTGCGAAAAGTTGGTAGGACCCTAGAGATTACCCAGGATATTTTGGGAAGACATCCTTTTCCAGGTCCTGGTTTAGGGATTAGAATTTTAGGTGATATTACTGCTGAAAAAGTGCAGTTGCTACAGGAGGCTGATGCCATCTATATCTCAAATCTGAAAAAATTCGGCTTGTATGATGATGTCTGGCAAGCGGGAACCATTTTACTCCCTGTTCAATCCGTTGGGGTAATGGGCGATGAGCGAACCTACGAGCAAGCGGTGGCTTTACGTGCCGTGAATTCTTCGGATGGAATGACGGCAGAATGGAGTCAGTTGCCTTATGACTTTCTGGCAACGGTCTCTAGTGAAATAATCAACAATGTTAAAGGAATCAATCGTGTGGTTTATGATATCAGTACAAAACCTCCTGCAACCATCGAATGGGAGTAAGGAGTCTGATCTTTTAGGTGTAAAAGAGGGATCATTTGCAGCGGCTACAACCACGGACTCAATGCCAAGAAGAGGCCTTAAGATGTTATTTGGTATTTTGAGCCTGTGCTTCTTTATGAGTTCATGCGCACTCTTTCAGCCCGTAACCAAGGCGGATGATAAAGATAAGGAGGAAGAAGAGTTGGACCCTATTTCAGGACGTAGAGTCTATGATCCGGAGACGGGGACTTACATTGAGGTGAAAGATGTGGTGCTGCAAGACATGGATACGATACGCTGGACTGATGTTCCTGCGTCTTCTTTTCCTCCCATTACCGCCTCAGATGAGGCTTATACTGGAGGAGGGGGAGCTTCAGATTTAATTCGGGTGGATGATTTAGGATCCGAATTCCTGTCTACTTATAATGTAGCTTTGATCTTACCCGTTTTGACGGATCGCTTCAATGAGTTTAGCACTGAAATCAATGAAAGTGCTTTGAAAGCTATCAATTACTATGGTGGTGTTCAACTGGCACTGGATCAATTGCGTGATGAAGACATTAGCCTTAACGTGTCTGTGCTTGATTCAAAAGCTAGTACGTATGCTGTCAATTCGTTACTACGATCCAATCAAGAGGTGCGAAATTCCAATCTGATCATTGGACCATTTCTACGTGATAATATCAACTTGGTAGCCGATTGGGCCAAGCAGAACGAAAAGGTAATGGTATCTCCGTACAGTGCTGCTGCTGGAATTGTTTCCAAGACACCAGAATATGTGCAGGTAAATCCATCACTTCGCACCCATACTGGGGCAATTCTTGAGCACGCTTTGGCCAATTACCGGCAGGATCAAATTGTGTTGGTAAGCAAAGATGTACCTGCTGAACGGGCAAGGCTACAATATTTCCAAGAGGAGTTCAAGCTCAGATCAGGACTTTTCAATGCGCCACCTTTGCAGGAATTTATCATTAGTGATGAGTCTGCAGATCTGGCTAATATGGAGGTCTTACCTTTCATTGAAATTCAGGATACTACGGTCTTCATTGTTCCCAATTGGGATGAGGCCTTTGTCTATGCACTACTGCGGAAGATTGACACTTCTAAGCTGCCAGAAGATGAGGTAATTGTGTATGGTATGCCTCAATGGATGCGCTTTCAGCGCTTGGAGTTTGATTACTACGAAAAGCTAAATGTCCATATCAGCAGTAGCTCTTATATCAATCCTCTATCTAGTGAGGTGCGTAGCTTCAAGCAACGCTTTTTCGATAAATTTGGATCCATACCCACCAATGAAGCTTACTTAGGGTATGATGTGATGCTATATTTCAGTCGAATGATGAAGAAGTATGGTACCAAGTTTCATCTAGCCTTAGAACGGGAACCCATGCAGATGATGCACACTCGCTTCAACTTTGAACGTGTAATTGCACCTGCAAGTCGTTCTGGAGCAGATTTATTTGATACGATAGAGCAATTCGAAAATAAATACGTTAACATCCTCAAATTTGAGGACTTCCAATTTCAATTGGCCAATTAATTAAGAGATTGATTTGGCAGAAGGGCGCAGATTAAGACCAATGACACCCCAGCGGGAGGAGAAGTTCCGCCGGGTGGTAGCTCAGCGACAATTCAACCTTACCGTTGTACTTGAAAACGTTCACGATCCTCATAATATCGGGGCGGTCATGAGAACGTGTGATGCCGTCGGGATTAGTGAAATTTACGTTTTATATACAGAAGAGCAACTTACTGAAGAGACCCTGCAGGTCGGCACTAGCGCGGCTTCCGGAGCAAAAAAGTGGGTGCAAGTACATCTATTTGAGGATACTGCGGCCTGTTTTTCGGCGATCCGAGAGAAGTATGACCATATCTTTGCCACGCATCTTGCTGAAGATGCAAAATCTCTTTATGATCTAGACCTTACCGCCTCTGTAGCTTTGTTGTTTGGCAATGAAAAGGATGGAATATCGGAAGCCTCCCTGGCGTATACCGACGGGAACTTCTTAATCCCACAAATGGGTATGGTACAAAGCCTGAATATTTCTGTGGCTTGTGCCGTATCTCTATATGAGGCTTTACGTCAACGTCAGCAGGCGGGTCTCTACGAGCAAGATCCTGCTGAACTCAATGCACAGCAGGATCAACTATTCGATCGGTATTACAATTTGCATGAGCAACGAATTATCGATCGGCGCAATTCAAAAAAGGGCCTAAAGCTTGAGTAGCTTCATCCGTATTACTCATTCCTCAGGGAGGATATAGGGTTTAATCTAGCTGTTCTAATAGATTGGAAGCTAATAGTGAATAAGGCGATACTTAAGACGATGATAGCAGAAAGTGCAAAGAACCACCACTTCATATCTATACTATAGGCGAAATTCTGCAGCCACTTATTCATGCCGTACCAGGCCAATGGAATAGCCACCACCAAGGAAATACCAATTAAGCGTATGAAATCTTTTGATAGCAATACGATAAGTTGACTAAGACTGGCTCCCAATACCTTACGTATACCAATTTCTTTGGTGCGCTGCACGGCGGCAAAAGTGGCTAATCCCCATAAGCCGAGGCAGGAAATTAATAGCGCAAGAAAAGCAAAGATTTTAAATAGCCCATAAAGTCGGCCTTCTCCTTCATAATAGCGCTCAATAGTTTCATCCAAGAAGTTGAAGCCGTAGACATATTTCGGGAAAATATCTTCCCATTCACTGTTGATGGAGGCCAAAGTGGAAGGGATATCTTGTCCCGCTTTGAGTTTTATATTAGCTTGCCATTGGTAGTTTCCGAATGGTGAAATGAGTAGCGGTTCTATAGCCTCGTGTAAGGAGGAAATATTGAAATCTGCCATCACACCCACAATCTCTACCTTCCAATCATTCATACCAATCACAAAGCGTTTGCCTAAGGCCTCCTCCGGGCTACCAAACTGCATACTCTTAATCAACTTTTCATTCACCACAACTTTTGGACGTCTCTCTTCTTTGGGTAATGAACGGGAGGTATAGATCGTGTCTTGATTAGTCGTAAATCGACCAGACAATAGTTCAAGTCCGTATAAATCATCATATTGCTCATCAGCCCAAATGACTCGAACATCCTGACGGTCAGGAGCATCGAGATCCGTGAGATGCATGTTGGTTGTCCAACTATCATCTCCAGCTGGCGCAGCCAAGGCGAAACTGATGGATTCAACTTGAGGAAGCTGTTGAATTCCTCGCTGGAACACCTCATTCTTTTCCACATCTGGCATGTCTATGGTAATGATATTCTTTTTGTCGAAGCCCAGATTCTTATTGTGGAATAAGCTCATCTGTTGGGACATGATTAATAAAGCCACTAGCAAGGCTCCTGAGATGCTAAACTGGGCAACTACTAGTGCCTTCCTTAGGAAATTGGATTGCCGGTCACTGTAACTTGAAGAAGACTTAATCGATTCTGCCGGCTGGAACCTTGAGATGAGCCAAGCAGGGTATATGCCGGTCAGGAACCCCGTGATTAGTAAGAAGCCAAGGAAGCTAAAAAGAATGACGGGACGCAGTAAGAGCCGAGCATCTATGTTCTTTTCCAGTAAGTCATTAATCCACGGAACACTGCTGTAGGCTAGGATATAAGCAATCATACTGGAAGCCACAATCAGTATGAAGGCTTCACTGAGGAACTGGGTAACTAATTGCGTACGATTGGCTCCAATGGCTTTACGTACGCCTACCTCCTTGGCTCGGGTTAAGGCTTGTGCTGTGGACAGATTAATGAAATTAATACAAGCCAGAATGAGTACCAATAAACTGATACCACTAAAGAACCATAGCCAAACAGGATTGATCGCATCTACCCATTTTGAACCGCCATCTACGGTAGGCTCCAGATGGATGTTTTCTAAAGCTTGCAATTTTGCGTAGGCCACTTCTGGGTCCTCTTCTTCATCGTTTACATGGGTGTCATACATAGCTCTGAGGGAGCTTTCTACGGCCGCAGGTTCTACGCCCTCTGGCAAAACAATATAGGTACTTGCCCCGAAGGTGAGCGACCAGTTCTCCAGATTCCCCAGAATGAATTTGCTCTGAGGAAAGTAGGAAAGCAACATGCTTGCTGGTAGGTGGGTGTTGCTCGGGGGATTTTTCATTATCCCCGCTACCTCTACAGTGTATTTATTCTGGTATAAGAAGGTCTTACCAAGAGGGTCAGCATCTCCAAAAAACTTCTTTGCAGTAGCTTGGGATAAGATGGCTTTATTGGGCGTAGATAGTGCTTCTTTGCCATTCCCTCTGATGATCTTGAAGTCAAAAATTTCCAACAGGCCTGCATCAGCCATAAGGATATGATCTTGTTTAAATCGCTTTTCACCTTCAATCTCGATTACGCGTTCAGACTGTGGGTACGCTACGCCTACTTGGTGTATATCTGGTAGCTCTTCTCTTATGGCAATAGGGAGGGGATAGGGAGCGCTGTAATCCAATGATATTTCAGCTTCCTCCTCCCATACTTGATTTACGCGATAGATTTGATTCGCATTGGAATGGTAGCCATCATAACTCAGCTCATGGAAAATGAATAGTCCAATCAATAGGCAGACGGTCAGTCCGATCGAGAGCCCCAGGAGATGTAAAGATGTATGGAGTTTCTGCTTTTTAAGTCTTCGAAAAATGAATTGGAGGTGTTTAGTTATCATAGCCAGGTGAATTTGTTGTAGAATCCAGAATTTGTGATTCTTCAAAGTTGAATAATTGAAGAACCGCAAGACTTCCCAAGCGAAAAGTTGCTTCGCTCGTTTTGGGCCTTGGTCTGCTAGGTTGATTTCAAAAGATTCGTATAGATCTCCCTGGATTTCTTCCAGTAGATCAGCTGGGCAATACCATTCGAGGAAACGATTAGCCCACTTTGGTAAGTCAGTCAAGGGTTGGCTCATCGTTCTTGCTAGAATTTTAGTTTGGGGATCAAAGACCAGATTCGATTGCGTTCTTCTTGGTATTCCGTCAGTTTCTTGTAACCAAAAGCAGTGACGCTGTACAATCGCTTTCTACGCCCTCCACGCTCGGCACTAGCTCCACCCAGTTCTGATACCAGAAATCCCTTTTCCTCTAACCTACGCAATACCGTATGGATCGCACTTAGAGAAATCTCTTGTTTGTACTGCTCCATGTAAGCTTCACGGACTAGCACACCGTAAGCCTCTTCTTTTACCAGGACTACCATGAGTAGTACCATTTCTTCCAAATTTCCTAAACGATCGGCCATGTATTATATCAGCTTTTGTAAAACAAATACAGGGCAATTATATGAATATTTGTAAAACAAATCAATTTTATTTTGTGAATATTTGTAAAACAAATACCTGTGTAGTTGTATTTTATTGGTTATGAGTTGGTTATGTGAGGGTGGATTTGGTTGGTGAAAACACCAAGGTGGGACCAAGCAGGAACGTGATGGAGGATGAGCCCCAGTCTCCCCAGCCGTTGTTGTGTGCCCGTCTAGCACCAGCTAGATTCTCACCAACAACTCACCCGGGGTCTAGGCAATAAGGAATAACGGGCAGCACAGGGACGGCTGCGCGGGGTGATGAAGTTTCGTTGGTGAAAACATCAACGTAGTACCAAGTAGAGACGTGGTGGAGGAGGAGCCCCAGCCTCCCCAGCCATTGTTGCGTGCCCGTCTAGCACCAGCTAGATGCTCACGAACAACAACACCTTAGGCATCCAAGATCATATCACGCGCTAATAACCACAAACCCTTCTTCCAAAGGATTCAAATGCGCTAGAAGCGTATCGAAAAAACCTTTTCCATGCTGGAGGTAAAAGGCCAAGAAGTTGTCATGTCTTTCTTGGAGGCCATTCTTAGGGAAAAGCTTTTCTTTAAGGGAACGGATTTGATTCAACGCAACCTCATGTTTTTGCTTTTCAGCGCGCATTAATCTTCCCTCCAATTGGTTAAGTATATTAAGTTGCTTGGCTTGTTCAGCAGCAACAGTCTTAGCCAAGGTGGGATCAATCTCCTGCGCTTTGTATTTGATGGCTTCAAACAACTTCTGATGTTGAGCCTTTTCTTCCGCAAGGCTGAGCTCGCTTTCGGTATTTTGATTAATGAATCGCTTTAGCAGGGCTTCTGTTTCAATGAATAGATCTTCGATTCCTAAGCCCAATTTTTTCATGCGCTTTTGCGTGCCAGCGTCGAGCCAAAGCACTGAGTTTCTTCGAATAAGCATGGGGAAGTTAAGGCCAAAATGGGCAAACTGCTCCTGACGCTCCAACCAATAGGCGATTTCTCCACCACCACCAATATAGGCTAGGTTGGGTAGAATGAGCTCTTGATAAAGTGGCCGCATCACCACATTAGGGCTGAAGTGTTCCGGATGCTGCTCTAGTTCCGCGAGTAATTCCGTTTCCGTAAATCGATAGTCAGTATTGAGGACCTCAAACTGGTCATTTTCAAACACGATGCGTTCCCGTATTTGATCTCTGAGGTAGAAGAGGTTGATTTCTCTAGCGTGTGCCTGCTCGGAGAAGCCAGCTTTTTCCAGTTCTGCCGTGGCTTTATGAATAAACCCTTGAGAGGGTCTTTCCAACAGCTCTTGCTTCATGATGGGAATAAACGCTCTTTTCAGTTTAGGATCATTCATTCCCAGTACAACTAGACCATAGCTGCCGAATAGTTGGTTTACCAAGTCTATCGTAGCTATGCTATATTTCTCGTGTGAGGTATATGCTTTTTCAAGGATTTGGTAGATCTCTATGGCAGTTGGACGATCTCCTAAGATGCCCTTTAACTCCTCTAAGACAGCCGTAAGACTAGCTGTCTTCATCATACCGACAGACCCTTTTTCATCGTTCTCCCAGACAATTTCTTTGTTGAAAAGGTGTAAATGATTCACCTCCTCAAAGTCGTGATCTTCTCCGCCGGTTACAAAGGTGGGAACGAATCGATGGCCTGGGTAACGCTCATTAAGTAGTTGACACAGATGGATGGCCGATACTATCTTATAAATATAATAGAGTGGCCCCGTGGCTAGACTGGGCTGATGCGCAGTGGTGATCGTAAAAGTCGTCGGCTCCAGCAAGGCATCAATGTTGGCTTGGGTAGCGGTCGAAACCTCCAGGTTCTCATATTGCTGCTTTAATACCTCCACCAACACGCTGCGGTTAATTGGATCCTTACTTTTATCCGCCATGACCTTATCAAAGGTGGCAATTTTGTTGTCATACTTGTAGAAAGGACGAAGCTTAGGATGTTTGGTAGCGTAGGCAATGTCTTTTTGACTAAGTTGTTCTACCTGTGGAAAAGGTATACGTTGTACTGTCACAGTGGCGGTTTTAGTATGTGTTTCCAAGACGCAAATGAATTTTATCCTATTTGATAGACCAATTTCCTGGTACTAATCTTGTTGTCGGGTAATTGAAAGACAATGATACTAACAAGATCAAAAGAATAAAAGTTTTTCATTTTTCGGAATAAACTTCTCACCGTATATTACCTGCAATTCTTCAACACACTTAAACATTCGTATGAAACAATACATACTTTCCATTGATCAAGGTACGACTAGTTCGCGCGCTATTTTGTTCAACAAACAGGGAAATATTAGTGGGGTAGCACAGCAAGAGTTTACACAGATTTATCCTAGACCTGGTTGGGTAGAACATAATGCGGAAGAAATTTGGGCGACGCAATTAGGTGTGATGAAGAAAGTATTGGACGACAATAATGTTAGTCCCAGTGAAATCGCGGCAATAGGTATTACCAATCAAAGAGAAACCACTTTAATTTGGGATAAGAACACTGGAAAACCAATTCATAATGCCATTGTTTGGCAGGATCGACGAACGGCTGATATTTGTGACCAACTAAAGGCGGATGGTTACGAAGATTATGTTCGTCAAAACACAGGATTGGTCATTGACGCGTATTTTTCAGGTACTAAAGTCAAGTGGCTACTAGACCAAGTACCAGGTGCCAGGGAAAAGGCAGAAAAGGGGGAACTGTTATTTGGTACGATTGATAGCTGGCTCATTTGGAAAATGACAGGTGGAGCGGTGCACGTAACCGATTATACGAACGCCTCTAGAACCTTGCTCTTTAATATTCACGAATTGAAGTGGGATGAGAAAATGCTAGCTGCGCTGGATGTTCCGGCCAGTGTCTTGCCTACGGTAAAACAATCCAGTGAAGTATATGGCGAGACATTGCCAGATTTACTGGGAGAATCTTTGCCGATTGCGGGAATCGCTGGAGATCAGCAAGCGGCCTTGTTTGGGCAAGTGTGTCGAGAAAAGGGCATGGCTAAAAATACCTATGGCACGGGCTGCTTTATGCTTATGAATACAGGTGAAGAGGCGGTGACTTCCAAGGCGGGCTTATTGACGACGATCGCTTGGGGAATTAATGGGAAAGTCTATTATGCATTAGAAGGTAGTGTTTTTATAGCTGGAGCTGCTATTCAATGGCTCCGAGATGGCCTTAAATTGATCGATGAATCTCCGGATTCAGAGTACTATGCCATGAAGACGGCAGATACGGAAGGTGTATACGTCGTTCCTGCCTTCGCCGGACTTGGAGCTCCCTATTGGGATATGTATGCGCGTGGGGCCATCTTTGGCTTGACGAGAGGTACGAGCAAAGCACACCTCATCCGGGCTACACTAGAATCTCTCGCCTATCAAACTAAGGATGTCCTGGATGCCATGGAAAAGGACTCTGGTATAAAATTAAAGGCACTGAAAGTCGATGGAGGGGCATCTGCCAATAACCTTTTGATGCAATTCCAAGCCGATATTCTAGGAACTGCTGTAGAAAGACCGCAAATTATTGAAACTACTGCACTGGGGGCTGCCTATTTGGCTGGCTTGGCAGTTGGTTTTTGGACCGAAGCGGAAGTGACGCAAAATTGGCTTCTGGATAAGTCCTTTACCCCAACTATGACTGCTGAAGCCAGTGGTAAACTGTACAGTGGATGGCAAAAGGCCGTTAAGCGTACAATGGGGTGGGAAAAAGAGTAGCCGAATAAATTTCGATTTGTAAGAAGTTGCAAATAAAAAAGGGGCTGATCCTTCAAGTTGGATAGGCCCCTTTTGGTTTCGCAGTCCTTAAGCATTCAGGCGTGATTTATGGCTTTGGTACTTTATCTGCTTTTTCCAAATGGATATTACCAAGGGTCACCGTTAGCGTGATCGTGGCAAAATACTCTCGGCTAGGAGGTTTGAATCGATATCGCTTGAGGGTGGGTTGATCTTCCAATAATGCTAGTTTGAGATCGTCGGGTACATTGATGTCTCCCTGATTGGCTTCCAAGTTATAACTGTAAAAAGCTGGATTAGGATTGATGAAGTAAACGTCTGAATGAGTAGCATCCAGATTCAGTTTTAGCAGTTCATCTTCGGCAAAGATTCGTATCACACCATAATGAGAAGTGATATCGTAGCTGCCACTAATATTTGTAAGTAGTATATCAGAGCGCCTCGAGTTGATGCGCACCTGCCCATCAATTAGATCTCCAATAATATCTCCGAATCGGCTCTGTACATCTACGGTACCTTGGATATTATCCAAGCCAATTGAACTAAATTCACTATTCACCCGCAGGCTATTTGTCAGATTACTGATATTGGCCTCCCCGAAGTGGTTCTTGAGGTAGACGGGGCAATCCTCTGGTAAAGTGATGAGATACCTAGCGGATAGGGCGGCCACAGGCTTGGAGGCTCCCTCTTCGGTTGAGACGTAATTACGCAAATAGACCTTATTCTTCACCCGCTTTGCTAGGTACTTTAGATTTTCAATATCCTTCAACGCCACGGATTGATCTTTGTGTTTAGCGATTAATTCCAGTTCAACCTTGATTTCGTTTTTTTCCCAAGTTTGAATGGAAACATCCGCCTTCTCTCCTTCGATATTTACCTCGTAACCTAGTTTGTAGGAGAAGGATTTTTCTACTTTCTTAGTGACCACCTGCAAAACGGTCTGTTGCCCCCAGCTTAGGCTGAATGGCAGAAGCAACAAAAGGGATATGCTTGCTTTTTGATACAATCGCATATGAGCAAAAACACTTGTCATATTAAACTAACTACTTGTTTAACCACAGCAGATCTTTGTCTTTCTATTTCTCCAATTTCCTGCATGACTTTGGGGTCTTTCCCATAAGCCTCCATCAATTCTAGTAATTCGGCCCTTGCGGAATTCAATTCCTCTAGGTCCGCTTTCAGGCGTTCAAAATCTTCGGGACGCTCCATCGGAGAATTAGCCGCTAATTGCATAACGGATTCAATATCCGCGTCATCTTGATCCCAGTCCTCTGTCCATTGATTTTGAGGAGCGATTTCTTGGGTGATCACGAGATCTATTTTAGCCGTATCTCTAGTCTGCCACCAGACTCCCAAGGTCAATAGCAAAAGTACACTAGCCGCCGCCGCTATTCTAGGCATGAGCCTAATCAGCTTGCCTTTTTGAGGAATAGCTGCTTCCGCCGGTAGTTCTTCGGCAATATTATCCCAGATGAAGGCCGGAGCCTCGTATTGGGGTAGCTCTTCTATCTTAGATCGCCATTGTACATCCTGCCGATCCTCCTCCAGGCCTTCAGTGATATTCTCCCAAAGACTGGCTGGCGGCTGGTATTGCGGCAATTTACGGATAGCTTCCTCCAATATATGTTTATTCTTGTCCATGTTTACTCCTTAAACATCTAGCAATTCAGTGATAACCTTTCTAAGGCGCTTTTTCGCGTAAAACAACTGTGACTTGGAAGTGCCAACTGAGATATTGAGTTGTTCGGCTACCTCCTTATGAGAATAGCCTTCTACCTCGATGAGTACAAAGACAGCTCGATATCCCTCGGGTAAGGATTGGATGGCTTTTTCTAGATATTCTACATCCAGATGATTTCCCCAATCTACCCAGTCACTGGTAATGTGATTTTCTATTGGCTCGAACTTTGGATTCCGTTTAATCTTACTAAGCGCAGTTCGGATAATGATGGTTTTTATCCAGGCTCCTAGTGAAGATTCTTTTCGGAAATTCGGTAAAGCACGAAAAACCTTTAGAAAACCCTCCTGTAGTACATCGTTAGCTAAGTCGAAATCGTTGGTAACGCGGTAAGCAAGTGTATACATGGCAGCGCTGTATCTGTCATACAGTTCCTTCTGGGCTAAACGCTTATTTTCCAGACAGCCCTGAATTAGCTCTGCTTCTGTCATTCGAATGGTTAAAGGCATTGCTCTGCCAATGTTTTAGAATAAGGAGCACCCACAAAGCAAAAGCGTTGTATGGAGGAGCNAAAATAGTCCTTTTTTTAGGATTCTAGCAAGATGGGACAACTTCCTCAGCCAGGGGCTTAGGTGCCGGGCTGAGGAAGAAGGAAGGAAAGGTTTAGAATAAATATCCGACGGATACCAAGAAGCGAGCAGGAGATTGATCGAATTCGTATTCCGTACCAAAGAATTCGAAGTGATCACCGTAATTGTTGAAGTTTCCTTCATAACGCATGTCAATCATCAACTTACCTATATCAACACCAAAGCCGGCTTGGTAACCCCAGGTGAAGTTGTTGAACTTTTCTTTATATCCTTGTATATAGGTGAGTTCCGACGTACTATTGATCAATACATGCCCAACAGGGCCAGCGTGTAGGCGTAAGAATCCGCCTAGTTTATAGCCTAAAAGAATCGGGATATCTAGATTCTGAAATTTTTCTTTGAACAGCTCGTCGACAATACCATTTCCAACATCTGAAACACTGTAGTCCACTTGGCTGGAATTGAAAAGAACCTCGGGTTGGAGAATGAAATTACCCAGGTTAACCTGGATAACAAGCCCGCCATTTACACCGTAGCTGGCATCCTTAAGCGCTACATCCAGTTCGTTGAGGTTGGGTAGGTCTTCTTCGTTTAGACTGGTAGTTGAAACGCCAAGACGAAGCCCAACTTTTACCTGAGCTTGCAGGGCTAGACCAGTCATCAGACAAAGGAGGAATAAGATTGATTTTTTCATTGGTTTGAAGTTTTTTGAAGTAAACGAATAAAATTGAGTTTGGTATATCTTTTCGTCCTATTTATACGGAGAAGTTGTCGAAATAGTTTGCGGTCGATTTTTGCAGAATTATTTATGTTTGTGCACAAATCAGGAAAATATGGTGATCAAGACTGCAGATTTCGTAGGGAGTTTTCCTAATCTCAAATCTACGCCCAGCGACAGATTGGCGCAATTTGCCTTTATCGGGAGATCAAATGTAGGTAAATCCTCATTGATCAATATGTTGTGCGAGCGTAGAGCACTGGCTCGAGTTTCCAATACGCCAGGTAAAACGCAACATCTCAACTTCTATAAGATAAACAATAATTGGTATTTGGTAGATCTCCCGGGCTATGGCTATGCTCGAACCTCTAAAAAGAACCGACGAGGCTTCAGTAAGATGATTGAGCAGTATCTACGGGACGGAGAAAACCTCAAGTGCGCCTTCGTGCTTTTAGATGCCAACATCCCACCACAAAGTATCGATATAGAATTTATCAATTGGTTAGGGGAAAAAGCAGTACCTTTCGTAATCGTGTACACGAAAACAGATCGCTTGTCCTACGAGCAACTGAAGACAAATGTGGAACAGATACAAATGGAGCTGTTGAAGTATTGGAATAGTTTGCCGGAACAATTTGTCAGCTCTTCTCGGAAGAAGGTAGGCCGGGATGATGTTTTGGGCTTTATAGAAGACGTGATCAAAAGTTCATGAAAAGAAAACGAAAAGAACCATACTCACCGTATTCACCAGTCTTTCCAAATATTGAAGACTGGCCCATCTATAAACTGAGCCAAGATCGGCGGCAGTTTGTGCAAGATATATCACAGTTTACCTTTGAAAAACTGGTGGACCGTCACGGCTCGCGGATTGCGGATTTAATTACTCGTACCATTTATTTGGAAAGAATCCGTATGAAAGAGGAGCCCTGGAAAGTGGATCCTCCCAAGGAAAGACAATTTTGGAAGAAGACCCAGAAACGCCTAATTAAGCGATCCTTGGACAAAGCAGAAGAAGAGGCAGACCAAGTGAATCAGGAGTTGTTGGGGCGCATAATCTCTCGCTATGCTGAGGAGATCGTCGGAACCTTCAAAAAGAAGACCTTCCTTTTTGCTCGTCGCTTCTTGTATGTGTTCTTCACGCGCCTGCTAAACACAGCGGCGGGGCGGAACCTAAAGCGGATTTATTCTCGAAAGCATCGCTTGAGCGATCGCCTCATTGTTGAGGGAGAGGTAGAAGCTATTCGAAGTTTGATGAAGAAGGGAACAGTGGTGGTAGTACCGACGCACTTTAGTAATTTGGACTCCATTCTAATTGGGTACGCACTAGATGAATACGTTGGCTTACCCTCCTTTTCCTACGGAGCGGGACTTAATCTTTACAATACGGGATATACCGCCTACTTCATGAACCGGCTCGGTGCTTATCGAGTAGATCGCAGAAAGAAAAACCCCATCTACTTGGAGACCTTAAAAGCTATGTCCAGCCTGTCTATTCAGCGGGGTGTCAATAGTCTTTTCTTTCCGGGGGGTACAAGATCAAGATCTGGTGAATTAGAAAACCGAGTAAAGCTTGGACTATTGGGTACAGTCTTGGAGGCTCAGCGGACGGTTTTGCAGAAAGGGGAAGACAAGAAGGTTTTTGTGGTGCCACTAGTACTTGGCTATCACTTCGTTTTGGAGGCTCAGTTTCTAATTGAGCAACATCTTCGCAAGATCGGGAAGGAACAGTATATCCGAGCCAAAGATAAGTTCAACAGTATACGTAGCATCTTTAAGTTTGTATGGCAACTGTTCTCAACAGGAAATAGTATCACCATCTCCGTCGGTAAACCCATGGATGTCATGGGTAATCTGGTAGATGAGGAAGGCAACAGTTTTGATCAATACGGTAACCCGATTCACTTGCGGGACTACTTCACTACCAATGGACAATTGCGGGCTGATGAACAAAGAGAGGCGGAATATACAAGACTGTTGGGGGAGAAAATCGTAGAGCGTTTTCATAAAGACAATATTGTGCTAAGCAGCCACCTGGTCGCTTATGCAGCTTTCTTGTGGTTAAGTCAGCAGAATACCCATCTGGATCTATACGGAATTTTGCGCTTGCCACCGGATGAATTTGTCTTTGAACCTGAAGACTTGAAGTTCGTTTTGGAACAACTGATTAAGCAGTTGAAGGAAATGGAAGAGCAAGAAGAGATTAAACTTTCGGATATCATTAAAGGAGACTTAGATGAGTTATTGCAAGACGGGGTGAAAAGGCTTGGTAGTTTCCATGTGCAGAAACCCCTACGAAGAAATAAGCGGGGTGAAATTGTGAGCGATAGCTTTAAAATATTGTATTTCTACCATAATCGTATGGCTACTTATAATTTAGCTAAATCCATCGTTTGGAAAAAAGTAGCAGAGCCAACTGTCGTCGAAGTATAACGCCTTTCGTCGGAATATCTGGAAGGATTACGATAAGTATTAATATCTTACGGGCGACATCAGCGATGACTTAATTTATCCATGCTGCTGTCGGCATTGTCAACTGCAGCTGCACCTCGATTTTGTATGCTTAAGCGCTTATTTCTTTCAGAGCGGAATATAATGATTGCGATTTTGATTAATGCACTCATCATATTCATCATGTATTTTCCGGCTTGGAAGCATCATCCTTGGCTGGAAACGGCTGACCATTTATTGGTTCTTTTCTTTTTGGTAGAGGCTATCGTTAAAATGAGAGCCTTAGGAACAAAGGCCTACTTCGCTAGTGCTTGGAACCGTTTTGATTTTATCATTGTGATGGGAAGCCTGCCAACCCTATTTGTGTTCTTTTTCCCGATTTTACCAGACACCTCCTTGTTGATCGTCCTACGATTGTTTAGACTGATTCGTCTGATCCGGTTTATACAATTTGTCCCTCACCTAAACCAAGTGATGACCGGTTTGACAAGGGCCTTGCAAGCGTCGGTCTTTGTGGTCTTGGCCTTGGTGTTTCTCAATTTTCTTTTGGCTATTTTTACTTGCCATTTCTATGCTGATTTAGCTCCGGAATTCTTCGGGAACCCATTAGTCTCGGCCTATTCCATTTTTCAGTTGTTTACTTTGGAGGGATGGAATGAAATTGTAGCCATTATAACAGCCCGTACGGAGAATCATTTTATCATCGGCATAACCCGATTCTACTTTGTTGTTGTTATATTGTTGGGAGGAATTTTTGGTCTTTCTCTGGCGAATGCTGTATTCGTAGATGAGATGACCATGGACAACAATCAGGACTTGGAACAGAAGATAGACGGATTGCAACAAGAGATCACAGAGTTGCGCCGCCTTATTGAAAGATCAGTATCATCAGATAAGTAGAGATGAACTTTATAGTTTACGATTTGGAAGCGACCTGCTGGGACGGAAACCCACGTACGCAGGTTCAGGAGGTAATAGAAATTGGCGCCTACAAATTAGATCCCTATGGCGAAGTAATGGACACCTTTAGTCGGCTGGTCCGGCCGGTGATACATCCATATTTATCACATTATTGCAGGAATCTGACTGGAATAGAACAAGATGATATCAATCGGGCTTCTCGCTTTGATAAGGTGATAGAAGACTTTCAGGACTGGATAGATATTTACGATGAGGACTATCTGTTGTGTGCTTGGGGAAGTTTTGATCAGGAGCTGTTGATTCAAGATTGCAAATTACACAAAATGGAATTTGACTGGACGGAGCCCCATATCAATATCAAGCAGCAATATCACGAATTAAAGCGCCTGCATCGGCGTCGAGGCCTAAGGCGCGCTGTTGAAGCCGAAGGTTTCGAATTCTCGGGCGAACAGCATCGCGCCTTAGATGATGCTGAAAACCTCGTGAAGGTTTTCAATGAGTACCGCGACGAATGGAGGTTTTAAACATTAAAACGGAAGTGCATTACGTCTCCATCTTTGACCACATATTCCTTCCCTTCCACGCCAAGCTTACCGGCATCCTTTACCGAGCTTTCTGATCCAAATTCTACGTAGGTGTCATATTGGATCACTTCGGCTCTAATGAATCCCTTTTCAAAGTCAGTGTGGATTACGCCTGCCGCTTGAGGAGCCTTGGTTCCTTCTTTAATCGTCCAAGCCCGCACTTCCTTCTCACCAGCTGTAAAGTAAGTGATGAGTTTCAAGAGCTTATAGGAAGAGCGAATGAGTCGATTTACACCGGGTTCACTTAGCCCCATATCTTCTAGAAACTCCATTCTTTCTTCGATGTCATCTAGTTCGATGATGTCTGCCTCGATACCAGCACTAATTAGGATGACCTCTGCGTTTTCATCGGCTACCGCTGCGCTGAAAGCAGTGGTATATGCATTCCCTTCGTGTACGGAGTCCTCATCAACATTGCAAACGTAGAGGATCGGCTTGGCCGTGAGTAGCATCATGTCTTGGATCATGGCGGCTTCATCCTCTCCATGTTCGAAACTCCGGACATTATTACCACCCTCCATGTGTTCTTTCAATCGTTCTGCCGTTCCGACCGCTTTTACTGCCTCTTTTTCACCAGATTTAGCTGCTTTCTTCAGCTTCTCTAACCTCTTTTCGAGGGTTTCCAAGTCCTTCAATAACAGCTCTGTATCAATGATTTCTTTATCCCGAACAGGATCTACACTGCCATCTACATGGATCACATTGTCATCGTCAAAGCAGCGAACGACGTGTACAATCGCGTCCACTTCTCGGATGTTAGCTAAGAATTGATTGCCTAATCCCTCTCCCTGACTGGCTCCTTTAATCAAGCCGGCGATATCCACGATCTCGATCATGGTGGGTAGAATCTTTTGTGGATTCACTAATTCTGCCAGTTTATCGAGGCGAGGATCAGGAACGGTGATCATGCCCACATTAGGGTCTTTGGTTGCAAAAGGGTAATTGGCTGCCAAGGCTTTCGCCGAGGTCAGTGCATTAAAGAGAGTCGATTTTCCCACGTTGGGTAGTCCAACGATTCCACACTTGAGTCCCATATCAGTAATATAATTAGACCTGTATTAAACAGGCGAGGTGAATACGATTTTTCAGAAACGCCGCAAAGATAGAATTTTTTCAGATTGGAAGAACTGTTCTGGAGGCAGTTATCCAAAAGTGTGAAGGCAATATCCAAGCCAGTCTTTTGCGGTAGGAAATTGGGGAGCTTTCATTACCTTTAGCGCATGAATTTTTTGGCACACCTGTTTTTATCTTGTGAGCAAGAAGAGTTACTGGTAGGTAACTTTCTAGCAGATTTGATCAAGAATAGAAATTTAGACTCCTATTCCAAAGGAATACAGGAAGGCGTGCAATTACATCGTAAGATTGATCAATTCACAGATCAACATCCTTTAGTTATCCAAGGGGTTCATCGCCTACATCCTTTCCATCGTAAATATGCCTCGGTCATCGTGGATGTATTCTACGATTATCTGCTGGTGAAGAATTGGAGTGAATTTACAGATGAAGAATTTATTCCCTTCACCAAAAGGGTATATGCCATTCTGGAAAAATACAAGTCCATTATGCCCCCCAAGATCCAGATTCGCTTATCCAACATGCTAGATGGTGATTGGTTGATTGGATACGGTAAATATGAGGGCCTGGCCTTTACCTTTGATCGTATGCAGTATCGACTTAGTAAGCCGGAATATTTGCAGGGAGTCATTGAAAATTTACAAAAATTCGAAGCCGACTTCCATCAAGAATTTAGATCTTTCTTCCCCGAAGTTATTGCTTTTGTGAATGATGAATGTAGGTGTTCAATAAGTACCTCTAAATGATAAACTTGTCTTTATGCGTCTGCTTTACTTTGCTTTATTGATATGCCTTTGTCCCACGCTTGCGAATGGGCAGGTGGATACCTCCAAATTGTATGAATTACCGACGGTGACCCTCCGTGTACCGAGATTGACAGGTAACCTGATGGAGCAGCCCATGGCGATTACCAGCATTGAAAGATCCGCCATTTTTGCCGTCCAACAACAGCTTTCTATTAATGAATACCTAAATGAAGTCCCAGGCTTGTTTGCTTTGAATCCAGGTAATTTCGCACAAGATCTAAGGATATCTATCCGAGGATTCGGTGCGAGAGCAGCTTTTGGGATTAGAGGGGTGAAGATACTGGTGGACGGAGTCCCAGAAACCACGCCAGATGGACAGGGACAAACGGATAATTTGGACCTAGGTATCGTAGACCGAATTGAAATTCTGCGTGGACCCAGCTCTGGTCTGTTTGGAAATGCATCAGGCGGTGTTTTGAGCATAGCGACCGAGGACAGAGTCACTACACCCTTCATCGAAGCGGGAGCCACATTTGGAGATTTCAATATGCAGCAGTACCAAGTTAAGGCAGGGTTTAAATCCGGACGCACACATTTCATCATTCATGGTACGGACACTGAAACGGATGGATATCGGCAAAATAGTGGCATGAAATCTACTATTGTTAATGCCCAAGCCATGCATGAATTTGCCGAAAACTCGACTTTCAAGGTATTGGTTAATTATACAGATAGTCCGCGGGCGGATGATCCGGGTGGAATCAATAGAGATGCGGTAATAGCAGATCGCCGGCAAGCCAGGGATCGTAATGTAAGTTTTCAAGCGGGAGAAGCGATTGATCAATTTAAGATCGCGGCTATTCTAAAGCACAAGAAGATTAATACGAATATCTTCTACAGTAACCGAAACTTCTATGGTTTACTTCCTTTCGAAAATGGAGGAATCATCGACCTAAAGCGAGATTACTGGGGACATTCCTTCCAGTACAATCTGTTTGATTTTGATTCGGCTCAGAAAGATAAGTTTGGGCACAAATTACAGCTTGGGTATAGCATTGCGCAACAAGATGATCAACGGGAAAGGTTCTTGAATCAAATGGGTACGCAGGGAGCTACTACCTTCAATCAACTAGAGTCTTTCAGGAACATAGGAGTATTTTTATTAGACGAACTTCAGTTGACAAATGGTTGGAGTGCCATGGTGAGTCTGCGCTATGATTGGAATAAATTACAAGCAGAGGATAGCTTTTTAAGTAATGGTGATGATTCCGGGGAAATTGGACTTTCTTCCTTTAATCCCAGTATAGGCGTCAACTATATGGTAAGCCCAGGGACACATCTGTATACCCAGTTTTCTACTAGCTTTGAAACACCCACACTCAATGAATTATCTAATAATCCTTCTGGTCAGGGAGGATTCAATGATGAGCTGTCTCCGCAAAGAGCGCGTAATCTAGAGCTGGGACTAAAAGGTGTTTTGAATGGAAAACTACAATACGATTTGGCCTACTTTTTCATTCGCACAAGAGACGAAATCGTGTCATTTGAGCTAGAGGATTTTCCGGGACGGGACTTTTTTCGCAATGCTGGGGAGACCATTCGCAATGGCTTAGAATCGCAGATTAAGTATGCTTTTGCCAAGAATTGGCGTCTAAACTTGGCTTATACTTATTCTGACTTTTACTACGATTCGTACATCAATGGCGGAGATGACTTTAGTGGTACCCAGTTGCCCGGTATTCCCAAGCACTTTGGCTCAGCCTCCTTGCGCTACATCGATCCCAATGGCTTCTTTGCCCGGCTGCAATCGCGAATGGTAGGGGTGACCTATGTGGCTGATGGTAATGGGCTTGATCAAGAGCCTCAATACACCGTCCTAAATCTCAACTTTGGTTATAAAATCAACGCTGGAGATTGGAGTCTTGTACCCTTTTTTGGAATTAATAACCTCACGGATGAGGAATATAGCGATAACATCCGAATCAATGCTTTCGGTAGACGCTTCTTTGAACCAGCACCCGGCAGGAATGTATTTGGCGGCTTGAGAATTCGTAGGGTATTCCGTTAAGCCCTTTACGTCCTAGCCTTCAAAGTGGAAGGAAATGGTAAATGTTCTGGAAAATACCTTCTCCAAAATCGTAGATTCCTCTAGATTGGGATTGAACAGTAAGGTATTGCCAATTCCTTGAGATACCTTAAATTCCGGTGAAAAGATGAAATAGGGAAAGAAAAACTGAATTCCCGCCCCGTATTCGATGGAGAAATCGTGCGGGGATATCTTTACTAGGGTTTCCGCCTGCCTAGCCCTGGAATCACTAGCCACATCGAAGGCGTATTTTACCCCAGCAATCAGAAATAGCCGCTTGTCTTTATAGGGAACGGATTTATACCTAAAATGAAAGGGGAGTTCAACGAAAACGGACTCCACGCTCCGCTGACTATTGGGCCTCAATGAGCTAGTCTTGGTATAATCGAGATTCCGAGTAGCGAAGGACAAGGTGGGTAGAAATCTAAAGTCGAAGAAATTACCAATTTTGAGGTTGGTTACAATACCCAAGTTGAAGCCAGGTCCACTGATGGACTGTACCGCACTAATACTATCACTGAAGATAAATTCTCTGGAGCGAAAAGGTTGGAAAGTAGCTCTGTTGAGTGCTAAAGTTATACCGAAGTAATAGGGTTTCTGCTGGAAATCAAAAAAGTTATAGTTGTCACCACTGTAGAACTGAGCTTCGGCTTTAGGAGCGAAGGCCAAACTGAGAAAGAGTACCAGAATTACTTTTGTCCCGAGTAAATAGAACAGATTCCTAATGTTAACGGTATGCATTGATTCGATTTGTATCCGGTTTTGGATAATATGTTCACAAAATCATTTCCATCGGGAAAAGCTTGCACGGATTCGTAGAGATAACTATATGCCCGAGGATCTTTAGAGGTTAAACGTCCGATTGTCGGCAAAATGTATTTGAAATATAAATTAAACATTTGCTTGATCGGAAAAATTGTGGGTTTTGAAAACTCCAAGACCACTAATTTCCCATCATCCTTTAGTACTCGGCGCATTTCCGCTAAGCCTTTTTCTAGGTTTTCGAAATTGCGTACGCCAAAGGCCACGGTGATGGCGTCGAAAGTGTTATCTGCAAAAGGTAGGTTTTCTGAATCTCCTTCTTGAAGTTCTATGATTGTGTCTAGGCCGCGCTTCTTTATCTTTTTTCTCCCGATTTCTAACATCTCTGTAGAAATGTCGATCCCGATGATCTTGTCGGGAGAAAGCTGCTTGTTGGTTTCTAAGGCAACATCAGCTGTACCTGTTGCTACGTCTAAAATCAGTTTTGGTTGCTCATCTTTGAGCTGATTGATGGCTTTTTTTCTCCAAATCGTATCAATTCCCAAAGAAAGTAATCGATTAAGGAAGTCGTAGTACGGAGCGATCTTGTTGAACATCTTGGAAACTTGCCCCTTCTTATCTTCCTGCTCGCTGTATGGCTTCACAACTTTTCCCATTCCAAAAAATTTTTGCAAATATAGACAGGCTCATGAACAACCCTAGAATTCCTGCCTTTAAATTGTCAGATAAAAATTTGCAAAGCATAGGGCTTTGCGTTTACTTTACCCAAAACACGAAAATGTCAGCAAGGTTTAGAATTTTTGCAGTAGCGGTGGGCGTGTTATTTCTTGTAAATCTACTCTTCTGGAATAGCGAGGCAAGTCTGTGGAGTGGGGGAGAAGCGGCACTTTGGTGGAACAGTCATATGGATACGAATGAAGCTGGCCTTCCCGGCTGGTGGATATCAAGATTGAGCCTGAATCCAGGTGACTTGGCGCAGGCACGATGGATATCAGGTGGCCTCTTGCTACTTGGGTTACTTATCTTCAATTGGTTAGGGCAAAAGATCTTCAAACAAGAACGAGTCATTCTCAGTTTGCTAGTCATGACTTCCTCGCTCGTTCTCCCTAATTTCGGGAAGCTAGCCAGTGCCGATATCTATCTTTTTCTCGCTCATTTTGGAGGTTTTTTGAGCTTGGTCTTATACTTAAAGCAACCGGTTCGTTCTTGGCAGGTTTTGACCTATATTTTTCTACTGGCAGGTTTAATGATCCATCCGATATCTTCATTGATTTTTTGGTTAGCCTTAGTGGTTTGGCTTTTCTTACGTCATCCACAGGGTAAAAAACTGTCGCAACTATATTTATGGGCAGTAGCTCCGGCCATGGGTATTCTGTTGATTGTGTTAGGACAGTTTCACTGGCAACCTACTGGCTTTGTGTTTTCTGCTAACCAGTTTCCAATCGGAAAATTCCTTTTGTATAGTGTCATTGGGATGGCCCCTTTCTTTGGGTATTTATTGGGAGGTTTACGAGATAATGCCATGATGGTGAAGAAGGGGGAGGAGCAGGCAGTCATCTATTCCGGGGGGCTCATAGCTGGATTCTTAGCTTTTTCCCTTAGTTGGCAAGCTTTTTTGGCACTTTTGGTGGCTAAACAGATGGAGGTGTATTTCAAGGATAATTACCCTTTCAGAGATTGGGTGAAAACCGGCGCTATACTGCATTTGGTCTTGATTTTTGCTTTTGCTTTTGCCCTGCTATACAATGGGTTCGTGTATTTTGAAGGAGATGGTTACAGAGCGGGTATCGCTGTGTCGGGATCTTACTGGGCTTTGAGCTTCGTGGGCATCGTTGGACTTTATGGTATTCGTAAGCCTTTAGCACTCGGTGCTAGTCTGCTCAGTGGCTTGATTGGTATGAGTTTTTTCTGGTTGCAGCTCTATCCTTTAATGGAAACTCAACGTAGTCTGGTTCAAGAAATGCCCAAAGAAGTAAAAGCCTTACGACCAGAAGCTACAGAAATGGTGTTGTTGCCCAGGCAAAAAAGATCCTTTCCCAATGCTGCGGTATATGCTAAGCAGGTGTTCTCCTCCGTTGTGGTGGAAAAGGATGAAACTAGCTTCAACAGAGCCTTGGAGAATTCGCAGACAATTGGAGTCACAAAAGAGTGGACCTTACCCTATATCCCAGAGGGTAGGATGTTGGATACCTTGAGTACCACGAGCTGGAGTGACTGGATGACCCCCAGCGCGTGGTTGCTGATAAGCGATGAATCAACAGAGGTGAATAGCAATTAAGAACCTTGATAAATGATGTACAGGAGTACGATTAATACCACGGTAGATACTCCAACTACGGTGAAGAACTTCTGAGTTTCTTTACGTTCTTTAGCTTCCTGCCGCAATTTCTTCTTTGATCTTTTAGCCATAGGAAAAGAAGGTTTATGTAGGAAAATGCAAATTTATAGGAAGCAAAATAAGAAAAAGCCGAATAAAAAAAGAAGAACAGTCCTCAAAAATGCGTCTCGTACCATTCAATAATTCTTTCATCCGTCATGATGTCGCGCGCCCTAATCGGCTGCTTTAATACAATGCCTTCCAAGATGCGGCAACGACTAAGGGCCACATAGGTTTGTCCGAATTCGAAGGCTCCTCGACCCATATCGATGATCACCTTATCAAAGGTCTTACCTTGGGATTTGTGTACGGTAATGGCCCAGGCCAATTTTAAGGGAATTTGCTTGAAGGTTCCGATGACTTCTGTCTCTATCTTATTGGGATCATCTGGGTGAAGTTTGTATTTCTGAATCTCCCAATCCATGGCTTCCACTTCTACCTCCCGTTTCTGACCAAACTCCTCGATCAAAATCGTGACTTTATCGTTTTCCAATTTGATCACTTTCCCAATGGTACCATTAACAAACTTTTTTTGCGGATCATTCTTCAAAAACATGACCTGAGCGTGCAGTTTTAACTGCAGTCCGGCCTCCGTAGGGAAAAGGTTTGGTGGAAAGGCGCCGGTAATGGCAGCTTGGTACAGGTAGGCGGGGTAGGGGATCTTATCAATCTCTTTTTGGTTAATGCTGTTGACCTTAGCATTGCGTGCAGAAAGAGTGATGTAGAAATCTTCTGCCTCAAAGGCTGGCAGATGTCGTTGATTCAGATCTTCCAGATCGTCATAATCCATTTGATTGAGCCGGATACTGTCCAGGAGGCGCAAAAAGTATCGATTTTCCTGCCGATAAACTTTCCGCAGTTCAATTTTTTCTAAGGTGAAATCTTCCTCAAAAACCTTGGCGGAAAAGAAGTACGGACTTTCGTAATAATGCTCAAACAACTGCTTTTCAGCTTCTGAAGAGACGATCGGTGGTAGTTGGAAGAGATCCCCAAAGAAAACCACTTGTACGCCACCGAAAGGATAGGGGTTCTCGCGATTGACACGCAGGAAATAGTCGATATTGTCCAAGAGATCAGCGCGGACCATCGATATTTCATCAATGATCAAAACCTCCATCCTCTTGTACAAACGACGATCACGCCGCTTCTTGATCTCACTACGATCCAAGGGCTTAGGTGGAAAACCGAAAAAGGAATGAATGGTTTGTCCCTTTACGTTTAGGGCGGCGATGCCAGTGGGGGCTAGCACCACTGTTTTTTTATGAGTGGTATTTCGGAAAAGTTGGAGCAAGGTTGACTTGCCAG
Organism: Saprospiraceae bacterium; assembly: GCA_013214355.1. Taxonomy (GTDB): domain Bacteria; phylum Bacteroidota; class Bacteroidia; order Chitinophagales; family Saprospiraceae; genus DT-111. The sequence goes on along the minus strand of JABSSL010000031.1, from coordinate 61,595 downwards.
TACCCGCACGGCCCGTTACAAACAAATTGGTTTTCTGCTTTTCCAGGCTGTCGAGGACATACTTGAAATCATCACTGAGTTCTAATACTTTTTTGTCAATACTCACAGATGTTGGGCCTAAACGGATTTGATCAAAAATATATAAACCGGGAAGTGGTCACTGTATCCGCCAAGATAGGTATTTCCTCCAAATGTACGGAAAGGATAACCTTTGAAGTTGCCCGTTTTTTGATACAAATATTTGGGCGAAAAGATTTGTGCTTTGTAGTATTGATAACCGGAATTAACGCTATTTAGTAGCCCCTCGGAAATGATGATTTGATCAAAAAGGTTCCAGGCATCTCGGTAGGCCAAGGTCCCGATTCCTTTGCGGAAGTAAGCATGCATAGGATTGAAAAATCCGGGCCCTTTCAGGGCTTTTGGCTTATACTTGGCGTTTAATACCTTCTTTACACTAGGGCTGGAAGGGTCATCATTGAGGTCACCCATGATGACAATTTTGGCCTTAGAATCAGCTTGGAGTAAGGAATCACAAACTAACTTAACTTCCATTGCTGCTGCATTCCTGTAGGCTTGACTAGCCGCTGCTCCACCACTCCTAGATGGCCAATGGTTCACAAATACATGAATCAGGTCATCATCAAATTTACCCGATACGTACAACACATCTCTGGTGTATTTCCGATCTCCATCTCCTTGAAATATTTCTACGGGGAGGGCCGCTGCAGATTCGACCTTGAAGTATTTAGGTTGATACAATAAGGCTACATCGATACCTCTTCGGTCTGGAGAATCGAAATGCACGATTTGGTAGTTCCGCTTTTTAACGGCAGGCTGGATGACAAAGTCTTCTAGAACCTTCCGGTTTTCTACTTCTGCTACGCCTAAGAGACTCATCCCATCGGGCGTCAAATCGGTGCCCATCTCCGAAACTACCTTCGCCAGATTATCTAGCTTGGTCTGATAGAGCTCCTGAGTCCAGTTACGGCTACCATTGGGGGTAAATTCTTCATCCCGGATAGCAGGATCATCCTCAATATCGAATAGGTTTTCGAAATTGTAGAAGCCTATGGCTCCGACTCGGTATTGTTTCTTGTTTTGAGCGTCAAGGGAAGAGGTAGTTAGGAGTAAAAGCAGACTAAAGATTGTAATTCTCATTGGTTTTGTGGTTGTTCGTGATAAGTATGACAAAAACGGCGCCAAAGTACCTAAAATCCAAGATAATTTGCCGAATTCACCGTCCTAGAAATCGAAAAGTAACTAAATTTAGAAGGTTGGTAGATGAACTTTGTGTTAATTTTTGAGGATTAATGAGCAGGCAATTGATCTGAAATGTTAACTTTGTGCCGCCCTGAAAAATACATCCTAAGATCAAAGGTTAAAAGTAACCAAATGTAAAATCAAAATGTATCCTTGATGCAGAGTTCCGTTCACTTTTCAGGTGCGTACTTCAAGCGTACCATTACTTTAGGGCTATTCAGCCTATTTTTTCCTCTCCTTGTTTTTTCACAATTAGCTACAATTCGCGGACAGTTGATCGATGACCAAACCGATGAACCCATCGTAGGGGCAGAGGTCAAGTCATTGTCCAACAGCACTTTTACCGACTTTGATGGCAAATTTGAATTGCAAGTTTCAGCTTCAGTTGAAGAGGTGGTAATCACTATGATTGGTGGTGGCTACCAAACACTACGGATTCCAGTACCGGTCTCTGGAAGAAAGAACATCACTATTGGTACAAAGCGGCTAATTGCAGAAGATAATCAAAATGTTATTGCCGCAGAAGAGCTAATTCCAACCGTAACCTTGAGTACTGACGACCAAAACAGTGCTGGAGCCCAGAGTATTTCTGGGATCTTGACTGCTTCTCGAGATCGATTCGTCAATACCATCGGTTTTGTCTTCGGTTCCTATCGCTTCAATTTCCGGGGGTACCGTTCTGAGCATACCAGTATGTTCTTGAACAACATCCAGGTGAATGATCTAGAAAGTGGTGGGGTATTCTGGGGCAAATGGGGTGGTCTCAATGATGTTTTGAGAAACAGGAATACGGATGTCGGACTTGGTTCTAATTCCTATAGCATTGGAGGGATTGGTGGAGCTACGGCGATCGATACCCGAGCTTCTACACAACGCAAGCAGACGCGAGTATCCTATGCGATCTCAAATCGTTCGTATGATCACAGAACCATGGCTACGCACAGTACAGGCATGTTGCCTTCTGGCTGGGCATTAACCATCTCCGCCTCACAAAGGTGGGCACAGGAAGGTTATACACCAGGCACTTTCTATGATGCGTATTCTTACTTCCTCTCCGTAGATAAAAAACTAGGAGATGACCACTTATTAAACCTGACAGTCTTTGGAGCGCCCAGCAAGCGAGGCCGATCGGGAGCTGCGATCCAGGAGTTGTATGATTTAGCAGGCACCAATTATTATAATTCCTATTGGGGCTATCAGGAAGGAGAAAAAAGAAACTCAAGGGTAAGTGATACACACCAACCGATGGCGATCCTTAGACATGATTGGACGGTGGGTGATTTTACAACCATCACGACTTCCATCGCCTACCAGGGAGGACGCTACGGAAGTTCGGCGCTCGATTGGTATGATGCACCTGATCCCCGTCCAAATTACTATAGAAAATTACCCAGCTTCATCGACAATGAACAATCCGATGCTGTGGAAGAATTGCTCCGTAATTCTGAGGAAGCACGGCAGATCGACTGGACCAGCATGTACAATGCCAATCGAAACAATTTTCAGACAATAAGAGATGTAAATGGAATTGCGGATTATAATGTAAGTGGAAATCGTTCTAGTTACATTATTGAAGATCGCCGTTATGATAGTGAAGTACTTAGCTTCAATAATCGTTTTGAATCCTTTATTAACGATCGAATTGCGCTAAGTGGCGGTATTGGGTACCAGGCTTACTTGGGAGATAACTTCAAAACCGTTAAAGATCTATTGGGGGGAGACTACTACCTAGATATTGATCGGTTTGCCGAATTTGAACCAGGCGCGGATTTTCTCTTCATTCAAAATGACCTTTCCCGTCCCAACCGAGTGGTTCGAGAAGGAGATGTTTTTGGTTATCACTACCAAATGAACATTCGCAAAGCCAATGCTTGGTTGCAAACTAACTTCAGTCTAGACCGATTCGATTTCTTCTTGGCAGCTTCTCTGAACAATACTACTTTTTGGAGAGAAGGACTGGTACAGAATGGAAAATTCCCCGAAAGTTCATTGGGCGAATCGGACCGCTTAAACTTCCTGGATTATCAATTCAAAGGAGGAGCCACTTATAAGATTGACGGAAGGAATTACTTGGTTTTTAACGGTAATTATCAACTGCAAGCCCCTTACGCCCGCTTTTCCTTCACTTCTCCCAGAACTAGAAATCAAACTGTTCCTGGCTTAGAGCAGGTGAAGATTCGAGGCATAGAAGGTGGCTATCTTTTGAAGGCACCTTATGCGAATGCAAGAGTCTTTGGTTATTACACTTCTTTCCAAGATCAACTCTTCAATCGCAGTTTCTTCCTAGACAATGCCATTATTAATGACGATGGAAGTACTAGTGGTGGATTCGTAAATTATATCATGACCGGCATGGATACGCGCCATATGGGCTTAGAGCTAGCCGCTGAAGTAGAGGTGATGTCGAGACTAAGGGTGAGTGCCGTGGCTGCCATTGGGGAATACCAGTATACAAATCGTCCAACGGCCTTCGCCTACATAGATAACCGTGCCGAACCGATTCCTCCCAAGACCGTGTACATTAAGAACTTCAATATCAGCGGTACACCGCAGAAGGCTTATACTTTTGGCCTGCATTACAATGGCAAAGACTTTTGGTTTGCTAACCTGAACTTCAATTACTTTGAAGATGTTTGGATTGATTTTTATCCGGAGAGAAGAACTTTAACTGCCGTCTCCAACGTGGCCAACCCGGAATTTACCAACCAAGTGGTAGAACAAGGCTCCAGCCTTTGGAATGAAATTATTGACCAAGAACGCGCCCCCGGCGCATTTACCATGGACTTCTTCGGAGGCAAATCCTGGAAGATTAATGACCTATTCATCTACTTGAACCTTGGGGTGAGTAATATCTTGGATAAGCAGGATTTTATCACAGGAGGATATGAGCAGTTTCGTTTCGACTTTGAGGGCAAAGATGTTGGCAGATTCCCGAATCGTTACTTCTACAGCCGTGGTCGGACCTATTTCCTCAGTCTAACTTTCAAAATCTAATTTGAACTTCAAAAACCATAATCGATAAACAGCATAACTATGTACGCTAACTATAAAAAGATCTCATTTTACTTTTTTCTTTCTCTTTTTGTAACCACCTGGTGGGGATGTGTTGACCAAGACTTTGATGAACCACCATTGGATGGTTTAACTACATTGACGGCTAATTCCACGGTAGCGGAAGTGAAGGCCTTGCACACGCTGGGTCAGGCTTCTAAACAGATTGAAGAGGATTTGATTGTGGAGGTAGTTGTAGGAGCGGATGATCAAACCGGGAACCTGTTCCGTCAAATTGCTGTACAGGATGAGACTGGAGGCTTTCTCGTTCGTCTGAATGCTACGGGCCTTTTCAATAACTACGCTGAAGGGACGGTAATTCTTCTGAAACTGCAAGGTTTATACATAGGTGATTATAATGGTACATACCAAATCAATGGTTCGGTGGAAGATCCGATTGAGGATCTACTCATCAAGAATCATTTGTTTGTGAAGGAAAGAGATAAAGATATCACACCAGAAGTGGTGACAATCGAAGAATTAAATGATGCGGCTCGGCTAGATCAATTGTTGAGCAAAGTAGTACAGATAGACAATGTACAGTTCGCAGCAGCTTCAGCTGGTGCACCTTACGCAGATGCCATAAATCGTTTTTCTGTCAATAGAGATTTGGAGGACTGTAAAGGGAATAGCCTGGTTGTGCGTACTAGCGGCTTTGCCGACTTTGCCAGTGAATTGACACCTGAAGGTCAGGGATCTTTCGTTGGGGTGTTGAGTGTCTTTAGAGATACACGACAACTCTTAGTAAGAAGGCCTAGCGATTTGCAAATGTCAGCTACTAGATGTGGAGCTGGGACTGGCGGAGAAAGCCTAGTTAGCATCGGCGACATCAGAGCTGCCTACGAAGGTGGAGCTACAGCAGCACCAGCTGAAACCAAGGTGCGTGGTGTTGTCATTTCTGATGGAGACAATGAGAATTGGGATGGCCGAAATATGGTACTACAAGATGGAGACAAGGGAATTGTAATTCGCTTTAGTGATTTTCATGATTTTGATCTTGGGCAAGATGTAGAAGTGGTTGTATCTGAAGTTGAATTCTCTGAATTTAACGGTCTTTTACAGTTGGCGGGCGTTGCGAATGCTGCAGCTACTTCCAATGGGGCTGGGACAGCTCCTACGCCTCGCACGGCAACGATTAGCGAAATTCTTGCCAATGCAGAAGCTTGGGAATCAACTTTAGTTGAAGTAAAAGGAGCAACCATTACCGGTGGAAGTACCTACAATGGAAATTTGACCGTTACAGATGCTTCGGGTTCTATTAGCATGTTTACTCGTGGAGCTGCAAGCTTCTCTGGTGCGCCTGTACCAGGAGGTGCTACTGACATTGTAGCAGTGGTTTCAGAGTTTAATTCACCTCAAATCCTGATCCGTAACCTGGATGATGTGAGTGCTGACGGTAGTGGAAATGTTGGTGGAGATGATGAACCGGTTTCAGCAGGAGAGCTACGTGAGATCTTTGAGGATGGAGGCACGATTGCGCCAAGTAATAAAGTGTTGTCGGGTATCGTAATTTCAGACCTTAGCAATGAAAATATAACTGGTAGAAATTTAGTGCTACAGGATGGAGATCATGGAATTGTAGTCCGATTTGATGCGGAACATGCCTTTGCCTTAGGAGAAGAATTGGAAGTAGTAGTGTCATCACAAGAATTGTCTGAGTACAATGGTTTGCTGCAGGTGAATAATGTACCTCTACAAAATGCTAGTTCGAAAGGTATGGGAACAGCACCTACTCCTAGAGAAGTTACTTTGAAGGAGGTAGTGGACAATCTAGAGGAATGGGAATCTACCTTGGTGGTTATTAAAGATGTAAGTTTCTCAGGTGGAACTTTTGCTGGCTCTCAGACCATCACGGATCCAAGTGGGTCGATTACTTTATATACTAGAAATCAGGCCTCATTCTCTGGAAGTTCGCTGCCAAATGGAGAGGTTACTATTACAGCCATTGTTTCTGACTTCAACGCTCCCCAGCTAAATATCAGAAACCTTACCGATATCGTAGAGCAGTAGCGTGTTGCTGTCTTGTTCATCGATGTAAGAGACTTGGGAACTGGCAGTTCAGTTTGTTTTACTGAACTAATCTCCAGTTCCCAAGTTTTATAAAGACTAATACACAAATCATGACTCCCTCCAAAGCTATCAAACCGTTTGTCTTTAAGCAGTTCACTGTTGAACAAGATCGTTGCACAATGCAAGTGGGCACGGATGGCGTCCTGCTGGGGGCCTGGGCACCAGTTGGATCCGCTCAGACAATTCTCGATATTGGGACCGGCACCGGCTTAATTGCTATCATGTTGGGTCAGCGGTGTGAGGAAGGAGTAATCCATGCGGTGGAGATCGACGAGGCGGCTTATCAGCAGGCTAAAGAGAACATGGAAAAGGCGCCTTGGGCAGACCGCTTAGAGGCACATCTGGGTTCAATCCAAGACTTTGATCTCCCAGAAGGAATAAAAGAGGGCTTTGATCTCATTGTCAGTAACCCACCCTTCTTTTCTGGTGGAACCTTCAGCTTTAATCAAGATAGAAACAGCGTTCGGCATACCGTAAAGTTGCCGCATAACGATTTGTTACGTGCTGTTCGTCGGCTGCTACGTAAGGGAGGAAAATTTGCTACGATCTTACCGCTATTGGAAGGGTTAAGGTTTAAGGAATTGGCGGAAAGTTATCACCTGTACTGTACACAGATGATTGAAGTTCAGCCAAAGCCTTCCCGTTCAGCAGAGCGACTGCTGTTGGTATTTGAGAAAGAATCAAAAGCCATTCCAGGTCACACTAGTACCTTGGTACTAATGCAAGAGAATGATATACATCGCACAGAGGCCTATCGCTCCTTAACGGAGGCGTTCTATCTCAACCCGTGAAATGAATGGTATAGTGTTGTAGAATCTAGGTGGTAAGTTCATGAAAAAGGGGAAACAAATTTCTTATTTGTTTCCCCTTTTTCAGCTAAGCCATTTCAGATTCAGACTCTCTTAGAATCTTCATAGCCGCTTCAAGGATGGCTGTATCTCTCAAGCTTACGATTCCGCCGTTAGGGCCTGGCTGAACGTGCTTTCCAGTGATTTGTCCGTTTTGGAATTTATTGGCTCCGAAATAATTTCTTACTGTTTGTTCTTCAATGTCTAGAGATTCTGCTATTCTCTTAACGCTACCAGTTGGTAACTTGTGCTTGATGTCTCGCAACTCATTGAAGGAAATATTCATAAGCTTTCGATTTAGTGAATAAATGTGGTTAGTTGTTTAAAATCTGTTAAACTAATGTAAAGCTTTTCCAACTTTTATCAAAGTGTTTCTCTTGAATTCTTGCTAAATGTTTGACGGTGTTTTGGATTGATAGCAGAGGATTCTGTTACATGGCGGTTTTGCCAAATTTTATATAAAAATGGAAGTTAATAGGTAGGTAAACTAAGGTTCGAATATTAATTAGGGACCGTCTGTAATAACAACAAATGGTCCCTAATTAAGGTTGGTAGTTAGGCTGAATTTAAGTCACAATTTTTGACCCTTTTGCCAAATTGGAATTCGTCAAAAACGAGCGCTAATACCGAACAACGCATTAAGCCCCATGACGGGGTAACGTTGGAAGCGCTGCCGCGTATTGTTTGCTAGATTATTGATCTTAACAAAACCACCAATATTGTCGGTGAAGAAAAGTTCGGCCCCCACACTGACATCGAAGAGCGCATTTAGGTTTTGTGCCTCTCCATTACTATCTCTAAATGGGACTCCATTCTCCAAGTAAAAATCTCCGGTGAGTCTAAGCCGGTCTTCCATAGTGGTATAAGCCGCACCTACATTTAGACTGAAGGCGGGTAAGTGCCAAGCCTTTTCTTGATTATCCAAGGAATAAATGTGTTGGCTAACGGTACCCGTAAGTGCAAATCCAGGGAACAAAGGTGCAGAGGCGCTACCCTTGATGGTAAAGATAGTGGCCGTATCATATAAGACATCAAATCTAGCAATAGAATCCAATGGATCACTTAATTGATACAAGGCTAAGTTCTCTGCTGTTTGATAAGCCAATTGCCCATCGTAGTCTATCCCTTGGATATTACCTTTTATACCCCCATAGAATCGGTAATAGCTGGTATTACGTACATCTATTCGCGACTCGATGAAAGGATTGTAGTCGTTCAGTTCCCGGAAGGTATTCTTTCTTAAACTACCTTCAGCGCCTACATATACACCAAAGAGGTCTTGTGCTATGTTAGCTGTAGCCTCCAAGTCAGGGAAGAAAGTGAACTCGTCTTCATGAGAAGCGATATTTGCGCCAATTTTCACCTTAAAGATATCACCGTGATAGGTATAGCTTGGTTGCAAGAAGAAGTTGTTCAGGCTCTTACTCTCCTCGTTCTTATAGGTCGTGAAGTCCGTAACTAGCTTGATGGTTAGTGGATGAGACTCATTGAACCATTTGGTGCCTTCTAGCTCTAGATTAAACCCTCTTTCTCGCGTAGCAAAATTGTCTTGCAAGATATACACGTCAAACCCAGCTTTGTAGTTGAAGTCAAGAATAGTTCTTGCTCCATTAAATAGGCTGGCTCCAATATCAAAAATGGCCACGCGCTGCCGTACCTCGCCAGATTCAAAACTGAAGTTTTTATCTGGTAATTCCTCATTGAGGTCATTGTAACCATAGAAGAAAGAGGCATTGTGGGAATAGTTCATTTTACCATTCACGGCCACCCCTTCTTCGTTAAGATAGTAAGTCCCTTCTAGACCATAGTCATTCCAACCGAATCGTTGATTTTCCACCTGTTTATTGTTGTTGGCGGAATGATGGAAGGCATGGACCCTGAAATCAAAATTCTCAACTTTATCCAAGAAATACGATCCTTCCATGTAAGCGGCGTTGGGTAGGCCACCACCGAGCATAAAATGACCGTTGTATAGGTTTTGTTTTTCTGCCTTTCGGATCCGTAGCGGTCGGATCTTAGGCGCTGGATAAGCCACTTCGATAGCTCTGGTCAAGATATTGTAGGTTTGTCTTCGTGTACTCGTATCCAGAGGAGGAAGTATGGGGCTCAAAGTAAAGGGCTCCGTATCCAATAATCGCGCATTGAAATTATTGATCACATCTACCTCCCCAGTCGGTAGTTCATCCTGTGCGACCAGAAAATGGGTGCAAAACAAAAGTAACCCACCTAAAATATACTGAATAGAACGATTCATTCTCTTGATTGATTTTTTCGTTAATTAAGGATTAAAACTAATCGCTGATCCTGGCTGCTTTTAATTGTTACCTCCTTCTTCAAACTCTAATCTATTGGGATCTCCACCCAGGTCCAATCGGCTAGCCTGATTCAACTGCTTATTGATCGTTGCCAGCTTAGCTCTTGCAGTGGATACCAATTCCTCGTCGTCTTTGTAGTTCTCCAATAAGGCTTCCAGTACAGCTTTAGCGTTGTATAGGTCTCCTTTTTCAGCGAAAATATCAGATAATAGAAGTACACTCTTTGCCACCCAATACGGATAACCTGAACTTTCTTTGTTGGCATTAATACATAGTTCCTGTGCCGTATCAAGGTTGCGCTTCAAGTAATAAATATAGGCAATCAAGTACCTGGCTTCTGCCGTCTGTTCATTATCACTCAAACGCTTCACTTTCTCAAAAGTGGTCAAGGCATTATCATAGTCCTTTCGGTCAAAAGCGATTTTACCAAGATAGAAGCTTGCTGTTGCTACCTGCTCCTGAGAGGCACTGGGACTATTAGCCACTTTGCCAGCCAAATTGTACACGGCTTGTGTATTCCCAATTCGATAAGCACTTCTCAGTCCTCCTAATTGTGCCTCAAAGCGCATATCTGCGTTCGGGGCGGCGGTCTCTAGTGCCGTATATAATTCGTAGGATTTATTGAAATCTTGTTCGTGGTTGTAGGCTATGATCGCCCCCTTTTCCAGCGCCTTTACGTAATAACGGCTAGGCCCTTTTCCAACCACAAAGTCGTAGTCTCTGAAGGCTGGAGAGTATTGGCGCAAAATACTGTATGACTCTCCGCGGTGAAAGTAAGCGGTTAGCAAATAGGAACCATTCGGGAATTTCCGGATATAATCGGAGTAGGCATCTACTGCTCTCTGATAATTACCATTTTCAAACTGTGCCTCAGCAGCTTTGAAGTTGATGGAATCCTTGGCAAAGTTATCTACTTTATAACCCGGGATAGTTTCCAAGAAGGCAAAGTAATCATCCGCGCGGCCCAAGTCATCTATATAAATCTCTTCAAGGGCAGCCAAGGCCAGGTTTCCTTCATTGGGCTCTGGGTTGTTGGTGAATACTTGCTTATAGTAATTGATAGCTCCTTCGTAGTTTCCTTGATTGTAGTTAATCAAGCCCAGTTGCAGCAATCCTTGGTTGATCAAATTGGATCGCTCGCGATATTCTGATACTAGCTTCTGTAAGGGAACAACAGCTCTATTCAACTGTCCGATTTCTTGATAGGTAACCCCAAGTTGTAAGAGGGCTTCATCCGCATAGGAAGATTTAGGGAATTCATTGGCGATTCTCTCCAGTGCCACAATTTTATCAGAAACCCGATTTCTTAGGCCTTCGATGATTGCCTTTTGGTAAATCGCATATACATACCCACCAAAACGACCGTCAATAGCCTGGTCGTAATATCGGACCGCTTCCCGGTACTGGTTACGCTTGAAGTAGGCATCTCCGGTACGCATCAGTGCATCACCTAAGACATTCTGCTTCACATCTTCGCTGCTAATGAAGCTGCGGTTACGATTGATTCCTTCAATTGACTCCCGAAAATAGCCTAAGGCTGAATTGTAATTATCCTGCTTTAGGTAGTTGTAGCCCTGTAGGTAGTTACCGGTAAATATCGAAGACTCGTCCGGTAGATTGTTCATTGTCTTTGCCAGCGTCAGAAACTGATTCATCAAGCGGATACTGGTGTCATATTGTTTTTCCCGTTGGGCGATATCTGCTAGCCAATAACTAGCTAAAGCCTTGGTGCGAAGATCAATGGGAAACTGTTGCGACTTATAGAGGTGAGCTTTGGCGTTTTCCATATCCCCGCCTTGCAACAATTGTAGCCCCCGTAGATAAGCTACCTTTTGATAACTCTCCTGTATTTGTGGAGTCTTATTGGGCATTTTTTCGATTACCGATAAAGCCTGCTGATAGTCTCGGTAGTTCAAGAAAATTTCGCTCATCAAAGATTGAGCTTCCACATAATATTTGGAGGTAGGAGGAATAACTTGGAGGGCATCTATCGCCTCGCGAGGGTCTTTCAACTCGTAAGATAATTTCGCATAGTTGAAGTTTGCCTCTTCTTGGATGGTCGGATCATAGGTCATTCGCCGAGCTTGGGCAAGTGCTGTTCTGGCAGATTGTCTATCCCCCGTTTTAAGGTGGCTATCGGCGAGATAATACATAGCGGATTGCCCAATCCGACTATCGATCCCATTCAGTTCTTTCAAACTCTGGACGGCCTTTTTGTGCATTCCCATTTGATGCTGGGTAAAACCAAGTTGATACCATTCCTCTTCCCGAAGTTTGGAACTTCTTTCTGCATAATATTCCAAATAGGGGAGTGCTAGATCATAATTCTGCTTCTCAAAATAGGCCTGTCCGACCAACTGAGTGGTTTCCGGTAGTTTCTTGATACCTGGTTCTTGCAGCCTAGGCTCTGCGTAGGCAATTAATTCGTCAAAACGCCTTTCCGCAAAATAGATCTGGGTTAGGTAGTAGGGGATATAATTCTTGTACTTCTGTGATTTCTCGACGATTCGGAACTGTTTGATAGCATTGTTGTAACTCCCTTCAAAGAAATGGCAAAGCCCCAGATAGTAATTAGTCGGATAATAGTATTCGGTTTCTACATCCTTAATTTCTTGGAAATTGGATTTGGCACTGGAGAATTTCTTCTGCACAAAGAAGGCGTATCCCATTTTGAAGCGGACTTCCGATCGCTGTTCGCGAGTCATGCCGCCCGTGGGCACTTGGGAGTAATACTCAATAGCCTTTTCAAATTCTTGATCGTCAAAGTAGTAATGAGCTACTTCTACTAAGGCATCATTGGAGATGGGGTCAGGCCTTTGCATGCGGATAAAATCCAGCATTAATTTTTCGCCATCTGGTTGTTCCAATTGAATAGCGCATTTTGCGTATTTAAACTGAGCCTTCGTAAGAAGTAGCTCAGCTTCAGCTTCGTTAATGGGGCCTAGTTGACTAATAGTTTTTCTGAATTCTGCTTGTGCTTGGCCAAGTTGTCCCTTATCCATGAAGGCCTCCCCGCGCTTATAAGCAAGGTTGGCTTCAGTAAATACAGCGGTACGCTGGGCGGTTAAGGGGATAGAGAGTATAAGCACTAATGCAAGCAATACATTTTTTCTTGTCCTCATGAACTGTTTTTGTTGGTTGTTAACATGAAACACTGGGTGAACAGAGCATTCTCTTGCTATCGGGCATCGGATAGCTGTATAACTAAGAAAACAAATTAAGTCATTGTCTTATTGTAACGAATTTATAAAAATTTTAACAGATGGGAGGCGTCCGGAGGGGCAATGAACCTGGTGTCAAAGGTAGGTTTTTTAGGGAGAATTCAGACTGCTTTTAATTTGAATTTTCTACATGTACTTTGTTTTCACTGGTAGCCCTATAACGAGAAAAGCGCTTGGTAAATTGTCTTTACCAAGCGCTCCTATCTGTGGTCAAGACGTCCTACTAACGTCTCTTCCCAGCACTATATTATCTTATAACCATACCTGTTCTCTAGCCAATCGGGTCAACATCTCTACACAAAGAGCTAAAAGTAAGGGCTCATTTTCGTGCATAGTGATTTCAACTACATGATTAAAGACGTTATCCCGAAGCCTGGCTTCGATTACCACTTCACCGCTTTCATTTAGGTAGGTGAAGTTTCGTCGACGAAATTTATTCTTGTGAAAGGTTTCGCCATCAGCCATGACGACTTGCATCTGATGATTACTGGTCATCAACACGGTTTCTTCTGATTCATCTTTGATGTGAATCACGTCCTGTGTTCTGACGATTTGGTAGTTTTTACCGTTAATCTGTACGGGCTTGATACGGAATTGGGTGCCTTTAAGTCTTTTGCTGAGGGCTTTGATTTCCAGATGGTAGCTTGAGTCTATTGTGCTGATTTTTAGGGTGGTTTTGCCTCCCCAATATCCGGCGTACAAAGGTTGGGATTTGAAGTATTGGGCAGAAAGCAGTAGAGGAATCGTGAAGAGCGTCAATAGCAATAGTGTTTTTTTCATAACTACAGTTTTATAAAGGTTGGAAATTGATTCCTCTAGACTCAAAAACATCGCTCTTCGCTGCAGCAAACCCAGCTAGCTTCCGGGGCCCACTGAAGATAGACCCCGGAAAGAAGTAGTTTAACAATTACAGAGAGAAGTAAGCGTCCTCAGCTGCACGTTTCACTAGCATTTCAACACACAAGGCTAACAATAAAGGCTGCTCTTCGTGCATCTGTACCTCAATTTTGTGGCTAATGGTGTTGTCGCGCAATTTGGCTTCGGCCACAACTTTTCCTTCCTCATTTACGAAGGAAAATACTCGATTACTCTTATTCGTTTTACGGAAAGTTTGACCATTTGGCATAATCACCTTCATCTGGCGACTACTGGTCAGAAGTAGTGTTTCCTCAGCCTCGTTCTGGATGTTAATGACGCGATCCGTTCGAAGAATTCGATATTTCTCGCCATTGACCTCGATGGGCTTCATGTCTTTGGAAGTTCCCTTTAAGTCTTTACTTAGGGCTAAAATTTTTACTTCAGAGGTACCGTCTTCAGTGCTTACCTCGACGACAGTATTTTTGTCCCAAGATTTAGGAATAAAAGACTCTGACTTAAAATTTTGTGCTAGTAAGAGCAAAGGAAGGACTGCTGTTAGGGAAAGTAACATTACCTTTTTCATAGCTAATCAGGAATTTTAAAGTATAAAATGGTTTACGGAATAGGGCTGGTTTTGTAGCCTTCAAGTGTGGTGCCTTGCATTAAGCTACTCCCTTTTTTTGTGGAACACTAGGATAGGATCAAAGGTTTTGAATGGCCAAAAATAAATAGGAAGGAAGGATTAAAATTAGCACTTGGGGTAAATGCCAGCAAATAACTAGTCCCCTAAGAGTGTGCTGGAAGCCATGATAGAGACACCTTTCTCTTGCATATCGGAGACGGCCTGAGCAACATCGCCTTCCTGGAGATTGACCCCTCTTGAGGCATCCTCAATCAGATGGGTCGTAAAGCCCAATTCAACCGCATCTAAAGCGGTGAATTTTACGCAATAATCGGTCGCCAATCCCATGATGTATACTTCTGTCACCTCTTGCTCCTTGAGGTAATCACCCAAGCCAGTAGCTTTGCGATGGCCATTGTCGAAAAACCCGCTATAACTGTCTATGGTCGAGTCCGTGCCTTTGACGAAGACCTTAGTGATACCTGCTTGATTCAATGTAGGGTGGAACTTAGCCCCAAAACTACCTTGGACACAATGGATGGGCCATAGTACCTGCTCTAGGCCGTGCAAGTCAATAACTTGCCCCGGTTTCCGCCAGGGGTGATTGGCGGCAAAGCTCCCATGGTCGGCAGGATGCCAATCTTGAGTGGCTACTACGAGCTCAAACTTTTCCATCAGCGCATTAGCAATTGGGATCACTTGATCTCCCTCTTTGACTTCTAAGGCGCCGCCTGGGCAAAAATCGATTTGCAGATCTATGAGAAGTAATGCTTTCATTATTTTGCTTTTCGCATGATCACTAGGGTATCAAGCTTGGCTTTTTGCTTTATGTAAGTTAACAACCTACGCTCGTATTCGGTTTTAGTGCGATTGGGGGTTCGATTGTTCCAACTGACCAAGGCAATGGGAACGGCCTTGCTTTGATCGGTGGTATCCGTGAATTGATTCCTGACGATACTTAGGTATTCTAGTTCTTGGTAGAGTACTTTGGCATCCGTTACCATATTGGAAAATAAGGTAGAATCTGAACGCAATCGTTCTAGTTGTTTCTTGACCCGAACTGCTTCATTTACCTGAGAAGTCTGGGCTAATTGTAGGGAGTCGATTACTTCATTTAGCTTACCGCTCAATTGCCCTTGTACTCGTCGATCAAAATTGGCCAACTCTATGCTGTAATCCGGGATGGCTCGAAAGTGTGTGTAGTCAATTTTGTATTGCTCGCGCATGACATTCTCCCAGTGGTAGAAGGAGTCTTCGGGAATGGTTCTTTCCAACATTTGTAAAACCAGAGTGCTAGAATCTGTGGGGGGAGCTTCGCGCAGTATGAATAACTTAGTCAACTGTTCCCAAAATGAGGTACGAACATCCTGTGGGTTGGGCTCTGGTTGAAATAAGCGATAGTCCATACAATCCTTAGGAAAGTTCTCCTTCACAAAAGCACGGATATTCTGTTCCCGGGAGAGATCTTTTATCACATTTCTAAAGATCAGGATGCCAGGTACGATAATCAATAGACTAAAGACGGTTACCCGATACCTAGTCTTGCGGGCCTCAGCAGCATTGACATAGGCACGATAGGGAAACTGTAGGAAACGAATGATCAAGTAGGTGGTAAGGGCAATAAAGAAGGAGTTGAGAAAGAACAAATAGAAGGAGTTGAAGGCAACTTCAACATCTCCTGCTGCTATGCCGTAACCCGTTACACAAAGTGGTGGCATCAAAGCTGTGGCTATGGCTACGCCCGGTATGGCGTTACTCTTATCCTTACGTGTGACTGAAATAATACCTGCTAGGCCCCCAAACACTGCTACTAAGGCGTCAAAGAAAGTGGGAGCAGTTCTTGACCTCATCTCATCTGTGAACTGATCCAACGGTGTGATAGCAAAGTACAGGGTACTGGTGACTAGGGCGATAAGAATGGCAATGCCAAAGTGTCGCAAGGATAAAACTAGAGCCTCTCGGTCATTGGTTCCAACCGCCAAACCGACTCCTAAAATCGGAGACATCAGCGGAGAGATTAACATCGCGCCGATGATCACCGCTGGAGAGTTCAGGTTCAAGCCCAAGGAGGCGATCATGATAGAACAGATCAACATCCAAGCATTGGAACCTCGCATTTTCTTGTTATTGCGAATAGATATGATGGTTCCTTCTTGATCCAAACCCTCTCTCAAATCCATGAAATCGTCAAACCAGTCTCGAATCGCATGGAACAGGTTTTGAAAGGCTTGTCTCGGGGTGTTATTTTCGGGTTTTGTACTTGGTGGGGTAGTAGGTTTTTTATCTTCCATGACGCTGTATATAGTCTAGTTGGCTGAGGTGTCAAGCAGGCGCCCATCTTGCATTTCAAGGCGTCGATCACTCATTTGGGCGAGTTCTTCGTTATGGGTGACGATAATAAAGGTTTGACCAAAATCTTTTCGCAGATCAAATAATAACTGATGAAGTTCTGTAGATGAAGCTGAATCCAGGTTGCCAGAGGGTTCATCCGCGAATACAATCCCCGGCTGGTTGATGAGTGCCCGAGCAACGGCTACGCGTTGCTGCTCACCTCCCGACAGCTGATTGGGCTTGTGGGTGAGTCGATCGCTTAATCCAAGATAAGCTAACAGCTCTTTTGCTCGATCCCTGACTTGGGCTTCTGGTTTTTGATCGATAAACCCCGGAATGCACACATTCTCTAAAGCAGTGAACTCGGGCAATAAATGATGAAACTGAAAAACGAAACCGATGTTCTGGTTACGGAACTGTGCCAGTTTCCGATTGGTCAATCTGACTACATCTTGATTGTTGATCCTCAGACTTCCATCATCTGGTTGATCCAAGGTCCCCAAAATATGTAATAGAGTACTTTTACCTGCCCCAGATTTTCCTACTATGGACACAATTTCACCTGCATCTATTTCCAGGTTTACACCCTTGAGTACGTGTAGACTATTATAGGATTTGTGGATGCCGTGCGCTTTTATCATCATGTATTTGATAATTCTCTTTCTTATACGAATGTATTGTAAGCTTTACATATAAAACGGAGAAATAGACAATTAGTGTCTTACAATTGGCGGGAATATATGGCTTTTTGAGAAGAATATATAAACTTCTAGGACCTGATACACAAAGGGAACAGAAAGGAGGAAGTAAGATGCTGTAAGTCAAGCTAAGCACGCTGCTTACGCTTGACTTACAGGCAGTGTAAATATTAGATCCAGGCAAATACCAAAATGGCGGTGATGATCAGCAGGATCATACCGAGGATTCTATAGTTCTTATACCAAACCAATCCTTTCAATGACGCAGTGTCCTCATCGAAGACGCTTCGTGTGTATACGAAATTCTTGATTTTCTCTTGGTCGGGCGGTGCGGTGGCCAGACTAACACCAATAATGACCAATAAGGCGATCAGGAATAGGATGAAGGCCTGATGAAGGAAGTGGATAGAATGTACACCTTGGTCATCTACCAGTACCCATCCAGGTATGATTCCCTGGAAAGATTGGGCAATGGCATCACTATTGGTAATGTATAGTATGGCTAGCAGAGCTGAGACTACGAAACCGTAGAAAGCCCCATGCCCATTGGCCCTCTTCCAAAACAGACCCAAGAAGAAGGCGGCTACTACCGGTGGCGCAATATAGGCTAATACTTGCTGTAAGTATTTGAAAAGTGAGTCGAACTCCTTAATACGGGGTGCCCACAAAGCGGCTAAAATGACGAGTGCTACGGTCGCTAGCTGTCCAGCTCTCACCAGTTGTTGACTGGTCATGTCAGGCTTGATTTTGGAGATGAAGTCCATGGTAATCAAGGTGGAAGCTGAATTTAAGGTAGCACTAATACTAGACGACATAGCGGCCAATAAGCCAGCCAAGACTAGTCCTTTTAGCACGGTTGGTAGTAAATTAAAAACCAAGGCAGGATATACTAAGTCAGGATTATCTAGATGCGGAAAGATTTCTTCTGGCATCGCCAAAGCCATAGCTCCTGGTAATACCATGATAAAAAGTACAGGAAGCTTCAAAAAACCTGCAAAGAGACTTCCCCAACGACCATGATTTAAGTTTTTCGCACTAAGAGTTCTTTGTACCATGAATTGGTTGTTGGCCCAGAAATAGAAACCTAGTATAGGTACCCCTGTAATCAAACCGGTCCAGGGTACGGCGGTATCATTCATCGGGCGGATCAGGCTGAGCATATCATCAGGGGAGTTGGGCAGAATCCCGGCTTCATGTTTTTTTGTCATGGCCGCCAATACATTATCCCATCCTCCAACGGCGTCAAGCGTGTAAAATGTCAAGATAATGGAACCAATAATTAAGAGTATAGCCTGGATTACTTCCGTATGTACCACCGAGGAAAGACCACCAGGGATGGTGTAGGCAGCAGCGGCAACCGCTAAAAGTAAGATGATAATCCATGAAGAGACTCCAGGAAATACTTGTTCGAAGATCACAGCTCCGATATACAGTGGAGCAGCCGTTTCAATCAAGACATTGCCAATAATTGTCGTAAAAGAGAAGTAGTATCGACTACGAACGTCAAAACGCCTTTCCAAAAACTCAGGCATGGTATAGACCTTGGAACTTAGGTAGAACGGCAAAAAGAAGATCGAAAAGAAGATCAGGATCACCACTGCAAACCATTCGTAGTTGAACACAGATATACCCGTACTATAGGCATCTCCTGCAAGTCCAACTAGCGTGGTACTAGAGATATTAGCGGCGAATAGGGAAATACCGACAACCGGCCACATCATGTTCCGGCCCGCCAAGAAGTAGTCTTCAGAGCTTTCTCGCTTGCCTTTATAAAGTCCGTATACGATCATAGCCACCGTATACAATATCATGATCACGATATCGACAGTGCCCAAGGTAAAATTAACCATGAGTGAAGGATTTAGAAATGATTGATTTAGGTTTCACACTTTTCATTAGTGACTTTGGGGAAGCCATAATTGGCTGATAAGGAGTATTACCCCAAAATTATTTGGCGAGCAAGATAAAAAACAAATTGATTATTGGTGAAATTTTGCTTGGGACCAAGTTAGTTTGATTTGACATTAGATTGGAGTGATAGGCCAAACTGCTACATTAGCGCAAAAAAAAAGAGCAAAGACATAAATGAATATGCTTCGCTCTTGTAAGAAATCACCCGACTGTTATTATGAAGGATATGAATATCCTCGAATAATCTTTTTTGTTAGTTCACCACAACATTTTTGTGGTTTTTTGCGAGGTCAAAATCTGTTAAGAAAAACTTAATTTTAACATTCGCATGCGCAATAATAGAAAGAAGATTCAATATTTCAAAGAAAATTCGCTAATTGCTCTATATAATAGTACAATAAATGGTGAAAACAAGTTCACGCCGCTAGCAGATTTCCTGCAAATATGCTCTACAAAATTATCAACCTTTCTTTCTGCTTGAGCTCATTATCTTTATAATGCGCCACCAGTAGTTTATCGTATAACTACGGTAGACAAAATCAAAAATTATTCCAAATTTTGCAAATTTTGCTCGAACAATTTTACAGATCGGCTTTTTTTAGGTGGGAAAACACAACAAAAACAAAGACACTTGTATAGAGTAAGGTGGTAATAATGGCCTCAAAAGGAGTCATAAATAGATCGAAGCCTGCCTTCTGAGCAAACTCCTCCGCGATTGGACTCAAAGGTGCTGCTAATAAATCCTCCGTGGCATTCATGGGGTAGAAATGCATGCTTGGATGCTCCCAAAAGTAACGATGTACGCCCCATCGGAGAACAGGCTCTAAAATCATGATGTAGATGAGGTATAAAAAAACAGCAATAACGGTTCTACGAACGAGGAAGCCAATAAGCAAACCGAAGGTCATGTAGCTGAACGACATGAGCCAGTAGCGAAAGATGATATCACCTTCTTGAAAAACTTTGCTAAAGTACACCACATCTGTATGTGTATACCCAATCAGTAAGGCACAAATCACATAGTATAAGGTGGCTAGTAGACTCAAGGCTGCGATACTGCCGAATTTTGCTAGAAATACCTCCTGGCGACTCCAGCCGGTAATAATATTCTGGCGGAGGGTACGGTTGTTGAACTCCATTGTAATGCTAATCACCGCAAAGAATCCAAAGAAGAAGAAGCAAAGCCAGTTGCCGATGTAGCCTAAATAGCTCCAAACCGTTGGGAAAATGAATAAGACTTCAGTCGTACCGATAGGAGGGGGGAGTTCTGGCACCTTCTTTCCCAGCAGCAAAACACTAGGAAGGAGAATCACATAAAATGCGCAAACAATTCTAAAAATCAGTTGCTTATTCCATTTTAGCCATTCGGTATAAATGAGTCTGAACATGCCCCGTTCTTAGTTTTGGTTGGTGATCTCGAGGAATTCTGCTTCTAAGCTCTTTTGTCTTCTTCTTAGATGATTGATCAGAATACCTTGCGTAAAGGCGGCTTGATTGATGGAACTTGTCGACAATTCATCCTGTAGATAAATTAAAAAACCAAAATCAGTTTCTTCCATTTTGGTAAAGCCTGCTAGAGAAGGCAAAAAGGTACGAAGCTGTTCCTTGTCCTCAGCTCCAATTTCAATTAGAATATCATCATTAATAATTGCACCAACTGGCCCTGTAGCTAAAAGCTTCCCATTTTTGATGATCGCTACGTGCGAACAAATTTTTTCTACTTCATCCAGAATATGACTGGCCATGATGATGGTCTTACCAGTTTGAGCGATCTGAAGGATCGTTTCGCGAACTTCAGCAATACCTTGTGGATCAAGTCCATTGGTAGGCTCGTCAAAGATGAGCACTTCGGGGGCCCCGATCATAGCAGAAGCAATAGCTAATCTCTGCTTCATTCCCAAGGAGTAGGTTTTAAACTTAGATCGCTTTCGTTGTAAGAGATTGACTAGCGTGAGGGCTCGATCTATATCTGGTTTGTCAATTCGTTTGATTTCGGCTACGATCTTCAGATTATCCTCGGCGCTTAGATAAGGATAGAAGTTTGGCGTTTCTAATAAAGCTCCTAGGAATCGTCTAGGATTGCTTCCGCGTTGTCCACCAAACCACTCAAAAGAACCAGCGGTAGGATGAATGATACCCAATACCATGCCCAAGGTGGTCGTTTTTCCGCTTCCATTGGGGCCCAGCATGCCGTATACCATTCCCTTCTCAATCTGTAAATCAAGTTGATCAACTGCCTTCAGCGGGCCAAAATGTTTGCTTAAGTGTGTGGTTTGGAGAATCATGAAATTGGAATATGGTAGCTAAGGTATATTTCTACTGGCAGGCTGCTGAAGTTAACCGATGAATTGGACCTACTTTTGGATGAAAGCCGGTAATTGCAGGCCATTTCTGTTCTTTTCAGTAGTTCTAGACAAATATTTTTAGCTTTGGGCATGACCATGAAAGAGGCCTACGATCAACTCATTGATGAGCTGAAACCCATCCTGGAAGCCAGAGAAGCTGCCAATGTAGCGCTAATCGTTTTTGAGGATGTATTCGAATGGAACAGAGCACAGACCAATCGTTCTATGACTCGGACTGAGCAGGATGAATTGGGGCAAATAAAGGGGAGATTGCTAAAAGGCGAACCTTTACAGTATGTATTAGGGATGGCAGACTTCTACGGACTTAGGTTCAAGGTCAATCAGGCAGTATTGATCCCTCGCCCAGAGACAGAAGAACTGGTCTATCAGATTTTGGAGCAGGGCAAACGATATCCCTGGAAAACAGGCTTGGATATTGGTACGGGCAGTGGATGCATCCCGATTAGCTTAAAAAATAATCGCCAAGATTGGGAGCTTAGTGGAATTGATGTTAGTGTGGAGGCACTAGCTGTGGCACAGGAGAATGCTGCTTTAAATGAGGTAGAAGTGGTTTGGAACAGTCTAAATATCTTGGATCGGAAAGCCTGGGCAAGCATCCCAAGCTATGATTTTATTGTGAGTAACCCACCGTACATCCCAGATTGCGAACGTGAAATCATGACCAGCTCTGTAATCGATTTTGAACCAGCGCTAGCCCTATTTGTCCCCGATGACGATCCTTTCTTATTTTATCGAACGATTCTGGATTTAGCCATAAAAAAACTCAATAGAGGAGGGGCGCTTTTCTTTGAGGTCAATGAATTTAATGCGGAAGAACTTTTAGGACTTGTTCCCGGTGGCGTTTTTGAGACGGTGGAGTTAATTCAAGATATGCAGGCCAAGCACCGGATCTTGTATGCACAACTAAGCCCAATTTAATACCTATCGAGCGAGGGCTTGAAGCATGCCGATCAGTACTTCATTTAGATTTCTTAAAGCGAGCGGGATGTCCCAGTTTTCGCGATTTCTAGCTTCTACATAATTGGAGATGGATCGAATTTGTAGAAATTTTACTTGTTCCATGAGACATACATAGAAAAATGCAGCTCCTTCCATACTTTCAATATCCACCTCGTAGTTTTCCTGCAATTTTTCAATGCTGGCTACTGTTCCGTGTACCTTATTGACACTGATTGCACTAGCAGCGGGTAAAAACGAGGCATCTGCATCAGGGTTGAGCAGCCTTCCTCCACTAAATGGGTATTGATTAGGAGGGACTAAATCTAGGGCGTGCATACTAGTGAAACTACCATCAGCCTCTTCTACGCCCAGGTCCGCAAATTGTTCGCTCGTAACTTGTACTACCTGCCCGATCTCAAGTTTACGATTGATGGCGCCGGCTATGCCAGCATTGATGTGTAAATCAAAGGGCTTGCTGTTTTGGAGAGCCTTGGTCAGTGCATAGGTGGTTAAGGGTAGTCCGACCCCCGTCATCAAGACCTGAACCTCTAGGAAATCCTTCTTGAATTGCTGGTTGCCAATCTGCTGACACTGTAGTTGAAGCCACTCATAGGTAGGTGCTATCTCAAAAGAAGTCGCTGCCACGAGGAGTACTCTCA
This sequence comes from Saprospiraceae bacterium, assembly GCA_013214355.1. Lineage (GTDB taxonomy): Bacteria > Bacteroidota > Bacteroidia > Chitinophagales > Saprospiraceae > DT-111. The sequence goes on along the minus strand of JABSSL010000031.1, from coordinate 38,446 downwards.
TTCTTTTTTTGCTTTTCTCGGTATTCGTATACAATGCCGGCGCCGGGTGTGAAGCCCAGCACTTGATGATAGGAGGAAGAGATGTTTAACATGATTTTTTCTGCCAGCTGATAGCCTACTCCTAAGGTCATCAGGGTCGGACCCGTGGTAGCGCCCAGCCGGATATCTACTTGCGAAGCTACATGATATTCTAAACCAAATTTACCTCTGGCTACTTGATCAATATCTTTTTCCACCTCCAAGATTAAATCTAAAATTGGACTAGGATGATAGGACATTCCCACCTTCAGGACGGAAGGGAGATTTTCTCCTGCCACCCACTCGATCCGAACGGGATTGAACACTTGAAAGGCTATATCCACTTCCCTAGATAGCGTAGCCAACATACCGAATTCAAAACTTATGGCCGCCCGGCTACCATATTCTGGAATGCTAGTGTTGAAGACTAGGATTTGCCCCCCAATACTCAATTTGTCAAATAATTTTCTTCCATAGCCCAATCCAAAACGTTGCTCACTATACCCTTCAAAACCAAAGTTGTTGACGGTTAAGGCAAAGGTTCCCGAGGAGGTCGGGTAGGCGAAGGCAGCTCCTAAGCCTTGCAACTCGCTTACTAAAAAGCGCTGTTCTCCAGAGGCAAAGGCACCGAATTCCTTCAGATGCGCTAGACCCGCCTGGTTGGTAAAGGCACTATGGATATTTTTGTAGGTCAATCCTGTGTATCCCATTCCCGCACTTCTGGCTCCTACGCTGGCCGCAATCCCATTTTGGCCTTTGATGACAAAACAATAGCATAGAAGGGAACATATAAGGAGGGCGTGTTTCATTGTGGTTGTTGGTATTATAAAGTGTTTTTGGGAATTAAACATCTACTGCATTGTCAGTAGTTAGTTTATCATAGAACTCGCCTGCTGGCGTCAAATAACGGTTCTTAGTGTCTAGATCTACATACACGAGGCCAAAACGATAACTTGGTCCAAGATTCCATTCAAAATTGTCCCAGGTACTCCAATGAATATATCCGCGAATGTCTAGTCCTTCTCCAATGGCTTTATGAATGTAGGAAAGGTAATCTCTAATGCTCTGGATTCTTCGTTTTGGATCTTCTGTACAAATCCCGCTTTCCAATATGATGATGGGGCGTTTTTTCCAACGGTGAACCTTCTTAAGCATGCGGTATAGCCCTTCTGGTTTGTATCCCCACATGTCATCATGCGGGATCTTGAGCTTACCAAGTTTACCTGGCTTTTCTACTTCTGTGAGCGGAAATGGCGTGAAGGGAATGTAGGCGTAGTAGGATAGGCCCCAATAATCTACCTTCTTAAAGATCCGGGAAGTTTTTTTATGATACCATCGTTCAAACCACCAGGCAGGGAAGTAGCCTAAAGGATGTTTTGCCTGGGCCCATAAGGTATTCATGGATATGCCTACCCATTTTTCTGGATAGAGCCCCTTTAGAATATCATAGACGATATCATGAGCCATACCTAGGTGTTTCAGGACTCGATTCGCTTTCCGAAGACTGCGTTTGAATGGGGGGAACCGTCCAGCCATATATCCTGCAAAAGCATAGACATTGGGCTCGTTAAAGGTATTCCAGTTAAATACATATTCGCCGAACTGTTCGGCACAACGTCTAGCAAAGTCCACAAATGCAGGGATGTTATCCTCATTCAGCCAGCCTCCTGCTTCTTCAAACCACAAGGGGTTGGCAAAATGGTGAAATACGAACAGGATATCCATCCCCTCATCCACTAGCTCAGCAAAGAAAGTCTGGTAGTGCTCCACCCACGCCTCATCCAAGGGCTCGAAAGGGCCAGCTTGCAGTTTAGACCAATCTACCCCGCAACGGTAAACACTACCGAAGCGCTTGATGTAAGAAATGTCCTCTTCAATCCGAAGTTCGTGATCTGTTGTTCGGTCGAAAATATGCCCATCTTGACTTTCAATTCCCTTCCAAGAGTGAGGGCCCGCCGTTTCGGTTTGAGCTGCCGAAGTGGAAGAGCCCCAAAAGAAATTTGAGGGAAATTCAAGACGCATAGGTATGGAGTATTTAGCGGCAGCACAGTCCTAAGCTAGCTAGAGACAATGAGCTTTGTCCGTGGACTACCAATTCGATGCAAATATAACTTTTTCGTCTTAGGGATGGAAGTTAGAATTTCAATTAGAACTTTTCGACTTTGAAAGGCTTCCCGTATTTATTTGATAACCAGCTACAACAACCAAATCAGAGGGGAAGATGTTAGACATAGGTATTCGGTAATTCATCTTTGATTTTTACTTTTGCGCTGATAGGGAGTCTTTACTCTAGCATGCCAGTTGTGGTCAAATATAGGTATGGAACAAGTTAAGTTCAGAGATTTAGGATTGATTGATTACCAAGCTGCCTGGGATTACCAGACGGAGCTGCACAAACAGGTAGTGAATCGAAAATTAGAAAATCGGCAACGTCGAAAGGATGGGCAACCTACTTTGTCCTTGCTTCATCATTTGCTCTTTTGTGAACACCCTCCAGTGTATACGCTGGGCAAGAGTGGTTCTTTAGATCATTTGTTGTTGAAGGAGGAGGAGTTGGCAGACGAAGGTTTTACCTTCTACAAGATCAATAGAGGAGGAGATATTACTTATCACGGCCCTGGCCAAATCGTCGGTTATCCCATTCTGGACTTGGATGGCTTCTTTAATGATGTACATAAATATGTTCGTTATCTCGAGGAAGCGGTGATTCGAACCTTGTCGGACTATGAGATTGAAGCAGGGCGAGAGGAAGGTTATACTGGGGTATGGCTTCCTCAAACGGATGCCCAGCCGAAACGAAAAATCTGTGCCATCGGGGTGCATTTAAGTCGTTGGGTGACGATGCACGGCTTTGCCTTTAATGTAAATACGCAGTTGCAACACTTTGACAATATTATCCCATGTGGTATTCAAGAAGAGGACAAGGCTGTCACCTCGCTAGCAAAGGAGTTGGGCCATACCGTGGATATAGGGATGGTCAAGGAGAAACTCAAGCAACATTTTGCTCAATTGTTTGGCTTTGGTTTTGAATAGCTTATTCTTATCTTTGCTCGCCTTTTGAAAAAAGGGCTATGTCTAGAATTTTAGAAGCCTTAATGTGTATCATGAAGAAAGATATACCTATACGTAAGGTTGAAGGAGTTGCGCTGGCCATTGTACCGCGCAGCGAAAACCTAGCTGAGGGCCTTTGGGACACCTACATTGTCAATCTGAAGAATCAACCCCTAAAAAGCGTTTTAGTTAGCTCCAAAGGGTATGGCGAAGAGCAAGGAGAGAGTCTCAAAACAACCACACTCCGCCACTTCTTCGAGGAGATTAAAGCAGAGGCCGCAGTTCAGGTAGAACCGATTCAAAGTAAACTCTTTCATTTAACGCACGAATATTGGATCAGTTTTGTGCAAGAGGATTACATGTTCGACAAGAAGTTCATATTTGTCAAGGGGAGTATAGATGAAGCTCATTTCACCAATATTCCACTGGTCAATAAGCGAGGAGTAATGATCAAATAAGCGCAATACATGGAGCCACGTCCTAAAAAAGTAGTTGATTCCAAAACGGTGATGACCGAAATGATCATGCCTAATGATACCAATCCCATGGGAAACCTGATGGGGGGGAATCTTTTGCGTTGGATGGACATTGCTTGTGGGATATGTGCAGGTAAACACACCGAAGCACATGTTGTGACGGCTTCGGTGGATCATGTCTCTTTTGAAAAACCCATTCGAGTGGGTGATATCGTGACCATAGAAGCCACTGTGACCAGAGCATTTAGAACTTCGATAGAGGTTTATGTAGAGGTATTCGCGGCCAACATAAAGGGATTGAATCCTCGAAGATGCAATCATGCTTACTTCACCTTCGTCGCTTTGAATGAGGAAAATGGTACGCCAGTACCTGTTCCTGCTTTACTTCCGTTGACCGAAATCGAACAGCAGCGTTATGAAAGTGCTCCGCGTCGGCGGGAGGTACGTCTTATCCTGAGTGGTCGAATCAAACCATCGGAAGCGACCTTAGTCAAAGACTACCTCAATAGCTTCTAGGAAAACGAGGTCCTCCTTTTACTTTTACTTTTCTGTTTGTCATTGGTTTTGAAAACAGGGTGGCATTAGGTGCTGCTCGGAAGGCGATATGGGAGTTGATCCGAATCTAAGTAGATGAGGTGATATAGCCACCAGCCTATTCTTCCGTGGTAGAACAGGCTGGTGGCTACAGGGCAACAATACTGTACTCTACTAGTATTCCAACACAATCTTGCCAAACTGTTGTCCGGAATCTTGGTAAGTGAAGGCATCTGCCAATTGATCGAAAGCAAAAGATTTATCGATGATTGGTTTCATACCGCTAACATTGATGGCTCGTACCATCTTTTGCTGCATGACATTGCTACCAACAGCGAGGCCAGTCATCCTGATATGTTTGAAAAAGAGCTTAGGGAAAGTAATCTCTCCAGATCTTCCACCTCCTAGAATGCCAATAGAAGCAATATGACCTCCAACCGCTACAGCTTCTATAGATTGCTTCATCGTTGAACCTCCACCGACGTCCAAGACGTGATCGACGCCGCCACCGGAAAGCTTATTGATGGCTTTGCCCCAGCGGGTATCTTCCTTGTAATTCACCACGGCTTCCGCACCGAGAGATTTCAGCCGTTCAGCCTTAGCCGCTGAGGAAGTCGTAGCAAAAATAGTCGCTCCCGCAGCCTTAGCCAATTGCAGGGCAAGGATTGACATACCTCCACTACCTTCAATGAGCACGGTATCTCCAGCCTGTAAGCCACCTTCTACCATCAATCCTCTCCAGGCTGTAAGCCCCGCACAGGGCAATACGGCTGCTTCTGCATAGGTATAGCCATCGGGAATTCCAGTAACCGCCGTGGCGGAAACAATGGCTTCCTCGATCATACAGCCATCAACGGTTTCCCCCATAATGGCCTTCGTTTTTGGAATACTAGGCTTGCCTTCAACCCAGTTTGGAAAAAACATGGACATCACTTTATCTCCGACTTGCCATTGTTTTACACCTTCCCCAAGGGCGGTGATTTCTCCGGCGCCGTCTGACATAGGAATGCGTCCATCTGGTACCGGGATGGCTCCGATAGCAACCAAATAATCGTGATAATTTAAGGAAGTGGCATGCCAACGGACTCTGATTTCGCCTGGCCCTGGCTCTGTGATCTGCCTTTCGGCCACCTTGAGATTTTCTAGACCTCCTGGCTGTTGTACTGCAATTAATTTCATGTAGTGTATTCTGTTGAAGTGGTACTTCCCAAACTGGAAAGTGGATGGTCAAAGATAGGTATTGAGGAGAAGTTTTTAGGTAAACAGGAAAGCTTTACATTTGTTTGGGTTGATGTTTATCAGGATAGGACGAATGGAGCTTACCAATTCATTCAATCGTGCAGAAGATACGGAGGGACAAAGGTGCCGTGATGACCAGGGAGTGTGATTCCGATCGACACCTGAATGTGATGTACTACAGCGAAGAGTAATCGCTAATAGTTATCCCACTGAATCGGGCTCTACCTCAAATACCATCAAATCGTGAGTAGACAAACTCATTCTTTCGAACAACTGTTTTGGAGAAAAGCCAGTAATTCGTTTTGATTCCTTATTAAAATGGGACTGATCATAGTAGCCAAATTGTAAGGCATCAGTCAAGCGATTGGCAAAATTACTTTTGAGATAGGCCGCCGTTCTTTCAAACCTAAAAATACTCAACAATTCTTTTGGAGATAGATCAAAGTAGCGCTTTGTTTTTCGATGCAAGGTTTTACTATTCATTTGTAAACCATTTGCCAACTCTGCAACGGTTTGAATCTCGGATTGCCCTAGTAACTGGATTAAGGTCTCAAGTTCCTTATTCCTCAAAACAGAAGTAAACAACCCTAGAATCCACTGATCCAATACCCTTGTACTAATGGCGTTACCGTCAAAAAAATGAGGGATGGTTATATCAGTTAGATCCTCTATCTCCTTGAAATCAAGGGGGTTAGTGGATAATCTTACCGGATAAAGCTTTCCAAAGGCCGGAGCAAGAATGGCGGTTAGCTTAAGTTTTACGTTGAGACAGAAAAGCTGTTCTTTGATCCGGAAAAGTAAAGAATTCTGAGTAGCTGGATATCCCCCAGTTACGGGGGCAGCTTGAAAGCTACCTTCTGAATCATCCCAGATCTCAAAACTACCGGAGAAGATTTTCCAGCATTCCATTCTACCATTTGGAACAGTCTTCAAATAACAAGGATGATCGATTCGGTAAAACTGATACTTTTCTACGAAGCGATTGACTACGGGATGAGCAGCATTCGCTTCGAACAACAATGGGGTGTCCAATTCTTACAATTTTTTGTCGGGTTAATGCTCTAGTTTTGCTGGTAGCAGAAACAAATAGCAAGGCAATATGAACAAAAATAGGAAAACATTAAGCGCGAACTATTTATTAACACTAACACTTTCAGGTATCTTCTTTTTTGCTTTCACACCTATCTTACCTGCCCAGCGTACTGCCAATCAGGAAATCACACTGGCTGCTTTGATAAAAGAGCATAGCAAGAAATTTCAATATTCAGCAGGGCGTTTTGTTGGGGAAGGTTGGACGGAAATAAGAGAGGAGTCGAAGAAAAGCAAGCACGTACTAATTGGCGAAGATCACTTCTTTAATGAAATTCCACTTTTTGTATCCAAAATCGCAGAAGCGAACTCTTTTGATAACTTCTTTTGCGAAATCGATCCGATTTCAGCAAAATTGATAGAGAAGCAATTGAAAACAGCTTCTGAAACCGCTCTGCGCTCCTACATAGAAAAGTATGGAAGTACATTTTCGTTTTTCGCACTACACCCTGAAATGGAAATGCTAAAGCAATTGGTGGCTGCTGATACCAAAGTATTCGGAACAGATCAGGTGGTATTGATGGCAGATCGTTTGATTAGTGCTTCTCTAGAAGAAGTCACCAAGAGCGAATCTGCTAGAGAGATTTATCAATTTATCGAGAAGGAATCTAAGCTTAAATTCGAGCAATTTACTGCTGGTAAGGGAGAGCCCTATTTCTTCACTGATAGCTTTACGAATCAGCTGCAAGCGCTGGATACTTTAGACTTATCGGATACTGAAAAGGTAGGAATAAAGGCGATGAAGCTTTCCCGCAAAATTTATATGGAAAACAATCACCAACTCCGAATCCAGTTGATGAAGCATAATTTAATGCAGGAAATGGATCGCATTCTCAATGGCAAAAACCTCTATAAGTATGGGGCTATCCATGCTGGTAAAGGCGAAAGCCTACTCGGAGGTTTTGATATAGGAAATGTGGTACATAACCTAGCTGAATCGCAATTCGAAAGCTCTCTACATATCATGATCATCGGTAAGGACGGGATGCAGGGTGGTTCCTTCAAAGGCGATCCTGCTAAAAAGCTTGATCCTAACCAAGGCCCCTTGAAAGCATTACAGCCCTTTTTTGAGACTGTCGAAGGAGATAAAGACTGGTATGTCTTTAATACGGCTGAGATCCTCCAGGCTGCTAAAAAACAAAAATTACAACTGGAAAATAGGACGCTTAAAACCTTAGTATCTAACTATGACTATCTGGTCATTATCCCTACCGTAACCGCTGCATCTTTTATCTATTGAACTAGGCGAATTGGATTAGCCAAATGCTACTCCACTACCGCTTAGCCCCAATGAGCTATTATTAGAAAACTAGATTTTTGCTCAAGATGGGTAAAATCTAAGCACGATGTCCACCGTCTACTCGTACCGTTTCCCCCGTTACGAAACTCGCACCTGGACTAGCCAACCAGCATATCGTTTGAGCTACCTCCTCCGCTTCTCCGAATCGCTTCATCGGAATGGATTGACGCATAAACTCACTCATGGCTTCATCGGCCTGCAAGAATCCTTTTGTCATCGGTGTACGAATTACAGTTGGACAAACCGCATTTATTCTAATGTTGTATTTGGCATATTCTGCGGCTGCCGTCTTGGTCATGCCAACTACGGCATGTTTACTAGCCGCGTAGGCACCCATTCGTGGCGCCGAACCAATACCCGCCAAAGAGGCTAAGTTTACAATTACACCTCCTTTTTGACTTTTCATGTGCGGTAAAACAGCCCGCATGCAGTAGAATACACCAGTCTGATTTACGGCAATGACGCGATTCCAATGCTCATCGGAAATTTGATCAAAGAAAGCGGAATCTCCACCAATCCCCGCATTATTCACCAAAATGTCAATTTGACCATATTCCTGTAAACAGCTTTCGATCATAGCATTAACGCTGGCCAGCTCTGCTACATCAGTTTGGACAAAATGGGCTTCACCACCACCGGATTTGATATCCGCCGCTATTGGACCTCCTTTATCTTCAAAAAGGTCTGCTAGAATTACTTTGGCTCCCTTTTCGGCCAATAGTGCTGCAGTAGCTTTACCGATGCCTGAGGCTGCTCCCGTGATGATGGCTACTTTACCTTCAAACTCTTTCATGTTCTTTACGCTTCTTGAAAAATAAATGCATGCTTACTCAATGAATAGCAAGCATGCATTTATGTAATAGGATAGGCCTTATAAGGCTTCCAATTCTTTCACTAGTCCTTCAATATCAGAATCGCTGTCGATATAATCGCTCACAAACTCAAAATCTTCAGCTCCCTTACAGCGAAGTAGCTGCATAGAGCGCGTAGCCTGATGGTCATCTGGGCCATAATTGATGGTCAAACCATGTACATCGTAATTCTTAAATCCTTCCATGGCAGCAATCAGACCTTCACGTGTGACATTGTCGCCCATCTTCTTCAAGGCATCGATGAAAGGCTGAGCATATAGGAATCCTCCGTAAGGAAATACACCCCATCGATCTTCCGGATAGTATTTTGCGAAGGCGGACTTGTATTTTGCCACGATAGGATCGTCATATTGATAGGGTGGAGTGGCGAATGATCCAAAGATTACCCCTTCCCAAGCACCCTTGGTGAGATTGTGCATCAAGCCCATATCAGAAAGGATAAAGGAAGCGATATACTGTGGCTCAAAATTGATCACTTTAGCATTGGTCACCGTGATAACTCCTTGGCGAGGAAGGGTCCAAAGCAGTACCACATCTGCTTCAGCATCTTTCAATCGAGCCACGTGCGAGCTCAGGTCTGTATCCGTAATTTCAACGGGTACTTCTGCCACGAATTCCATTCCTCTTTCTCGCAAGACACTCTTGGCACCAACAACGGCACTCTTTCCTACATCATCATTTTGATAGATAATTCCGATCTTCTTACTTCCTAGGCTATCAATGGCATACTTAGCCTGAATGACCCCTTCGTCAATGTAATAGGGCAGGACACTGAAAATATTCTTCTTGATCGGCATAGACCAATGCGTAGCCCCTGTAATGGGAGAAATCCATGGGATATCCTCCTCTACAATGTATTCCATCACAGACATGCAAGGCGCCGTTCCAATTCCACCTACAAAGGCATAAACCTCGTCTTTTTGTACCATTTCCCGCACAGCTGGTACAGTTCTAGAAGGATCGTAGGCATCGTCTTTCATCACGAATTTTATCTGACGACCATTTATCCCTCCTTCATCATTGATCATTTTGAAGCAAGCATCCATGCCCTTCATGATATTTCCCCAGAGGGCGGCCGGACCGGTTAATGGGCCGAATGATCCAATAACAATTTCAGTGTCGGTGACACCAGTAGTGTTGCCTGCTGCTGCCTCATCCGTTCCACCAGCTTCTCCTCCTCCGCAAGACCACATGCCAAGGGCCAATACCAAGCTGGCCACCAGATGTAAAGTATATCGTTTCATAATAGTGATTTATTTAGGAAGTGATTACCCCTGTGGTTCTCAAGGATCACTTCGATGTTAGAAAAGGCTTATCGAAACATAACGGTCGAATGTCAGTACATGGATTCTATCAGTTCTTCATAGGCTTCATTGATGTACTTGCGCTTCACTTTCATGGTCGGCGTCATCTCTCCGTCCTCTTGGTAAAGGCGCTTGTTCAGCATACGGTATTTTCTAATATTCTGCACTTTAGCCAAGGTTTTATTCACCTTATTCACTTCCCCATCAATGAGCTTTTGAATGGCTTCATTTTCGGCGAGATCGGCATAGGTAGAATACTGAATCTTATGATCTTGAGCATATTTATTGATGTTGTCCTCATCCAATACAATGATGGCGGAAAGGTACTTTCGCTTGTCGCCGATGACAATGGCATCATTTATATAAGGACTAAACTTGAGCTTGTTTTCGATGTATTGCGGCGCAATGTTCTTGCCTCCCGCGGTAATGATGAGATCCTTTTTGCGGTCCACTATCCTAAGGTAGCCTTCTTCATCCATTTCACCTATATCGCCAGTATGCATCCAGCCATCTTGTAAGGCGGCTTCGGTAGCTTCCGGATTTCTATAGTAGCCTTTGAAAACTCCACCATGCCGTGTCAATATTTCCCCATCGTCCCCTAATCTCACCTCCGCTCCTGGAATGGGCTTTCCCACGGTGCCATGCTTAAAGTCATTAAGGGTGGAAAAGGTGATGAGGGCAGAAGTCTCGGTCATGCCATAACCTTCTACCAAGGTCAAACCTATTTTTTGATAAAACTTGAGGATATCAGGAGAGATAGGTGCCGCACCGCTAAAGGCGTAACGCATTTTTTCCATACCTAGCCGCTCTTTCAAATAGTAGAAGATACCTCGTTGAGCAATAAGATGACTGAGGCGAAGCAAAGTAGAGGGACTTTTGCCAGCAGCTAAGGTATCTTGATACTTGTCCGCCGTCTTAAGGGCCCAAGCATAGGCTTGCCGGTTAAACCAGTCCGCATCTTGCATTTGGATATAGATCCTCGAATAGTATTTTTCCCAAATTCTCGGCACCGCATAGCCAATAGAAGGATGAATCTCTCGTAGGTTTTGAGGTAAGGTGTCAATGCTTTCAACAAAGTTGATCTTGTAGCCTACCACTAGATGAACATAAACGCTAAAGGTGCGCTCAAAGATATGACAGAGCGGAAGGAAGGACATGATCTCTTCATTGGGCTTAAGCATATTGGCATCATCAATGGATGACAAAGTATGGGCTGCCCAAAGTAGATTCTTGTGTGTCAGCATTGCCCCTTTCGGATTGCCAGTGGTGCCGGAGGTATATACTAGTATGGCGGTGTCATCTTCCTGGATGCTTTCTGATAAAGTGGTAATCGTAGATCGATTTTCCACCAGCTTCTGCGTCCCGCTTTCCATAACAGTTTCCCATGATAACAGCTGATCTTCTTGCAGATTTTGTAAACCTTTGTCTTCCCAGTAAATCACCCATTCTAAACTAGGACAATCATTCCGAAAGCGGAGCCATTTATCCACTTGTTCCTCATTCTCAGCAAATAAGACCTTACACTCGGCATGTTTTACTACGTAGGATACCTGTTCCCAGGCATTGGTTGTGTAAATGCCAACCGTGGTGGCTCCGAGCATCTGTGTAGCCATATCGATATAGAGCCAATTGGGGCAATTCTCCCCAATCACGCCCACGAAGTCCCCTTTCTGCACCCCTAAATCTAGCAAGCCAGACGCCAGAGTTTCCGCAGCCGCATAGTATTCTACCCAAGTTACCTCTTGCCAAAGGCCAAATTCCTTGTGCCGCATGGCCACTTGTTTGCCAAGTCGGTCTGCAGTAGCCTTAAATTGTTTAGGTACGATATAGTTTAGATCCATAGTACTACCATTAGATTTAGCCCCAGCGTCGTTTGCGTTTATATCTTTGCTGGCCTTTAACTGAAACTTCAGTTTTGATACCTAAATAGAATTCCTTGACATCTTCGTCTTCTTGTAGTGATTTGGCTGTTCCAGAAGTAACAAATCGACCATTTTCCATAATGTAGCCGAAATCTGCGACCTTTAAAGCCATGTTCGCATTCTGCTCGACTAGTAGAACGGTGATGCCTTCATCTCGAATCATCGGAATGATGTCGAAGATCATCTTAACTAGGGCAGGGGAGAGGCCGAGAGAAGGTTCGTCCATGAGGAGTAACTTTGGACGATTCATCAAGGCTCGGGAAATCGCCAGCATCTGCTGTTCTCCACCACTCAAAGTTCCTGCCTGCTGCTGTAATCTATCTTTCAAGACGGGAAAAAATGAGAACATTTTATCTAAGTCTTCCTGAATTCCTTTGCGATCTTTACGTAGGTAGGCTCCTACTAGTAGATTCTCTTTAACTGTAAGCTCATCAAATACTTCCCGACCCTCTGGGACATAGCCAATACCTTTGGCTACAATTTTCTCTGTGTCCTTGCCGTCAATTCGCTCTCCACTGAAGTGTATCGTGCCTTTATCGGGTTGATCATCGAGCAGTCCCATGACGGTATTAAGGGTAGTAGTTTTACCCGCACCATTATTACCTAGGATTGCGGTGATAGAACCTTCTTTTATCTCAAAGGATACGCCATGTAAGGCCCTCACCTTATCATAGTAGGTCTCGATATTGCTAACTTGTAATATTGTTTCCGCCATAGCGTATTATACTTGAGTAATGTCTTCTCCTAAATAGGCTCTGATGACTTCTGGATGTCCTAGCACTTCTTCCGGGGTACCGGTGGTAATGGGTTTACCGAAGTTGATGGCAAGAATCCGATCCGAGATATTTTGAACCATTTGCATATTGTGTTCAATCAGGATTACAGTGATGCCGAGGAGGTCTCTGATGTCTTTAATCCAGAACACCATGTCCTCTCGCTCCTCTTGTGTTAAGCCCGCTGCTGGTTCGTCCAGGAGCAGCAGATCAGGCTCTAGCGCCAGTGCTCGACCTAACTCGACCAGTTTCTGCTTTCCATATGGAAGATTAGAAACAAACTGATCCCGAGCAGATTCTAATTCCAGAAAATCAATGATCTCCTCGACCTTTCTGCGATGCTGCAGTTCCTCTTTCGCAGCTTTGGAGCGCTTAAAGGATAGCCCAAGCACAGCGGCGATGGAAGCTTTCATGCTTAGGTGACGACCTAGCATGATATTATCCAGGGTGGTCATATGGGCAAAGAGCTCCAAGTTTTGGAAGGTTCGTGCAATGCCGGCTGAAGCGATCTGATCGGGGCGTCTTCCAATTAGATTATTGCCTTTAAAAAGAATTTTACCTTGCTCAGGTTTATAGAGGCCATTGATGCAGTTAAAGATGGTGGATTTTCCAGCTCCATTGGGTCCAATAATGGAAAAAATCTCCTTCTCTTGTACTTGAAAGTCAAGCTGGTCTACGGCCTTTAAACCACCGAAAGATTTGCTAAGATTGTCTATTTGAAAAAATGCCATATCAAGCTTATACTTTCCTTACATAATGTTTATCAAATAAGCCGGAAGGCTTGAAATACAAGATCAAAACAATGATGGCGAAGGCTACCACCGACTTAAATTCAATGGATATATAAAAGCCAAAAAGGTTTTCAACTAAACCTAAGAGTAATCCACCTATAACCACCCCATGCAGGCTTTTCATGCCGCCTAAAACGGCAGCAGCAAACCCTTTGAGTAAGGGGTCCCACATCATGGAAGGATCAAGGGTAAGGATCGGCGCTACTAGTATACCTGCCATGGCTCCGACGACCGAGCTAATGCCAAAAGTGATCGCCATAATGCGGTTCGCTGAGATGCCATTCATCCTGGAAGCGTTGATGTTCTGCTGGCAAGCCTTCATGGCCAGTCCCAACTTAGTTCTTTGGATGAGTAGATAGATAACAACTAGGACCACCACGGCGATAATGAGGGTGGCGAGGTTTAGTTCCGTTAAGGCAAATATGTCGTTTTGAAAAATGACTTTTGATTCCGAGAATGGAAGATTAATTTGCCGTTGATCACTGCCCCACTTCCAGCCTGCAAAACCGTACAACATGAGCTGAAAGCCAATAGTAATGACAATCAGATTCAAGGGGGTTGGCATTTTTGCTCGCCTCAGAAAAAGAAATTCTAGCAATAAGCCTAGCACGAAAGCAAATACAACGGTGATCAGCATAGCAGCGTAGAAGGGTAATCCATAACTGCTGAGCATAACAAAGGCCATAAAAGTGGAAATCATAGCCATTTCACCTTGAGCGAAGTTGGGCACCTCAGAAGCCTTATAGGTAATACTCATGGCCAATGCCAATAAGGCATATATGCTTCCTACTACTAAACTGCTGACGATCAATTGACCTAACATGGATTCTCTTTTTTCATGGATTCATTCTTTACTCATTTAAGCACAGTGGTGATTAAAAAGGCCACCTTTTCCAATAAATCTTGGTCCGTAGCCACAAGCCATACAAACCCAATGGTTCAAAAAGAACCACCAGGATCAAAATGAAACCCGTCAGGAACCAGGAGACATTTGATACTCCAGTCGCTGTCATAAATAATTCAGAAAAACGCAGTAGGGCATCCCCAAGGATGGGTATCTCAACTACATCTTCCAACTGTAGATTCAAATAGGTTAGCACAATGGCTCCCATGACAGAACCCGTGATGGACCCAAGCCCTCCCAGCACTATGATTACCAGAAAGTTGATGGATAGAATGAAGCTGAACAAAGTGGGGTTAATGAACCCTAAATAGAGCGCCCATAAGGAGCCCGCGATACCGGCAAAGAAGGCGCTTATACCAAAGCTGTACAATTTATATTTTGTCAGATTGATTCCGATGGCACTGGCTGCGATATCGCTATCCCTGATGGCTTGAAATGCTCGGCCAATTCTGCTCTTTAGTAAATTTCTGGTAGCAATTACCGCCAGTATGGTGATAATTATGATTACGTAGTAGAGGGATTGATCATACTTTAGGCCCGTCCAGCCCAAGCTGATTTTAGGAACATTCATCCCCATTCGTCCACCCAGAAAATCCATTCGGCCAATTACTGTTGTTACAGCAAGACCAAATGCTAAGGTGGCAATAGCTAAATAGGGCCCTTCTAGTTTGAGAGATGGAATTCCGAGTAATACTCCAAATAATCCGGTTACTAGACCAGAGGCCGTTAGCGCAAATATAAAGGGTACCCCAGCCTTTAACAGCAAGACTGTCGTATAAGCTCCTATGGCCACAAAACCTGCGTGCCCCAGTGATATTTGCCCCGTGTTTCCAACCAATAGATTTAAGCCCAAGGCCACCACTACATTGACCGCCATTAGGTTAATAATTGTCAGATAGTAGGTCTTTACAAAAAATGGGAGGGCAAAAAGAAGGAGAAGAAGCACTGCACTCCAAAATAGCTGGAGTCCATCTTTGAAGAGCTGCAGATCTTCAAAATAATCCGTTTTTAAATTCCGCATGCCTAAGCCGTATATCTATGATGCTGAAGGAAAATTGTTGGTTGCCATTTTAGGGAAGAGCAGAGAAATGTTCTACTCTTCGATAGGTCAGGCAAATTTCCTTTCGATTGCTGAATATACGGATCAGTTTTAATTAGACAACAAGGGCCATTGTCTTTTTTCAAAAAATACCTACTGTCAGCTATCTCGACAGGATCAAGGGACGATGAAATGTCCTCTTACCTAATTCTACTTTGACGATATATTGACCCACGGTGAGGCTGTGAAGGTCAAAATCCAGCTGGTGTGTCCCTGGCGAGAGCCTGGCTTGGAGTAGTTGCCGAACTCTTTGTCCTTGCGGATTAAAAATACTGACCAATGTATTTTCGGGTTGTTCCAATTTGAACTCCAAATTGAAAGCTCCTGCGGTCGGGTTTGGAAAAACTTTGATCGCTACGGTTTGGGTGGGCGTATCATTGGTATCCAAAGGATTGTCTAAGGTCGTTCTATAAATGGACCTTCCATAAGTGGCTGCATACAGTAGGCTTTCACTAGTGTTCAACATGAGTTTTGACACTACCACAACAGGTAGGTCTTCACCTACTTTAAACCAAGTGTTCCCCTGGTTTTCGGAGGCGAATACTCCGATATCTGTAGCTATATACAGATCTTTGGTTGAAAAGTGATAAATAATATCATTCACGGGGATATCTGGTAAATTGCCATCAATTGCCTCCCAGCTTTGACCGAGGTTGTCAGAACGGAAGACGTGAGCCTGGGCATCGTTGTATTTATAGCCAGATAAGGTCAGGTACACTGTATTTCGCTCCCTGGGAGAAGGCAGGACCTTGGTAATCCAACGTTGAGGTAATCCCGAAGTGATGTCATTCCAATCCAGGCCTCCGTTTTCAGATACCCACACCTTTCCATCGTCGGAACCAGTGTAAATGAGGTTACTGTCAAGCGGTGAGACACCGATAGTGGTTAAGGTCCCAAAAACTAGATTAGTAGATTGATCCCCTCGGGTTAGATCTGGGCTTATGATATCCCAACTTAGTGCGCGATCATAGGAACGATATACCCGATTCCGACCGTGGTAGATGGTCTTTGGATTCATGGGGTTTTGCACCAATGGGGCATGCCAATTAATCCTTTCACCTTCCAACTGTTCTGGTTTAATAAAGGCAAAAGATTGTCCTCCATCCAAAGATTTGACTAAACCTCCAAACTGGAATTCACTGAGTATAAATTGGTCGTCGGAAGGATCAAGAACGGTGGTGAAACCATCAGCTTGGTATAGAATCTCCCAATCATTTACCAGGCCAATGGGGGTGCGCATGACGCCGTTATCTTGAGTCCCGCCGTATATCCGTCCTTCTTGCATTGGATCTAGCGTGGCAGTGTAAAACTGAGTGATNGGTAGGTTGGCCACTTTTTGATAGTTCGCTCCTCCGGTAAAGCTTTTGAAGAGGCCACCATCATTACCCAGCCAGACGGTGTCTGTATCCACTGGATGGATCCAAATGGCGTGTTGGTCAACGTGTGTATTTACAAATACTTCAAACCAATTTTCCCCCCCGTTCACAGACTTTACAATATCAAGCCCCGGAACATATACGATATCTGGATCCTTGGGATCAACCTGGATTTTTCCAAACCACCACATAAAAGGAACCGAAATCACCCCATTTCGATTGATCCGATTCCAGCTCTCCCCATGATCAGTACTTTTGTACAAGCCCTCTAAGCTACCAGTTTGAGCCGCATAAATGGCATATAAGATGTTGGGATCAGAAGGGGAAATTGTGAGGCCTATCCGCCCTTTTCTTGGGCCAACAGTAGGTATTCCGTTGGTTAGTTCTGTCCAGGTATCTCCTCCATCTGTGGATCTAAATATCCCGGATGATTCACCGCCGTAACTTCTGCGGTTTAGTTGCCGGGTACGTTCCCACATAGCAGCATATAAGGTATCAGGCTGCAGCGGGTTAATCACTATGTCAATGGCACCTGTGGAATCGGTTAGATAGAGAATTTTTTCCCAGTCTTGTCCTCCATTGACGGATCGGTACAAACCACGATCTGGACTGTCAGCGAATAGGCTACCCATAGCTGCTGCGTAAATGCGTTCTGGCCGCTTGGGATCAATTTCGATTTTACCAATACTGCCACTATTGGCTAAGCCTATAAATTCCCAACTTCCACCAGCATCTGTGGATTTAAATAAGCCATTGCCATCATAGGAGAGTGAATGCCCCCATTGGCTTCTCCCGTGCCGACAATAAGGGTATTGGGATCATTCGGTGCTATGGCAAAATCGCCAATGGCCAAATTATCAGCATCATCGAAAATAGGATCCCAGCTGATACCCCGGTCAGTAGATTTGAATAAACCTCCTGCAGCTGCACCAAAATATATGGTATTAGGGTCATCAGGGTGTAATTCTACATCTGTGATCCGACCTCCGATATTGGTTGGCCCGACAGCTTCCCAGGGTGCGCTATTGCGTGTTTGGACGACTGACCGAGTTTCCTTAATAGCTTGGTAATAGGCAGTAGTATTGATGCTGCCCTGTGGATAGGCACGTTGCTGAAAGAACCAGTCGTTGGGAGTCGACTTATAAGGTGGGTGTACAGAAGAATCCCGATCCTGTTTTTGTTCGCATGCCCACAAGAAGGTGACTAGAACCATTAACAGAATCGGGATACAGGTATCTTTAGTTCGGTGTTTCATCAGATGGTCAGCTTTTACCAGGCAATATAATAAAGCTTGGGGCTAAACTGATGAAAGTGAATTACTGATCCAAAGTTTGTCAGTTTTAGACTTCTTCGCTACCGGGTCTGCCATTGCGGTTGATCATGGTGGCAGTAGCTTGCTGAGTACCCATCATGAGCACATCTTGGATGTTGACGTGTGCTGGACGAGTAGCCATGAAGTAAATCGTTTCGGCAACATCCTTAGCCGCTAGTGGCTGGAAGTCGGAATAGATCTGGTTAGCATCCTCTGCACCGTCTTTTCTTACACTAGCAAATTCTGTTTCTTCCACGTGGGCAGGGCTCACTTGACTCACCCGGATATTGTGTTCGAAAAGATCCATCCGAATGGCCTTGGTCAAACCTTCAACAGCAAATTTGGTGGCACAATAGACATTACCATTCTTATACACCTCTTTTCCTACCGCCGAGCCAACATTGATGATATGTCCAGATTTTCTGGCTACCATGCCTGGGCTAATTGCTCTTGTGAGGTACAATAAACCTTTGATATTGGTATCGATCATCTCGTTCCAATGTTCCAATTCCCCTTCGTGTATGGGAGCCAAACCACGAGCCTTTCCTGCGTTATTGATCAAAATGTCCACCTGTTGCCATTCTTCTTCTAAATCAGCCAAAGAAGAGCTTACGGCTTCTGGGGAACTAATGTCAAAAGGTAAGGTTTTGACGTCCACTTCAAACTCCTCTTGGAAGTGGTTCTTCAACTCTTCCAAGCGATCTGTTCTTCTGCCATTTAGAATCAAGCGGAAGCCATTGGTGGCGAAAAGCTCAGCAGTAGCTTTTCCAATGCCGGATGTCGCGCCACTGATAAAGACTGTTTTGTCCTGTCCAGGACGAGCCTGCTTCAGTTTCAGATTCTCTTCTTCTCGTGCCTTGATAAGGCCTTCAAGTTGAGCAATGTTTTGCTTTAGGGCCTCTAAAGCAGTTTGTTCAATTGCCGTTTGAGTTTCTTCGGCGGGAGAAGCAACGTTAAATGCCATGTCGTTTTCGGGAGTTTTTAATTCAGGGTTGATCTGGATAGCTTGCTGATAAGCAACATTGGCTTCTTCAATCAGGCCCTTTTTATGATAGATTAGTGCCAAGTCATAATTGGCAAAAGGATGATCTGGTGATAGTTGTAAGGTCTGTTGAAGTTTTTGGATGGCTTCATCTTGATCTCCCAACTTTTCATCTAATAATAGACCATATTGATAAATGGCATCGGCGTTGTCAGGTTCTTCCTGCACAGCTTCTGCTAACAAAGCAGCAGCTTCTGCCGATTTTTCTGGGAAATGGTGTGCCCAAACCATTCCTAATCGATACTTCAAGCCTTTGTGTGCGGGTGAAACTTGATGAAGCTTCTCGTAGGAAGCTCCTGCTAAAGGAAATTCCTCTGTGATTTCAGCAATTTCGCCCAAAAGGAATAGACTATCAGCATGATCAGGGGATGCCGCTAGAAGTTGTTCTAGCTTTTGCTTAGCGGCTGGGAAGTTTTGATCAAATTGAGCCAGAATCAGCGCCTGGTAATAGGCGGGCTCTACTTGCTGATAATGTGCCTCGGCATCCGCTAATGTTTTGAGAGCGGCAGCAGATTGATCACCTTCTGCCAGACTCCAGGCGGTCTCTAGTATCTGTGCAAGAGGAGCTATCTCCTCTTCCTGTTCTTCTTCAACAACCTCTTCTGGGCTTGTTTCCTGGATACCTTCATTCGTAATTTCTAACTCGATTTCCGTTCCGGGAGGGATATCTTGGTCTGTGCTTTCACTAGCTTCAACTTCGGCTTCCTCCGAGACTACTTCTTCGGACTCCTCCTCCGCTTCCGCTACTGATGTTTCTTCTTCGGGTATTTCGGCAAGGGGTTCCTCTTCCTCTTGCGGCAATTCTTCTGAAGCACTTGAATCTGCTGCTGCTTCCTCGGCTTGAACTCCTTCTAGTAGATCCAATCCTGGAATATCCCCTAGATCAATCTCTGGGGATAATTCTGTTGCGGGGCTTTCCCGTTCCATTACCTCAACATCGGACTCGTCTCGACTGGCAGCATCCCCTGCTTGTTGCTGCATACGGAAATGCAGGCGATTCTTCTGAAAGCTTTCCCAAGCATGCTGGTCCCCCACGAATTGAAAAAAGGCTTGGAAGTCGTTATGAGAAAATTCGGCTAGTGTGTAATGCTCCATATTCCTCAAAAGACGTAGGAATTCACTGGTTTCACTTGAGATTTCTCGGATTGATTTCAGGTGGTTATTGAACGTTTCTTCATCCAAGTCACTCAATTCACGCTTCTGCCGTCGTAGATCCAAGTATTGGTCTTGCCAATAGTTAATGTATTGGATCATATCGCTGATACGATCAAATTGAGTTGGAACAGTCACCGGTTCGCCCGACTCCTTATCTTTTCGCTGACCATCAATAACAATCGGGAGAATATTGTCTTGCTTCTCATTTAGGAGGTGTAAGCCACCTAACATGCAAGAAGTGGATTTGAGGTAGTTATCAGATATCAGCAGAAGGATGGGACCGTTATATTTCAGTATTTGATCGGTCAGGATTTTGTCCGGGTTATTTCTTGAACCATAGAGGTGTGTCACTTGTCCTGCTGCTGGACTGAGTTGTTGATCAAGGCTTTCGGCAACGTTAATGTTGTCGATGCAATAGGCTATCGCTACATTTTGAATATTCATATTATTTTTTTGGGATCCTCAGTACTTAGTTGATCAATGGTTTGTTCAAATTCTTCAATAAATGCTTTGTATTTGCTAGTCGCTGGGCCGGAGAATCCGGTGTGTATCTTTCTTACTGTTCCAGCTTTGTCTATAAAAATCATAGTGGGATACGAGAGGATGTGATTAAGCATCGGAAGAGACTTGGCCGCCTCTTTTTTATTGGATTCCCCAGCCAATAAGATCTCGTATGGGATGTTCATTCCGGTCTTGTAACGCTTTAATGCTCCTAAAGCCTTTTCTTGATCCTTGTGCCGCTCAAAAGCGAGACTTAAAATTTGAAGATCTTTATCGGGGTTCTTTTCTAGGTAATCCACCAAAAATTTCGTCTCATCTCGGCAATTCGGGCACCAGGTACCCATAATTTGAACGATGGTAGGTTTTCCTTGGTAGTTGGGGTCGGAAAGGGAGATCATTTTCCCTTCTGTATTAGGGAAGGAAAAATTGAGGCGATCATAGCCTTCGTTCAAAAAAGTTAGTTCATTCGGATCTCTCAGTTCGGCGTTAGGCGCAAACTTGGCTTCCCAAATGGCTTTGTAATGATTTCCTGAAAGGAAGCTTCCGATCATCGTAGAATCTTCCTTAATCTTAGCCTCAAAAAGAAAGGCATGGGCACCATCAAAAGTGGAGAGATACAGCTTATTGTCTTGGATTGTTCCTTCTAGGTAACGATAATCACCCGTTTCGGTGAGAAAAGTACCGTTCACTGTATTTCCATCCTGTACAAATTCTCCGACTGCTGCTTCTGGTTCACCACCGTCCGCGATGAATTCTGTTTGCCATTTGCCACTGATATCCATCAAAGGTGGCTTCTTCAGCGTGGTAAATCGATGGTCTTGCCCAAAGCGAGCCTTAAAGGGAATTTGATAGTTTTCCTTATTATTAACGACCCAATATCCCTGAATCAAATTGCCTTCGTATATGCCTTTGATGTAGGAATCAAAGATCGGGAAGTTGATCCAGATCGTATCTTTTGCCGTACTTCGATCTATTCCGTATTTGATATCTGTGATTTCTATGATCTCATCTCCATTCTTGATTTCGAGATAAAACTCTTCTTCATTCCTGTATTTTACTTCAAAATTGAAAGGGAGTTCCCCGGAACTTACTTCGTCAAATGTGAGGTTGACTTTCTCTGGCAAGGGTTGACCTTTAGGGTTTGGACTAACAGGATCCGGAACCAGCGTTAAAATTCCTCGCCATGGACCGGGTGGTAGCCCCTTAAAAGGATCATCAGCTACAAAGCAGGATTGAAGCAGTAATAAAGGAAAGAGTAGTAGAAACAAGTTTTTCTTGTAATTATAAATCATGCAAGCTTAAGTTTATTCATCGGGTTGTGAGTCAATATCTAGTCGGTATCCTGATTTTGTTGTGGTTATACTATATTATAACCGATTATCCCGACAGAATGTTATTGACCAAACCGAAAAAATATTCAAGTCCAATTCTCACGGGAATTGGACTTGAATCCGACCTTTGGCACGTGTTCACATGGAGATATTCGATGCCGAACTGACACGAAAATCTATGAGGGAGGGGGCGCGCTATTTTTTGTCACCTGTAAATTGATCCTCTTTGTATTTAAAAAGGACATTAAAGGTGGTTAAGCTGCCATAGATTCTTGTAATGTATTGCTGTAAATTAATCTTTTCCTCATCGCTAAGTTTACTGCTATTGATCCGTTGCTCCATGACACGAAGTCGATCTCTAACCATAACGATTTTATGGAAAAAAGTTACAATAGGAATCTCTTTAGATTTCAAATTTTCATCCGCTGGCTTCAAGATCATAGTTCCATCTTCCCAGCGATCCCCTAAGGGGACTTCTTCTGTGATGTCAGAAAAGTTTCTTAGGATCTTCATCAGTGACTTTTCCGCTTCGGAAAAGGATATCTGCTCTTGCGCCGGAATAGCCTCGATTATATCCCATTGTTTGTACTCCAATCCTACATGTTTGATGCCATATAACATAAAGCAAACCTCATAGGCAGCTTTGTGTAAACGGATAATAACACCATCTCCGTAGGCTGGATGCCTTACTCTGGAACCTATTCCTAAAGTACCTGTTTCAGTCATTTTACAAGGCTAAGTTGAGGATTTACAATTAGAATTAGATTCGACACAGAAGGAAAGCTTTGCTTCCGTGTCGTGTATACGATTGATAATATTAAAGGTTTCGTTCCTATGTAGTAGGTTGATAATTGTCGTCCCAGTTCTTGACCTGAGGCTCTCCTAATTTGTCTACGCTCTTGGCTACAAGCATAGAGACCGTAGCATCGCCGGTAACGTTTGCAACTGTACGACACATATCTAAGGGGCGATCCACAGCAAAAATTAAAGCGAGTCCTGCTTCTGGAATGCCAGCTTGGCCCAGTACAATGACGAGCATCACCATACCCGCACCAGGAACAGCCGCTGAGCCAATCGAGGCTAAGGTTGCTGTGACTATAATTCCTAATTGAGCGCCAATGGTCAGGTCTATGTTAAAGGCCTGAGCAATGAATACGGCAGCAACTGCCTGATATAAGCTGGTTCCATCCATATTTATGGTGGCGCCAATGGGAAGTACGAAACTAGTGACTTCTCTATCCACTCCTAGGTGCTCCTCAACTCTTTCCATAGTTACGGGGAGCGTAGCCGCGGAAGAACTTGTAGAAAAAGCTAGCAGCTGAGCGGGTGAGATTCCTTTTAAGAAAAAACCATACTCCTTACCGGTGAAAAGTTTGACCAGCAGTGGATAAAAGCCAAAAATCAGGAGGCCTAAACCAACCAAGACCGAGGCTGCGTATCCCAGTAAGGCTACAAAGATATCTGCACTCGGTGACTCCACAATCAGTGCAGCTAGGAGTGCAAAGACGCCATAGGGGGCACTGAGCATGATCAAATCAATGAGCTTCAGTATTACTTCATTTAAGCCATCGAAGAAGGCCTTGACTGGTCTTGACTTTTCTTCTGGAATCAAAATCATGCCTATTCCAAAGAAGATGACAAAGAAGATGACTTGTAGCATGTTGCCATTGCTAGTGGCTGCTCCAATAATATTATCTGGAACAATATCTACTAAGGCTTGCAGCGGGCCTGCTTCTTTTTGTTCTTCTGCCTGTGAAATTCTTTTTTGGGCGTCACCAGCAAAATTATCCATCAACTCAATCCGGGTCTGTTCCTCAATTAGCTTACCTGGCTTGGTGATATTAACAATGATCAAACCTAGTGTTACGGCTACCACGGTGGTCATCACATAGATGCCAATCGTTCGTCCACCCATCTGGGATAATTTGGAAATATCTTTCAAATCTGAGACCCCTTTGATCAAGGAAGCGACAATCAAAGGAATAGCGATTAGCTTCAAGGAGTTGATAAAAATGGTTCCAAAAGGCTTAATCCAGTCCACGACAAACTTCGTCCAGCCAAGCTGCGCGGCGACGATTCCGAAAATCACCCCGAGGGCCATGCCGAGAAGTATCTGCCAGTGTAGTGCTAATTTCTTCATGAGTGTTGGTGGGTTTTACTGTTGGCCTCCAAAATAGACAAAATCCGCTATAATTCAAGAAAACCAGCTTTAGCAGGCAGGGCTTGATGGCAAGAGAATTAATTCAAGTCACCCTTTAGATATTGACCTTACTGCAAACAAATCTTACTCAGTCTGAATTTTCTTTACAACATTTTTTGTAAAAAAACAGTAAAAATGACGAGTAGGTCTTCCGAAATCAGGCATTTAACCGAATCTTTAGGACAAATATCAAAGAAATAGCATGCAAAAAGTAATCGTAGAATCCCCCCAAACAAAATTACAGAACGATCTTATCCTTAGAGTAGCAAGAGGAGAGGAGGTAGAAAGACCGCCTGTGTGGTTGATGCGGCAAGCTGGTAGAATCTTACCTCAGTATAGAGCTTTGCGCGGCAAGCTGAGTGGATTCAAGGAATTGGTGGAAACCCCGGAGCTGGCAGCAGAAGTCACGATCCAACCCATCGATGAGTTAGATGTAGATGCAGCTATTATTTTTTCAGATATTCTTGTCATTCCAGAGGCCATGGGATTGACCTACGAAATGATAGAAAAAAAGGGACCCTTTTTTCCGGAGACGATCAAGCAAGGTGCAGATGTGGATAAATTGGCCAGCGGAGAGCATGCAGCTGCTCAATTGCAATATGTGTTTGATGCCCTTGCGATCACTAAGCGAGAGCTTGGGGGGCGTGTGCCATTGATTGGTTTTGCCGGTGCCCCCTGGACTATCTTATCTTATATGGTAGAGGGACAAGGCAGTAAAACTTTTTCGAAAGCTCGTAAATTACTGTACCAAAACCCTCAGTTGGCACATCAATTATTGCAAAAGATTACAGATACTACCATAGCTTATCTCAAATTGAAGGTGGCCGCTGGAGCTGATATGCTTCAAGTATTTGATAGTTGGGCGGGGATCTTGCCAAAGGCTCAGTATAGCGCTTTTGCTATTCCTTATATCCGGCAAATATGTGACGCTATTCAGGATGTTCCCATCACCGTATTCGCAAAGGATGCTTGGTTTGCGCTGGAAGAGCTGGGGCAATTGGATTGTAACACCATCGGTTTAGATTGGCATTTGGATCCTCAGGATGTTCGCCAAAAAGTAGGTGCTGATAAGGCCTTGCAAGGAAACCTCGACCCCTGTTTACTATATGCTGATGAACAAGAAATTGCCACTAGCACAGAAGAGATGATCCAAAGATTTGGAAAACAGCATATCGTAAACCTTGGACATGGCGTTTATCCCGACACACCGCTGCCCGGCGTGAAGTGTTTCGTAAATACCGTGAAGGCCTTCCGTTACTAGCTTTTCGCATATTTCCATTGATTATTTGGACCAACCTGAGAAATAATAGCCAGGGAATTGCTTGAATTCTTGTCTTGATTTTTAATTTTGAGGCCGGAAATCACAGTTTTTCCGTAGTTGTTCTAGCTCTTTTAGATTGAAGAGCTTGTAAACCAGGAAAATACAAATTAAACATGGGTTGGTTCAAACGCTTGAAAGACGGAATCCAAACCGCTACCCGCAATAAGAAAGAAGCTCCTGAGGGGTTGTGGTACAAGTGTAAACGTTGTAAAGAAACGTCTACAGTAAAGGAATTAAGGGAAAATTTCTTGAAATGTCCTCACTGTAATTATCATATCCGAATTGGTTCACACGATTACTTTGATCTGCTGTTTGATGGTAACTTCGAAGAACTCTTTGACGACCTTAGATCCAAAGATTTCCTTGAATTTTCAGATTTGCAGCCTTACCATAAGCGTCTTGACGATGCACAGAAAAAAACTTCACTTTCGGAGGCCATTTCAGTCGCGGTTGGGAAAGTTAATCGTCGTAAGCTGATCGTTGCAGCGATGGATTTCAAATTCATAGGTGGTTCCATGGGATCAGTGATGGGCCAGCGGATTGCTCAGGCTATTGATCATGCCTTGGAAACTCGTACACCATTAATGATAATCTCCAAAACTGGAGGTGCGAGAATGATGGAATCGGCTTTTTCCCTGATGCAGATGGCTAAGACTTCCGCAAAGTTGTCTGAACTGGCAAAGGCAAAAGTTCCTTACTTCTCTTTTCTGACAGATCCCACAACCGGAGGGGTGACTGCTTCCTTCGCCATGTTGGGAGACATCAACTTTGCCGAACCAGAAGCCTTAATTGGCTTTGCGGGACCACGGGTAATCAAAGAGACGATAAAGCGAGATCTTCCGGAGGGTTTTCAGACTTCGGAGTTTCTCCTAGAGCACGGTTTTTTGGATTTCATCGTTGATCGTAAAGATCTTAAAAGTAGGGTAGGGGATCTCTTAGCTTTGTTTGCAGTAAAAGAATAAGTCACTTTTCAATACATACCACACCAATGAAGAACCTATCGCCCTTTTTCTTACTCTTGCTCGTATTGGTATTCAATAGCTGCGGATCCAACGCCTCAACCGAAACGGAATCTACCGATGTCGTTAAAGCTCAGGTTGGGGATCAGGATGTGGAGGCCAAACTGAAAGAGCTGGGCATTACTTTACCGGCAGTTCCTCCACCAGTGGCTAACTACGTTAATTCAGTAAGAACTGGAGATTTAGTTTTTATGGCTGGAAAAGGGCCTAATCGACCAGAAGGTGGCTACATTACGGGTAAACTTGGCCAAGATCTAAGCGTTGAGGAGGGGTACCAAGCTGCCC
Organism: Saprospiraceae bacterium; assembly: GCA_013214355.1. GTDB lineage: Bacteria > Bacteroidota > Bacteroidia > Chitinophagales > Saprospiraceae > DT-111. Next base: position 11,532 of record JABSSL010000031.1, on the reverse strand, counting down.
GCCTGGCTGCCATCATTCAATTGGCGGCCTTAAAAGCTGAGATTGGGGATTTAAATAAGGTAAAGCGAATCGTCAAGGTGCTGGGGATGGTTAACGCCGTGCCAGATTTTACAGATCACCCAGAAGTAATCAACGGATTCTCAGATCTGATGGTGGAAGTGTTTGGCGATAAGGGGAAGCATGCTAGGGCAGCGGTTGGAATGGGATCTTTACCTAGAAATATCGCCGTCGAGATTGAAATGATTGTAGAAGTAGAATAGTAAGCTGACTCAGATTTTAAAGAACTTTCATGTACTTACTTATTGCAATATTACTTTGATTGCCTATATCAAGGTATACTGCTTCTAGCAGTGCGACGATACGCGCAAACTGGCTATTCTCAACGACATATGTGGAAAATGTTAAATTTTAAAAAAAGCAAGCATTTTTACCCATCTAAAGGGTAGCTTTTACTACTTTGCGTTGAGTTCATAACAGTGTATATTCGCAATTACTACTAATTTTTATTTATTGATGAATCCCAGTACGAGCGCTCTGTTGTTAGTGGATATGCAGAATGATTTTTTGCATCCGGTTGGGGCTTATGGAAGAGCCAAGTTGTCTTTGTCCAATAGCAGAGCAAGGATCGAGCAGATGATTAAAGTGACGAATTGCTTCAAAGACCTGGAGAGTCGGATCATCGCAGCAAACTTCACCTTAATTGCTGATAAGGATAATGTGCCCATCATACCCGAAGATTTCAAAGCTAAACATCCATTCTTGCATCGAGGAGATTTTCAAGTAGGCCGTTGGGGGCACCAACTCATCGACGAATTGGGTCCTGCGGATTTTGTTATCAATAAAATTGGCCACTCCGCTTTTCAGTCCACCCATTTGGACTGGTTATTGGAACAGTTAAACATTAAAACCTTGATCTTGGGCGGTATTTTGGCGCAAGATGGAGGGATTGTTTCTACCCTACTAGAAGCGAAGGATAAATCTTATGAAGTGCTCCTGCTTATGGATGGTTGTATGGCCGTCTCAGAGGATCTTTATGCTGAAAAGATTAAGGAATTAGAAAGTGTTTGTAAAATTGTAACTTGCAAGGAATTGGTGAACCTTATGAACACCTAAAGGTTATTATGGGGTCTCTGGTTTAAGAATCAGAACTAACCCTAACATGCAAATTACAGTTTTGATGAACACTTCTTTCCGCATCGCTTCCTTGCTATTCCTATTATTTTGTGGATTTGTTTCAATGATTGCCCAGGAGAAACTGGTCGTCCCAGGTCATTTTGATCCCCGAATTGCTACCATCGCAGAATCTACCTCCGCAGACCGAATCGAAAAGGATATCCGTAAGTTGGTTAGCTTTGGTACTCGAAATACCTTTTCAGATACTTTAAGTAAAACGAGAGGGATCGGCGCCGCTCGCCGATGGATTAAGGCAGAGTTTGATCGAATATCTGCGGATTGTGGCAATTGCTTGGAAGTATTTTATCAACGTACATTAGTTCCTGCTGAAGGAAATCGCCGGATCCCGGAAGATACCTGGATCGTCAATGTCATTGCTATTCAACGTGGCTCCACTTATCCGAATCGTTACATCATCATGTCCGGCGATATTGATTCTAGGGCGTCCAATGGTTCGGATGGTGTGATTGATGCACCTGGTGCCAATGATAATGCTACTGGTATGGCGGGAGCTTTAGAAGCAGCCAGAGTATTGAGCAAGTACAAATTTCCTTCTAGCGTAGTATATGTCGGTTTGTCGGGTGAGGAGCAAGGGCTATTTGGGGGGAAGCATATGGCCCAAATGGCAAAAGAAGAGGGCTGGGATATTATGGGGGTATTGAATAATGATATGATCGGAAATATTCATGGAATTGACGGGGTGATTGATAATACCTCCTTCCGCGTTTTTTCGGAACCAAGTCCAGTCAACGCTGATGATCGTCAGCGGATTTGGCAGCGTTTCTACGGTGGTGAGGTGGATGGACCGTCTCGCCAATTGGCGCGTTACGTGCATCGAATGACTGATCAATATATGACCAACCTGAAAGCCACGATGATCTATCGCTTGGATCGATTTGGAAGAGGAGGACATCACAGACCCTTTAATGATGAAGGATTCCCCGGCGTCCGAATCATGGAAAAACATGAAAACTATAATCGGCAACACCAAGATATCAGAGTGGAAGAGGGTATAGAATATGGAGATGTAATTGAAGGGGTGAACTTCCCGTATGCTGCCAAGCTCACGGCGGTAAATGCGATTGTTATGGCTGGCCTGGCTTGGGCACCTCCCGCTCCAAGTGGGGTGATGATTGGTGGCGCGGTACGGGCATCTACCCGATTGAAGTGGGAGGCGGTGGAAGATGCCAATTTACAGGCTTACAAAGTTTATTGGAGAGAAACGACAGCTCCACAATGGCAATACTCCAAGTATGTGCCTAAGGATCAACTGCAGACAACGTTGAAAAATATTATTATCGATAATTATTTATTTGGGGTAGCAGCAGTAGGCAAAGATGGAAATGAAAGTGTTGTTGTTTATCCCACCACCTTAATTCCCAGAAGATAGTATGGACTTAGGAATTAAAGATCAATGGTTTATTGTCGGAGGAGCCACTAGCGGTCTTGGAAAAGGCGTTGCAGAGGCTTTGTTGGCCGAGGGAGCCAAGATCATCGCCGTGGCTCGATCCACGGATAAATTAGCCGAGCTAGCCGCTCAACATCCCGAACAAGTAGAAACCCTTGCTCTAGATTTAACTAAGGAAGGGACTGTTAGCCAGTTGGTTAAATCAGTTGGAGATCGAGTAGTGGCAGGAATGGTTGTCAATGCGGGTGGGCCTCCAGCCATGCCTGCCAAGGATACCAGCTTGCAGGACTGGGATGATGCTTATGCCGGCGTCTTTAGGTGGAAGATAGATCTAGTCAATCAGACCTTACCCGCCATGATTTCGCGAGGCTATGGTCGTATACTTTTCATCGAAAGTATGTCCGTGAAGCAACCGGTGGAAAACCTAGTATTAAGTAATAGTATGCGATTGGCCGTAGTTGGGTACGTCAAAACCTTATCTACAGAAATTGGGAAGCACGGTATCACGCTAAATATTTTGGCCCCAGGTTATCATGATACGCCTCGGATCACCTCTTTACTTAAAAAGAACGCAACGCTTAAAGGCGTAAGTGAGGCAGAAGTCCGTAGTGGATTTGAGTCGCAAATAAATGTGGGTTTTATGGGAGATCCAGCGGATTTTGGTGCATTAGGCGCCTGGTTGTTGTCACCGCAAGCTCGTTACTTGACCGGTCAGACCATTAGTGTGGATGGAGGAGTGATAAAGGGTACCATGGGATAAGCTTCATCAAATGATTAAAGTATTAAAATATATCGGGCTTTTGCTCTTGCTGATTATAGGTGGAGCGGTGGTGTTTAATTACCATCCAGATATTTCGGTAGATCGACTCAAAGAAAAATACACCTATGCTGACTCTCGTTTTGTGGAGGTCCAAGGTATGGAGGTGCATTACCGAATAACTGGACAGGGTCCGACACTTATCTTACTACATGGCACTGGGGCCAGTCTGCATACCTGGGAGGTCTGGACTGAAGAACTGAAAAATGATTTCACCCTTGTGAGCCTAGATTTACCCGCCTTTGGACTGACAGGCCCCTTTTCAGATCGAGATTATCAAATTCGACATTATACTGAGTTTTTGGACACTTTTACGGATGCCCTTAGTTTAGATAGCTTTGCCTTAGGAGGCAACTCCTTGGGAGGCCTAATTGCTTGGCGTTTTGCCCTAGACTATCCGGACAAAGTCCAACAGCTGGTTCTACTAGATGCTGCTGGGATTCCGCGTAAGGAAAGCGGTGAATCTCCTTTAGCCTTCCGCCTGGCCAAAAAGCCTGCGATTGCTGCTATCATGCAAAAGGTCACACCCAAGGCTTTGTTTAAGAAATCATTGTACGAAGTATATGGCGATCCGGAAAAGGTTACACCAGCTCTATTGCAGCGCTACTTTGAACTTTTTCGTCGACCCGGAAATCGCCAAGCTTATGTAGATCGGATTAATCAAGAGGATACGATTACCGATCCGGATCGTTTGCAGGAGATTGCTCAACCCACACTAATTCTTTGGGGAGAAACAGATGCTTGGATTCCCGTTGCTAATGCTAGGGCCATGGCTGATCGCTTACCGAATGATACCCTAATCATTTATCCTGAAGTGGGACATTTGCCAATGGAGGAGATCCCTGTCCAAACGGCCGAAGATGTTCGGGCGTTTTTGAAAAAACAGCAAGAAGTGACGGCCGCTGCACTTGCCCCAGCTCCATATTAGATTTGTCGATGATGACTTTTTACTTTCCATGAGGTCCGATTTCAATATTCGGTGCTTATCGGCAAAATTTGCGATGTGGATAAGTCCCGATTTTCTGTCCAAAAAATGTGGATAAAATTCTAGAGGAAGAACAACTCACATTACTTCATTTTACTATTTTTGTGGGCTATGAGATTGAAAACGCTTGAAATTAAAGGGTTCAAGAGTTTTGCCAACGAAACAGTGGTAAACTTCAATGAGGATGTGATTGGTATCGTAGGACCCAATGGTTCAGGTAAATCCAATATCGTAGATGCCATACGTTGGGTATTGGGGGAGCAGAAGAGTCGAGAGCTGAGATTAGATACCATGACCAGCGTGATCTTCAATGGAACCAAGAAGCGTAAATCTAGCGGCTTGGCGCAAGTCTCCTTGACCTTCGAGAATACCAAGAATCTCCTTCCAACCGAATACAATTCAGTGACCATTACCCGGATGCTATATCGCACAGGGGAAAGTGAGTATCGACTCAACGGGGTTACGTGCCGGCTAAAAGATATTACTTCCTTGTTCTTGGACACGGGGATCGGGTCCAACTCCTATGCCATCATTGCGCTCGGCATGGTGGATGATATTTTAGCTGATAAAGCCAATTCACGTCGCCGGATGTTTGAACAGGCTGCGGGGATATCGAAGTATAAGAAGCGCAAGCAGGAAACGCTTAATAAACTCAAGAGCACTTCGGAGGATCTAGATCGTGTGGAGGATTTGTTGTACGAGATTAACAATAACTTAGTATCTCTGGAAAAGCAAGCCCGCCGGGCTAAGCGCTTTTTCGAATTAAAAGATAAGTATAAAGAGTCCAGTATTCTACTTGCTAAATTTAAGATCAATGATCTGAAAAAGAAGCAGCAGGAGATACGACAGAAATTGCAGGAAGAGCGGGATAAGTATCGACAGTACGATGTCCAATTGAATCAGCTCGAAGCCAAGTTGGAGGCTGAGAAGAAGGCCAACCTGGATAAGGAGAAAACACTTTCTGAAAGACAGCGGGATCTCAATGCTTTGATCGGAGGGATTAGAGCCAAGGAAAACGATAAACGAATGCTTGAGCAGAAGCAGGAATTTATCATTCAGAGTCAAGAGAAATTGAATGTGGGTATCCAGTCCGCTAAAGCCCGCATTGAGCAATTGGAAGAGGATGTGGAGCACTACCGAGGCGAACTTAATCAAGAAAAGCGGATTGAGGTAAATCTCGAAAAAGAGTTGGATGAGGCGGAAGAACAATTGCAGAAGATCAAGGATAGCCATGGATCGATCAAAGCGGATCTGGAAGAGATTGTGACTCGACAACAAGAATTGGAGAAAGGGGCTTTTGAGCTAGAAAAGCAACGTGCCATCAATAAGAATCAGATTGATAATCACGTGCAGGAGCTAGAACGCAGCAATCTGGAGATTGAAATGCGTGAAGAAGAAATCAAAAGTATCCATATTAAGATCGCTGAGATTGAGGTAAAAGAAAAAGAATATAACAAGCGTTTAGAGAGCCTTACGCAGGCAGAGGAGGAAAGAAAAAGTGCAATAGAAAAGCACGAAAAGCAGTTAGAAGACCTCAATAATAAACTCAAGAAGGTCAATCGGGAATTAGATGCCAAGCGCAATGAGTTTAAGTTGACGCAAAGCATGGTTGAAAATCTGGAAGGTTTTCCAGAGTCCATTCGCTTTCTAAGTAATAACAAGGAATGGAAAAAGGACGCTCCACTGCTTTCAGATCTCATTTACGTTTCGGAAGAGTATCGAGTGGCCATAGAAAACTACTTGGATCCCTATCTAAACTATTATGTGGTCGAAAACCTAGAGGAAGCTACTAAAGCTATTCGCTTGCTAAGCCGTAGCCAAAAAGGGAAGGCGAACTTCTTTTTGTTAGATGCCTTCAAGGATTACAGTGCGCCAATGTCGCTGTTTCCCGAAACCCTACAGGCCATTGATCTGATCCAAACAGATCCCACCTACTATAATCTCTGTAGCTATTTGTTGGAAAACGTCTTGGTGACAGAAAATGAAGATTTAGCAGCGCAGCCCGTTGGTAATAATATCACGCTCCTTTCCAAGAGCGGACGATTTATCAAACGAAGGTTCAGTATCTCAGGCGGATCTATCGGTCTATTTGAAGGTAAAAAGATTGGGCGGAAGAAGAATTTGGAGCTGCTAGAATCTACTATCAAGAAGGCGGAAAGGGAAGAGAACCGCCTAAGTACCTCCTTTTTTACCCTAAAAACGAAGATTGAAGAACTGAAGAATAAACGTTCTGATACAGATATTCAGATTGAGCGAAACCGCCTTAATCAACTGCTACAGGAAAAGGTTGGTTTCACGACCCGCAGAGAAAACTTTGAGTCCTTTATAAAGGGGGTGAATGATAAAAGAGCAGGGCTCGAAGCCAGTAATGAAAAATTGATTACACAGATCAAGAAGATAGAAGAAGAGTTGGCAGAGAAGATGGACCTTGTGTCGAGCATTAAGGAACAGATTTCCAACATGGACGGTTCCTTTCGCGATGTAGCCGAACAATTGAGCCAGGCCTCCACTCACTTCAATGAGCGCAATATTAATTTTATCCGTCAGCAAAATAAGGTGGGTGCCTTACAGCGAGAGCTTGTCTTTAGAGAGAACCAGCTGAAGGAGACTCGACGCACCTTAATCACCAACCAAGCCTCCATTACCGAGGGACAAGCCGAAGTGCAAGATATCATTCAGCGAATAGATTCGCTACAAGAAGATTTGCAGACTGCTTACCAGCAGCGTAAAGAAAGAGAGTCCTCTTTATCTGAGGCAGAACAGCTATACTTTCAAGCCCGTGGAGGGATCAATGAATTGGAGGATAATATTCGCAAGACAGCTCGAATCCGACAAGATGCTCAGATCTTGATTAATCAGATGAAGGAGAAGGAGAGTGGGGTTAAGTTCGATGTAAGTTCAGTGGCTCAGCGATTGAGAATTGAGTTTAGCATTGATGTGAATGAGGTGATCAACCAGGAAATGGAGGAGATTAAGGAATCCTTGGAAGAGCTACAAGTGAAGGTAGACCGATTTAAGTCCCGCTTGGATAATTATGGGGAAATCAACCCAATGGCGGTCGAGGCCTACGATGAAATGAAGGAACGGCACGATACTATTTCTCAGCAAAGGGATGATATTGTACAGGCTAAGGATTCGCTAGTAGAGACTATAAAGGAAATTGAAGAAACCGCAACTTCTCAATTCCTGGAGGCTTTTAATAAAGCTCGTATCTATTTCATCGATGTATTCCGAAGCTTATTCACCGCCGACGACAATTGTGATCTAATACTTCTAGAGCCGGAGACTCCCCTGGAGTCAAAAATCGAGATTGTAGCCAAGCCTAAAGGAAAGCGACCACAAACGATTAGCCAGTTGTCCGGTGGCGAGAAAACGCTGACGGCGACCGCTCTATTGTTTGCACTGTACCTACTTAAGCCAGCACCATTCTGTATTTTTGATGAGGTAGATGCGCCTTTGGACGATGCGAACATCAATAAATTCAATAAGATCATTAAGAAGTTCTCCAAAGATTCACAGTTCATCATTGTTACCCACAACAAGCTGACAATGGCGGCTGTAGATACTATTTATGGCGTATATATGGCAGAACAGGGTGTTTCTGGCGTTAGTCCTGTTGACTTTAGAGATTTCGACCACAAAGCAACCTTCGAAGTAGCCCAAAATTAATCTATAGTTCTGCTGTCTATCCCTTCTAGTACTTTCTTTTTCTCTTCGACTTAATTAGCATATCCTAGCCTAGCAGCCTTTCATAATTAGCTGACTATCTAGCCCTTTTAAACATAGAAGTCTTTCAGATTTTGCTTTGTAGGTCTACTGCAAACCGCTAGTTTCCTAGAATGGGAGTCTTTTCATTAGAAATCCCAATTATAGAATTTTCCAAAAAAGAGTAAATACTACCAATAAATGGGACATAAGCCCCAAAAATAGAAACATGCCCATATTGGGGCACTTCTCATCCTATCTTTGAGGTGTAATTAAAAACAAAGGCAGTCTTCAACTATCATAAATCAGCTTAAGCACAGCTTGTGCAGACTGGCCATTTTATACCTATAAAAACACAAACAGATGAGAAGCTTAACAATTTTAGCAATTCTTTTCAGCTTCGTTGCAACACTAAATGCTACTACCCATACGACCGTAAAGGGCGGCGATTGGAACGATGCGAACATATGGAGTACCGGACAAGTTCCTGATATCAAGTCTTGGCCTGGGGACGAGGTGATCATTAATCATAAGGTGGAAGTGAATGGAGACCTGGTCTTCAAACAAGGCGCTTCCATGACGGTAAACGCAAACGCCTCATTAGAAATTGATGGGGATTTTAAACTTCAAGGAGAAGGAACTTTCCTGATTGCCCGCAATGCGGTGGTGGAATGCGGGAAAGTGCAGAACGCTGGTTACGGAGGTTCCCTTAGCGTGAATGGAACATTAATCAGTAATGATGACATTACAATTTCAGGCGTTGCTCGCTTCTTTACAGATGGTAACATCTATGCACAGAAGATCGAGGTGAAGGGAAGTGGAAATTTTGAAAGCAAAGGAGGTATCATTGAAGTGGAAGGCCCTTGGGAAATAAAGGGCGGAACAGGTATTAAGATAAGTCGGACAGAAGTAGTCTTAGAAGATAAATTCAATCGTACAGGTGGACCTAGCATCGAATTCATTGGAGGCTCACTCACAGTGGGGAATGATTTCATCGGTTCAGGGGGCGGAAGCATCTGCTTTGATGGTACTGAAGTAGAAGTAGAAAATGATACAAAGTTAAGCGGTAGCGTAGCTATCAATATTGGTGGAAGAGGAATCTTCAGCACGAATAAAGCAGAACTAAAGGGATCCGCTGCAATCAGCGGCAAAGATATGGGGGGCTGGTTCACGTATGAAGAAGAGATTCAGTTCCAAGGGAGCGGCAAGGTAAAATGTGTAGCTGGACATTGCTACTACGATCGTAATAATGTAGATGACATGCCGAACGCGGTTGACTTGGGTACTGGAGCAAACATCGTACTACCTGTTGAATTGCTTTACTTCGAAGCTGAGATAAAACCAGACGGAATGTTGGTAGTAAGCTGGGCAACGGCAGTTGAAATTAATAACGACTTCTTCACTGTAGAGATGTCCCTAAATGGAAAAGACTGGAAAGGATTAGGTGAGATTAAAGGAGCAGGTAACTCAGATGTAGAACTGACATACGAATGGAAAGACGATAGCTTGAAAGCAAACGGTACCACTTATTTTCGCCTCAAGCAAACAGACTTTGACGGCAGCTTTAGTTACTCTGATATAGCATCCGTTGAATTCTCCTGGAAAGCGCAGGCTGAGTACGAAGTAAGTGTATTCCCAAATCCTGCTACCGAGTACATCATGATCGAAGGAATTACAGCGGATAGCTCACCTGAAATCCTGCTAGTGAATATGCAAGGACAGCGAATCCAGGTTCCGGTCACTGATGAGGGTTTCAATACGAGAGTAGATCTCCCCAATTACTTACCTGCCGGAACTTACGGACTTGTGATCAACAATAATGGACAAGTTCAAACGCAACAGCTCGTAATTCAGAAATAAGGCGAAAGCCGGAACATTGTGAACAACTGAAAATTAGAAATCAAAACCGATAAAGAAATAGGGTTATTATGAGTTAGGCAATATGATAGTTGAATTAAGCTTCAGGAAGGCCTCGGTTAACATCCGGGGCTTTCTTTTTTTGCAACCTGCTCTTACTGCAGATGTCATTAGTTCAAAAAGAATTACTTTCGGTTAAGCACAAGAGTTAGAATCTCTCGACTTTGTACGATAAATGGAGCAAACGTTCAGGATATATGAATAATACCTTTGAAACATTCAAACCCAAGGATCCGCTAATAGCAAAATATATCAAATACTATTATTTGGACATCAAGCCCGACAATGACATAACAGAGTTTGATTGTTTCCCACATCATAACAACACGATTTCCCTCTACCGTTCTCACCGACGAGCAAGTAATCGTGACATGGTGTATGAACCTACTGCACCATCCTTTCAGATCTTTACGCCAGTAAGAGAGAAAGTCCTGAAGGTACGTCAAATAGGAAAGGTACATCGTATTGTACTCGTCTTTAAGGTATTAGGAATTCAGCAATTTTACCGGGCGCTAAATTTTGGGGAGTACATTACAGATTTCTCGTTTTTTTCGGAGGAGGAGTTACAACTTTTATTCGAAACCGAAGATCTTGAGTTGATTACAGCGCGCCTTGATCAATTCTTGTTAGATCGATACCAGGTTTATGAGAATGAGATTGTTCAGAAGGCTGTGGAACATCTCTTCTCAAATTATGAAGAGTTTTTGGTGGAACAACTAGCACATGAGCTAGGGATTAGCCGGCGGCACTTAAACCGCTTGTTTAAAGGACATTTTGGCATATCCATCAAGAAATTTCATCGAATCATTCTGCTGCGAAAGCTACTGGAAATGAAGCTTTTCGACCTACCAGAAGAGAGCTTTACACGCCTTGCATATGAACTTAATTTTGCTGACCAAGCTCACCTCAATAAAGCCTTCAAGGACTTGACACAAAACTCACCCAATCAATTTCTAAAGAAGGGAACTCTATTAGGGAGTGAAGATACCTTCTGGCATATCGTCAAATAGGCCATGTCCCATTTTTACAAGGAATTCCTTTTCAGGACAGCTAGCTTTGTCCTAAAAAGGAGCATATGAAAAACTACTATTGGCTAGTCTTTTTACCTTTATTCCCGAGCGCTCTATTGGCGCAAAAATCCTATACTAGCATGACCAAGAAAGCCTTGTCTATGATGTGGCAGGCGGAGGATAGTGTAGGATATCGAGCGTCTTTATCTCTGTATGAGGCCGCTTTTGCTCAGTTCCCGGATAGTATTGACCATTTGGGCTTATACAAAGCTTCCGTTTTGGCCGGTGAGTTAAATGAATTAGATAAAGCCTTCAAGTATCTTGAGCCAGTCTACGAAGTAGAAAAAGATGAATATGGGACTCCAGGATGGGCTTACGTGGTCGGCGAATATTCATCTTCAGAATCTAATCTCGACTTTAGCATTTTAGGCAGCTCTAGTAGCACAGAAAATCAAGTGCTTGAAGAGCGTTGCTTTTAAATTATGAACATCCTCCCTAAAAAGGGAGGTTAAAAAAT
>JABSSL010000030.1 GCA_013214355.1 Saprospiraceae bacterium | reverse complement strand
ACATGTCTTCATACTCTAGGACATCCAGGGCAGCTCCTAGTACTTTCCCCGCTTTAAGTTCCTCTACCAGATCAGCTGTATTTAGCACCAGCCCCCTGGCCGTATTGACAATGAAGATCGGTTTGGCAAAAGCCTGTAGAAAGGCCCGGTCTACGAAGTAGTGGTTTTCTGGAAGGTAAGGAATGTGGAGACTTACCACGTCAGTCTCTTTCTGCAAGGTGGGAAGATCTACAGCAAGGGCGTGTGCATCGCCGTAATCGGATTTGAATTTATCATAGGCGATCACCTTTACACCAAAACCTTGTAAGCGCTGGGCAAAGGCCGTTCCCATGTTCCCATAGCCGATGATACCTACGGTCTTCCCCTTGAGCTCTACGCCTCGATTTCCTTCGCGAATCCACTGCCCATTTCGGACTTCGTGATCTGCACGGGCCAGGTTATTCATCAACATCAAAAGTAAACCCATTGTGTGTTCACTCACCGTATCCCGACTGCCTTCCGGGGAAGGAAGTACATGGATTCCTCTACCAGCCGCATACTCCAGGTCAATATGTTCCAAGCCTACTCCTGAGCGAGCGATGAATTGCAATTGGGTAGCTTGAGACAAGAAAGCTTCATCCATTTTAACTCGACTGCGGATGACTAAGCCAAAAGCATCAGCCACCAAGGGTAGTAACTCCTCCCGGCTGAGCTGCGAATGATCCTGGCAATTATATCCTAAGGCCATCAATTGCTCCCAAAGGACTGGGGCCGTTTGATCAATGAAAATGACTTTCTTCTTCTCCATATTGATTTGTTTTGCCTTTTAGGGGGACAAAGCTACTGAAAGACCGTAAGATTTCATCTGACCATCTGTTCAATTTTCCGTATTTATCTTATGGTATTTTTTTTACATGTTTATCGAAAAATTTTAACGCGGAAGCAATAAATCCAAGCACATAGATGTTTATTCCCATGAGAGTAAAGTTGTGATGTAGTTTGTGCATCTCATTTCCAGCTTTGCTTCACTTCCAACCACTAATCCTCAGAAATCTTACCCCAGTAAGCCATCCAATACACATGAAGGAAAATGGGTTTCCATATGGTTGAAACCTGTGACTCCCCGACCTAATCACTCAACGCTTTTTTATCCATAACCCCAGGTATACACAAAGAGTAATTTTCCATTTTCCCTATGTAACAACTCATGAAATGATGAACAGCCTAAAACTCATACACCTATTTATAGGGTGTCTCTTTTGCCTTTCTTCGTATTCCCAAAACAGTTTTGTGCAGATTATGGATCAGGTAGAAACCTGGGAAAATAGCAGTGTTGCGGATTGTCCTGATCAAGGTTTTGTAGTGGCCAATGATCTAGCTCGCCCTTTTTCCGATGGTGCTAAGCATAGCTTTTTTATGGTTAAATATGACTCCTGTGCTCAAGTGGAATGGTCACGTTTATTTGAGAGTGACGATTTTGGATTGTTCCTGCAGGATATTGCTGTTGGACCAGATGGAGGGATTTATGCCACCGGAGCCACTGGCCTACAAGATATTTTCTTGCTCAAAGTAGACATGACAGGGGAGATTCTCTGGTTAAGTGCTTATCATACTTCCGACTATGATCGTTGCTATTCCATTGACATTCTGGATGACCAGGTCCTGTTGTTTGGGAACTTTTTGGATAATATAGAGAGTCGAAATTACGCCCTAGTGACTGACCTGGATGGCGCAATACGCTGGGCTAGGCGCTACGCAGAGCAAGATGAAGATGGGGGAGCAGCTTTTGCTGAAGATGGGAGCATCATTTGTCGAAATGGGAATAGTTTATACGAATTAGATCCGAATGGAAACCCCTTGTGGGCCAATCAATATTCCGATGCGGAAATCAGTTCACAACCCATAGCAGTAGAAGGAGGGTATGCGGTGAGCTTCACGGCTGCCGAGGCTCAGCAACAGTTTGTCGCAATGATTGGGCCTGCGGGGGTGATGCAATGGCAATCGGAGGCCTTACCTGCAGCCTATGAGTTCTCAGATCTAGCCGCTACCATGGACGGGGAAATCGCTTTTGTGAATACCTATTCTGCTACCGAGGGAGAGGTGTCGACATCCATGCCTATGATTACTTTGTTGTCTGATAAAGGGCAAGTGACCGCACAGTACCAGTTTGAATTGAGTGAGTTTGGGCGTTTTATCGATCCTTCTTGTACGGTCAATGAGGAAAATGGAATTACCCTAAAAGGGAAGTATGAAAATGAATTCTCCTACGATTATGTGCTAAGAATTACGCCAGATACCGCTCTTGGCTGTGTGGGCATCCCTTTAGCAGAAACCTTTGAAACGCAAGCACCACTTAAGCAAGCGCCGGTTAATGTCACTGCGGGACCCTTAGACTTTGAGCGAGTAGATACGTTCCATATAGACTATCAAGATATTGAACTCAATCCCTGGCCGTATTGCGATAAGACTAGGGGAGAGGAATTTATGACTTTAGATTCACTAGTGGCTTGTGCAGATACGTTCTTGTTTACTACTGAATTCGAGGAGGCGATTTATGAATGGAGTGATGGATCGTATGACCCAAATCGTGTATTGCAAGCTCCTGGTAAATACAAAGTAGACGTCATTACCTGCAACAAGACCTATCATTATGATATTAATCTTGATTTAGGGAAGTGTCCCTGCCCCATGTTCGTACCGAATGCTTTCTCACCAAATGGGGATGGGGTCAATGATATACTCGAATTACATGCCACCTGCCTTTTCCAGGATTTTGATCTCAAGATCTTTAATCGCTGGGGTGAAATGCTTTATCACGTTGCCGGGCCTGAGGTGAGTTGGGATGGTCGTACCCTGAATGGTCAACCTTTACCGAATGGGGTTTATGTTTATGCGATAGATTATTCCTGGGAAATTTATCCAGGATTTTTGCGCCAGGAGATGGCGACCGGGACGATATCGATTATTCGATAGTGAGAAACAAAAACCCCGAACTTCGCAGTGAAGTTCGGGGTTTTCATATCATTTACCATGTTGGCTGTTCTGCCTAATCCACATTAGGCTGCGGAGTCAATCGCAAGTAAGGACGAACTTCCGTATGCCCTTTGGGGAATTTTTCTGGAATCTCTTCATTGGTAATAGAAGGAAGGATGACAACCTCCCCACCATCTTCCCAGTCTGCTGGTGTGGCCACGCTGTGATAAGCCGTCAGCTGCAGAGAATCAATAACTCTAAGGATCTCCTGGAAATTACGACCGGTTGCCGGTGGGTAAGTCAAAGTCAATTTTACTTTCTTATCTGGGCCAATCACGAAGACGGTACGCACTGTAGTCTTAGCCGTCATATTGGGATGAATCATATCGTATAACTCTGCTACTGATCGGTCCTCATCTGCAACGATTGGGAAGTTCATAGTAACATTTTGCGTGTCTTCGATGTCTTTGATCCATTCTTGATGAGAATCCAAAGGGTCAACACTAATGGCAATTACTTTTACATTTCTTTTCGCGAATTCCTCATGGAGCGCTGCCGTCCGTCCAAGCTCGGTTGTACAAACTGGGGTGAAATCGGCGGGGTGTGAAAAGAAAAGGCCCCAACCATCACCAAGGTATTCATGGAAGTCAATTTCTCCTTGGGTGGTTTGAGCTTTGAAGTTGGGCGCTGTGTCCCCTAGTCTAATGGCCATGTGGGTAATTTTATGGGTTGTAAAATGAGAATCAGCTTAATAAGGATTACTATTGTCGCACTACTTAAGCCTTAAAATTCTTCCGTGCCTGGCAAGGCTACAGGATTGGTGACCAGGCTATCATTTACTTTATTATTCTTGTTATTTATCAATACATTTTGTTCGAGGAATGGTTTAACCAGGCCACTAATAGATTCAAATTCTACTAAAAAACCATCATGGCCATAGGAACTGGTAATTACCTCTAGTTGTGCGTTGGGGATGTGTTTGGCCAAGAGAATTTGCTCTTCAATTGGGAAGAGAATGTCGGTAGTGATGCCGATGATCAGCGCCTTGGCCGTGACCTTTTGTAAGGCTTCCTCTACGCTTCCTCGGTCTCGCCCCACATTATGGGAATCCATAGATTTACTTAAACTCAAGTAGGAAAACACGTTGAAGCGTTTGTATAGCTTCAATCCTTGATAGCGCTGGTAAGAACTGGCTCTAAAATCCTCAAATTTGTCTTCAGTTTGTTCTTTTTGGGTAAGTTGGTAGGTCTTGTAGTGGCGATAGGATAGCATGGCAATGGCACGAGCAGCCTCGAGGCCTTTCTGCCCACTTTTGGGATCATTTTTGTCTAAGCTAGAATCTGCTAGGATGGCCATTCTTTGACTTTCATTGAAGGCAATACCCCAGGGAGAATGCTTGGCATTGGAGGCGAGAATGCAGACTTTATCAAAGAGGGTAGGCTCGCTAATAGCCCATTCGACCGCCTGCTGGCCTCCCATGGAACCACCTACAATTAGCTTGATTTTTTCAATCCCCAATTCCTTTCGCAAAAATCGATGGGCCTTTACCATATCGCGGATGGTAATGGTAGGAAAATCTAAGCCATAAATTTCTCCATGATTGGGGTCAGTATTGGCAGGCCCCGTCGTCCCATAACAGGATCCGAGCATATTTGAGCAGACAATAAAGTATCGATTGGGATCAAAGGTTTTGTCTTCCCCTAATAGGCCCTCCCACCAGTCAGCGGCATCTGAATTGGCGGTTAAAGCATGGCAGATCCAGATGACATTGTCTTTTTCGGCATTCAGCTGGCCATAGGTGTGGTAGGCAATGGTCAGATCAGGGAGAGATTTGCCACAATCTAGTTCAAAGGCTCCCGGATACTTTATTTTTTGTAGATCCATAAAGTGTTTGAGTATGAAAGGGTGGGTAAAAAGAAGCATAGACTTTGCCTCTTTCTACCCTTAAGCTGGAAATAGAATTATCGTAAGTGCTTTTCCAGTACAAAAAATGACTAGTTCAAGACTGGGTTTTCTACCTCAATCTGAGCAAAGGCTTGCTCGAAGTCAGCCTTGATGTCATCAATATGTTCGATACCTACGGATACACGTAAGGAGGTCGGCAACACCCCTGCTGCTAGCTGCTCTTGATCGCTCAGCTGTTGGTGAGTCGTAGCCGAAGGTTGAATAATCAGCGTCTTAGCATCTCCTACGTTAGCCAAATGACTAACTAGCTTAAGACTATCAACAATTTTTGTTGCATTTTCTTTTGGACCATGTACTGTAAAAGAAAGTACACCCCCAAACCCATGGGTTAGGTACTTCTTAGCGTTGGCATGCTGTGGATGACTTTCTAGACCCGCATAGGTGACGGATGCCACTTTAGGATTGGCTTCTAACCATTTAGCTAGTTCTAAGGCATTATCCACGGTTCGTTGTACACGTAGGCTCAAGGTTTCTAAGCCCTGTAGTAGCAAGAACGCATTGAATGGAGACAAGGCCGGACCGAAATCACGTAGGCCCTCTACTCTTGCACGAATAGCGAAGGCGACGTTGCCGAATGGTCCTTCAGAGCCAAAAATATCCCAGAATACCATGCCGTGATATCCTTCAGAAGGCTCCGTGAATTGAGGATATTTTCCGTTGCCCCAATTGTAAGTACCTCCGTCTACAATGATACCACCGATAGAAGTGCCATGTCCACCTACCCATTTGGTAGCAGACTGCACTACGACACTAGCGCCCCACTTCAATGGCTGACAAAGGAAACCGCCTGCTCCAAAGGTATTGTCAACAATCACTGGAATATCATGGGCTTTTGCTACCCCGATGATACCTTCAAAATCAGGGACAGAAAAACTTGGGTTACCAATGGTTTCAAAGTAGATCGCTTTGGTATTTTCGTCAATCAGCTTCTCGTAATCGGCAGGAGATTCACCTTCCGTAAAGCGTACTTGCACACCTAATCTCTTGAAAGCAACCTTAAATTGATTGTATGTACCTCCATAAAGGTTGGAAGAAGAAACAAAGTTATCACCTGCTTGCAGAATATTATTCAAAGCCAGGAATTGTGCGGCTTGACCAGAAGCAGTAGCCACAGCCATTACCCCGCCTTCCAAGGCAGCAATTCTTTTTTCAAAGATATCAGTGGTCGGATTCATGATCCGAGTATAAATATTACCAAACTCCTTTAAAGCAAATAAATTGGCGCCGTGCTCTGAATCCTTAAAGGTGTAAGAAGTGGTTTGGTAAATGGGGACTGCTCTGGATCGAGTGGTTCCCTCGACCTCTTCCTGACCTGCGTGTAGTTGAAGGGTTTCAAATCGTAAATTGGACATGGTTTCAAATATTTTAAAGTCAGTTAATGATATAAGTTTCCTGATCAACGTGTACTACACAAACTAGCGCGATAGATGGATCTAGACCATGCTAGAACCTAACTGCCACTAGATGCTAGTAGTTGGATTAACAGCTACAACAACAGCAACAAGGGTGCTGATGGAGCATAGCAATACGATACAGATGGGCTTCGGAGAGCCGGTTTCGGTGGTCAGGGAAAATGAGAGAAAAAGGTAGTGAATTCATCATTTCGATTTTATAGTTCCAACTTGCACCCAACGTGAGTAAGTTGGCGGGATTTAGCACCTTTTACCGAAGTGGTAGGTTGCTAGGGTTTCGAAGAGCCCGGTCTCTCCACCCGTTCTTTATAAAATCATTCTCGTCAAAGAAGTGATTTGTGAGCACAAAAGTATTAGCTATTCCACGAAAAATCAAATTTTTTTCATTGAGTAGGTGAAAATTTTGTAAAAAAGATAAAAAGCATCAATTTCGCGCCGATTATTTGATAATACCATATTTAGTTCAAGTTATTCCTCCTCTTACCCCATAGCCACTTGAAGATGTAGTCAGGGCAAAGTAGCTTGTAAGACAGATATGGTCTGCGTAAAAAAAGACGTGCAACTAAGTCCTTCCGAATAATGTTGTTCCTGGCGAATGATTTCTTTTCCACCACTAAATCTATCCTAATGAAGATTGAATTGACAAGATTAGACGATGCTTACCACATGCTAGCTACCAATGAAAATGGCAATACGGTCGAAACAGATGGCTCTCCTAAAGTAGGCGGTAGCAATAAGGCAATGCGGCCTATGCAAATGTTACTCAGTAGTTTAGGGGCTTGTAGTTCCATTGATGTGATTCACCTATTGACCAAGCAAAGACAGCAGATCGATGATATTAAGATAAGCTTGGAAGGAAATAGGGCAGAGGGGGAAGTGCCTTCCCTGTTCACGGATATCAATGTACATTACCGTTTGTATGGAGACCTTGACGAAAAGAAGGTGGAAAGAGCCGTAACCATTTCCGGAGAGAAGCTTTGTTCCGTTGCTAAAATTATCGAAAAAACGGCCAACATCACCTGGTCATGGGAGATAATAAAGTGAAACGGTTGAGTATTTAAATCTCTACTCCTCCAATTAATCCTATAGCTATGTCTAGCAAACGAAAACATTTTGAAACCGATGCTATTCGGTTGCAGCGAGAAAGAACACAATATCGGGAGCATAGCGTTCCCCTATTTTTGACTTCCAGCTTTACCTTCTCCAATGCGGAGGAAATGAGAGATACTTTTGCTGGAGAGACCGAGGGTATTATCTATTCTCGCTATAGCAACCCGAACACGGATGAGTTGATCGCTAAAGTTTGTGCCATGGAAGGCGCGGAGGCTGGGTTTGCTACCGCTTCTGGGATGGCTGCAGTCTTTGCTAGTATGGCTGCCTTCTTAAAAGCGGGTGACCACGTATTGGCCTCTCGAGCTTTATTTGGCTCCACCCATCAGGTGCTTACTAAGATCTTTCCCAAATGGGGGATCACTTCCACTTATGTAGAACCTGACGACATCGATAATTGGCATACCTACATCCAGCCCAATACACGCATGTTGGTGCTAGAGAGCCCTTCTAACCCAGGCTTGACTTTAGTGGATTTGGAAAAGGCGGGCCAGATTGCTAAGGCGCATGATCTTATCCTCAACGTCGATAATTGCTTTGCTACGCCTTATCTGCAACAGCCATTACAGTACGGAGCGGACCTTTCGGTGCATTCTGGTACCAAATGGATGGATGGGCAGGGACGTACCCTAGGTGGCATTATTGTTGGAAAACAAGCCTTGATTGACGAGATCCAGGGCTTTTGCCGTCATACTGGGCCAGCGATGTCCCCCTTCAATGCCTGGGTGTTGTCTAAGAGCTTGGAGACCCTGAGTGTGAGGATGGATCGACACTGCCAAAATGCCTTGGAATTGGCGAAGCGATTAAGTGAACATCCTCAGGTTCAGTCTGTGCGGTATCCTTTCTTAGACAGCCATCCGCAGGTTGAATTAGCCAAGAGGCAAATGAGGCTAGGAGGAGGCTTGGTTTCTTTTGAAATTAAAGGAGGCATTGCGGAAAGTATGCGGTTTCTGAATCAGATTAAAGTCTGTTCTCTGTCTTCAAATTTAGGAGATACTAGAACCATCCTGACACATCCTACAACTACGACGCATTCGAAATTGACGGAAGAGGAGCGTCTAGCGGTAGGGATTACACCAGGTTTGATCAGAATTTCTGTTGGTTTAGAACATATTGACGACATAAGTGAGGATATTTTAACATCGCTTTCCGCACTTTAAACAATATTGCGGCTTTTCATTTCGTATTGATTTATACTCGAACCATCGGCAAACAAGTGATCAATCCACTAGGGAGATGGTTTGAAAGAAAACGGACGTTAATTAATCATCTTCTTTAGCAGTGCTACCGATCTATTTGTAATGAAGGGCAAAAGGTCGGAAAACGCAGATGGATTAGTGGACGAATTGAGGTTTACCCCTGGGAGAAGTCCAACCAAAATGCTAACTTCATCCAAGGATAATCCATCATACGTTCTAGCATAATGTGAGAGAACTACAAATCAATACCTCATGAGAACTACGGTATTTGTACTGGCCTGTTTACTAGTAGCCACTACTACTTTCGCTCAATTCACCTACTCTGGTGTTCTACATCAAACCGAAGCACCCTTATCATTTTACGAAGCTCAATCTTGGGACTCCCTCTTGGTGACGGAAAAGAGAATGACTGCCCAAGGTTATCGACTCATGGAGTTGGAAACCGCTAAGGATGGCGCGGATAGATATTATTGGTCGATCTGGGTCAAAAGTGATTTAGGACATAAGTTGGAACGGATCAATGGCTGGAAAAGCTTTATAGAGCAGACGCGAGCCAACGTCAAGGAAGGGTACGTAATGGGAGAAGTGGAAGGAATTGCGCTGACGGATAATGAGCAGCAATTTTATGGAGTATGGTATAAGGGAGATACCCAGCACAAAGTTTGGCGACTGGATTCTAAAGAAGGGGTTATAAAGAAAACACAGGAGATGGCTCAGGCTCATTTCTATCTGGTGGATCTAGATGTGTTTGAAACACCCTCCAATACGGTCCAGTATCTGGCGCTATACCACTACGGATCTGCGGGGCAAAGGGCTTATGTGGTAGTGGATAAAGACCTGAAGCAATTTAATACAGAAATTCTCCAGCGTACCAAGAGTGGATATCGCATCATTGATTTTGAGAAGTATCAAGAGAATGATGAAACCTATTATTTAGCGGTATTTAGAAAAGGAGATTACGAGGCAGTTTTGCTACGTGATATGGATAAGGATGGTTTCTATGGACGACTAGATATGTCAGAGCAAAATCGATTCCAGATGATGGATATTGAATTGGATAAGCGGCCAAGCAAACCAAAGCTGACCGTGAAAAAGTAGCCCTATCATTAGCCAATTTGCTTAATAATATGCTTTAACCAACGTTCCAGGGAGAGGTGGTGAAGATTATCGATCCGTTCTTGTAGCTTCTGACACTTGCTGCTCACTTCTTCCGAATCAAGCTTTTCTGCTTGCTTTCGAACCCTAAGCACCTGTTTCAAAACACTAATGCAATTGAGCAAGGACTGACGTTCTGCCGTGCTGAGCTCAGGAGAACGCATCCATCGCAGGCGCCAATTGTCCAACTCTTCACTGAGTTTGGAAAAACGTTGGGTCTGATAAAGCAGCTGGAAATGTAATAAGGCGGCTTTACTGGCCAGATCTGATAACCGAAAATTGTGGACTGTTAAGGCATCAGTTGCTGCTTCGAGTTTCCCTTCGGCCTGGTCGACCCTAGCCCTCTGGTAAATCAATTGGTCCTCCCGGTCTCCTGCGGGTAGCAAGGCATGATAATCGTCAATGAACTGTCGAACCCAACTCAATTTCTGCAGTTGCAGTCCAAGCGTTACCAAATCCTGGAATTGCTGTGGAGGAAGTTGTTGACCTTGTAAGAGTAGGCCTTTCTCTAACTTCACTTTTTGGACCAGGAATAAATGATCTACAAATTCTCTAAAACCAGCTCGCAACTGCAACCAGCAGTACTGCTCTGCGTGTTCGTAGAGCCATCTTTGTTCCGCTAGTGGAAAGATGGACAGGTGCTTTTCCAGCAATTCTATGAATTCGTAGTAGAAGGACGGCTCATCCGGTTCACCCCAAGCTTGGCAAAGTTTCCAGTGTATGGCTACTGCCGGAATTTTGACATAGCTATTTCCCTCTTTCTCCAAAAGAGCTTGTAGATACTTACTCAAAATATTGCCATCTTCTATGCCTTGATGGCTGAGCATATCACAAATAACTTTGAGTCTTTTAATGAGAAAGGAGATATCTAGATGCTGTAGCTGGGCAGCGAAGGCTTCATGATCCCCCGTTCCATTACGAGAGGCTGCCACCTCCTCTGCCAACTGAAAAGCTTGTTGAAAGTAGGTGCTACTTCTTGCTCCGGCTAAATTCAAGTCTTCTACTGCCTGATCGAATTGAATTTGAAATACATTATCTAGCTTTCTTTGTCGCAGTTGACGTAGTAAGTAGATCTGATGAAGATCTTTGTGCCCATTCCATTCTTCGAAAGCCAAAAAGGACCGAATCATCTGGTATAGGCCAGAGAGTTGTTTTCGGAAGTAGGCATCATTGTAAGCTTTGTCTGGAAAGATGGCTTTGTAGAAGGTGCGCTTCTTTAGCATGGGCCCAGAGAAGTGTGGATAGTGCGGGACTAACTTCTCTAACAACTCTAGTGCATTCTGGTTCGTGTTGCAATAGGTTGATTTGGCAAAGCGTCGAAGTCGCTCTAGCTCCGAACGATTCAAGGCTCGCAATAGCTGTAGGGCTTTGCTATTAAGCATAGGTGCGAATATACTTGATTGACAAATATAAACGGTTGATTTAGAAAAAGAAAAGAATTTGGAGATACTAAAGACTTTTCACCATATTTTTGGCTAAGTAGCCATTGTAGCTGCTCATTTTCTACCTAAATGCCCCATCTAAGACATCCTTTAGGCTATTTCTATGTATTGGATTGAGGTGTATTAGCTATTGTGCAGTGATTTCATTTCCTCGATCTGCTGTAATTCCTGGCGTGTTCTTTCTCTCCGCTGCTCTTGTTGGAGAAATACGGGAGGGAAGACACGGGCCGCACAATCCGAGATGGGACATCGTTCACAAGTGGTGTGCACTTCTTTATGTTTGATAGCCGTATCTCCCAAGAACTTGAACAGCCGGCGAAGTTTATCATCAAGCAGCAGACCAATGGTGAAGCTATAGCTTTCGTCGCTATTGGTCATGCTGGGTTGAGCAATGGATAAACAGAAATAGGCATTGGGTGTATCCACGTACTTGGAGATTTGCACCCCTGCAATCGGACCCGCCGCGGCTTCTGCATTGGGTAGGGCCTTTAACTGACGAATTAAATTAATACTAATCCACCGTCGGCAGTAATGCTCATCCAACTGATTGGCATGTGGATCATGTAATTGAGAGAGGTGCATCTCCTTGGTAACTAGAAACTTCTTGAGATCGGGTTGAGCAAAGAAACGGATGAAGAATATATCCCGGATATCGAAATGTCTAGGAAGGAGATTGGCTAAGCGCTGGAGCACCATACCTGGAGCAGCACCAAACCGATTGAGTAGATCGAGGAAGGCTTCGTTATCCCATTTTCGCCATTGTGCCATCCGCTCAATTTCTTCGATCATCACACTTTCAGGGAGGATTAAGGCTACGGCAAAATAGGCAGCTTTGAAGTTGATCAGAAGTTTATCAAAACTATCTACCTCTAAGAGTGGCGTCTCCAAGGGGCGTTCCGTTTGTTTCAGTATTTGAAATCCAATTTCCTTTGCCAGTAAAAACTTGGTGATGGGATCGGCTAAATCCGCTCTTATTAGAAGTCGTTGCTTGGCCGGACTGTAGTAGGATAGGATTTGACTCAAATGCGGTTTGCTATCCAAGTAATCACTATCTAAGGCTACATCAAAGCATTTGCGCAGCAGCTTTTTCAGGGTCTTCTGGTCCAGTTGCTGATCAATTTTTAGCTTGTTATCCTTACGAAATTGATTGGCGGCTTCTTCTACCTCCTCAAAATAGTTGTCGTGTAAATCCTGGTAAGAACGGAGGGCTACTTTATAGAAATCTTCCCCCTGCATGTCGAAGTTACGTGTGATCTTGAGTACCGTACTGACGAATGCATTGACTTTATCGGGAGCTACCGAAAGCAATTCTATGAGTTTAGAGACATCAATGCCAAAATCATCTAAGGGGAATATCTTCAGAAAGTCAGAATGTAGGAGGTCGATAATTGGCTTGAGTTTCTTATTGGCTTCTAGCGAGACGAGATAGTTGTAATCTGCTTCCAAAGCCTTGGCCAGCAGCAAGATCTTATCAGTTTTGGGATATTTTTTCCCCTTTTCAATATTGTGTAGATAGGAGATAGCCAAGCCCGTCAGATTGGATAACTGCTGATAAGACAGACCTTTGTCTCGCCGCAGTTGTTGGATCTTTAAGCCAAAAATCAATTTTACCGTATCGATTTCTTTCAACATAGCATACTTGCTTAATGTGACAAATATACACAGAAGTAGGGAAAAATTTCTGATAGAGAAATTTTCTCTAATTGAGAAAAGTTTTACATTTGCCCAAGATTTCACTAACTCCTAAATCTACAATGATGGAAATCTTCGGTATCAAAAATGTAGAAGCCGATATGGCTGACCTTGGTTTGGACCAAATCGGCCAAGTTCATTGGAACCTAAGCCCAGAAGCACTGGTTGAGGCTAGTCTTCGAATGGGGCAAGGTGTGTTAGCCGATAATGGTGCATTGGCTATTAAAACGGGAGCGTTTACGGGCCGCTCTCCTAAGGATCGATTTATCGTCAAAGACCAGATTACTGCTAATTCAGTCGACTGGGGAGAGATTAATCAGCCCTTTTCAGCCCTTAAATTCGATGGACTTTTTGAACGGATGAAAGCCTTTATGGCGGGGAAAGAGGTCTATGTCAGAGATGCCTTTGCTGGGGCTGATCCCGCTAGTAGATTGTCGCTGCGGGTAGTGACGGAGCTTCCCTGGAGCAATCAGTTTGCTTACAATATGTTTATCCGACCCTCAGCTGTTGAGCTGGAGAACTTCAGCCCAGATTGGACTGTGATCTGCATTCCATCTTTTAAAGCAGAGCCGGCCATTGATGGTACGCGTCAGCACAACTTCTCCATTATCAACTTCACTAAGAAGCAGATTTTAATCGGTGGTACCGGCTACACAGGTGAAATTAAGAAGGGTATTTTTTCGGTCTTAAATTACTTGTTGCCGATACAGCACAAGGTCTTCCCCATGCATTGCTCAGCCAATGTTGGAAAAGATGGAGATACCGCTATCTTCTTCGGACTTTCAGGGACAGGAAAGACCACCTTGTCTGCCGATCCAGATAGAATGCTGATCGGAGACGATGAACATGGCTGGTCAGATGAAGGGGTGTTTAATTTTGAAGGAGGATGCTATGCGAAAGTGATTGATCTTAGTGAGGAAAAAGAGCCTACTATCTATCAGGCGATCCATCACCGGGCTATCTTGGAAAACATCAACTTCTTCCCAAACGCTCAGCGACCTGATTATGGACGGGCTGATATTACTCAGAATAGCAGAGTATCTTATCCCCTCTACCACATCCCGAATCGCTTAGATTCAGGAAAAGGAGCTGCGCCCAAGAACATTTTCTTCTTGAGCTGTGATGCTTTCGGGGTACTGCCTCCGATCTCCAAGCTCACACCTGCTCAGGCTATGTACTATTTCATTTCCGGATATACGGCTAAGGTTGCTGGAACAGAGGCGGGTGTAGACGAACCTCAGGTGACGTTCTCCGCTTGTTTTGGCGCTCCATTTATGCCTTTGCATCCCACACAGTATGCGGAGATGCTCGGGAAGAAACTCGCTAGTGGGGAGGTGAATGTTTGGTTGGTCAATACGGGTTGGACAGCAGGACCATACGGGACTGGGCATCGTATTTCTTTGCGCTATACTCGAGCTATGATCTCAGCGGCTTTGCAAGGTAATCTGGCCGAAGTTGAGTTTAGCAGAGAACCTGTTTTCGGATTGGCTATTCCTGCCCATTGTCCAGGTGTACCTGCCGGACTGCTGAATCCGAGAAATGTTTGGGAGGATAAAGCCGCCTATGATCGTCAGGCCGCTTTCTTGGTTAAGACTTTCCATCGCAATTTTGAGCAATATGCCGATCAAGCTAGTGCCGAGATAAAGGCTGCCGCACCTAGGTTATTAATGTATTCTTAGCCATTCATTCAGATTCGTAAAAGTATGGCGGCACTCAGGGGCCGCTTGCAGATAAATAGGGGAGTGATCGAGATGAGCATCGATCACTCCTTTCTTTTTTTGTGCTTGCCAGCAAAGTCCCGCCCTGAAATTTTTTTTGAAGCGTATGTAACATTTTGGGCTTTCTGTTCTCTAAGGGGTAAAAAATTAAAAAATACAGCTTTTATGAAAAGAACGTTAAACGTGGTCTTCCTGATGCTCTGCTTGACCATCCAGGCCTCAGCCCAAGAAACCATCCAGAAGAACTCCTTTCAGGTTACGGTAGCAGGCGAAGGTGCAGCTATCCTTTATTTTCCTGGCTTTTCCATTGGTGGATCTATCTTTCAGGAAACCATTGATCAACTGAAGATCAAAGGCCAAAATCACATCTTTACTTTTGCAGGTTTTGATGGCGTAAACCCGATAGAGATGCCTTGGTACTCGACTATTAAAGCGGATCTTAAAGTCTATATCCAAGACCAAAAATTGGATGAGATTACCATTATTGGTCATAGTATGGGAGGGAATCTGGCCTTGGACCTGGCTATGGAGCTACCTGAAAAAGTCAGTAAACTGGTGATTATTGATGCCCTTCCCTGTATGCGAGAAGTCATGATGCCCGGTGTACCTGCCGAAGCCCTGCAATATGAAAGCCCATTCAACAATCAAGTACTTAATATGAATGAGGAAGGATTTAAAGGCTATGCCTATAACATGGCTTCTAACATGACCAAGGATTCTGTCGGGGTTACCAAGATTTTAGATTGGATATTGAAGGCAGACAGAAAAACCTATGTATACGGATATACGGATTTATTGAAGATCGACGCCAGACCTGGACTGGAAAAGATCAAAGCAGAGTGTCTTATTTTAGTGGCACCAGAGCCGTACGGAGAGGACATGGTACTGAAGAACATCAACAGCCAATACGAAAGCTTGGGACCAAAAATCGTCAAAGTTGCCCCTAAGTCTCGGCACTTCATCATGTATGATAATCTTCCTTGGCTGGTCAACGAAATCAACCTCCATTTGAATGGGACAGATTAAAAAGACATTCGAAGAGATCTATCAGGAATACTATCCAATGGTATTCCAGATCTGCTTCGGATACTTTCGAGGAGAGGAGGAGGTCGCCAAGGATACTAGCCAGGAGGTATTCATCATCATATGGAAAAACCTGAAGAAATTTAAAGGAGAATCATCCATAAAAACCTGGATTTACAGAATTACGGTGAATACCTGTCTAGGCCAGATCAAAGCGGACAGCAGGAGGAAAGAAGCACTAAATCACGTTAAGAGGGATCATCGAGATATAAATCTTGATGATTCCGTTTCGAAGCTATACCAGGCCATCGGCCAATTGAACAAGACGGATAGACTCATCATTATGATGGTCTTGGAGAAAGAGAAGCAAAAGACGATAGCCGAAATACTTGGAATTGAAGAGACAAATCTAAGGGTGAAAATTCACCGGATTAAAATCAAATTGGGCAAAATCTTAGAAATGATGCGAGATGAAAGATGAATTTTCAGAATTAGAAAATGCTTGGAGCGCTGGACAAAAGAAGTTAGCGCAGCAGCAACCCACTTTTGCAGATATGCAGCAAATTCTTGAGCAAAGGAAGTCCGCTTCTAGAAGTTTTCAGTATGGAACATTGGCGATTCTCTTATTTACGCTGATTGGGTTTTGCGCTTTCTTCATGTACGTGGCACCCGTGAAGCAAACGATGAGTAGAGTAGGGGCGATTGCTATGCTGGGCGGACTTACTATCCGAGTACTACTAGAAATACTAAGCTTGCTTAGATTGAGAAGAATTAGTACCCTATCGAACTCTAAGGAGAATACTAAGAACAGTATCCGTTTCCATGCTTTTCGAGTGAAAACCCAAAGCATTTATTCTCCGGTGATCATAGCCGTGTTTACCGTAGGATTCTATCTGCTTACGCCAGAATTCGTAGATAATCTATCCTTTAACATGGTCTTGTTCATAGATATTTCCTATTTGTTCATTGCGGCGATACTTTTCTACGTGATCCGCATGGGGGTGAAAAAGGAGCTCCAAAACCTTGAGGAGTGGACGGATTTACTAAGAGAGTTGGAAGCGGATTGAAACTGTAGTTGCTCTGATAGATCTCACTCCTAGCTAAACATCCTTCATGGAAAGCTGGATACGTTTGCGCTTGAGGTCCACATTCATTACACGAACGCTCACCTGCTGCTGCAGACTAACCACATCCAATGGATTTTTGACGAAGCGATTCGCCAATTGGGAGACGTGAACTAGACCGCTTTCCTTTATTCCAATATCCACAAAGGCTCCAAAGTTGGTGATGTTATTCACGATTCCAGGAACAACCATACCCACCTGTAGGTCCTGAATGGATTGAATATTGGCGAATTCAAAGGATTTGGCCGTACCACGAGGATCGAGGCCGGGCTTGGCCAATTCAGCGAGAATATCTTTCAAGGTAGGTAAGCCAACCGCATCTGTGATGTACCGCTTTAGGTCGATTCTTTCTCTGAGGGAAGACTTCTGGATCAAGTCTTCAACGGTGCAGCCTAAGTCCTTGGCCATTTGTTTTACGATCGGATAGCTCTCCGGGTGGACGCCCGTATTGTCTAAAGGGTTTTTGGCATCTTTCACGCGAAGGAATCCAGCGCATTGTTCAAAAGCTTTTTCTCCCATTCGAGCCACTTTTTTCAAAGTAGCACGAGAAGCAAAAGTGCCATGCTCAGAGCGATAATCCACAATGTTCTGGGCAAGGGTGGGGCCGAGGCCGGATACATGAACGAGCAGTGACTTACTG
This sequence comes from Saprospiraceae bacterium, assembly GCA_013214355.1. Classification (GTDB taxonomy): domain Bacteria; phylum Bacteroidota; class Bacteroidia; order Chitinophagales; family Saprospiraceae; genus DT-111. The sequence goes on along the minus strand of JABSSL010000030.1, from coordinate 63,594 downwards.
GCAGTATTCAAATTGATACCCACTGCATTCACACAACTCTCTACCACCCGATCCAAGCTTTCCTTTAAAGAACTTTGAGACACATCATGTTGGTACTGGCCGACTCCAATGGACTTTGGATCGATTTTTACCAATTCTGCTAGTGGATCCATCAACCTACGCCCAATAGAGACGGCTCCCCGCACGGTTACGTCCTGATCTGGAAACTCCTCACGAGCTACGGCTGAGGCGGAGTAAATGGACGCTCCGGCCTCATTCACCATAAATACCTCAAGACGCCGTCCAAAATCCGTTTTACGGCAAAGTTGCATGGTCTCACGACCGGCGGTACCATTACCCACTGCAATGGCATCTACTTGGAAACGATCAGCCAGATCCACCAAGGTCTTCTTAGCCATAAACTCATCCGATTGAGGGGGGTGTGGGTAGATGGTGGTATTGTGCAATAGATCTCCATTTTCGTCCAGGCAAACTACTTTACAGCCCGTTCGGTAACCTGGGTCCAAGCCAATTACACGCTTTTGTCCAAGTGGGGCTGCCAATAGCAATTGACGGAGATTTTCGGTGAAGACTTGGATGGCGTCTTCGTCTGCCTTGTCTTTTGAAAGATTGCGAAATTCTGTTTCTATGGAAGGGGAAAGTAATCGCTTATAGCCATCCTGTAGGGCTAACTTGACTTGATCGCTTGCTTCTCCATAGCCTTGCAGCACCATCTTTTCCAGCTGATACATCACCTCTTCCTCATCAGGACCGATGCTGACCCGCAAAAAGCCTTCTTCTTCACCCCGACGGATCGCTAGGATTCGGTGAGATGGGCATTTTTTCAGGGGTTCTGAAAATTCAAAGTAATCTTGGTATTTAGCCCCTTCTTCCTTTTTTCCACGGGCTACCTTAGAAGTGATCAAGGCCTCACGGCGGAAAATGGAACGTACCCGGTTTCTAACTTTCTCATCCTCGTTAATGCGTTCCGCGATGATATCTCTGGCGCCCTGTAGGGCATCTGCTACAGTAGGTACTTCGTCACTTAGATAAGCTCCAGCAAGCTGCTCCACGTTATTGTTACGCTGGAGGAAGATTTGATTGGCTAAGGGCTCGAGCCCTCGCTCTTTGGCCACCGAGGCTCGGGTCTTTCTTTTTCGCTTATACGGAAGGTAGATATCTTCTAAGACCGTCATGTCATAGCAAGCTTCGATGCGCTGGCGGAGTTCATCCGTTAACTTGCCTTGTTCTTCAATGCTATTCAAGACTGTTTCCTTGCGTTTGGCTAGGTCGTCCAGTTTTTTTGCCTCTTGTTGAATGGCCGCAATTTGAACCTCGTCCATAGATCCGGTTACCTCCTTGCGGTACCGAGCGATAAAAGGAATAGTGGCTCCATTGGCTAAGAGGCCAAGCACATTTTGGACGCGGTGTTTGGCTAGTTTGGTCCTATCAGCGATCAAGTTAAGATGAACGGTGTCGGTCATAAAAGGGATCTTTTTTTGGGAGCGCTAAGCTAATGAATTTCTGCAGGATGCCGATAAAAAATAGCACAACTAAAAAGAGCAGTACCTTTTGGTAGGCACTGCTCTTAAGTAGCTCTATGAAGTTGAAATCAGCTTCTGAGCTTAAACGTGTTCTTAATTTTATCTACTATTGTCCTTCCGTTAAAGGAATTGGGAATTCTTCGTGAATAAGGTCACCAGGACGGTCGATTGGTAAGAACTGGTCATTTAATCTACCGTAACGACGCATATCAAACATTCGGTGTCCTTCGCCCCACAGTGAGTAACTGCGCTGGAAAAGGATCTCATCAATCAGTGCTTCTTTAGTCACATCTCCCATGTAGTCACCAATACCAGCTGCATTTCTAATAATATTAATACCGTCCACAGCCGTGTCTAGGTCTCCATTTTGCATGCTAGCTTCGGCGTAGATCAGGATCAGCTCTTCGTTGCGGATAATATCGATTGAGGAGGTGGCTGTTTCGTAAAGTGCCGTTTCGTGAGAACCATTCAAATCATCCTGGCTAGGAGTGGCTATTCTAGCGCGGAACTTCGAAAGTCTGGCATCACCAGCAATACCGTTATCGATAAAATCATCGTGTACGACTAACTGGTCACCACTTTGGCCTGCTGCCTTAAATAATGGGTTTTGGATATCTCCAGAACTGTTACTGAACACGTGCTTAGGACCAACTCCTAGATCACCTGCTAAGTCCATGAAGGTAGTGTTGATCACTTTAGTTACTTCATCCCACTGCTCTGCGTACAAAGCTGTTTTAGCAGAAAGAGCACGGTTGAACTGACCGAAAGAACTAGGGGTATCAAATCCAGCAAATCCAGCAGAAAGCGTAAAGGCAAATGATGCTCCACTCAATTGACTAAAGCCAAGATCTAGCAAAGCTAGAATTTCTGTGTAGGCCTGAGATTTGGAAACGAATGGTCCAATGTTTTCAGGATCTGCAACATCGATACGAATACCATTATCATCCAACAAGCTAAGTACCTGTAGGAACATGTGTGCTTTTACCGTATTGGCAAAACCACGGTAGCCATCTTTCTCAGCAGCAGATACTTGATCGGTATTATCCAGTGCTTCCAGCAAGATGTTACAGTTCTTAATTACTCGGTAGCGGGTATTGTACGGAGCAGTTAAATAGAAGGTGTTGTTATCCAACTGGGTGCCGTTTTTACCCAAAAGATCCTCCGTATTACGAGGGTCTGCATCAAATTTATAGAATTCTCGTGCTACGGAACCAGAGGAGGTAACGAAAGTACCAAAGCCATTTCTCATGGCAGCTTCCGTTCCTGTAACTAGCAGATTTAATTCCTGTAGACTTGCATTGTTTAATACACTATTCAAACTGGGTGCATTAGGATCTACCTGATCGTCAAAAGTACAAGAGGTAGTATATAATGCCAGCCCCAATAATAATATAAAGGCTTTTCTCATGATGGTCATATTTTTTATAAAAAGCATACGCGCTTAGAAATTGAAATTAATGTGGAAGTAGGCTTGTCTAGAACTTGGGAATGGAGTAACCTCGATTCCTGTAGATAGGCCAGTTCCCCCTTTCGTAGAAGTCTCCGGATCGTAACTGCTGTAATCCGTTAGCGTGATTAAGTTACGGCCAGAGATTCCGAAGCGGATATTCTCTATATAGTCAGACTCAAAAGGTAAGGTGTAGTATAGTCCAACCTCACGTAAACGGAAGTAAGAAGCATCTTCGATAAATCCTTCTAGAGCAAGTAGGTTTTCAGGCGTTACCCCTCCGATATCTGTCAACAAGCGAGAAAGATTCAATACATCACCACCTTGCTTCCAGTGGGTCAAGAAATTGAAATCAACACGTTTTCCAATTTTGAATTGGTTAAACCAACCCAATTGGAAATCAGGCTCTGTATCACCAGTTATGGTTGGATTTCCATTGTCATCTCTACCCCATAGGGCAGTGATAGGAGTACCCTCATTGATGTAGAAACTACCTAGACCCAAACCAAAGGCTACGCCCGGAGGAACGAAACTTGGGATGTCTTCACTATCTGTACCATTGCCTGGTGTACCCAATAGGGTGATTTCAGAGTCGTTGAACCAGAAATTCACATTAGATACCCAGTCAAAGTTGGAAGTTCTTACTGGGTTGATGGTCAAACCTAATTCCAAACCTCTGTTCTCAAGATTTAGGTCATTTCTAATTTCATTGGTAAATCCTGAAGACGTTGGTAGAGAACGATCATATAAGAGATCCTTTACCTGACGAATGTAGTACGTCAATTCAATACCCAATTTGTTGTTGAATAGGGATAAATCAGTACCAAATTCCAATTCTGAAGAAGTCTCAGGAATTAGTAGCGGATTACCTTGCTGTGAACGGATCACGAATCCAGGTGCACCATTGATGTTGTTCGGAGACAAAGAAGTAAACAAAGAACCAAAAGAGGCACTGTTACCCGTTTCACCATAAGCTACACGAAGCTTAAACTGGCTGATGTCTTGGGAATTCCAAAAATCGAAGTTGGCAATGTTTGCAGCCAAAGATGCTCTTGGGAAAGCATAGTATTTATTCGGATCACCGTTCAGGCTTGACTTGTCAAAACGAACGCCAACGGTAGCGATCAACTTGTCATCCCAGTTAATCTGCTCTTGTGCGATAAAACCGAATTCTTGTTCTGTTTCGATTCGCTGGCTGATCTCTTGCGTACCACCTTGTGTCAGGTTAGTCTGTAATGGAATCAACTGCGTAGTTTGGTTCAAAACGAAATCTCGGTCAAAGCTCAAATAAGAGATACCAGCTTGTGTGCTGAAGCTCAGTCCACCGTCTGTGTAGTAATCATAAGAACCAAACAATTGGTAATTATAGTTGAAGATGGTGTTTTTACCTACACCGATGAATCCATTGTCCAAGCCTACTTGTGCCTGATGGGTTTCAGGAACATATACGTAGGTGTCATTGAAAAGGAAGTCCAAACCACCATTTAAAGTGAATCGTAGTACTTGGTTATCCTTTTGTAGGGCTTGCCAGTCTAGTTTCACACCTTGAATAAAACGATTATTGTTTTCTTCGTTTATGGCATTGTCCCGCACAAAGATTGGGTTACCCGCATAATTAGGGTTATTGGGATAAACACCATTTTCGTCAGGGAATAGATCTACATAATCTCTGGTGAAGGCTAGGGTATAACCATAAGACAAACCACCTTCATTCTCGTTACCCGTAAAACTTCGGCTAGCTGAACTTCTTACGTAGTTGGAGGTAGAAGAGATAGTCAACTTGTCGGAAATTTTATGGTCAATGTTCATACGAGTGGTAAAACGATCATAGCCCGTATTTTTGATAATACCATCTTCTGTACGGTAAGCACCACTGATGAAGTACTTGGTTTTATCGTTACCACCCGATACATTCAATCGAGTATCGGAGATCAGTCCCGTCTCACCATAGATCTCATCTTCGTAATCAAACAATTTGCCCGCTGCTCTCGCTGCTGCCCATTGTGCAGGGGCATCAGGATCATTTGGGTATACCTCAGCTACTTCCGCCTCAGAATCTAAAGATCTTCTTCCTACTCTGTTTTGGATCTTATTGAATCCTACATCTTGACTCAAAGTAACACGAGTTTTACCCGCCACCCCTTTTTTAGTGGTGATGATGATTACACCCGCATTCGCACGCGTACCGTAGATGGCAGCAGCAGATGCTCCTTTTAGTACCTCGATACTTTCGATATCGGCAGGGTTAATGTCCGCAATCCGGTTAGAAGCACCTTCCTCTGTACCAGAGTTGGCACCGGAAGCAAAGCGAGAACCACTAGGAATCTCAGCATTGGTAATGTATACTCCATCAAGGATAATCAATGGCTGGTTGTTTCCACTTAGAGAGGAAACACCACGTAATCTTACCGCAATACCTCCACCAGGAGCACCATTACTCTGCACTATATTGACACCTGTAAGTTTACCGTAGAGCGCTCCATCTACAGAAGACTGCGTCGTTACACCTGTCAATTCTGTACTAGATACCTTGGATACAGCATTGGCTAAGTTAGAACGCTTGATGGTAGAGGCAAGACCCGTAACAACTACCTCTGCTAGATTGGTAATATCTTCACTTAGGGTCACATTTAGGGTAGTATTAGAAGGTGTGACTTCAATGGTTTCTGTTTTGAAGCCGGTGTAGGAGAATTCCAGTACAGCACTGGAGCCAGGTACATCTAGGGTATAATTTCCATCAATGTCGGAAATTGTACCTCTTGTAGTACCCTTAACGAGAATGGAAACACCGATTAATGTCTCTCCGCCCTCGTCACTGATTGTTCCGGAAACCTGGAACTGTGCGTTGGCTTGCAGGGAAATAAATAAAAGCGCCACGAGCAACGTACTTGCTCGGTAGAAGAAATACTTCATGCTTTACAGGTTTTAATTAGCAAATGGTTAGGACCGCTTGAGGTGATTCACCTCGCGACCTAGCAATCAAGTTTCATAATTCTTAGTTTTCAGGTTTACTGTTTGGAGCTTTTTGGGGAAGGGAGTTTTGTATCGTTTAGTAAAAGCCGCTGATATAACGTTCTAGTGATTCAGAAAGCGGCGCGCAAATCTAAAAGGAAATAAAATAAATTTCCTAGTGAAACTTAGAATGAAGTGTTTTGTTTAGAGCTTTCCAGACAATTTATTTTGGATTTCAGACTAGAAACCTTGGTAAAAGTATAAAAACTAGCGTGTTCTAACAAATGTTTGTTCGTATCGGAGGGTGCAGCCTAGGCAAGGTTCTTTTGAGATTAGGCTAGAGAGTAGGCGCTGCAGAGCTGTTAACAACTCATTAACCTATTTGCTATAAGTAAAACTTTTATTTCCTTTTAATTTACGCTATTTTTGTTGCAGATACTTAACTAAAAATTTATTTGTAATGAAGCAATTACTTTCTGTTCTTACGCTTCTGGTGATGGCTTTTTCATTTGTAGCTGCTCAGAAAACGGCACCTGCTCCTGCAGCCATTCAGGTGGAAGAAGCGACGGATGGCCCGGTTATGAAATTTGAGACTAAACAAGTCGATTACGGAACAATCGTTCAGAATTCTGATCCTTATCGCTTCTTTAAGTTTACAAATGTAGGCAATGAACCAGCTGTGATTAAGCATGCCAAAGGAAGTTGCGGATGTACAGTACCTACTTATCCCAAGGAGCCAATTTTACCTGGTCAAACAGCTGAAATTAAGGTGCGCTATGACACTAAGCGTGTTGGGCCTTTCACTAAGAGAGTAACGCTTACTACTAATACCAACGAAGCTGAAATCGTGTTGACAATTAAAGGATTAGTAGAGAAGAAGCCAGCTGAACCAGCAGGTCTCCCAACTCAAGACAACGGTTTGTTTAATAATAACAACAACAATAACTAAGATTTCTACTGCCTAGCAGTATAGTCTGGTTATCAAACCCTTGGCCTTGCCAAGGGTTTTTTTATGCCTTACATTCAGTACTTTGTAACATAAATTTCTCTGGTTTCTGGCGGCATCTTTCTAGTAAGCCCTGCGTTGCTCGTCGGTCATGTAGCTAAGGCTATATTCCCTCCTCGAGCCTTGGGCTTACTTAAAATCTGCTCCCCATAATTCCAAATAACTTACGTTACAAAGTACTCAGCAGTTTTGGATGACTGACCCCTCTTTTCAGATGCACTTCCTTCTATTCTTGATTAGCCTTTTATCCAAATATTAGATAACAAATTACTAGTATTGAGCGGAGTTTAATTGTCTGATTTTTAGCAACTTATGAATGATTTGAGGTCGAGGCTAATCGGTAGGGACATAAAAAAAACCCTTGCTTAGTTTTAAGCAAGGGCCTCTAACCCAAACAAATAAACACAAAAACTACTTTTTAAGACTGGCACAATATTAAAGTCTTTTTTTGAATTTGGCAACATTTTAGCCGATTTTTTTGTGTTAATTATTTGTCCAAAATAAACTATATTACTGATATACAGTTTGTTATATATCTAATTTAATTTCTTGCACTTGTATGAATTGAGCCTTGATAACGTCACTAGATCCTTTTGAGTGGTGTTATGTAATAAAATGAGATAATTGAATTGATTTGTGACATGATTACTAATGTTTTATTAATGCTTTTAGCCTTTGTTTATTGATTTATTGTTATGTTTTTTGTGACATTTGTTAGGGGAGTGGTGTTTTTTACAATCTTCCTCAGCTAAGCTTCTAATTGTTTCATTTTTATACCTTTAAGCAGCCTCAGTTCTGGATCGTTTGCCAAATAGACGATGATGACCGACAAACTGAGGAATCCCTCAGAAAGCCATCGATTTCGAACCGACTCAAGTAGGGGAAGTACACTTGCTCTAGGGAGTCTCTTTTCAGCCTTTATAGTTACCTACTATGCGATTATTAAAATTTCTGGTTGTGGCAGCCATCAGTGCCAGCTTACTCTTTCTGTGCCATTCGCATCAGCCTTTTTCTTTGCCTTTTCCTCCTTTAGGGAAGCTATTTAGTCCATTTGATGGCTTTTGGCAAAATGCCGAAAGCGCAAAAGGTGGGAATTTTACGCTAGATCTAGATGGAGTTAAGGATCCTGTACAGGTAATTTTTGATGATAGGATGGTACCACACATTTTTGCCCAAAATGATGAAGATCTATTTTTTGCGCAAGGCTATGTCACGGCGATGCATCGCCTTTGGCAAATGGATATTTCTGTCCGAGCCACAAGTGGTCATTTGGCGGCGGTCATGGGACCAAGCGTGTTGGAACGGGATAAGCTACAGCGCAAAAAAGGCTTGTTGATGGCCGCGGAGAATGCTTCTGAGGCCTTTGCTACCTCCGAGCTAGATGATAAAATCGGAGATGCGTATACCGCTGGCGTGAATGCCTACATAGCACAGCTTTCTCCTGCCGATTATCCCATAGAATTTAAGCTCTTGAACTATAAGCCTGAGCCCTGGACCCCCCTGAAATCTGCTATNTTCTTTAAGAGTATGGCTGAGAGTTTGTGCGCACGCCATCAAGACTTGGCCAGTAGCAATTCATTGGAACAGTGGGGGAGAGAAACCTTTGACTTTCTTTTCCCTGAATACAATCCTAAACAGTCACCCATTATACCAGAAGACGTGAAGTGGGATTTTGGTCCTGCGGCTATGAATGAGACAGAAGAAAGTGCACCTGCGATTGGGGCTTTATATCAACACAAGACCTTTCCTTTGCCTTCGGAGTTTCTAGGCAGTAATAATTGGGCTGTGGCAGGGAAAAAAACGGCAGATGGGGTACCGATTCTGTGTAATGACCCACACTTACAGCTGACTTTACCTTCTATTTGGTTCGAGATCCAGTTACATACGCCAGAGCTTAATTCATATGGAGTATCTCTTCCCGGAACTCCAGGGGTGATTATCGGATTTAATGAACACATCGCCTGGGGGCAAACAAACGTCGGACACGACGTACTGGATTGGTACGAAATTGAGTGGGTAGATGATAAGAAGGAGGCTTATATGCTGGATGGGAAAGCTACGCCAGTGGTGCTACGTTACGATACGATTACCATTAGAGGACAATCTGAGCCCTATATAGAAGTCACCCGCTTGACGGAATGGGGCCCAGTGGTCTACGAAGCAGAAGGAGCGGCCTACCAAGATTTAGCCATGCGCTGGATTGCCCATGATAAGCCTGGCGAGAAAGATTTCTATGAAGTGGGCACCTTTTACTACTTAATGAAAGGTAAAAACAAAGAGGATTACTTCAAGGCCCTAGCTGGTTATGATAGTCCGGCGCAGAATTTTGTTTTTGCCTCACAGGAAGGAGATATCGCGCTACAGGTTAACGGAAAGTTACCCATCAAGAAATCGGAGCAAGGGAGATTTGTTCAAGCTGGAAACCGATCAGAAAACGCCTGGTCAGGTTTTATACCCAGAGATCAAGTGCCTAAGGTGCTGAATCCTGAACGAGGTTTTGTAGCTTCTGCTAATCAACACTCTACTAGCCCTGATTATCCCTATTATTACCTAGGAGGATTTGATGATTATCGAGGCAGATTCATCAATGAGCAATTGGGACTCATGGAAGATGTGGAGGTCAAAGATATGATGGCTTTACAGCTCAATAATCACTCATTAAAGGCAAGAGAAGCACTTCCGCTTTTATTGGCGGCCATGGATAGCCTCGGTACCGAGGGTGAGGCTAGCGCCCTTTTGAAGTTACTCCAGGATTGGGATTATCGTTACGAAGCGCAGGGCCAGGCTCCAATGCTTTTTGATAAGTGGTTCAGAGAAAGCTTCCTACTCACATTTGACGAATGGAAGGAGCCCAGCGAGAAGATGGATGTTCTGTATCCAGAAGCATGGCGTTTCATTAGTCTGCTTGAAGAAAACCCTGATCATCCCATTTTTGATCTACAGGAGACGGAGGAAATAGAAGGTGCTACAGCCATCCTGCAGCAGGGCTTTGCGAAGATGGTGGAGGCCTATCAAGATAAAATCGAGGATCCAAAATTTGATTGGGGACATCATAAAGGAACTATAATTGGACATCTAGGGCGCATTCAAGCTTTTGATTCAGATTTGGTCTACACTGGAGGTACTGGAGATGCCCCTAATGCCATCAAGCCTCGCCATGGCCCCTCCTGGCGCATGATCGTGACGCTAGGAGAGGAAGTCGAAGCCGTCGGAGTATTCCCCGGTGGGCAATCCGGCAATCCTGGAAGCCCTTTCTACGACAATACCATTGAAACTTGGGCGAAAGGGGAGTACTATCCCTTGTACCTTATGAAGGATCCCAATGACGCGCGAGTTAAACCATTCCTTACCTATACTATTCAATAATGCGAAACCTAGTAATTGTACTTTCAATAATCGTGTTGGGTGCTATTTTGCACCAATTTTTACCCTGGTGGAGTATCTGGTGTGCTGGTTTATTGGTGGGGTTGGCCTTCTCCATAGATCGAGCTGTTTTAGCTTTTGCCATAGGCATAACAGGTGGTGCAATCCTATGGGGCGGATACGCCTTATGGCTGAACTTGCAGAATGATGGCGTGATGGCTAGTCGCATCGGCGAATTATTCGGCGGATTGTCCCCAGCCATACTCCTGCTACTCACCGCTTTGTTTGGTGGACTTTTTGGAGGCCTGGGTACCCTTTGCGCTTATTTTGGCAAGATGCTTTTTCACCGAAATTTAGCTGCTGATAGTCTAAAATAATCGGGTCTTTGCGGAATTTTTGCGATAATAGCTTTATATTTCAAATAGCTTGAAATAGGATTCATTTCTTTGTTGATAGGGGTAAAGCACCAGGGTTCCTGTCATCTCTTGCAGTGAGAAGATTCAACTTTGGCGAAGTGTTTGATGCTACCCTTTTAAAGAGAATCAAAGCATTTATGGATTATCAATACGAAAAGGCACGGAGAATTGTAACAGAAAAGAAAAAGTTCTACAAGGGCCTATCCTCTTACCTAGTAATGTGCGTTTTCTTTGTAGTACTGAATATGGTAACCTTCTCTGGCAGTTGGTGGTTTATGTGGCCTATGATGGGCTGGGGTATAGCTATCCTGATCAAGTACTTCCAGCTATTTGGTTTGCCAGGTAGTGAGCAACTTGGATCGGCCGATTGGGAGGAAAGAGAAATGCAAAAGGAACTGGCGAGAATGCGGAGAGTGGAAGAATCTGTTTCGCATGCCCCGGAGGAGGATCAGCTAGAACTTCGTGAGATCCGACCGCAGCGAAAAGGCTGGAGAGATGACGAGTTGGTATAAAAAAAGGTGTTTCGAATTGACGAAACACCTGCATAACTATAAACAAACAAAAAACATTAGCGATTCTGGAACTGTTGTTTAAACATAGGAATCGGAAAAGTGTTTAGAAAAAATATTTTTTTTTGTTAAAGAATTAAATTGGCTACAAGATACTCCTGCATCAGGGGGGTATTTTTGCCTAACTAAATTCATCCTACAGCTGCTTATATGGGCATGAACAGAAATGAAAAGCTTCTCTGGATAGGTATTTTAGTGATTGTGATCTCTTTTGTGTTCCTTAGGTTTTTCCCTTTTCTAAGGCTGATCTTGATCGCTGGTTTGCTAGTGGGAGCTGCCGTACTGACCATACTAGGAACCATTTCCTATTTCAAAAAGCGGAAGAAAGAACAAGCTTACAGGCGCTCCACCGAAGGGCAGGTAAGAAGTCGAATCGATTACTGCCTACAACAAATTGAGAAGAACAAGGGAGAGTTGGAGCAAATAAAGCAAGATATTCGAGAGCTAGAAAGAGACCTGGATGCTGGTATTGAAATAGCTCCTGAACATAAGCAGGAAGGAGAAAGCTTGATTGAAGCTTTTCGCTCGGAACTTAAGCTTCGCGAAACTAAACTAGGGTTCTTCAGAGCTTGTGTTCAGAAATTAGAGGTTTTGCTACACAACCACAGCATTGCTCGCCAAATCGTTGATAAAAAGAAGGCCTTGGAGCAGCTTAAGGAGAACCATTATGAGGAGTTGGCAGCCATGGAAGAGCTCAGAACCCAGGTAGAGATGGATACCCATTACCTGAATACGATTCGAGAGCTATCTACCCAGATGTTTCTCAGCCAGACCGTGGACGATGCACTTCTCCTGAAGCTCGAGTTGGAGAAAATGACTCGGGAGATGCGAGATATCTAAGCGCTTGTTTGGAGGTAGCAATTTAGGCCTGTCTGTTGGCCTTAGCCAGGCAGGCTGCAAATATTCACTTAAGGAACCTCTCTGCAGCTATTTTATGGCCCGTAGCGCTGCTATGAGCCACAAAATGAGCTTTGTGAGAACCCGTAATTAAATACTTTCGCTTCCAAAGCCTACCTCCAAACAAGCTCCAAGGAGTCATCTTGCCCAGATAGATAGTTAAGCAGCAAAAGATTCTTCTTCCAGTGTCGTGCTAATTGCTAAGTGCTCCACTGTGAAAGGCCGGCAATAATTGCATGCCATCCCTGATCAAATGCTTGAACTCCGGACGTTCTTGCCCTAACAACGCCAAATAATCGGAGATTTCCCGCCTTAGTTCATCGCTTGGGGCTAATTCCAAAATTTCTAACGGGAGCAACCAATCTTGAGGATAGTTTTCCTTTACTTCTACGAATAGATGGCTAAGAAAGGAAGCAGCTATTTCCCCTTCAGTTTCTCTGGCTTTCCTGATCTTGCCGTATAGAGATTCAAGTGCTTCTCGCGCTATACTTTTAGAGGATTTGATACTTTCTGTGCTAGATTTATGATGTAGGTTCGGGAAAGAGTTGAAATCGGCTGCCCCGGCAAAAGCGGAAACAACCTCTTTACCCACCGCCATGTCGAAAGCTCCTTGCTCCGGGGTGAATAGGACCTCGTCCCGATACGTTACGGTACAATCTATCAGTTGGATCAAGATTAGTTTACCTTGAATGGAGCGAATACCGGTCACATTCAAACCCTCAACGTGGATACCACTCTCGTATTCAAAAGAAAGCCGTTTGCCATCGTAAAAGTTGTAAGCCTTTAGATCAATGGGGCCCATATTCTCAATGGCTAGATTTATTCCTTTCAATTTGCCAATCGGAGAGCAAAAACCAGTAGGATGCTGGGCTGTTCCATGGCCAATCAGCTCTTTTTCCCGATAGGCCAAAGCCGTTGGGCCTTCCGTTTGGAAGTAGACCACTTCATTTTCCTCATTTTGGATCATCCGATTGAACTTGCCGGATATTTGCAGGCCGGTACTTAGCTCGATCGTGCCAACCATCCCGGAATCTATCAATTTGGATAATCCTCGATAGCCTCCTTGGCGCACGCTGAGCGTATTGGCAAATTCTTCTAGTACTTCCATTAAGTACGCGAAGTCAGGCGTGACATAGAGTTGCGGTTGGGGTTGCGTAATGTCGAAGCCTTGACTAGCCGTATCGATGGAGTAGGGGATTTTTTTGACTTCATCAGTCATACACCAGCTACTTTCACCAATAGAAGATAATAGTCCTGCGCCATAGATCTTGGGAGCATCGACAGCGCCAATTAAGCCATATTCAACGGTCCACCATTGCAGATTCCTAATTTTAGCCATTTCAGAAAATTCTACCGACTGGGCCTGTAACTCTTCAACCGCCGCATTAGCGGCAGCTATTTCAGCTGCCGGAGTATTGGCGGCTTCTTTGAGGATAGAGAGTTTTCTGACCGCCTCGTAGAGCTCGATATCGTAGGCAGACAAAATGGCCTTTGCTCCTATTTCTCCGAGTCTACGCAGGTACTCTGCGTAGTCTGGATTGGCTATGATCGGAGCATGCCCAGCTGCCTCGTGAATGATGTCGGGAGCAGGGGTATATTCAATGTTCTCTAATTGCCTGATATCAGCGGCAATCACTAGTACTTTGTACGCCTGAAACTCCATAAACGCATTGGGGGGGATAAAACCATCTACCGCTACTGCTGCCCAACCAATCTCTTTTAAGATTCGGTTCATGCCGTACATATTGGGAATGCGTTCGATAGAAATTCCAGTGCGCTTAAGACCGTCTAGATAGGAAGGGTGCGCCACTTTGGAAAGATAGTCTACGTTCTTGCGCATTACATATCGCCAAACTGCTTGGTCGATCGGGCTATACGCTTCGTAGTTCTGTGGCTTAATAAATTGTTTCAGGTGAGGGGGTAGGCGTCTCAAAATCTCATTGCTTTCAAGGTCAATGTGATCCATGTGTGGTGTTGTAATTTGGTTAAAGAACTTGGTATATGGGCTAAAATGGGTAAGGATCAACTGCCGCTTCGACAGTAGATCCTTACGCTAAGATAGATAAGTGTATTCCGTACGTGGATAATTTATCTATCGAAGTTGTTTAAGAATGTCTGCTGAGACGAGAAGGAGAAGGTTTTTGGTTCAATTGAGGCTTTTTTTGAGTCACATAGCAGAGCTACGTGGCGATAAAAAAACGAAAAGTGAGTCAAAAAGAGCTTCATCGCGGCCAGTGAGTCATTTTTAAACAACTTCATCAAGTATGATACAGTAGTACAAGAAATCGTTTGCCTATTTCCCGTAACTCTCACTAAAGTCGTTGAAGGATTGATTCTTGTAGTGCTCTCCACCAACAAAGGTAAGTTCTTTTTGGATGGCTTTGGCATCCTTGTAGCCGGGAGAGATCGTGATTCTATCTCCATTTTCATCCAGATAGACAAAAGAAGGATATCCCATGCGGCCATCTAATAGGGCATAAGCTAATTCATGAACCCCTCTTCTTCCGGCATTGGGGAGGTATTTCAGGGTGTGATCTTTGTATTCTATCGATTCCTTTTGCTCCGCGTTGAACTTCACCGCATAAAAATGCTCATTCATAACCTTTGCTACTGCCTTATTCTTGAAGGTGGTTTTGTCCATTCGCTTACACCAACCACACCAATCTGTGTACACATCGATAAAGATCTTCTTGGGATTTTCTTTTTGTAATTCCATTGCTTCCTCCCAAGAGTACCAGGTGATGGAATCCTTTTCTTCTTCCCCAGGGCCATAAGCTGAATGCGTGAAGGCAAGGCTGGACAGTCCAAGACAAAGAATCAGGGCACTTCTAAAAACATTTCTCATCTTATTCTATTTTGGATTATAGAAAGAAGCTGAATTGCTTCTTGCAAAAGCCGCTTGAATATACCGCTTATGACGAATTAAAGGTAAGGCATATTTTCTGATTAAGATAAATTTAACGCCTGGACCGATGCATCTGTAGGGGGGCGGACAAGTGGGATTAGAATAATAGAAAAAGATCAATGAAGAAAAAGTTAGTACTGGGAATTGGGGGCTCTAGTGGATCAATTTATGCCAAAGTTCTAATGGATCGATTGCAGCAGCTTTCGGACCAGTGGGAGGCTGTCGGGGTAGTAATGAGTGATAATGCGAAGTTTAATTGGGAATATGAGCTGGGGAATAAGGATTTCGATAAATACCCTTTCGACTTTTACGAAAAAAAGGACTTCATGGCGCCCTTTGCTTCCGGCTCTGCCAGATATGAGACTATGGTAGTATGTCCTTGCTCTATGGGACTGATGGGACGAATCGCACACGGAATCTCAGATGATCTAGTGACTCGAGCTGCCGACGTGATTCTCAAAGAAAGACGCAGACTCATCTTGGTACCCCGGGATACTCCATATAGCTTGCTACATATCAATAATATGAAGAGCTTGACAGAGATGGGTTCGATCATTTGTCCGGCGAGTCCCTCCTTCTACAGCCGGCCGAAAGATTTTGAAGACTTGGCGGCCACGGTGGTGGATCGAGTCTTAGACCTCTCAGGTTTCGATTTAGATACCTATCGATGGGGGGAATAAATTGGATTTGTAATATCGTCTAAAATAACTGACCTTTGTGCGCCGTTTCATGGACGGCTTGACTAAATCAGAAAGAGCGAATTAAGCTAAATCTATTTATGGGTGCCATCTTTGGGCACTTTAATCCTTAATGCACAAGAAGAAATGGATTCTTTAAGTTACAGCATGGGTGTGTTGGTAGCCCAAAACCTAAAGCAACAGGGTTTCAATGATATTGATGGAACTACTTTTGCTAAAGGGCTAGAAGATGTCATGCAAGGAAATGCCTTACAGATTTCTCCAGAAAAGGCCAATCAAATTGCACAGCAATACCTGACGGAGCAGAAATCCAAGGCTCATGCTGGTACGATCGAGGCTGGGAAGAAGTTTTTGGCTGAAAATGCAAAACGACCAGGGGTTACTACGCTTCCTAGTGGTTTGCAATATGAAATCATGAAAGAAGGCTCAGGTGCTAAACCTGCTGCCAGTGATAAAGTCAGTGTACATTACCATGGCACGCTCCTAGATGGGACCATCTTTGATAGTTCTGTTCAGCGTGGGCAACCTGCAGAATTTGGTGTGACGCAGGTTATTTCAGGTTGGGTTGAGGCTTTGCAGTTGATGCCAACAGGGTCTAAATGGAAACTATTCATTCCCTATAATTTGGCCTATGGAGACCGAGGAGCAGGACCAACGATAAAACCTTTTTCTACACTGGTTTTCGAAGTAGAGCTTCTGGGAATTAAGTAATTCCTTCTTTCATAAATGACAAAAGGGCGTTGAAGGATAAATGATTACATATCTTTCAGCGCCCTTTGTATTGAGTGCAGGTACTTAGACTTTGCTATTCAGCACGGCGGCTAATTCGGCATCGGAAATGCCGAAGCTTTTCCTCCTTTTCCTTAAGTTTATATTCCACTCGTTCCAGGGCATCGTTCATGTTAGATAGTTCAATGACCTTATCGCTATCAATCATAATCCTGATCTGATCAGTAGCGAGTGAAGAGTGCGAAGCCTTGAGCTGCTTGATTTCCTGCTGTTGTTGGTGGATTCGGCCAATACTTAGGCCCAAAAGAAGGCTGAGGGAAGCGATAATGACTACCGCTTTTTCGATGTTGCTTGTCATGGTCGGATGTATTAAAAAGGGTAATGTTTACGAGTATGTTTGTCCTTTACTGTTGTAGTCCATAAATAATTACCAAACATACTCACAAAAGATACGAGCTTATTCCTGCTCAGTCAATCACTTTAATAAAGGTTTAACGATTTATGAGGATAGATATATTATCAGTACTGCCAGATTTATTGAGAAGCCCTCTGGAACACTCCATCATGAAACGAGCACAAGAAAAGGGCTTGTTGGAAGTACATTTGCAGGATCTCCGGGCTTACGGATTAGGGAAACACAAGCAGTTAGATGATTATCAGTTTGGTGGAGGTGCGGGAATGGTTATGCGTTTGGAACCTGTGGTAAATTGTATAGAGGCTCTACAAGCTGAGCGAAACTATGACGAGATTGTATATATGACGCCTGATGGATCGAGGCTGGATCAGGGTATTTGCAATCAGCTGTCCATGAAAGAGAATATCATGATCCTCTGCGGTCACTATAAAGGTATCGATGAACGAATTCGGACCCATTTCATCACCAGAGAGATTTCCATCGGTGATTATGTGCTCTCAGGCGGGGAATTACCGGCTGTTGTCTTAGTAGATGCCATTGGTCGATTGTTGCCAGGGGTTCTTAATGATGAAACCTCTGCTTTGTTTGATTCCTTTCAGGATGATCTGCTCGCGCCTCCCGTGTACACTCGTCCAGCCGAATTTAGAGGCTGGAAAGTACCAGATGTACTGCTCTCGGGGAATTTTAAAGAAATTGAAAAATGGCGATACGAACAATCCCTACAGCGTACCCAAGATCGTCGACCGGATCTTCTGGAGAACAACGAGCCAGAAAACTAGCCCCTTCTAAAAGCTTAAGCGATAATAGACCACGGGTATGATCCCCGTGTGAAGAATTGGAAAAACTTGCTCAAACGCTCGATCGTAGTAAAATCCGGAGGTGTTGCGATGATGCAGTATATTTTGGATGTCGATCTGAAAGGCATGGCTGGCCTTCTTTTTATTAATCGTGTAAGTGAGACTCAGATCAGGTCGGAAGTACTGGGGCGCTTTTTCCGAAAAAAGTAAATCATTACGTAGGATTGTGCGTCCGCGTTCTTGAGAGGCCTCCAGATCAATCGGCGTATATCGGTTCCCATCCGAAAGCACAATGCGGGTATTCAAGCTAAAAATGTCCTTCTTTCTGATCAGCCATTCTCTTCCAGTGGTGAGATTGAAGATGTAATTTCCATTAAATCTCGTACTGAACAGTTGATTGTCAAAAGTGCGGTATTTGGCATCGTAGACTGAACCGGTGAAGAGCAAATAATACTGTTTAGAGAAGAATTTTTCTATGGTGACTTCCAGGCCGACATTTCTTCCCGTGCCCGCATTGGAAAAGTCCAGCTCCACGGAATTTAGGACGTCATAATTGCTAGCAATATTGAAAGTAGTATTGAGTGGGAATTCACTGGAAGTAGAAACCGGCACATCGAAGAGATACTGATAATAAGCCTCCGCTTTAAAATGCCAATCTTTTGCAAACTGCCACTGATAGCCCAAGATATAGTGCCAAGCCTTTGGAATATTCAAGTTCCGGAAGGGTTGTACACCCTGGTTTTGTGGGTCATAGCGCCTCGCGAGATAGGTGGTAATATCTCCCACGTGACTATGTTTGCCGATGCCCAGTGACAAATTTTGCCGAGGCGTGAATTGCCACTTTAAGGCAATCCGTGGTTCTGTACTGCTGGCTCCATTTAAGCTATGATAGAGCTGATGAAAGCCCAAGTTGATGGTCCAAGCTGGATTTGGACGGATCTGCCACTGTACGAAGGATTGTAGGAGATGCTCGGCACCACGGTCCTTCAGTAAATAGTAGACCGAATCTTGGCTATTTAGATTTAGTTGAGAGAAGATCAAATTGTGTTGCGTCACATTCTCGGTGAATCCCATCCTGAGATGATGGTGTACATTGAATTTCCGCGTATAGTTCAGGTTTATCGTACCTTGCAAATAACGATAACTTTCTCTTTCAAGGTTGACTTCCGGGAAAATAGGTGCCTGCTCCAGCCGGTTGAATTCATAGTACAAACGGTGAAAGGAAAGAGCAGCAGTTGTTTTCAAGTAATCCTTGCTGCTGAAGGTATAGAGATGCGAAACACCAGCAATGGCCAGGGTGTTTTTATCGAACTCTTCGAAAAAGTCATCGGGGTCATTTTGCTCGCGAAGATCGATCTCAAGACCGTCAAAATTGAATCCTCCCAAACCAAATACATCAAATATCCCCGCTTTTTCAGTTGGTAGATGGAGTTTAAAGGAAAGATCTTGATAGTTAGGTACGGACTGAAGTTGGGTCGGATTTAATCCAATAGCATCTAGCAGTGCTAAACTGGAATAACGGTAGTTGACTAGGTATGAACTCCCCTTGCCTTTATTAAGGGGACCTTCGGTAGCAAAGTCAATGCCTAGAGAGCCAATCAGTAAGGTGCTTTCCGGTTTATTGGCATTGCCCTTGCGCATTTTTAGGTCAAAAACACCAGATAGAGAATTGCCATATTCTGATGGGAAAGCCCCTGTGAAGAAATCTGAATTGGCCATCGTGTTGCTGCTCAGCATGCTAATGGCTCCGCTACTACTGCCGACAGTTCCAAAATGATTGGGATTTGGGATGGGAACTCCTTCTAGGCGCCAGAGCAAACTGACGGGTGGGTTCCCTCGTATGATGATTTCGTTTTCCAAGTCATTGATGAAGGATACCCCCGGGAAGGACTTAACCATTCGCGCCGGGTCAAGGAAGCTGGCTGCGTATCTGCTCGTTTCTTCGACGGTAAATGCCCTTGCACTGATCGTTGCCATCTCATTGAGTGGAGACATCTTATCAATCTTGGCTCGGACTACGATTTCCGAAAGTACATTCGTTGACTCCGTTAATTCGATCAGTAATTCAGTTTCTTTTCCGCTAATCACCTGCAAGGCGGTAACCTGGTAAGGTTCGTAGCCTATGTAACTGGCCTCTAAGCGTTGGCGACCTACTGGTACACCTAGTAAAACAAATGATCCCTCGGTGTCGGTCGATGTACCGACAAAGTCCCCCGCATCAAGTAAGAGGATATTGGCTCCAATTAAAGGCATTTTAGACTGTGCATCTACGATCTTACCCCTAATGGTTTGTGTCAGTACCGCGGTGGGAGTAGGGGCCGCTTGTGGAGGAAAGGCCTGGCCAATTATTGGAGCGGCCTTAGGGGCGCGGCGTGGCTTTAGAACAATCTGTTGTCCGATCTGTCTGTACTTGAACTGATACTTCTGACCGAGATAATCGAGTAACTGTTTGAATGGACGATCCTGAAAAGAGACTTTAATTCGTTTTTTGAATTTGGGTAAACTCGTACTGTAGCTGAAAGAACAGCCCGTCAGGTTTTCAATCTTTCGCAGGTGACTGCTTAGGTCTTGGCGATTGCCCCGGTAGCTTACTTTTTGATCCAGGGATACCTGCGCCACACTCCATTGATTGAGTAGCAAAAAGAGAAGCGTTAAGGTGCCCGTTACAAACCAAGTTGTTCCAGATCTATTGGGCATTATGAGTGAGTTTAGGTAATGTCTAGCTAGGGTCCTACAATTGTGACAAGGTCTTATATAAATGGCCATCTCTTGAAATTAAGGCTCCTTTTTCCATGAGGTCAAAAAGCTCTTGATTTCGGTCCTTCTTGTAGATCTTCTCCCCTTTGAATAGCTTCAATGAAGCTCCGCTTAAACTCAATTGAGCCATCATTTGCTGGGGGTCTAGGTTTTGCCTGAAATCTAAAGTGGTTTCTCCCTCGACCAGTATGCCTATCATATTTATCTTTTCGGAGCCACAATGGTAGGTGCGAATTTCCCGAGCAGACTTTTGTTCTAGATAATCTACTTTTTTCAAGGTCTGTTCAAAGATCATATCGCTGAAGATTTCAATCATCTGTTCTGCTTTGTCCGGCGATTCATTTTTGAGTTTCTCCCAATCGTCGCTTGTCACCGAATTCGCAGCTAGGAAATTGATGAAGTCCTTTTCTAAACCTTGTAGTTCGTCAAAACGCAATCTTCTATACTTCATAGTCCATTTAAGATCGATTCTCTAATTGCTTTTGCATTCGTAAGGATGCGAATTTAAGGCTTATTTGATGGAGTGCTGCTACTTTTTAGATAAGTCGGTAGATTTTGACTAGCAGCGTACAAGTCGGCTAGGGCGAACAGTGGCTTTAGGCATTTTTCTAAAAATCAAAGCAAAGCCCCCTGCTTTGCTATACATTTCGTAAAATTGCAGCTGAAATACTACTAGCTCTTTTACTGACTAAAAACTCAACTATGGAACTGATTATGCCCGATTTCGCGAGTGCCGAGGTTTGGATGAGTTTGTTGACCCTTACCTTTTTGGAAATCGTGTTGGGAATTGACAATATCATTTTCATTTCTATTGCCTCAAATAAACTGAAGGAAGAGGAAAGACCCAAAGCTACTAATGTAGGGCTTATATTAGCTATGGTACTCCGGATTGTACTACTTTTTGGAGTGTCAATTTTGGTAGCCATGGAGGAGCCATGGCTTGAATTTCACGGAAGCTTTTTCTCTGGAGGATTCTCCGGGCAAAGTATCATTCTCATCATTGGAGGATTATTCCTGCTGTATAAAAGTACCTCGGAAATCCACCATAAGTTGGAAGGGGATGATCATTCAAATGGTAGCGGAGGGAAAGCCCAGGCGACCTTGACACAAGTGATCATGCAAATTACCTTGATCAACATTGTATTTTCCTTTGACTCGATTTTGACTGCGGTAGGAATGACCAATGGTGTTTACGGTGCGTTGGTGATTATGATTATTGCGGTTGTGGTATCTGTTTTGATCATGATGCTGTTTGCCAACCCCGTTGCGAATTTTGTGAATAAGCACCCAACGATCCAAATGTTGGGTTTGGCCTTCTTGATTCTGATTGGCTTTATGCTGATTGCAGAAGGAGCTCACCTGGCGCATGTGGAAGTGGCAGGCCAGGGCATTGGAGCTGTACCAAAGGGATACCTTTATTTTGCTATTGCCTTCTCTCTATTCGTGGAGTTTTTGAATATGCGCTTACGCCGCAAAAAGGATACGCCAGTACAGTTGCATGGGGTCAAGCGGGAGGCCGTGCGGGAAGGAATTCTCAAAGGCCAGGAGTAGAAGTATGGGGATTAATGCGGAACTGAGCACACAGTGGTAGTTCCGACGAATATAATTATATGAGTAAGCCAATTAAGGTACTGGTCATCAGTAATTACGATGACAACTACAATGCTGTTCGCCCCGAGGGAGAACTCTTCATTGGCTTGAAAAAGGAGGGGGTGGAGGTAGAAGTCATGACCTTTGGCCATGCGCCCTTTGCGGCTAGATTTAGAGAGGCGGGAATTCGAGTGATAGACTTCCATCCGACCAAGAAGTTTGATCGAGTGGCCGTTCGTCTAATTCGAGAAGAATTGGTGAAGGGGAAGCATCAAATTTTGCACCTTTTCAATAACCCGGCCATCATTACGGGTTTACAGGCTGCTTGGAACTTGCCAGTTAAGGTGGTTACTTATCGAGGTTATACGGGGAACATACATTGGTATGATCCCACTTGCTATCTCACCCATTTGAATCCAAGGGTCGATAAGATTACTTGTTTGGCTGATTCCATCAAGGAACTGTTCCACAGGCAACTTTTCTTCGATAAAAGCAAGGCCGTAACGGTCAACAAAGGACACCGCTTATCCTGGTATGAAGGAGTGCAAGCAGCGGACCTATCCGAGTTCAATTTACCATCGAATGCGATTACGGCCAGTATCGTGGCCAATGCGCGAAAGATGAAAGGAATACCGTATCTGATGGAGGCTACCAAGCTGCTGCCTCCGGATGCGCCGATTCACTTCATTCTTGTTGGTCGGAATATGGATGCGCCAGAAGTACTCAAAATTTTGGAGACTAGTCCATACAAAGATCGAGTTCATTTTCCTGGATTTAGAAGAGATGTACTCGAGATTGTCAAGGCTTGTGACTTTAGCATCCTACCTTCAATCTTCGGAGAAGCTACACCGAAAGGAGCTTTGGAAGCCATGTTTATAGGAAATCCAACCATCATTACTTCCATAGCTGGCAATCGCGGTATGGCTATTGATGGGGAAACTGGGCTAGTGGTACCTCCCAGGGATCCCGCGGCCCTGGCCAAGGCCATTGAGAAACTGGCGTTTGATGCGGAACTGCGGGCTGATATGGGGAAGAAAGGACAAGCTCATATTGCTTCATTCCTCAGTGTGGAGCGAAGTGTCAAAGAAATGAAGAAAGTTTATGAAGCCTTGCTACAAGAAGCATAAATCAAGGGTGAGGTACAGCTTAAGCTACCACCTATCCGCTTAATTAAATGTCATTATGAATAGAGAAAAGAATTTGGATATTGCCCTACTGCTGCTACGTCTAACTTTTGGAGGGGCCATGATTTATGGTCACGGATGGGGAAAACTCATGCGGTTTTTTGGAGAAGATCCAATCAAATTTGCGGATCTATTTGGCATTGGAGTCGTTCCTTCCTTAAGTTTAGCCGTATTTGCTGAAGTCTTTTGCGCCATCTTGCTGATGCTGGGGGCTTTTACGCGCTGGGCAGTCATTCCGCTGATCATTACGATGGCGGTAGCGCTGTTCTACATCCACATTGCAGATCCTTTTGGCCGGCAAGAAAAAGCGCTACTTTACTTAATCCCTTATATCTGTCTATTTTTGACAGGAGCCGGTAAATACTCCTTGGATAACTTGTGGCTTAAACGCTTTTTATAAGATCTATATGCAGCAGTTAAATAGGGTTCAAGCGCGCAACCTATTCCCTACTTTTGGAAAAACGATAGCAGTATGCTCAGCCATCCAAGCTGGGAAGACCCTGACCTGTCTAGCAATACTCTTCTTGTTAGGACAATCCTGCGTGCAGAATAGTACCGATGCGGATGCCTCTACAAAATCGTACTTTAGCTTACGCGGGGAAACCATGGGGACCACCTATCAGATTCGCTACTCTGGAGCGGAAAGGTCCGATTTGAAGCAAAGTATCGATAGCCTCCTGGAGATCGTTAACTTAGAGGTTTCTACCTACATTCCACAAAGTACTATCTCTCGATTTAATCAGACTTCGGACCCCTTTTCCTTAGCTTACAGCCCAATTACTGAAGAAGATTCTACTTCCTATCCCAATAAGCATTTCAAAACCAACCTTGCACGGTCAAAAGCCATTTTTGATCAAATGGAAGGCTATTATGATCCTACGGTCATGCCTTTGGTTAATTATTGGGGATTCGGGTATACTGAAAAGCGAAAGGTGACCCAGGTTGATAGTGTGAAGATTGATTCCCTGATTGCGCTGGTTGGTTTTGACAAGATTGATTGGAATCAAGATGCCAATCTGCTTGAGAAGGAATTACCGAATATGCAGTTAGACTTTAGCTCTTGTGCCAAGGGATATGGGGTAGATCAAGTTGCACAACATCTCTCGGATCAAAGGATAGAGGATTATATGGTAGAAATTGGAGGAGAGGTGGTGGTAAAAGGAAAGAATCCGAAAGGGCAAGATTGGACCATCGCTGTGAGTTTACCGAGAGCGGGAGCAGGTCTTGAGGAATTCCAGACTATTTTATCTTTAAAAGACATTGCAGTGGCAACTTCTGGAAATTACCGTATTTTTTATGAGGTAGCCGGAGAGAAGTTTGCGCATATCATTAGCCCGATCACTGGCTTCACCGAAAAAAGTAACCTACTAAGTGTGTCTGTTTTGGCAAAGGATTGCCTTACTGCGGACGCCTACGCTACTGCTTTTATGGTGATGGGCTTGGATCGGTCCATGGCTTTCGCCAGCCAGCAGCCAGGTCTAGAAGCCTATTTTATCATTAGCAAAGCTGACGGCTCTATGGAGGTTAGCTACACGGAAGGAATACCCGAATATTTAAAAGATCTATAAAACATGGACTTTAAACTTGACCGTAATCTTATATTTTTTGACATTGAAGCTACCGGTTTAAGTGTAGTGCGAGACCGCATTATTCAGATCGCAATGATCAAGTACTTCAAGAAAGAGAACAAGGAACCTGAGGAATTGACCCTATTGATCAACCCTGGCATTCCAATTAGCTTGGAAGCGATGAAGGTTCATGGCATTCAGCCAAAGGATGTGGCCAATAAACCAACCTTTCAGCAAGTGGCTCAGAAATTGTTTGATTTCATAGGGAATGCTGATCTGGCTGGCTATAACTCCAATCGTTTTGATATTCCGCTATTGATGGAAGAATTCGCCAGAGTGGGTTTTGAATTGGACATGAGTCGAAGACGTACGCTGGATATTCAACGAATCTTCTACAAAATGGAACCTCGTACGCTGAAGGCCGCGCTGCGGTACTACTGCGGTGAGGAATTGGTTGATGCGCATGATGCCATGGCGGACGTACGGGCGACAATATCTGTTTTTAAGGGGCAGCTGGAAAAATATGCCGGAGTGGACTACGTTGATGGAGATGGAAATGTGACGGAAGCGCCTGTAAAAGAGGATATGCAGAGCATACACGATTTTACCAATGACCAACGCTTTTTGGATGCCACGCAGAAGCTTAAAGTAGATGTGGATGGACAAGTAGTGTTTGCTTTTGGAAAGTATCAAGGGAAGCCAGTAGCAGAGACTTTAGTAAAAGACAACCAATACTACAACTGGATGCTACATAAGGAGTTCTCCACACAGGTGAAGCAGCTGATTAAAAAGTTGGTAAAGGAATATGAGAAAGAACAAAGACAGTAGATACCTGATTATTGCTCTATTTGTAGGCCTTGCCTTCAGTTTATCTTCCTGTTATGAACCGGAAGAAGGTTGTCTAGATGTAGCCGCTAAGAATTTTCAAGTAGATGCTGACCTGAACTGTCCCGATGATTGTTGTGAATATCCCAGCTTAAAACTGGTGCTAAGTCATAGAGTGGGTGCGCCAGGTAATGATGTTCCCATTCGCTATATCGACTCGATTTACACCGATGCTCAAAGCCAGGTTTTTCGTTTGCAAAAAATGCAATACTACCTGTCCAACTTTATGCTGCATGCTACGGATGGCAGTACCGCACCGGTTACGGATCTAATTGATGTAGAGAGTTTCAATCCTGATGGTAGTCTTTCAGCTAATCAGCTAGTAGATGATTTCTTGCTAATTAACCCTTCCTTTTCTAATAGTCTTACGGTAGGGGAGATACAAGTGAATGGCACTTTTGAAGCCATTAGCTTTAGTCTAGGACTTGACGAACTAGCCAATCGAACGGATACCAGTTCTGTGGAAGAAGGGCATCCTCTAGGCTCGATAGATGACCGCATGTATGTGGATGAGGATCAAGGATATGCTTTTGTAGAAGCTGCCATCCTACGTGATACAGTAGCTAGTGATACGATTCCGGCCGAAGTAAGAGTGGTTGGCGTGGATCAACGAATTGATTATTTCATCCCCTTTGGACAACCATTTGATCTCAATCCTGGTTTTAATATAAATATCTCCCTGCACATTAATTATGCTACCTGGCTCAATGCAATAGAAGATGTCAGAAATGACAGTCCCGAGGCTATTGCCGATAAAATTGTAAGCGGTTTGTCACAAGCAATTAGCTTAGTTGAGATTTCCGCAGATAACATCTAGTTTTGTTTTACTGCCTATTTTATGTTCTGTCCATTGGTGCTCATCCCTCTTGAGGTGGGGCTGCAATGCTATAGGTTGATATCTGGAATAGAAATGGGTAACCCAAAATAGTTTCGAGATTAAAACAGAAATTCTTATGCAAAAACAATCTTTCCTTATGATCGCCCTTTTGGGGCTCTCCCTGACTTTTTTCTCAGCAGATTGTGGAGGAAGTGAAGATGATCTAGTAGATGAATTTGGCGAGGTAGAACTCAATTTTCAAGGATTCTTTGGTGCAGATCCGCTGGTGATGTTAGCCAATGAGTACGATTATGAAGCGGGTATGGATGTGCGGTTCCAGTTGTTTCAGTTCTATGTTTCTGAAATTAACTTGATTGCCAAGAGTGGTGAAAAAGTAAGATTAGGGGAAATTGAATTAGTCAACTTCGAAAATATTCAATCCGAAGACGCAGCTTCCAAAGGATTGAGTTTTTCTTACAGTAATATTCCCGCGGGAGAATACCGAGCCATCGAAATGGGAATAGGGGTTTCTGGAGACTTAAACGAAAAGGCTCCGGCAGACTATCCCGTAGGACATCCGTTGGCCTTTCAGGGTAACTATTGGTCTGGCTTGAGTAGCTATATTTTCACCAAGATTGAGGGTAATGCAGACCTCAATGGTGATGGTGACTTTACGGAGAAACTAACTTTTCACATTGGAGAAAAAGAAGATGTGCCGCTCTATCAGACGATTAGCCTTGATTATGAGCTTAGCGTAAGTAAGGATCAAAGCAGTGTGCTCCCGCTGTCTGTAGATCTAAAGCAAGTCATCAGCCCAAGTTCTACCAATTTTTTAGACTTCAGAGAAGTTAGTCAGGATCATACCAATCAAGCATCTGTTTATACCCTAATCGTCGATAACCTGCAGAAGAACGCTATTCGTGTACGTCAATAAGTGAATTTGCGAATATTTGTTGGCATATTAATCGTTTCTATCTTCTGGTTTGCTTGTCAACCACAGGCAAGTGTTGGCCCGAACGGAGATCTCAGTGCTATTCCGTATAAGCCTATCCCCCTTGAGTTGAACGAACCTGGTCGTTTTGTGAAGATGCAGGTCTTTGAGGATAATCCGTTGACGGAGGCTGGAGTAGACTTAGGTCGAATGCTTTTTTACGATCCGATCTTATCCAGAGATAGCACTCGATCCTGTTCCAGTTGTCATCTCCAAGCTTTCGGTTTCAGTGATACCACTCAAGTTAGTTTTGGGATAGAAAACCGAATGGGCAAGCGCAATGCGATTGCCCTGACGAATTTGGGCTATCATTACACACAATTCTTTTGGGATGGACGGGTAGCCAGTTTGGAGGAACAAGCCCTGATTCCGGTAGAAGATAGTTTGGAGTTAGGAACCACGTGGGAAGAAGTAGAGCGAAAATTACGGGAGCATCCTACTTATCCCATAGCCTTTCGCGCTGCGTTTGGGATTGAAAACGCCAAAGATATTGATCGTTATTGGGTAGCCAAAGCCATAGCGCAGTTTGAGCGTACTTTTATAAGTGCTAATAGTAAATTTGATCAGGTGTTGGATGGCAAAGCTACGCTGACAGCAGCAGAAGAACGAGGACGCTTAATCTTCTTTGATGAATCGGAGATCCTACCCACTGGAGAGTGTGCACATTGTCATGTCGGCCCCTTGCTGACTACATTAACCTTCTTCAATAATGGATTGGATAATACCGATCA
This sequence comes from Saprospiraceae bacterium, assembly GCA_013214355.1. Taxonomy (GTDB): domain Bacteria; phylum Bacteroidota; class Bacteroidia; order Chitinophagales; family Saprospiraceae; genus DT-111. The sequence continues at coordinate 35,354 of JABSSL010000030.1, read as the reverse complement.
GGCATTGAGAGATGTGGGCCTTTCTTTAATCAGCGGGAATGAGTTTGACAGAGGAAAGTTTAAGACGCCAAGTCTAAGGAATATCGCTCTCACGGCGCCTTACATGCACGATGGAAGATTCAGCACCCTGGACGAAGTTATTGAACAATATAACAAGGGTGGGCATTACAGTAAAAATGAAAGCCCCAACATTCGCCCCTTGGGGCTGAATGAGAGCGATAAAGCGGACTTAATTGCTTTTTTGCATACTTTGACAGACACCAGCTATCTGGAACGACAGGATCTATCTAATCCCTTTTTACCATGATCCTCCCATGAAGTGAGATTGTGGCGAATTTGATCGCTTATGTTGAATATTTGGAAATTGTTTGCCTTGATTACCCTTAGTATACTGTTGCTATCCAGTTCTTGCGAAAAGAAGATGGAAAAGCCACAGCCTCCTGTAGATGAGACGATATCCGGTGTCTACGATCCTACTCCCTTCACCCTGGTTGCTCCACAGTACCTAGGCCAAGCTATTATCCCAGAAGACAATCCGCTGACAGAGGAGGGGATTGAATTAGGACGGCGTCTATTTTTTGATCCGATCCTGTCCGTTGATAGTACACAATCTTGTTCCAGCTGCCACGATCCTGCTGCTTCCTTCTCGGATAATCGTCAGTTTAGTATTGGAGTGAATGGAGATAAGGGACTCAGGAATGCCATGCCACTGGTGAATTTGGCTTTTAATCCGAATGGTTTCTTTTGGGATGGGCGCAGAGCGAGTCTGGAGGAGCAAGCTTTAGATCCCATTGAAGATCATCTGGAGATGGCGGATACTTGGGAGAATGTAGAGCGCAAGCTACGCCGACACCCTGATTACCCGCAAAGATTTAAAGCTGCTTTTGGCATTGAGCAGAAACCGGAAATTACGCGAGATTTAGCTGTGAAAGCGATAGCGCAATTTGAACGTACTCTAGTCAGTGCGAATGCTGAATTTGATAAAGTCTTCCTACGAGCTGAAAGATTCCCTACCGATGCAGAACAAAGAGGTAAGTTATTGTTCTTTTTTGAGCCAAGTGACATCTTCGACGACCACCCTGGTTGCTCTCACTGCCACGGAGGACAGCATTTAACCGATTTTTCATTCCGCAATAATGGCCTAGATGATGTCGAGGAGTTAGAAAATTTTGAAGATTTAGGTAGGGGAGGGGTAAATAATAATCGATTTGACAATGGTAAATTCCGAGTACCCTCCCTTCGCAATGTTGAGTTGACCGCTCCCTATATGCACGATGGACGCTTTGAAACCTTGGAAGAAGTCTTGGATCATTATGCTTCTGGTGGGCACGGAGTGCTCAATGAGGATGCAAATATTCGTACTTTTCCCTTAACGGAACAGCAAAAATTGGATCTGGTGGTGTTCTTAAAGACCTTCACAGACACAAGTTTTACCCAAAATCCGGCCTTTCAAAACCCCTTCAAATAACTTTCTGCAAGTTTTTTTCCCTTTTTTTTGAAAAAAAACGCAAAAAAAATCTTCACAATTCGCACGTTTTATTTTCCAAAACTTCACAATTAAGAACTTAGATAAAAGAATTAAAAAATTGATTATCAAATATTTGTGTTTTGATGTGATCTTTGAATTCCTTTCTTTTTTTTCACAATCAGCCGTTTTTGTCTTTGTTCTTGGCTAGATTATTTAAGATGTTTGTAATGTCAAACGAAAGAAACGGTCGAATAAAGATTCGCCGCACAAATGTTGGATAATTAATGGGATTAATTTTGTCGATAGTAAGTCAGGTTCTTTGGGGATTGTAATCTGACTTACTATTAACAAAACTTCGAGGAGAGTTTGACCAACTAATTTGAATTTTCCATAAGATATTATACTGATTTATATCAGACTTTTCAGTTTCGTATTTGTTCATGGGATTATAATTAAAAATTGTTTCAGAATAAGTCGCATCAAGTACCAGTGATGCGACTTATTTTTTTGCCCACTTCCGAAGGTTTTTGCCACCTTTCTTTTTGATATCCCGCCTTACGACAATCTTGATTTTTGTGGTCTTCTTTTTACGCATAAGCTTGCTGCTGCTAGTCATGGCTTTTCTACTAAAAACCCTACAACAAAATTTGACAGAGAAGGTGATTTTTTTTGGAAAAAGCAATATCTTTGCCATCCGAAAAATTTAAAAAAATCCATTATGCTGATTATCGAAGTCAAAGAAGGCGAAAACATAGATAGAGCCTTGAAGCGTTACAAGCGCAAATTCAATGAAACTGGAGTTATGAAAGAATTGCGTAGCCGTCGTGAATTTACCAAGCCCTCCGTGAAGCGTCGCAACGAAGTGTTGAAGGCGAAATACAAGGAAAGTGTAAGAAAAGGTGCTGAGTAAATGTGTCCTAGGGATGCCCTAGGTCATGTTTCTTAGTTGGTCTCCCATAAGCGTGAAGTCACATTGATGGCTTCACGCTTATTTTTATGCTATTCGCACAGTCGGTTACGGAAGGAATTGAGAAAGAGTAGCTTGTTGCCCCACATTGCCAAGCAAATTCCTCATATTGTAGCCTGAACGAATATCTACCCATCGTGCAGATTAGATTTATCGACAGATCATCAGGGGAAGTAAAGGCCGAAGCTCCACCGGCCGAAGGTTTACTACAGTTCCTTTATGACAACCCATTTGGGAAAACGACTCTACTTCCCATTGCCAAACGCAAGTTTATTTCGGAGATCTATGGCAGACGAATGGACCGGCCGTCATCTGTTGGCCGGATCCAAGCCTTTGTAGATCAATTGGGTATTGACATGTCAGAATCTAAAAAAGCGGTGGACGAATTTACTTCCTTTAATGATTTCTTCTACCGAGAACTTCGACCAGAAGCGCGACCCATTGGCGAAGGCTTTGTTGCTCCGGGAGATGGCCGCTTATTAGCATTTGAGAAGGTCTCAGCAGTGAATGAATTCTTTGTGAAGGGGCGCCGGTTTACCTTACCCGAATTTCTGGGCGACCAGAACTTGGCTGATACCTACCAAGATGCTTCCTTATTGATCTTGCGCTTGGCTCCCAATGATTATCACCGTTTTCATTTTCCTTGGGCAGGTACGCCCTCCTCTATCCAGAAAATCAAAGGGAGCTATTACTCCGTCTCTCCCTACGCCTTAGCAGGTAACTTTACCAGGGTGTTCTGTGAAAATAAACGAGAACTTTGCTTTCTACGGACAAAGGAAAAAGGAGAGGTACTACTTATTCCGATTGGGGCTACGATGGTCGGAGGTATTGTAGAGACCTATGTGCCAGAACAAGCCATCGAAAAAGGGGCGGAGATGGGCTATTTTAAGTTTGGGGGTTCTACGGTGGCAGTATTAGTAGATGCAAATAAGATTACGATCGACCCCGATATTCTAGAAAATACGCGGAATAAGATGGAGACTTATGTGAAAATGGGCGAACGTATTGCTTTGTAGTAGGCCTAGCGCACTGCCTGAATGATGAACACAGATCCTTTCAGGGTATTCCAACTGGATAAATGATCCCAATCATCTGCTACCAGGGTAATTTCATCTTCCTCTTTGATAAAATTATCGAGTCCGAGAAAATCAAAATGGGAAGCTTGACGTTATAGCAAAACAGGAAACTAGCCCCAGCCGCAGACGTGGCTTGGTCTATGATATGACAAATGTGAGCCCCCGAAGCGAAGCAGGACATAAAAGTAGCAAGATAGCACTCCCGATTTCCAACTTCCGGCTTGTCAATATCCCTCCAAAGTTTAGTACTTTTGCTCGAATCTTAAAATCAGGAATGTCTGTAAAAGTTGAACAACTAACCAAGGTCTACGGTACCCAGAAGGCTATTGACCAAATTAGCTTTGAAGCCAACAAAGGAGAAGTCTTGGGTTTTCTTGGTCCTAACGGAGCTGGAAAAACAACTACCATGAAGATCTTGACGGGCTTCATCCCACCTACGGAAGGAACAGCTGAGGTTTGTGGCTTGTCCGTCTTAGAAGAGCCGTTGGCCGTTCGACGGAAGATTGGATACCTGCCAGAGCACAATCCCTTGTACAAGGACATGTATGTAAAGGAATATCTGCGATTTGTGGCGGGGATGTACGGCTTGTCCAAACCCAAGAATAGGATCGCAGAGATGATAGAGATGACGGGTTTGGAGCGCGAGCAGCATAAGCCGATCGGTGCCTTGTCTAAAGGATACCGGCAGCGGGTGGGCCTGGCGCAAGCCATGTTACACGATCCCGAGGTATTGATCTTGGATGAACCTACTTCTGGACTGGACCCGAATCAGCTTGCTGAGATTAGGGCTTTAATCAAGAAAGTGGGGCAGGAAAAAACGGTGATTTTTTCTACTCACATCATGCAAGAGGTTCAGGCGATTTGTGATAGAGTCGTCATTATACGGCAGGGAGAGCTGGTGGCCAATGATACCATTGATCGGCTTGGTACTCAGGTGGAGTCTGGAGCCATCATTACGCTGGGCCTAGAACAGGAGGTCAAGGAAAAAGAACTTTTAGCGATAAAAGGAGTACATGCCGTTACATCCCTTGGAGATCAGCGCTGGGAAATTCGCGCAAAAAAGGGGAAAGATATTCGTTCCGCTATTTTCCATCATGCGGTGGCTCAGCAGTGGGTTATCTTGGAACTGGGGCAGACACAACTGAGTGTAGAGGATGTGTTTGTAAAGCTTACCAAGTAAGGAAGAATTTAGAACGGATAGTGTTGAATGAAAAATATAGAATCGGAAGGGATGAGGAGAGATTGAGAGATGTAAACCAACTATGTTGTGATAATGCTTCTCTTTAGAGTATATCTAAAAAAGCCAAGTTTTGATAAAGTATATTTTTACCCTAGTTGGATGCCTAAGTTTGACTTGCTCCTGGGCACAGAAGGAGAAGGTGGTCAATCAATCTTTTGATTTTCAGGAAGGCGTGTATATGTCTTTCGAAGACTTTCAATTCAATCGACCTACTTACACCTTGGATGTCGTAGCGGGAGAGTTGGTCACTAATGAGGATGAGTGGACTATTAAAGCCCAGAACATGCGAATTAAGCGGGAGGATTCCGAAAAACCGCTAGCGCTTCAGGATGTGTGGGGGATTTGCTTTAACGGAATACCCTACGTGAAGCGCCATCTTACGGAAGGCCCTGTAACCTTTGCTATTTTTTCCGGGATGAAATTGAGGGGGAAGATATCCTACTACAGTTATGAGGAAGAAGAGACGAAGATGATCACCGTTTCTGCCTACAATCCTTTAAATGGCAGACCCTTCCGCACCGGAAAAGTGCCGACTAAGGAATGGGTAAAGAAGGAAAAGATGCTGCACTTTGAAACGGGTGAAGTAGTGGATTTTAATCGAGAAAATCTGTTGAAATGGATAGCGGACGACCCACAGTTGGTAAGTTCAATCGAAGACTTAGGAGATGACTTACCATGGGAGACGCTATATAAGTGCTTGCGGATCTATTTGGATCGGCACAAGGTTTATGTGAAAATGTAAAATTGCTAGGATGTTAAGTATTTTCTATAAGGAAATTAATGCTTTCTTTAGTTCCCTTATTGGCTATTTTGTCGTGGGCATATTCTTGGTTTTCATGGGCTTAACGCTCTTTGTTTTCCCCCAGACTAGCCTGCTGCAATACAACTTTGCTACACTGGATCAACTATTTGATCTAGCTCCCATGGTCTTCCTTTTTCTGATCCCCGCTATCACGATGCGGTCATTTGCAGAGGAAAGACAAACCGGAACGATCGAATTGTTATCTACTCGCCCTATTTCAGATCTGAAAATTGTGCTGGGTAAATATTTGGCCTGCCTGACTTTGGTAGCTTTTGCCTTGATTCCTACTATTCTGTATTACATCACGGTTCATCAGTTGGGATCTCCTCCGGGTAACCTGGATAGTGGTGCGATTATGGGCTCTTACATCGGCTTATTGCTACTGTCTGGAGTCTTTGTGGCTATTGGTGTTTTTGCCTCCTCTTTATCCGACAACCAGATTGTGGCTTTCATTTTAGCGACTTTTCTGTGCTTTATCTTCTTTTATGGATTTCTGTATTTCAGTGAATTGCCGATCTTTTTGGGTAAAGGAGATGATGTCGTGCAAATGTTTGGCATTGATTATCACTATCGTTCCATCAGCCGTGGAATTGTGGATACGCGAGATATTATCTATTTCCTGACGGTGATTGGTCTATTTATTTTTTTAACACTGCTTTCCTTGGATAAGCAGAAGGGGTAAGTTGAAACGCTGCCTTGACAAATCTTGTGGCCATCATAGTATGAATGGCAAAAGTGACCAAAGAAAGCCTGGCCTTTTATTTTTGAGTGCCCTCAAACAGGAGATTTGTCGAGGAATTGTTAAAATCTAGGATATTGAAAAATATAAAATTGAATCATTACCTGCAGGGAGCTATCGCCATAGCGATCGTAATTTGCATTAATATTTTGGCGAACGGAGGGACTGGTGGCAGCTCTTTCTACGCCTCTCTCGACTTGACGGAAGAGAAACGCTTTACGCTGACTGATCCTACCAAAACTTTGTTGGATGAGTTAGAGGAGGTGGTGTATGTGGAGGTGCTGCTAGAGGGAGAATTTCCAGCTGGGTTCAAGCGCTTGCAGCGAGCAACCAGAGAAAAACTAGAGGATTTCCGAGCACGATCAGGTTTCGTAGAGTTTGATTTTGGTGATCCTAACACTGGGACCATTGCACAACGAAATGAACGAAGAAAGCAGTTGAAAGATGAGGGTATTGAACCGGTGAATCTTCGCGTAGCTGATGGGGACAGTAAATCCTCTCAATTGATCTATCCCTATGCGGTGTTCTACTACAAAGGACGACGGCAAGCCGTAAATCTATTGGAAAATGACATTCCTGGGGTGAACCCCGAAGTAGCCCTGAACAATTCGATCTCCCTGCTAGAGTACAAGTTTGTCAATGTTATACAAAAGCTAGAAACTCAACAGAAACCTGCAGTACTATTCACGGCAGGACACGGAGAACTAGCACCCTATGAAACGGCTGATTTAGAACAGACATTGCAAGAATTCTACAATACCGGGCGATTAATCTTGGATAGTGTGGTGCATATCCGTCCGGAGGTTGACGTCTTGGTAGTGGCTAAACCGACGCAACCCTTCTCCGAAAGGGACAACTTTAAGATTGACCAGTACATCATGAACGGCGGGAAAGTATTGTGGTTGATGGATCGGGTAGCGGTGGATATGGACAGCTTAACGAGTCGGAAAGAGTATTTCCCAAAGCCTTACGAGATCAATTTGGACAATCTTCTTTTCAAATACGGAATTCGTTTCAAGGACAATCTGGTGCTGGACATGCAATGTTCCAATATTCAGTTGGTAGTTGGTTTTGTGGGGGATGCACCGCAATTTGATTTCTTTCGCTACCCCTATCATCCAGTCATCAGTTCCGGAGCTACTTCACAGCATCCCATTGTAAAGAGTCTTGGACCGATCAATATGTTGTTCCCGACTACTATCGATACCGTAGTAGAAACCCGCTTACCAGTGGAAAAGACGGTCTTGTTGGCTTCCTCTAACAACTCTTTCTTTCAGCGATTGCCACTAGGCATGGACTTCAACTTCCTCCGATATGGTTTGGAAAAAGAGAACTTCAACAAACCCCCTCAGCCATTAGCGGTGTTATATGAAGGTGAATTTGATTCCTTTTACGCGAATCGTCTGGATCCGGGTATGGAAGCTGGTTTGCAGGAGTTGGGTTTATCTTTTAAGCCTAAGAGTGAACGTACCAGCATGTTGGTCGTGGCAGATGGAGATATCGCGAGGAATGACTATGATCAGCGCAACCAACGGGTAATACCCTTGGGATACAATCGGAATGAAATGGATGGCAATGGCTTTTTATTTTCCAATAAAGATTTCCTGATTAATGCCATCGAGTACCTGTCAGATGACCGAGGCTTGATTGAGGCGAGAAGTAAAGATGTGAAATTGAGACTACTGGATGGCGCTGCGGCGAGGCAGCAGGCCGGATTTTGGCAGTTTTTTAACATTGGCCTACCATTGCTATTTCTACTGGTATTCGGGCTGATATACAATTGGCTGCGGAAGCGTCGATATGCACAAGATTTAAATGCAAGTGGGAATGAAGAATAAGCGATCACTGATCCTATTGGGGCTTTTATTGGTACTAGGAGGTTTTACGGTCTATTCCTTAATGCAAAACACTGACCGAGGATCGACCTTGAGTCTGGAAGAGCGTAATTTTGCGGTGGAGGATACGGCTGCTATCCATAAGATCTTTATGGCCGACCGATTCAATCACCAAACTACGCTGGAGCGTAAAGGTAAGGGATGGCTACACAATGGCCAGCATCCCGTGAATCTCAATGCTATGGACAACTTGATGGATGCCATTAAGCGTGTTAAAATACAGTTTAAACCGCCAAATGCCTCGATTAAAAACCTGATCAAGAGTCTAGCCACAGAAGGTATTAAAGTGGAAATATACGATCGCCAGGATCAACTGTTAAAAGCTTACTATGTGGGTGGATCAACACCGGATGAGCGAGGGACCTACATGATGATCGAAGGGGCAGAACAACCTTACGTGGCAAGTATTCCAGGTTTTACCGGTAACATTCGCTTTCGCTACAACCTCCTTGGAGATGATTGGCGAGACAAAGCCGTGTTCAATGTACCTGTGGATCAAATTCAGTCGGTTAGCATCAATTATCCTTTGCAACGTAGTGAGAGTTTTACGGTTAGCAAAGCAGGGCAAGGCTATGAGGTGAAACCCTACTATGCGCTGACGAAACCTACCAGTGCTTTACCCAATCAAAGTAGGGTAGAAACCTTTCTGTATCACTTTGAACGAATTCTAGCGGAATCTTTTATCAATGAGCATCCCAAAAAGGATTCGATTTTACAGCAAGTGCCTTTTTGTGAGATTCAGCTTGCTACTACTACCGGAGATAGCATCGCCGTAGCTCTACATCCCCGTTACTTCATGACGGCCCCCTCAGGACCCGAGGCCTCGCAGCGCATTGTAGAGAGGTACTATGCCAACGTGAATCAAGAAGATTTTATGTTGGTTCAAAATGAGGTTTTTAAGAAGGTCTTCTGGGGATATGCGTTCTTTTTTGAGTAATTTTGTAGCACTTGTTTTACATAAGCACCAGATCAAAATTATCTATAGTTAATGAAGGCGACTTTTAAGCATACTCTTTGTTGCTCAAAGCCTCGTTTAGCTAAGGCTAGACTCGGTTTTCGCGCCTCGATTCTGCTTAAAATTCACTCCTCTTTTTCCTATCCATAATTATGTTCTGGTGCTTACCACCCAAAAAACGATTCTCTTCCTATGCGATTGATCACCATCCTTTTTTTTGGATTAGCTGGTCTACTTCTCCTTACTAGTCTTGCAACGCCCAAATGGGGTTTCTACGGCCATCGACGGATCAATAGAATGGCGGTTTTTACCTTGCCTCCTGGGCTGATTCCCTTATACAAGAAAAACCTGGAGTATATCACCGAACATGCCGTAGATCCTGATAAGCGCAGATACGCGACGAGGCACGAGGCGGTCCGACACTATATCGATATTGACCATTGGGATACTTATCCTTTTAAGAAGGTACCCCGAGATTGGACGGAGGCGCTGATGAAGTATACTTCGCTACATTTAGTAGATAATTTGGGTGACACAATGGTGCTTACTCCGGATCCCCTGCCGGGTAAAGGTGAAAGTAAGAACTACATGAGTTTACGGCAGCCGGATGGTTCCTTGGCTTGGTCCATTTCGAAAAATCATTATCGAAACTTTTTCAAAGCTAATATCCTCAATCAATACTATGAAGACGATTGGTTGATCCCTTGTGATAGCTTTCGCGTACTCCTGGAAGGGTATGGTTCCAGCCTTGATTGCCAGTCTGTATTTGCAAAGGATCATTTCTCAGAATATGGAATTTTACCTTTTCACTTAATCGTAATGCAGAACCGCTTGACTACGGCCTTCAGGCAGAAGAATGTCAATCGGATCCTTAGGCTCTCGGCCGAGATGGGGCATTATGTGGGAGATGCCCATGTGCCTTTGCATACCACAGAAAACTACAATGGGCAGTTAACGGATCAGATTGGCATTCATGCGTTTTGGGAAAGTAGATTACCCGAACTATTTGCCGATGACAACTATGATTTTTTTGTAGGAAAAGCGGAGTACATAGAAGATCCCAAGACCTATTTTTGGGATATTGTATTGGATAGTCACCTTTTACTAGATAGTGTATTAAGTATCGAAAAAGATTTAAGTCTGACCTTTCCACCAGATAAACAATTCTGCTTCGAGGAACGACTAGACGCTACGATTCGAACCCAGTGTCCGGAGTATTCCGCCGCTTTTCATGATCGCATGAATGGAATGGTGGAGCAAAGGATGCGTGATGCCGTCCGAGCCATCGGAAGTACCTGGTTCACCGCCTGGGTCGATGCTGGTCAACCAGCCTTCCACCTCATGCGCGCCTCCAAACCTTCAACGGCTGAACTTAAGGAGAGAGAAGCCTTAGAAAAGGAATTTAAGAAAGGAGTGAGCAAGGGGCGAAAACACGAATAGCCTCCTTTTCACTTCCTGCCAGTTACGACTAATAGTAGTCTCGCTACTGCATAGATCAGGTCTGTTGCAATCCCTCTATGTGATTGACTAGCGTTTAGGGCGAGTTTTAGGGTATTCTTTCACCAGATACCCAAACATGACAGCCACCAATAGGACCAGCCTAAGGCTGAAGCACGGAAGACTTTCCATTTCAGACCATTCCGCTTCAATCCGATTCCCTAGCGTCCAGACGCGATCTCCGAAAGCCCTTCGTATTCTCTCGATTGATGGGGGAGGTATTAAGGGCATTGTACCCGCTACCATACTAGTATACCTAGAGGAGCGAATCCAACAATTTAGCGGGCGAGTAGATGTGAGAATTGCGGACTGCTTCGACTGGATCGCGGGGAGTAGCACCGGTGGAATCCTAGCCTGCTTTTACCTCCTTCCTGATCCAGAAAGACCGGGTCGACCTAAATTAAGTGCGAAGGAAGCCCTAGAACGATACCTTCAGCAAGGCGAAGGCGCTTTTCAAAGGACCTACCTCCAGCAAGTGCGAAATCAATTAGGCATAGCCGAAGAGGAGTATAGTCATCGAATGCTAGAGCGTCAATTGAAACGAACGATCGGGAAGGACGTGCGCTTGTCGGATTTAGTTCGACCCTGTGTTATTCCTGCTTACAACTGCCATAAAGATGAACCCCTGTTCTTCAACAGTAAGACGGCTGATCGGTTTGATTCACTGAAGGCTTGGCAAGTTGCCAAAGCCACCGCTTCTGCTCCTGGCTTTTTTCGCGCCACTCGACTGAAAGATGCTAATGGCCAATCCTTGGTGTTACAAGATGGTAGTCTTTGGACCACCGACCCTGCGCTCTGTGCCTATTGGGAGGCTAGGAAGGCCACTTGCCCATCAGAGATAGCCAAATCAAACCGCCAAACCCTTTTGCTATCCCTGGGGACAGGGAAGATGAGTAGGCGCTATCTGGTAAAGGAACTTAGGAGGCAAAAACAACGAGGCTCCGTCGCATTCAACAAAATGATGGCAAAGCAATCTTGTACTGCACAACAGCGACTCCGAGAAATTTTTTCTCGCTATGAGCCCGACGGCAGCTACCATCGACTTGACCCTGCCTTGACGGATGCCACTTCCGCTATGGATAACGTAAGTTCCGAGAACTTACAAGCTCTACACGAGTTAGGCCTGGCCTATGTAGAGGAGGAAAAGGAAAGGCTAGATGCTATAGCGAAGCAGTTGGTGGCATTGTATGAGATAGGCTAGAGGACTGATCCTATTTGCACTTGCTAGCGATAGGAAGATTGTCAGGTTTCTAGCTCTACGGGAATATCTTACCTAAAATAGGCAGCCCTCCTAGCCTGAATTAGGCGAGGAGGGCTGCTCGTTTCTGGTCGGTATTAAAACAAAAACTACCGCTCTTCACTAATGATACCCACGCCATTATCCATCAACATCTTATTGATAGATCTAATTTCCCCCGTTAGTTCGTCCATCTTCATTTGATGAGGCTTCAGCGCCTTCTTCAGATCCTCTAAACGCTCATAAATACCAGCATTGGGACGATCATCTAGACCATTTACAACGGAGTACAAATAAGCGATTTGATCATCTAGCATCGGAGGATAGTTGATGGGGTCCTGTCCACTTTCGCTAGCGGTTTGAATCAACTCATTTTCCAAGTCCGTGAGGGCCGTTAGAATTGGCTTACTTTCGGTATCGAATTTTTCCTTGATTTCCTCTGACAGCTTGCGATTGCCAATGGCTTTCAATTGCTTGCGCATCGATCGAAGCTTGCCGATCAAATTATGGCAATCGGTCAATAATTGTTTGGCTTTTGTAGCCGCTTCGAACTGTGCTTTTAGATCATCCTCCGTCTGGGACCATCTCGGATCGATGGCTAGTGGTAAGCTTTGTGTCTCGCTGGTGGAGCCCACGCTCAGGGTAACTTGGTGTTCTCCAGGAGCAGCGTTGATCCCTCCAACATTAGCCAAAGAAAAGCGGGCTCCTTTCTGAACTTTAGGAGCATCGTATTTCCTGTTCCAAACCAATCGGTTCAAGCCCTTTTTAGGACGCAGCTTCGATTCACCCTTGCCTGGGCTCGTAGAATAGACATGGCTGGTACCATATCGAGTATCCTCAATCTTTATGCTGACTTTTGCCGTTGAATCGTAATTCTCATTGAGATAGTAATAAATCTGTGCTCCTCGTGGGGCAGGACTAGGACTTCCGGTTCCTCGAGATCCTCTCATTTGAGATCGATAGTTAGTGGAGATGGGGAACAGATGTTGTTTTTTATTCCAAACCTTGCCGGTCAGCTCCCGTAGAGGTGACATATCATCCATGATCCAGAAGGAACGACCTTGCGTGGCAAGTACTAGATCGTTGTCTTTGATCAACATATCGGTAATCGGCGTGACGGGGAGGTTGAGCTGGAAGCTGGTCCAGTTTTTACCTTCATCCATTGAGATATACATACCGAATTCGGTACCAGCGAATAGTAGTCCTTTCGTTTTTGGATCTTCTCGAACAACTCGGACAAAGTGATCTGCAGCGATACCATTGGTGATTTTGGACCAAGATTTTCCGTAATCATTGGTTAGGAAGATATAGGGACGGAAATCGCTTTCCCGGTATTTGTATGCGGCTATGATCGCCCTTCCTGGTGTATGAGCGGAAAGATCTATGCTGTTAATGGTAGCTTCCTTGGGAAAGCCCTTTGGCGTAATCTCTTCCCAATTCCCACCATCATCTTTACTGATATGCAAACGACCATCATCCGTTCCTGCCCAAAGCTCACCTGCTTTGTGCGGAGACTCTTCGAAGGCAAAAATGCTTGTATAAAGCTCGACACCTGTGTGATCATGCTGAATAGGACCTCCTGGAATATCATGGTAGGCATCATTATTAGTGGTAAGGTCTGGACTAATTACTTCCCAGTTCATGCCTCCATCCTTGGTACGCAATACATGTTGTGCACAATGGTAGACCACTTGATTGTTATGCGGGGAAATGCGGATTGGAGCATTCCATTGGAAACGATACTTGATGTCTCGTGGAGCGGTTCCATCGTGCATCTGAGGATAGGCTACAATTCCTTTCTGATGGCCTTTGTCCAATTCTTTGCGGGTGATTACGCCGATATAAGTACCTGCATAAATGAGGTTTGGATTATTCGGATCAATTGCGATGTGTCCACTTTCACCTCCTCCAACTGCATACCAGTCTTCGTAGGGAGTTAGGCCTCCTTGGGGGCGGCTAGCGACGGACATGGTGCTATTGTCCTGCTGAGCTCCATATACCCGATATGGGAATTGATTGTCAACGGAAACACGGTAAAACTCTGAGGTAGGTTGATTATTTTGGGTGGTCCAGGTTCTACCTCCATTGAAACTCACGCAGGCCCCACCATCGTTACCTTGAATAATCACATTGGGGTGATCTGGGTTAATCCAGAGGTCGTGGGTGTCGCCATGTGGTACGGAGATGCGCTCAAAGGTTTTACCACCATCAATAGATTTGTGAAAGCTTACATTGAGTGCATATATCGTATTTTCATCTTTGGGGTCAGCGAAAATCCTCGAATAATACCAGGCCCGTTGTCTTAAATCGTGAGATCTATTTATCCTTCTCCAGGTGTTACCGCCATCATCGGAGCGATATATTCCTCCCTTGGTCTCTTCCTTGGCTTCTTGCTGAATCCATATCCGTTTTGGGTTAGCGGGAGAGATGGTGATGCCTACTCTTCCAACCAATCCATCCGGTAGTCCTTTGGTCAGCTTCTTCCAAGTTTTACCACCATCGGTAGTCTTCCATACGCCCCCTTCTTCGCTACCATCTATCATGGTCCAAGGTTTGCGCTCCGCCGTCCACATGCCAGCGTATAGAATCCTTGGGTTGGATGGATCCATGTCGATATCGATGGCTCCGGTTTTATCACTAACGAACAATACCTTCTCCCAATTTTTCCCTCCATCCATGGTATGGTAAATGCCGCGCTCAGGGCTTGGTCCAAAGATATTTCCTAAAACAGCAACATAAGCGCGATTCGGGTTGTCTGGGTGTACAACGATCTCACTGATTTGCCCGGCTTTTGGCAAGCCTATATGTTGCCAGCTTATTCCACCATTATCTGATCGATACATGCCGACACCTGGGGAGACATTCCCTCTAGGATCAGCCGATCCTGTGCCCACATAGATGACATTATGATCAGATGGAGCAACAGCGATTGCCCCAATGGACCCTGCCTTTAAATATTTATCACTAATGTTACGCCAGTTTAGACCTCCATCTGTAGTTTTCCATACTCCTCCACCGGTTGATCCCATGTAGAAGGTGAACATTTCTCCAGGGACTCCTTCTACAGCTGTCACTCGGCCACCTCGATGCGGACCAATGTTGCGGTAGTTTAGACCACTTAATTGAGATTCTTTGATGGATTGTGCTGCGATAGGGTTGCTCGGTAGTACAAGGGTGAGTGCGGCCAGGAGACTAATCCAGATGCCGCTTGATGTTATTCTATGCATGTGAACGATTTTGCTGGAAAATACAAAGACTTTGGATTTCTCAAACAATTATTATGTTCCAAGTCCTGCAAATGGTGTGCATTCACAGCTTCGTTAAGACGCAAACAGAAAAATCAGGGGTAATAAGCTGCTATTTATTGGCCATGGCTGGTCTTGGCCGATCCAGCTGATGAAGAAACTCCCTAGGAGATTGACCTGTAAATTTCTTGAAGGCGCGGTTGAAGGTGGCTTTGGAATTGAAACCACAATCATAGGCAATGCTAGTCAGCGTTAACTGTTGATGCTCTCCAGCGCGCAACTTGTCCTTTATAGCTTCGACACGATGGGAGTTGATAAAATCATTGAAATTCATGCCAAAACCACTATTAATGCTCTTGGAGAGTACGGAAGAATTGGTGTGTAGTTGAGTGGCGAGATCCTGTAGACTTAAGCCGGGGTCTAGGAAGGCCCCTTCTTTCATCAAAATATTCAGCTTTTCCTTCCAGTGTGCTAGCTGTGGAATGTCCTCCGTTTCCTTGACTGGTACACTTTTTGGGCTGCTAACCGCGGGGGCGGGAGGAGGGACGAAGTTAAGATTGTTGGGTAACTGCTTGGTACCCATATAACCTGCAATACTTATCACATAAATGAAGACAGCTACCACAAAATAGGAGAACCAGTACTGGGCATAATTCATATCCATGAAGTACTTGTCCACTAAATCATTAACAAAGCCGAATGTAATCAGGGCAATAGATGCATACAAAATGTTACGTAACCAGCTAAACTTGATGGTTTCTGTATTGCTGAAGTTTTGGTTAATGTAATTCCTGTAATTCCTATAAATCAAGATAGTTAAGGCGAGATAGATGAACATGGAAACATATCCCAAATCGTAGTAGAAGCCGGCGATGTGATCCTGGTAATACTTGGCCATGGTACCTTGCGTTCCAAAATGCAATGGCAGTTCCTTGCCCAGCATGTGATAGCCGACCAATACTTCTGAAATATACATGAAAGCAAAGACTAGGATCATACTAATCCCCGGAAGAAAGTGTAGCCAATGCTTGCGTCTAAGTTTGAATTTTTGGTTAGAAATGGACAGAAAATAGAAGTAGATCAGTGGGCCAAAAAACAGAGAATTGTGAAAGGGAAAATAAAACATGAAGGTCGAATGATGATCATGGCTGTCATACCAGCCCCCAAAACCCAGCATGTACTGAGAGATATGCAGGCACAAGATCAAGATCAGAGCCGCTAGTAGCTTATCGGCCAAGCTGCTTTCTTCGATGCCTCTTTTCAGTAGCAAGATGAAGAATACGATTCCGTGTAGGAATCCCAACAATAGAAGACTGCTCTGTTGTCCAAATTCAAAAAACATAACCAGCGGGTTTGATACAAAAAAAAGGAATATGATGAGGTTCTCCCAATTAATATACGAGATAGGCCGGATTATGGACTTTTTCACACTTCAGCTCTGATTGATAAGACCTTATGAAGTAGGTAAAATAAAAAGGCCGGCAAAAGCCGGCCTACAATAGATAATATGGGATACTGTTTTGGTTAGTTGGGAAGAAGAAATAAAAAGCAAATTGACTATGGTACGTTTGATGATATTACTTGGCTTTCTCCCCGGTTTAGTTGGTAGTACTTGGTTTTAGTTGGAAAGTTGATTAAACCAGTTTTCGGTTCTAATTCGCTTGTATTGTAATCTTAATTAATTCATTAACAGCAGGGTAGGTGAAGCCATCATTCACGATGACCACGGGACCTCCTTCGGCTGGTCCAGAGTTGCCACCTCCTCTGATTGGTTGGTATTTACCAGCACCTGGATATTCATTTACTTCTGTGCCAGCATCCCAAAGTTCAATCAGGTTGGTGATGTCACCACTCAAGGCAATTCCGTTGTTGAACAAGGCAATACCTCCTTCGTCGAAAGCCAAGAATAGGTCATTGGTCTCTACCAACATCGTAGCTAGGTTGAAATAGTCCCCTTCTGAAGCTTTGAAGGTAAAGCTGTAGCTTCCTCCGGGTAGAATAGGGCCTGGGCCACTAGCACCGTCAGGGGTGTTGAATACACCAGATAAGGAAGCTTTGGTTCCATTAGTTAGGCTAGCAGCAAGGATACTTGGATCTCCATCTTCGGCTAACTCTTCTAGGCCTTCTCCACTATCCGTTGCTCCATCTGTGAAAATGGGATTGCTACCAGCAGCATGCACTGCCCAAACGCCAGGCGCATAAGGGGAGGTATATCCAGTCCAAGCGGTGAGGTCATTGATGAACTCTTCATTGTTTCCATCCTCAGCTACTGCTTCTAAACCGGAAGAGGAAGCTTCTCCATCGGTGAATAAACGGACACCGCTTTTATGAATAGCCCATCCTCCTGGTGCTAGCGGAGAAGGAAGGCTGCTCCCTGCGGATATGTTTTCTACAGTAAAGGTGAAAAGTGTTCCACCGTCATGCTTCAACGTTAGGCGAATTACCTGCTCGTCAGCAGGATATACAAAGCCATCTCCTAGTTCGCTTACGAGTTTTACGACTCCATTTTCGGTAGCTCCCGAATTAGGCCCAGCTTGTCTTGGCGCTTGATCTGCTCCTACACCCGGCTCTTGATTCACCTCTGTGCCGGCATCCCAAAGATCTACTTCACTCGTAACATCTCCGATAATTGCGTTTCCATCAGCATCATGGAGGCGTAAACCGCGATCTTCAAAGCCATAGAATAGGTCGTTGGATTGTACAAACATGGTGGCGAAGGATAGATAATCCCCATCCCCCGCGTGGAATTCTACGGATTGTTGCTCTCCCGGAGCTAGAAAACCGAGGGATCCGCTGCTTGAATAATTGGTAACCGGGAGAATATTTTCCACGGTTACCGTAAAATTGGCACTCTCCGAAGGAGTAGGTTCGTCATCATCATTGTTACAGGCGCTTAATACAAAAACAGCCATCAGGGCGAATAATAAACTCTTCTTTTGCATTTCTCTTTCGTATTAATTTGAGATTTTTGATTTTGAATACGATCACAAATTTAGGCGAGCCA
Organism: Saprospiraceae bacterium; assembly: GCA_013214355.1. Taxonomy (GTDB): domain Bacteria; phylum Bacteroidota; class Bacteroidia; order Chitinophagales; family Saprospiraceae; genus DT-111. Next base: position 17,229 of record JABSSL010000030.1, on the reverse strand, counting down.
GGAGGGGTGAAAATCACAAAAAGATCACAAGTCCGTCACAAGAAAAGTGGACTGTTTCGGTGGCGACAAGTCCTTTTTAGTTATCACAAAAGTATCACAGAAGTATTCCAATTTCATCAAAAAACACCTACTTGGAGGGCATTGTATCGTGTTGATAAATAGGGTTTTGTATAAAGTCCCTGCCTAATTGTCCTCACAAGGACAGTTGCCATGGAATTACGGGATTTCATAAATCCAATTTGACAAAGCTGTGTTACATTGTAGTTGCAATTATTCAAGCATACCAAAACACTAGAGACCAAGCCTTATGAAAAAGATCCTCACCGTAGAAGATGATCGGAATATCCAAGAATTATTTAATATTCACCTAACTGACCTGGGGCATAGAATTGAGGTGGCCTTTGATGGACAGGAGGGCTTAGACAAGGCACTGACCAATGAGTATGATTTGATCATTCTTGATATCATGTTGCCTAAAATGGATGGTATGGAAGTGTGTCGAAGAATTCGCGCTGAGGAGATCCAAACGCCGATTTTAATGCTTACTTCTAAATCAGAGGAGATCGATAAGGTGCTGGGACTAGAGCTTGGGGCGGATGATTATATGACCAAGCCCTTTGGGATTCGAGAATTCCAAGCTCGGGTGAAGGCATTGCTACGTAGAATGGATCAATGGAAGGCTTTGGCACAAAAGGAAGGAGAGCATCCTCCAAAATTACAATTTGGTGAGCTTGGCATTGACTTGGATAAACGCAAAGTGACCATCAGGGATGAAAGAATAGATCTTTCTCCCAAAGAATTTGAATTGTTATCTCTCCTTGCCTCCAACCCTGGCAAAAGTTATGATCGTAACAAGATTTTGAACCTCGTTTGGGGGTATGATTTTGATGGCTACGAACATACGGTCAATTCACATATTAATCGCCTGCGTGGCAAGATTGAACCCAATTTACAGACCCCCACCTATATCTTGACAACCTGGGGCGTAGGTTATCGCTTCAACGAAGAGTTAGTAACCGTATCCTAAATCCCAGCACTTACAAACCTTAGAAATGTCAAAATCGAATAATCTATTTTACTGGAAGATTTCCGGGGTCTTCCTATTGCTACTCATTGTATTGGGAGTGGGCTACGTGATGATCACGAGTTTCGTAGCGGAGCGCTACCATCAGGAAGTTAATCAACGCCTGTATGGTACCATCGCTGATAGCACGACCAACAATGTGAAAATTCTACCGAATGGAGAGGTAGATAAGGCTTCCTTGCAAGATGTGATGCACTCGATGATGGTGATTAACCCAAGTGTTGAGGTCTATTTGCTGGATACCAAAGGGGACATCATTACCTATGTGGCTCCACACAAGAAAATTAAACTGGAGTCAGTAGATCTTGAACCTGTTTTATCTTTCATCGATGGAGATCGAGATAAGATGATTGTGGGCGATGACCCTCGTCATCCGGGAGATCGAAAAGTTTTTTCTGCGGCTCGGCTTATTGATCAGGACGAATTAAAGGGCTATGTGTATATCATCCTCGCCAGTGAGGAGCAGGCGGCCGTTACGGATAACCTCTTCGGTAGTTATATACTAAAGTTAGGAACTTGGTTTTTCTTTTTAGCGCTAGGTCTAGCCCTTTTAGTTGGACTGTTGGCCATCTGGTACCTAACCCGAAATCTTCGAAGGATTATTGACACAGTGAGGCGTTTCAAGGAAGGAGACTATGAGGCCAGAGTATATCTCAACCAGCAAGGTGAGCTGAGCTCTTTAGCAGACAACTACAACGCGATGGCGGATACGATCGTGGCTAATATTGAGGAGTTGCAAGGAGTGGAGAAGTTGCGGCGAGAGTTGATCGCCAATGTATCTCATGACCTGCGGACGCCGCTAGCAATTATGCAGGGATATGTGGAAACACTACTCATAAAAGAGGATAATCTATCCGTTGAGGAAAGAAGAAAATACCTCAACACCATCTTAAATAGTAATGAGAAACTGGCGAAGCTGATTGCGCAGCTTTTTGAGTACTCTAAGCTAGAAGCCAAGCAGTTAGAGCCTAAAAAAGAACCCTTCTTTATCTCTGAACTGGCTCAGGACGTATTTTTCAAATACCAAATATTGGCCAAGGAGCAAGGCATCACCATGGACTTGGTATGCCCTCCGGATTTACCGATGGTTTTTGCTGATCTCGGTATGGTTGAGCGGGTAGTCCAGAATTTGATGGATAACGCCTTGAAGTTTACGCCAGAAGGAGGTAAGGTGACGATAGAATTGAATAGTGTGGGAGGGAATGTAGAAGTCAAAATTGCGGATACCGGTCCAGGAATACCGGAAGAAGAGCAGTCCTATATTTTTGAGCGATACCGACAAATGGCTCCTGGAGCAGAGAAGAAAGGAACCGGATTGGGGCTCGCTATCGCCAAGAAAATGTTGGATTTACATGATGCTACGATACAGGTTCAAAGTCGTTTGAATGAAGGTACGGTCTTTTGGTTTCAATTGCCTTCACATCAACAAATGGCCTTTGCTAATTAAAACCTACGAGACGCTATGAGTTTCGTAAAGAAGTAATAAATAGGATTCAGTTCAGTGCTGTTGCCGGATCATTGGTCGGCAACAGCTTTTTACTTATGACCGTTTAAAATTGGTACTTAATCTGTGCCCCCAATTCTGTTCGTACCGGTCCATTGATTTCTTCCAGCCCACTTCCGATTGTTTCTTGATCCGACCAATACAATTGCGCAAATCTAGCTTCAATGGTCATATTACGAATGCCCTTATACCTTAGGTTAAGGTAGAATCTACTCCCGCGATTGTAGTAGGCCGGAATGGAGAAAGTGTAGAGCAGGTTATTTTCAAAATTGTAGAAGCGAACCTGAAAGCCATCTGTATCAAATAGCGCATAGCGAGTAGTAAAAGAAAGAGGAAAGCCGATGGGCTTGAAAATGATATCCTGATACACCGCAAAACCATCCTGATAGCTATTAACTTCATTATCGGCAAAGCCAACATCAACTCTACTTCTCAATTCTATAGCCTGACTTACCTTGTAGGAGAAGTTAAAACGCGTTTGAAATCTACGGCTGGGTAGAATATCATTTGACTTAGAATCAAAAATCGGAACATTACGTTGTTTTATCTCATCCCGAACTTCGATAAAGGCCGTGTATTTTCGTTTTTTAAAGTGGGTAAGGCGAAACCTATACTCGTATCCGCTACTGGGGGCATCGACCTGAAACCGCAGCCACGGATGCTCCCAAACATCTAGATAGGCAGAGACAATCCAATCTCGGTGCGGCCGAATGACGATGCCTGTATACAAGCCTGTTTCATTTCTGGCTCCATTGGTTTCTGCAAAAGGGTTGGCATTGAATGACCAATAATCACGAGGATAGTGGCGGAAAAGTAGGGCAAAATCTACTTTAGGATCCAAGCCCGTTAACAAACCATTCAAGGTGGCAATACTTCCATTGTCACTCACTGCAGTCTCCCCAAATACATTAAATTTTCCGAGGCGATAATTATAATCGACACTTGCATTCACTAGTTCGCTACCTCGAAAGTAGAATTGATTATAAGGTTGAATTCTGCTTTGTAGCGGTTTGCTAAACTGATGATAGACACCGTTGAGGGCAATGTGCCCTTTCTCTAATTTATATTTGACGCTTCCACCGGTCGTAAGCTTTTGTATCACATTTCGATCTTCTATCTCTCGCTCGGTACGGTGCAATCCCGTGGCATTCAAGGACGAGATACTCGCCTCCAAAACATCGATGTCCGTTGAATCCGGTTCTACCACATTGCCATCAATATTCTGATAGGAAGCAAATAGGGTTACTTCTAAATCATCACCTACGCCAAGCGTCGCTCCCGCACCTCTTAGAAAGTTTACCTCATTGACTGAGGAGTAGGCACGAAGTTGACGCCCACTACGCTTAATGGTGGCTACTTGGGCACTTTTACCGTAGTTGAAGCCAGTAAAAAAGATCAAGCCCTGCCCCAAACTCACTCCATAATCACCGATGGCTAAGGCCTTAATGGTTTGATTGTAGTTACGCAGGTAAAAATGTGCGGAGTAGAAGTCAAATCCTTGAGGATTGCTGCCTCGGAAAAATTCTTCTCCTCGATCTTTTTCGGCTGTGATACCATAGCTTAGCCGATTTCCGTAGGAATGCTTGAATCTGAAATATATCTGATTTTGATCTCCTAAATAGCGGCTACCGGTACCTCCTTCTGGTAAGGGACGATAGCCCTTCTGTTCCTCTACTACAGTTTGCCATCGATTATAGAATTCGTTCTTCCCCTCCGTAATCATTTCCCAAATAGACAATTGATAATCATCCACATGTCCCTTTACCGTCACGTAGGGAACCACTTTTCGAATGGTTGCCAAGTCCAAGCCGGGGACAGCTTGTAACTCATAAATAGAAATCAAATCCCCCACCGTTTCACGGTATCGTAATAGGTTCAAGACTTGTACGTCGGTGAATAGGCCGATTTCGCGGATCTCGGCCTCACTCGCTTCATTGAGATCCAGCGGAGATGCTGCAAAAGCATCTAGGTATTCAAAGGCAGTATTGAATTCAAAGTTACTTTCCTCGTCAGCATTTAAGAGGATATCTTCGATGATTTGGCCTTTGATGTCAGGCAGAGGAATGGAATCCGTCTGTGCGAGTAGGGTAGGACTAATGCAGACAAAAAGTAAAAGCGGGATGTATTGCCAGTTCATGTTTGTTTTTGGTATGGGGATTTCCACCTAAAGGTATTTCTTTCTTTACACTTTTTCTAGTTCATAGCTGGCTTCTTCGACAGTGCAGTTGTCCAAATGACTTTTTGCCCAAAAATCTGGTCTTAGGTAGTACAGGGCCTTGGCTTCCAAAGGATCCTTTCGGAGTTTGGCGACCTCCCCATCAAAAGCGGCGAAGGCAGTAGCGGCTTCTGCGGCGGGAAGCATGGCTAATTTTTTGAGGAATTCCAGTAAAAGTGACTGTGTTCTATTCTTGAAAGGATATTTATTGATTAGTCTACTTAGCGGAGAAATAAAGTAAGACATCAGATCGTACTGTTCCCTTTCGTATAGGCACATCAATTGTAATAGGCTAGCGTAAATCTGCAAATCTTTGGGAAGTTGGGTGTTCTTGATCAAGACAATATTATTCAGGAAGTCTAAGGCTTTTTCAAAGTCACCTACCGCAAAATACAGATAGGCGTATTTGAAGTCGAAAAGCAAGGATCGATACTCATCCATATAGTTTTCGAAAGCCTTGAGGCTTTTTTGAATAGCTGGGATCGAAGCAATACCTGCCTGAAACTCATTACGCAAGAGCGCAAAATTAAGCCGAGAAAGATTTTGGTAGACACTAGCCAACATTTTGGAGTTGTCGTTTAAATCTTCCCAGGTATTATCGATGAACTTGTCTAAATGTGCCAGATAGTGCTTAAAGTCTCCTTTGTGATGGGTAAGAAAAAGCAACATCAACAGATAGTAAAGACTGCGAATATATAGATCCGGATCTTTACTGCTCATGCGAGGATCCTCTACGAAGAGATTCACCCACTGAGCGGCACTCTCCCTTGCCCTTGCAAGATCCATATTGATATAATGCAGCCACATCCAAGACTGATAGAGGTTGGCCTTTTCGAAAAAGGTTAATTGACGCCGATCTAGCCCTCCCGGTACGTGCGTATTGAAAAACTCGAGACTTCGAAGCTGGTCTTCTTTATTGGTGGCATGTCCATATTGGATGTAATAGCCATGAATCTGAATATTTAGGGCAGAAAGTAGATTGATATCATGCGTTATCTGACTCCGTTGTAGCGACTCCATAAGCAGGCGTTCCATTTTGTTTTCAACCTGCCTACTATGCGTTACGTGTCTACTTTCGATCAACTTTTGAAATTCTAGAATTTCTAAGTGAAGCACATCTTGATGATGATCTACTGCAGTTTGCTTGATCCGTTCCAATAAACGCAAGCTTTGCATATACATGCCCTTCCCGTAGAGAATACGCGCAAAATCCAGTTGCTCCCGGATCTGGATATCGATGTTTTTCTGTATGTAAATGAGTCGGAGACTCGTAAGAATTTGTTTGTAAAGGTGGCGTTTGAGGTTGGAGAGGTGGCGTTTTTCGATGCTAGCTACCTTTTTGATAATGACTTTGTCGTCGTATTGGGCCATTCTATCCAACACATCAAAAAGTTGCAAGAATTTACTGTCACCACCGCTTTGAGAACGGCTAGCGTACAATTTAAAATTCCGTTTTTCTGCCTTCGTTAAAGACTTTATCAAAATAAATAGCTGGTCCTTTTGCGTGTTGGGCATAACAAAAAGTTAGGCTTTAAGATGTTGGTAAACAAGGAAATAGGTTGGTTAGGACCAGTTTGAATTTAACATTGGTGCACAATTTTCGCTGGGCTGAATTCATGCCTGCGTATACATTTGCTTCCAGAAGTGTTGATAAAAACAATGAAAGCAGAGCAACTTTGGCGCCAACAGAAAATTTGCGGTTGAACGAGCATTGTTTATTTCAAACTAACGTTTAGTTCACACAAATTTAAGTAAAATGAAGAAAATAGAGGCAATTGTACGCCTTTCCCGTTTCGATAAAGTGCGCGACGCACTTGCGGGCATTGGGGTCAACTTTTTTACACTCAGCGATGTCAAGGGTTTCGGCCTACAAAAAGGGAAGAAATTAGTGTATCGCGGAAGCGTTTATGACTCAGACTACATCGCACGTTTGCAATTAGATATTCTTTGTGAAGACGAAAAAGTATCAGCCATTGTAGACACGATCATCGAATCAGCTAGAACAGGAGAAGTTGGAGATGGTAAAGTGGTAGTAGTCGATGTAAGTCAAGTTACTAGAATTCGTACAGGAGAAAATGGCGCTGAAGCCATTTAAGATTAAAAGAGCAAATAGCCAAACAAACACAAGCACACAGTTAGAACTTTCTTTTATAGTCCCTTACCTAGCTTTTCATAATCCTACATTTCCTAGCCATACCAAATTAGCCCAATTTACCCCATCCCCTGGGGAATCATTGATAACTGGCTATTGACCAACCAATCAAGAAAAATCAAATTATTGTAGCTGACCTCGTGCAATCGTGCACAGGTACCAGTTGTAACAATTTATTTGTTAACAATACACAAACTAATCAATATGGACTTGGGTTTATTTACCGCAAATAACACATGGATGTTGGTGTCTACGGTACTGGTATTCATCATGCATTTAGGCTTTTCTACACTAGAAGCTGGTTTTGTACAAAAGAAAAATGTTGTAAACATCCTATTTAAGAATGCAATGATCATCGCGATCGGTATTCTTACTTACTACATCATGGGTTTCAACCTGATGTATCCTGGTGAAGCTTATTCAGGTGGATTTTTTGGCTTCGCAGGCTTTGGTCTTGATCCAGGACCAGACTATGTTCCAATCGAGTATGTAGATGGAGCATATACTTACTGGACGGACTTTATTTTCCAGGCTATGTTCGCTGCGACAGCTGCTACGATCGTTTCTGGTGCTGTAGCTGAGCGTATCAAATTGGGGCCATTCCTAGTTTTTGCCACCCTTCTAGTTGCTGTTGCTTACCCAATCACAGGTATGTGGAAGTGGGGAACAGGATGGTTGGATGCCATGGGTTTTGCTGACTTTGCCGGTTCTACCTTAGTGCACGCATGTGGTGGTGCAGCAGCTTTAGCCATTGTGATTTTACTCGGGCCACGCTCTGGTAAATATACGGACAAGGGCATCAAGCCAATTCCAGGACACAGTATGCCGCTAGCTGCCATTGGTGTATTCTTGCTATGGTTCGGCTGGTTTGGTTTCAACGGTGGTTCTGTACTAAGCGGTGATCCAGAAGGTGTTTCTCTAGTATTTGTAACTACCTCTTTGGCCGCTTCTGCTGGTGCAATTGGAGCTTTCGCCGCCTCTTACTTCATGTTCAAATCTTTTGACCTTTCTATGGTATTGAACGGTATCCTAGGAGGTTTGGTAGGTATTACTGCTGGAGCAGATGTAATTTCTCCAGGTATGTCTATCATCGTAGGTGCGATTGCTGGTGTGATCATTCCATTCTCTGTAGTGTTCTTTGACAAAATCAAAATTGATGACCCAGTAGGTGCTACATCTGTACACTTAGTATGTGGTATTTGGGGTACACTAGCAGTAGGGATCTTCGGAGGTGCAAACTTCCTAACCCAGTTAATCGGTACTCTATCTGTAGTAGCTTTCACTTTCGTATTCTCAATCGCAGTAGGATATGCAATCAAAGTAACTATGGGCTTGAGAGTATCTGAAGAAGAAGAAATGAAAGGACTAGATATTGGAGAGCATGATATGATGGCTTACGCTGATTCTGTAGAAAATGCAGCCTTCAATCTTTCCATGAAATAAACTCAACCAACGCTAGAGGGAGGAGTACTAAATCATAGGCTTTTCCCTCTAGATTCTTGCGCTTTTTTTATCATTCGAACAAAAAAATGGCCCCTGACTTTCGCCAGGAGCCGACATCAAGAAAACGGTAGAATAACCGAATTCTCGACCATAATTAAGCGAATCAAAATTAAGGTTTTAACCGAAAAAACAAAACTCCTTTGAGGGGATCGCTTATTCACTGGTTTCTTGATGATCATTTACAGGACTTCGGGTTCAAAATACCCAGGAAGACCCTGTGCAACCTATTCAGTTTAACGATTTTAAAAACGATGATCATGAGACTTATTAAAACCTTAATCTTAATGTTAGTAATGGGTGTAAGCTTTCAAGCAATGGCCCAAAGCACAGATGCAGTCGCTACCACGGATAAAGAGGTTGCTGTGAAGACGGATACGGAGGAAGCAACAGCAGAGGAAGAGGAAGACGAGGAGCCCAAGTTGACTTTCTCAGGTTCTGTAGATACTTACTTTAGAACAAATTTGAATGCACCCAATGATATCTCTAAGGGGGACGTCGGAATCGTAGCACCTGCTACTTCTTTCGCAAATCTACCTGGCTTTTCTTTGGGTATGATCAACTTGATCGCTTCTTATGAAACCGCTAAAGGAGGTGTCGTAGCAGACATGGTGTTCGGACCTCGTGGTTCGGATGCGGTTTTTGCTTCTCCATTGTACTCTAACTCTGCGCAGATCGTTAACCAGTTGTATGCCTACTGGAACGTTTCTCCAAGCGCAACAATCACAATGGGTAACTTCAATACTTTCTTAGGATATGAGGTGATTTCTCCAACGGCAAACTTTAATTACTCTACCTCGTATATGTTCTCATACGGTCCTTTTTCTCACACAGGGATCAAGCTAGACATTACAGACGAGAGCGGTTTCAGCTTTATGGCAGCTGTTTTGAATCCTACCGATATCACAGAATTTAATCCAACTGGTGATTACTTCTTTGGTGTACAAGCAGGATATGGTGGATTTTACCTAAACGGTTTGTTCGGAGATGGTTATTCTCAAGTGGATTTGACTGGAGGTGTGGATGTATCGGAAGATTTCTACTTGGGTATCAATGCTACTTTTGCTGATGCAGGCGAAGATGTAGGTTTTTCAGGAGTTGCGTTGTACGCTCAGTTAGCAGCAAGTGAAGATTTTGAAATTGGAGCAAGATTAGAGTTGTTCCAGGATGAGGCAGTTGTATTTCCTTTCGAAGAAGCCAATGCGACAGATATTACCCTTACTGGTAAATACACAACAGGTAACCTAACGATCATCCCAGAATTGAGATTTGATACGGTTTCTGAAGATGTATTTGTTGATGGTGATCTTGCACCTAGTGGAAGCCTAGCCTCCTTCATACTAGCATTTGTATACGGATTTTAATCTGTTTTTACCCCTCTATTTGTTGAGGTGTAGGAGTAGAGCTGACAATAATTTTATAAAAAATTGAAAAACACATTTTAACGATGGCAAAATCAAAACTAGAGTACATCTGGCTTGATGGATCAGAACCAACACAAGGACTAAGAAGTAAAACTAAGATTATCAAGGATTTCGGTGGTACATTAGAAGAATGCCCAATGTGGTCTTTTGACGGTAGTTCTACCGGTCAGGCTTCTGGTGGAGCTTCTGACTGTCTATTGAAACCAGTGGCTATCTATCCAGATCCCGATCGCAAGAATGGCTACTTAGTAATGACGGAGGTACTAAGTGCAGATGGTTCTGCACATGCTACCAATGGCCGAGCTACAATTGAAGATGATGATAATGATTTCTGGTTTGGTTTCGAGCAGGAATACTTCCTTTGGGATCCAGAAACTGATCTTCCTTTAGGCTTCCCTGCAGGTGGTTTCCCAGGACCACAAGGACCATATTATTGCTCTGTAGGTGCGAAGAATGCATACGGACGCGAAATCATTGAAGAGCATTTAGACATCTGCCTAGAAGCAGGTTTGAATGTAGAAGGTATCAATGCTGAGGTAGCAGCGGGTCAGTGGGAATTCCAGGTATTTGCCAAAGGAGCTGCTGAAGCGGGTGATCAAATTTGGGTAGCTCGTTACTTGCTAGAAAGAACAGCTGAAAAGTACGGAGTTGCGATCAACTGGCACTGTAAGCCTGTACTAGGTGACTGGAATGGTTCCGGTATGCACGCCAACTTCTCTAATACCGCCTTGCGTACAGCTGGTAATAAAGAAACTTACGATAAAATCTGTTCTGCCTTTGGAGCTTCTCCAGAAGTTATCAAGGCATGTATCGACGTATACGGTGCAGACAACCACCTACGTTTGACAGGTCTTCATGAAACGCAAGCTATTGATAAATTTAGCTACGGAATCAGTGATAGAGGAGCTTCTATCCGTATTCCAATTGCTACAGTAGAGAACGACTGGAAAGGATGGTTGGAAGACCGTCGTCCAAATTCTGCTGCTGATCCTTACAAAGTAGCTGCGGTAATTATCAAGACCGTTAAGTCTGCTTAACATACAGTATGAAGAACTAAAATCAGCTCTAGTTCCTGCATAGGAATATGCCATTGCCTGCCCTGCTCTGCAGGGCGGGTTTTTAGCTTTCCCATTTGGAACGAGCCAACAAAAGCCTCTTAGACCTTTGGTTTGAGAGGCTTTTTCTTTGGCTAGGAGGGGCTTTGGGATTTATTTTGGGAGGAAAGTTGCTACAATCGGATCTGATTGTAATCTTCAATCACGTTTTCAATGTCATGCTCTATAGCTAATCTGCATTTAGCTTATTTTCTTACTTGGTCCAAAGGCAAATAATATCTTGATTTAATTATTTTTGCAGACCAAAAAGTAATGATGCCATGGCCCTATCACTCCAACATGCGGTGCTTGACCGCTTTCTCAGATACGTACAAATTGATACTCAGTCTGATCCTAATTCCACTACCCATCCGTCAACGGAAAAACAGAAAGACCTTGGTCGAGTCTTAGTTCAAGAATTGCTTGACTTGGGGATAACCGATGCTGAACTAGATGAGTACGGATATGTCTACGCGACTATCCCCTCAAACAGTGATAAAGCGGTACCCGTCATCTGTTTTTGTTCACATATGGATACTTCGCCGGATAGTAGTGGGACTGGAGTTAAACCATTGGTGCACCAAAACTACCAGGGGCAGGACCTTGTATTGCCAGATGACACGAACATAATTATTAAACAAGCGGAACATCCTGACCTCAAAGAACAGATTGGTAATGATATCGTCACAGCTAGCGGGACGACCTTACTGGGAGCCGATAATAAGGCAGGAGTAGCAGCCATTATGGATGCCGCTAGACTACTAATGGAAAACCCTGATCTGAAACACGGGAAAATCCGTATTCTCTTTACGCCAGACGAAGAGATTGGTCGGGGAGTGGATAAAGTAGATATGAAGAGATTGGGAGCCGACTTTGGTTACACGGTGGATGGAGAAAAAAGAGGAACTTTAGAGGATGAGACTTTTTCAGCAGATGGGGTTACGATTAAGATTCAAGGTGTGAGTGCTCATCCAGGCTTTGCAAAGGGGAAACTGGAAAGTGCCATCAAGATTGCGGCCGATGTTTTGGCGGCTTTGCCCAAAGATCGATTGTCCCCAGAGACAACAGAAGGTAGAGAGGGGTTTATTCACCCTGTTCAACTCAGTGGCCTAGCAGAACAGGCCGAAATTAAATTTATTATCCGTGATTTTACGGAAGCCAAATTGGCGGAGCATGAAGCTGTCTTGCAGGATATCTTGAACGAGGTGCTAGAACGATATCCAAATTCTAGCGCAGAGTTCCTGGTTCAAGAACAGTATCGCAATATGAAAACCGTCCTAGATCAGCATCCGAGGGTAGTTGCCAATGCTGTGGAGGCTATTGAGCGTGCGGGGATGTCAGCCATTGCTTCGAGCATTCGAGGTGGAACGGATGGTTCGCGTTTATCTTTTATGGGGTTACCGTGTCCAAATATTTTTGCAGGTGAACATGCTTTTCATTCAAAATATGAATGGGTATCTGTACAGGATATGGAAAAATCAGCGGAGACGCTGGTGCACTTAGCTATGATCTGGGAAGAAAGATCATAAAAAAAGCGCCATTATCGCTCGAGCCAGGATAATGGCGCATAATCATGCTAGGATAAAATCTGTTGAAAACTAATTCTTAGTTCTGGAATTATGATGACCCCGATCTTTGTCGGGACGGCGTTTTGCGTTTCAAAATTCTGTTCATTAGGACATTTTACATGTCGTTTCCTATTCAATAGATACCGTTTAATTGTTTTTCGCTGCTTGTATGATAAATTTTTTATAAGTTTTTTTCTAAATATTGGAAAAACGCTTATCTTTCGACTGCATTCAACGATGAAACACTACACAAACTTGAAAATATTTAATTTAAAATATAATCATAGGGATGACTTTTGGGCCCTGTCAGTCAAGTGCTGGTAGGGCTTTTTTATATATTCCCCTGAACGGATTTTAATCCGGTGAAAGTGGCCAATCTGTAAAATAGCAGATTGGCCATTCTTCATTAAACTAGGTTGATATCTAAAATTATTGACAGATGTAATTAATTGATCTATCGTTGAATCACGAATTTTCTTTGTTGCTTACCCTGATTATTAGAAATTTGTAACCAATAGATTCCCGGAGGGAGTTGTTCCAAATTGAAGGAAGTGCTTTCCAAATTGGTAAGCTTGACCGGAAGTTCTTTTTTATATATCATCATGCCCTGTGTATTGAATATTTGTAACTGGGATGGAATCTTCAGAGAAGTCTTTGTTTCGACATGTATAATGCCTTTGCTAGGATTGGGAAAAATGGACAACTCAGCTGGTGGAATTACGACTTTTACCGGTCCAGAATCTAAGTTCATCGGAGATATAGAGGAAGCTTCAATCCCGCCAGAGTTAGTTAAAGGTTCCCTTGATCCAAGGCAACCACTAAGAAAGATATCATCTATATAGACCAAATCTTTTCTGGATGACCCATCTACCTGAAAGCGGATCACAGTATTGGCACTAAATGGGCCTTGCAGCTGTACAGATTCAAGATAGGGTTTATCGTTCACGAAGTCTCTGGTCTCCTTCCACTGAGCTACTTGTGTGAAAGTCTTACCAGCATCGCTCGAGAAGTGCAGACTTAGTCCTTCCTTCATTTTTTCTAGGCCAGTGGTGGTGAAAGCAAATTTAATCTCCAATTCGGACAAGGGGCTTAGATCTAAAGGGGAGCTATATAGTCCAGAATGATTCGGTAAGCCAGCCATCCGAATACACCAGGCTCCGCTGTTAGCAAAGGCAACATCGAGTTCGGATCGACGCACTCCCGTTTCACCATTCCATGCCCCCCATCCCATTTCAAAGTTGGCACCTTCAATAAGCTCGGCATGGCAGGCTAAATCATTGCAAGGCATGCAATGCCCACCACAATCCACGCCAGTTTCTTCTCCATTTTGAATCCCATCTTGGCAACTATCAATGGAAGCTCTCACACAAAAGGCTACCGAAGCTGCGGCAGTGAATTCAGTACCTGCAATAATGCTGGATCCATTGGAGTCTTTCAATTGGAAATTCCCATCTCCATAATTACAACAGATCCCATCCCCATAACTATCATTGATAGCAAATACATATTGGCCTTCAGGCAGAACAAATTCCTGAGTATAGGTAGATAATCCTACGGCCTCTGTGAATGGGCCTGCAGCAGCAACGAGAATACCTTCAGGGGTTCTTACTTCCCAACTGGTTTCTTCTGGATAGTGATCAAACTGTATAGTTAATTGTAACACCTGATCAAAGCAGATACAAGCTGTACAAGCACCACCACAATCTATATCTTCCTCATCCCCATTTAAAATTCCATCATTACAAGTGGGACAGGGGAGACAATTTGGACCTCCGCAATCTATACCTTCCTCCTGACCATTTTGAGTTCCATCCATACAACCCAAGCAGTTGTCACAGGCTAGGGCAGTAAGGGCCTTTCCGGCATTGATGCGACCATAGCCTAGGGCTGTGGACCAAGTGCCTGCCGGTTGGCCCGGCACAAAAGTGCTGTAATTATAGTTGCCCACTTTATCGCAGGTACTCTCTAAAACAAAACGGGCCTCATTGGCTAGCAGATCTGGAGCACTCGAAAGAATCAACGCTAGAACGCCCGCAGCATTAGGGCAAGCAGCCGAAGTTCCATTGAAATTCTGGAGATAATCTCCTTCTTGCCAACCCGCAACGCCGCTATTGTCCAATGTTAAAATTTTCACTCCAGGAGCTGCTATATCTATTCCTGGACCATAATTAGCGCCCCACCAATTTTCCCCATCACAGGAAGTCAATGATTTACGTTCATTACACATACTCATCGCCGTGACGGCTATGGTGGCAGGGTAGGAGGCAGGATAGCTGAGATCCCCGTTGTGATTACCTGCTGCAAAAACCACTGGACTCCCCATGCCTCTTCTGCCAAAGCGCAAAGCATTATCTATAGCTTCGTTGATCAAAGAAGAAGGACTCCCTCCTCCCCAAGAGTTACTCAGAATGTCAGCATGCCCTTCATCCCACGCCCAATTAATTGCATCAGCGATCCACCCATTTGTTGTAACCCAGTTATTGGCCGCACGATAAGCTACTCTAATGGGAATCACTTTGCTATGGTAAGCGACTCCTGCTATACCTATACCATTGTTACCTACAGCGGCAACTATCCCCGCACAGGCGGTTCCATGTGCATCTGCGGGATTTGCTGCACCCAAGGAGCCTTGCCCCGTGGCATCATAGCCTGGCAATAGGTTCTGGGCAAGATCTGGATGTTGAAGATCCACCCCCTCATCCAGTACAGCTACTTTGATGGAAGCAGAACCAGTGGTGGTAGCCCAGGCAGTGTAGATGTTCATGTCCGCTTCAGCACTTCCTCCGTATAGCACCGTGTTTTGTCCGTCATTGTCCAGGGCCCATTGATCAGTAATTAAGGGATCAGAGGTGTGCATGGGCTCCAGTAAACGGATGAAATCTGGCTCTGCGAACTCAAACCAACCTAGCTCGAATAATTGATTGCTTAGAGCTATGGCAGATTGATCCGCTGAATTACGTAGGGTGAGTTCTATCAAGAGAGAGTCCCTTGATATACTGTTGAATTGAAAACCGGCTGTTTTGGCTGCGTAAGCTTTGAACAGCTCCAGATGTGGCCAGCTGCGCAATCTGGCAAAGAGCTTTCGGTTAGGGATTTGTAAAGTTCCGTCAGCATAAATACAGATGGGGGTAACCACTGCTATCTCTGGAAGAGCATTTAGGCGCTGGCATAAATCAAGAAGTTTGTTTTCTGGTAGAATGGATATCGTCTGGATCAGACTTATGTTTGGGTGTGGAATATCTAGTAGAGGGTCATAAGCGGAAAGCTGCTTCTCAATGGCAAGAATCCGTGCCTTTTGGCTGGAGTGGATTCCTTTCTCAAAGGTCACCCGAATCATATTGGGATGAATATTTAGATATTCTTTGCCCTGTGGACCATAGAAGTAAGTCTGTGCATAGGTGCTGTTAGAAAATAGAAGCACTATACAGCTTGTAAGTAGTTTGATGTGTTTCATGACTGCAGTGGGCTTAGTTAAGGAGATACCCAATGGTGTAGCGTAGCACACAATCGAGCGTTACTGCTTAGTCATTGTTCATAATGCAATGGAAAAGAGCTTTCGAAAGTGAAAGCACTTGGATAAACTATAGATGTCAACTGTGGAAATTAAGCAGACTGAGAGACCAAGATGAGACCGAATGTTGTGTAAGTAGGTCTGCCTTCTGTAAAAATATACAAAAATAATATAATATAAAAGTTGTAGCGAGCTAATCTTGTTGAGACTGATTTAAATGAAGAAGGCCAGGCAGAAAGTTCTGCCTGGCCTCATATCTTATATTATCTAGATCAATATTATTGAATAACGACGAATCGTTTCGTGATAATTTGATCTTTACTTTGAATGTGCATGAAATAGACACCTGCACTAAGATGATCTGCATTCAGCTCTCGCTGTTGTGTACCTTCATCTATTTGCATGGCTTCTTGTCTAATAAGCTTTCCTGAGATGTCTGTTATCCGCAGTTGAACTTGTGCGGCCTCTTGCATCACAAAGCTTAGCGTAATTTGTCCCCGAGTTGGATTTGGATAGAGCCCAACGGTACGAATGATTTCCTTGGTACTCAGAACTGCAGGGACTTCCTTGGATAAGCGACTTCCCACTCCCTGGACACAACCGGAGATGCTTACATCATCGATGTATACATAGTCTGTGTTGGAACTAGCATCACAGCGGAATCGGATTTGAGTGTTTGCTGAGAATGGTCCAGGAATGGTAACAGTCTCGAAGTAACGCACTTCATTGACAAATTCATCATCAAGATTCCATTCCTCTACCTGAGCAAAACTTGCCCCACCATCGGTGGAGATCTCTAGGAAGAAATCTTCATTTGGATTATCCATACTGCTAGCCACGTAGGTGAAGTCCACGGTGAGCTCTTGGTAAGCAATCAAGTTGAGATCATCGGTGGTCATGTTGGAAGAGGAAGAATTATCCCGCAATCTAACCACGGCTCCAGTCCCACCTACTGCATAATCAGCATAGGCTGAACTTCTGGTACAATCGGATCCGCCATCATTCCAAATGCCATAGCTGCTATTGAAATCATTGGAGTTGATCAATTGGGTAGTACATTCACCGCTACAAGGTGCACAATCCGGACCACCACAATCCACGCCAGTTTCATTACCATTTAAGATGCCATCATCACAAGTTGGGCAGGCAGGACAATCTGGGCCACCACAATCTACAC